>NC_008786.1:4885332-5566749 GCF_000015565.1 Verminephrobacter eiseniae EF01-2
GCACGACATTGCCGGTGGTGGGCTTGGTGTAGCTGACGCTGACCTGCTCGAGGTTTTCCACGGGTCGGCTGAGGGTCAGCGTGATGGTTTTGTTTGCCGCATTCACGCTGGCGCTGTTGACGGTGATGGGGGTGCTGCCGGGGCTGGTGCTGGTCACGGTAAAACCGGCGTTGCCCGTCAGTGCTGCAGGGTCCAGGGCTTTGACGTCTCCGAGGGAAAACGAGTAGTAGAGGATCAACTCCCGACCGTTGACCACGGGGGCGTCAACGCCGGTGGTGTTCAGCCTGGGGGGCGAGGAGTTGTTGTGTACGGTCACGCCCGTGAAGTTGGCAGCGGCGTTGCCGGCGGCGTCCTGCACGCCATTGCCGGTGGTGGGCTTGGTGTAGCTGACGCTCAACCGCTCGTATCTTTCCGCGGCACGGCTGAGGGTCAGTGTGACGGTCTTGTTTGCCGCATCCACACTGGCGCTGTTGACACTGATGGGGGTGCTGCTGAAGCTGGCGCTGGTCACGGTAAAGCCGCCGCTGCCTACCAGGGCGGTGTCGTCCAAGATGTTGACATCGGTGTAGCGGAGCACCATTTGATTGCCGTCGATGCTCGGAGTGGTAGGGAAGGAGAAGATCAGCACCGGGGGCGTGGTGTCCGGTGTCGCATTGGTCACGGACTGGTCCGTGAAGTTGGCCGCGTCGTTGCCGGCGGCGTCTTGCACGACATTGCCGTTGCCGGGTTTGGCGTAGCTGACGCTGACCTGCTCGAGGTTGTCCACCGGGCGGCTGAGGGTCAGCGTGACGGTCTTGTTTGCCGCATTCACGCTGGCGCTGCTGACGCTGATGGCTGCGCTGTCGGGGCTGGCGCTGGTCACGGTAAAACCGGCGCTGCCCGTCAGGGCGGCAGGGTCCAGGCTATTGGCTTCGGTGTAGCTGAGCACCAGTTCACGACCGTTGACCTTGGGCGCGGCATCGCCGTTGGTGATCAGCGCCGGTGGCGTGGTGTCCGGTGTCTCGTTGTTTACGGTTTCGTCCGTGAAGTTGGCCGCGTCGTTGCCGGCGGCGTCTTGCACGACATTGCCGCTGGTGGGTTTGGTGTAACTGACGCTGACCTGCTCGAGGTTGTCCACCGGGCGGCTGAGGGTCAGCGTGACGGTCTTGTTTGCCGCATTCACGCTGGCGCTGCTGACGCTGATGGCTGCGCTGTCGGGGCTGGCGCTGGTCACGGTAAAGCCGGCGCTGCCAGTCAGGGCGGCAGGGTCCAGGCTATTGGCTTCGGTGTAGCTGAGCACCAGTTCACGAGCGTTGACCTTGGGGGCGAAAGTGCCGGTGATGATCAGCGCCGGGGGCGTGGTGTCTGGTGTCTTGTTGTCCACGGCCCGGCCCGTGAAGTCGTTCGCTTTGTTGCCGAAGGCGTCTTGCACGACATTGCCGGTGGTGGGCTTGGTGTAGCTGACGCCGACCTGCTCCAGGTTTTCCACGGCACGGCTGAGGGTCAGCGTGATGGTCTTGTTTGCCGCATTGACGATGGCACTGATGACGGTGATGGGGGTGCCGGTGACGCTGGTCACGGTAAAGCCGGCGCTGCCAGTCAGGGCGGCAGGGTCCAGGCTATTGGCTTCTAAGTAGTAGCTGAGCACCAGTTCACGACCGTTGACCTTGGGGGCACCAGGGCCACCGACGATCAGACTGGGGGGCCGCGGGGGGTTGTTGTGTACGGTCACGACCGTGAAGTTGGCAGCGGCGTTGCCGGCGGCGTCCTGCACGCCATTGCCGGTGGTGGGCTTGGTGTAGCCGACGCTCACAGACTCGCGGTTTTCCACGGCACGGCTGAGGGTCAGTGTGACGGTCTTGTTTGCCGCATCCACGCTGGCGCTGTTGACACTGATGGGGGTGATGCTGAAGCTGGCGCTGGACACGGCAAAGCCGCCGCTGCCTGCCAGGGCGGCAGGGTCCAAGCTATTGGCTTCGGTATAGCTGAGCACTATTTGATTGCCGTTGACCTTGGGCGCGGAAGTGCCGGTGGTGATCAGCACCGGGGGCGTAGTGTCCGGTGTCTCGTTGTTTACGGTCTGGTCCGTGAAGTCAATAGCGTCGTTGCCGGCGGCGTCCTGTACGACATTGCCGGTGGCGGGCTTGGTGTAGCTGACACTGACCTGCTCCAGGTTTTCCACGGCACGGCTGAGGGTCAGCGTGACGGTCTTGTTTGCCGCATTCACGCTGGCGCTGCTGACGCTGATGGCTGCGCTGCCGCGGCTGGCGCTGGTCACGGTAAAGCCGGCGCTGCCAGTCAGGGCGGCAGGGTCCAGGCTATTGGCTTCGGTGTAGCTGAGCACCAGTTGGGTGCCGTTGACCTTGGGGGTGGCATCGCCGCTGGTGATCAGCGCCGGTGGCGTGGTGTCCGGTGTCTCGTTGTTTACGGTCTGGCCCGTGAAGTTGGCCGCGTCGTTGCCGGCGGCGTCTTGCACGACATTGCCGCTGGTCGGTTTGGCGTAGCTGACGCTGACCTGCTCGCCGTTGGCCACGGGTCGGCTGAGCGTCAGCGTGATGGTCTTGTTTGCCGCATTCACGCTGGCGCTGTCGACGGTGATGGGGGTGCTGCCGGGGCTGGCGCTGGTCACGGTAAAGCCGGCGCTGCCAGTCAGGGTGGCAGGGTCCAGGCTATTGGCTTCGGTGTAGCTGAGCACCAGTTGGGTGCCGTTGACCTTGGGGGCGGCATCGCCGCTGGTGATCAGCGCCGGTGGCGTGGTGTCTGGTGTCTCGTTGTTTACGGTTTCGTCCGTGAAGTTGGCCGCGTCGTTGCCGGCGGCGTCTTGCACGACATTGCCGCTGGTGGGCTTGGTGTAACTGACGCTGACCTGCTCGAGGTTGTCTACCGGGCGGCTGAGGGTCAGCGTGACGGTCTTGTTTGCTGCATTGACGCTGGCGCCGTTGACGGTGATGGGGGTGCTGCCGGGGCTGGCGCTGGTCACGGTAAAGCCAGCGCTGCCAGTCAGGGCGGCAGGGTCCAGGCTATTGGCTTCGGTGTAGCTGAGCACCAGTTGGGTGCCGTTGACCTTGGGGACGAAAGTGCCGGTGGTGATCAGCACCGGGGGCGTGGTGTCTGGTGTCTCGTTGTTTACGGTGTGGCCCGTGAAGTTGGCCGCGTCGTTGCCGGCGGCGTCTTGCACGACATTGCCGCTGGTCGGTTTGGTGTAACTGACGCTGACCTGCTCGCCGTTGGCCACGGGTCGGCTGAGCGTCAGCGTGACGGTTTTGTTTGCCGCATTCACGCTGGCGCTGTTGACGCTGATGGGGGTGCTGTCGGGGCTGGCGCTGGTCACGGTAAAGCCGGCGCTGCCCGTCAGGGCGGTAGGGTCCAGGCTATTGGCTTCGGTGTAGCTGAGCACCAGTTGGGTGCCGTTGACCTTGGGGGCGGAAGTGCTGGTGATGATCAGCACCGGTGGCGTGGTGTCCGGTGTCTCGTTGTTTACGGTTTCGTCCGTGAAGTTGGCAGCGTCGTTGCCGGCGGCGTCTTGCACGACATTGCCGCTGGTGGGCTTGGTGTAGCTGACGCTGACCTGCTCGAGGTTTTCCACGGCACGGCTGAGGGTCAGCGTGACGGTCTTGTTTGCTGCATTGACGCTGGCGCCGTTGACGGTGATGGGGGTGCTGCCGGGGCTGGCGCTGGTCACGGTAAAGCCGGCGTTGCCAGGCAGGGCGGTAGGGTCCAGGCTATTGGCTTCGGTGTAGCTGAGCACCAGTTGGGTGCCGTTGACCTTGGGGACGAAAGTGCCGGTGGTGATCAGCACCGGGGGCGTGGTGTCTGGTGTCTCGTTGTTTACGGTGTGGCCCGTGAAACTGGCAGCGTCGTTGCCGGCGGCGTCTTGCACGACATTGCCGCTGGTCGGTTTGGTGTAACTGACGCTGACCTGCTCGCCGTTGTCCACGGGGCGGCTGAGCGTCAGCGTGATGGTCTTGTTTGCTGCATTCACGCTGGCCCTGCTGACGCTGATGGCTGCGCTGTCGGGGCTGGCGCTGGTCACGGTAAAGCCGGCGTTGCCAGGCAGGGCGGCAGGGTCCAGGCTATTGGCTTCGGTGTAGCTGAGCACCAATTGCGTGCCGTTGACCTTGGGGACGGAAGTGCCGGTGGTGATCAGCACCGGGGGCGTGGTGTCCGGTGTCTCGTTGTTCACGGCTTGGCCCGTAAAGCTGGCAGCGGCGTTGCCGGCGGCGTCTTTCACGACATTGCCGCTGGTGGGCTTGGTGTAGCTGACGCTGACTTGCTCGCCGTTGTCCACGGGTCGGCTGAGCGTCAGCGTGACGGTCTTGTTTGCCGCATTCACGCTGGCGCCGTTGACGCTGATGGCTGCGCTGCCGGGGCTGGCGCTGGTCACGGTAAAGCCGGCGCTGCCAGGCAGGGCGGTGTCGTCCAAGATGTTGACATCGGTGTAGCTGAGCACCATTCGATCGCCGTTGACATTCGGGGCGGTAGCGCTGGTGATCAGCACCGGGGGCGTGGTGTCGGCGGTGTTGATCACGGACTGGCCCGTGAAGATGGCCGCTTTGTTGCCGGCGGCGTCTTGCACGACTTTGAAGGAGGAGCTGGGGGGCATGGCGTAGCTGATGCTCACCTGCTCGCCGTTGCCCACCGCACGGTTGAGGGTCAGCGTGACGGTTTTGCTTGCCGCATCGACGCTGGCTCTGTTGACGTTGATGGGGGCGCCAGTGGCGCTGGTCACGGTAAAGCCGCCGCTGCCCATGAGGACTCCAGAGTCCAGGCTGTTGGCTTCGTCGTAGCTGAGCAGCAATTGGTTGCCGCTGACCTTCGGGGCGTCAGCGCCTCTGGTGATCAGCACCGGGGGCGTGGTGTCTGGTGTGTTGTTGATCACGGCCTGGTCCGTGAAGTTGGCAGCGACGTGGCCCGTCTTGTCTTGCACGCCATTGCCGTTGTCGGGCTTGGTGTAGCTGACGCGCACCTGCTCAAGGTTGGCCACGGCACGGCTGAGGGTCAGCGTGATGGTCTTGTTTGCTGCATTCACGCTGGCGCTGTTGACGCTGATGGCTGCGCTGCCGAGGCTGGCGCTGCTCACGGTAAAGCCGGCGTTGGTCGTCAACGAGGCGGTATCGTCCAGGCCAGCGCCTCCGACGTAGCTGAGCACCATTTGGTTGTCAGTGACCTTGGGGGCGGCAGGTCCGTCGGGGATCAGCGTCGGCGTCAACGGCGCCGGGGCCACAGTGAAGCCAGCGGTTCTGACGAAGGTGTTACCGATCTCGGTGCCTCTGACGTTGTGCACCTTGGACAGTTCCACTCTGATGAAGTGGGTGACGCTAATTTCGTGGGCCGCAGGCGTGTAAGTGGCGGTCCAGATTTTGAGTTCAGACTTGGACTTGTACGTGGGCTCACCCACCTTGCCAATGGAGGCTTTGATGGCGCCAGGATCGAAATAGAGGACATCCTGATCGAATGTCATGGTGAGGGTGACGGGTACACCAGCGGTGAGTTGGTAACTGGACAGCGTGGCGTTGAGGACACTATTGGTGGTGGCCATGGTGCTTGTCTGGACGCATCCCGTGTGTCAGTGCCCATCGGCCGCGCTACGGCGCAGCAGAACCCCGGATCGATGGCGACTGCGCAAGCACTGGCGGCGTTCCAGTCCTTTCCCTGTGTTGGTTGTCGTTTCGTGCGCCGGCCCGGCGTGGGCTGGCGCACGCTCCCTCCATGGTTACTTGCGCTCAGGGGCCAGTGGCGCCCGGATCGTTCGTACCTCCCTGACCAGTGACCGGGCTGTGGCGCATGTCCCGCCGTGGCGGGTGGAAAGCGGGTCGGCCCAGTCGCTTGGTATGCGGATTGTTGCGATGAAAAACCGTCTGCGGAGCCGCCGTCACAAAGCAGCACAGCTGTTGCTTTGCAGCAGGTTTTTGTATCGCCGCCAAGACCCTGGCCAACCGCGTTGCGGGCAGCCCGGGGCTTTGCGCAAGGCCGCAAGGGGGTGCGGCCGATGGGGCCGATGGGGCCGGTGTTGGGCCGGTGTTGGGCCTGGTGTTGGGCCGGTTGGCGGATGCCAGGGCCGGCATCGGGCAGCACTCAGGCAGATAGGCCACCAGCGCCGGGCCGGTGCTCGGCCCCGGCGCCGGTCGCGCTTACTTCTGGAACAGGATCGCCACCGCATGGGCGTCGTCGGCGCTGGTGCCGACGACGGTCATCCGGTTCTTTGACGGGTTGACTGTCGCGATGCCGCTGAATGCAATGGTTTGCGCCGCCCCGGCCCCGACCCCCGGGCAGCTTTGGTTGAACTGCGCGTTGAAGCTGTTGCCGCTGGTCATGGCCAGCAGGCTTCCGTCATAGGTGCAGCCGGTGCTCGTGTGGCTGCCCGTCAGTTGCCCGCTGTTGGATACCGTCCAGTCGATCAGCCGGCTCCCATTGCCTGCGCTCGCGCGCCAGGCGCCGGCTGCGTCCGTCTGCACCGCTGGCGTGCTCATCGCATCGCTTTGGTCGAACGCCACGACGCCCGCATTCGCGCCGGCCGCCGCATTCGCTGCCGCGCGCGCATTCAGGCCCGTGAGCGCCATCTGCGGCGGGTTTTCCGCCAGCCTGGCGGTCACCTGGCCGGTCTGCGCCTGGCCCGTGGCATCGCTTTCGTCCAGCGCATACGACATGCCGCTGGCATTGCCGTCGCTGTGCAGCGTCAGTTTGACCAGCGTCAGGGCATCGTGGCTCAGTATCCAGGCGCTGGCCTGATCGGCGCTGTCGGGCACGACCACGGCCGTCATTGGGTCTCTCCCTCCGAGAGCGCTGCCCCAGCGCCCCTGGAGTTGGGCCGGATCGACCGTGTTCTTGCCTTGGATCGGGCCTGCGGTTCCATCATCACCACCGCTGCCGCCACCACATGCCGCCAGCATCGAGGCGGCGGCAAGGGTCAGGGCGGCCAGCAAGGGGGCAGCCGGCAATGGGGCGGCCGGCAAGACGGGCCGGGGCGTCAGTGTCGTCGTCATGGTTTTTCTCCCTGCTCGTTGTCGAAGAAGTCTTTTCCATCCACGGCCGGCGTCAGAACCAGAACCCGTGCTGCGCCACGTCGGGCGCCTGTCCGACGATGGACAGCGGCATATGCGCCGCTGCCCCCACGACGCTGACCACGCCGTCGACCTTGCCGTCCGCATCGAACGGCCCGCCGTCATCGATATGGATGTCCAGCCTGAGCTGGCCGTCTGCCAGCACCGTCTTGCCGCCGTAGGGTGCGCTGGCCAGGTTCGTCCAGACGCCGGTGCCGTTGTCCTGCACCCACAGTTCGTTGACGTTCAGCGCCAGGGCGACGAACAGGCTCAGGCTTGCCGGATGGCCGCTGTCCACGGCCTGCGTCACTTGCGCGTGCAGCAGGCCGATGGGCATCTCCATTCCCTTCGGCAGTTGGGCGGGCGCGTCTTTCTGCTCCAGGCTGGTGATGCGTTCCTGGCTGCCGGGGCGCACCTTGCCGTCCTGGCTGTCGTTGACCAGCGTGACCAGGCCGGATGGCGCGTCTGCCAGGCTGCCGGGGGCGTTGGCGTTGGGCGTGACGCTGATCGAGTGCACCGCAGGCTGCGTGCGGTCCAGAACGCCGTCTGCGTTGCGGTCGCCGGCCACGGGGGCCACGGGGGTCGCAGGGGTCTGGTCATTGGCTTGGTTTCCGACCATGCTGAACTGGCTGACGATGTCCAGCACGTCGGCTGTCGATGGGCTGCCGGAGGATGGAGTGCTGTCCGACGGTGGGGACGGGGTGGCGTTGTTCTCCGACGGGGACGGGGCGCTGGCGTCGGGCGCAGTAGTGCCGGGTGTGCCGGTGCCGGGCGTCGTGGTGCCGGCACCGGGCGTGCCGGTGTCGTGCGGCGTGGCGCCTGATGCGCTGGCTCCGGGCGTGCCGGCGTCGGGCGCAGTGGCGCCCGTTGTGATGACGCCGGGGACGCTGGCGTCGGGCGCAGTAGTGCCGGGTGTGCCGGTGCCGGTGCCGGGCGTGCCGGCGTCGTGCGTCGTGGTGTCCGTTGTGATGACGCCGGGTGTGCCGGTGTCGGGCGCAGTGGTGCCGGATGTGCCGGTGCCAGGTGTGCTGGTGCCGGGCGTGCCGGTGCCAGGTGTGCCGGTGCCAGGTGTGCCAGTGCCAGGTGTGCCGGTGCCAGGTGTGCCGGTGCCGGATGTGCCGGTGCCGGATGTGCCGGTGCCAAGTGTGCCGGTGCCGGATGTGCCGGTGCCGGATGTGCCGGTGCCAAGTGTGCCGGTGCCGGATGTGCCGGTGCCGGGTGTGCCGGTGCCGGGTGTGCCGGAGTCGTGCAGCGTGACGCCCGTTGTGACGACGCCTGGTGTGCCTGCGTCGGGCGCAGTGGTGCCGGGTGTACCGGTGCCGGACGTGCTGGCATCGGGCGGCGTGGCGCCCGTTGTGATGACGCCGGATGTGCCGGCGTCATGCGCCGTGGTGCCGGGTGTGCCGGTGCCGGATGTGCCAGCGGTCTGTGCCGGGTCCGTTGGGGCTTCCCCGTTGTCCACATGGATCATCGGCTCAGTGATGTCCAGTGCCCGGTTGCCTGCCATGTCCTGTATCGCGTTGTCGGCTGTGGCCTGGTAGGCGACGGTCACCGGCACACCTCTGGCCACGGCCTTGGTCAGCGTCAGCGTGACCGTCTTGGCCGGTGCGTTTGCCACGCTGACCTCGGTGACGGGGTTGGGCGATCCGTCGACGAGCACCGTAAAGGATCCAGCCAGCGCCTTGTGGACTGTGTCCAGGTTGTTATCTTCGTCGTAGCTGAGCACCAACTTGTCGCCGCTGACCGTCGAGATGCCGCCGAAGACCAGCACCGGGGCCGTTTGGTCCCGTCCGCTGTCCACATGCATCGGCTCACGGATGCCGGCTGCGGGATTGCCCTGCCAGTCCTGTATGGCCTCGGTGCTCTCCCCGGGCGGGGTGTAGGCGATGCTCACATCCGCACCGGAGGGCACGGAGCGGCTCAGCGTCAGTGTGACGGTCTTGTCCTGCCCGTCATCCACCTTGACTGCGGTGACATCGTTGGGCGTGCCATTGACGAGCACCGCAAAGGCTGTCTTGGGCACCTGGACAGCTTTCAGGTAGTTCGCTTCTTCGTAGGTGAGCACCAGTTCCTTGCCGCCGCCGATACGCGGCGGGGCCACGGTATCGGTGACCAGTGTCGGGGCCGTGGTGTCTCTTCCGCTGTCCACAGGGAACGGCGCAGTGATGTCTTTGGCGAAGTTGCCGGCCGCGTCCTGTATGGCCTTGCTGCTGTCAGCGGGCTTGGTGTAGGCGACTCTCACATCCTCGCCGCCGGTCACGGGACGGGTCAGCGTCAGCGTGACCGTCTTGTCCTGGGAATCGACGGCGACGCCGGTGACGGGGTTGGTCCTGCCATTGACCGTCACCGCAAAGGCGCGCGCAGCCTCAGCCGGATCGGGGTGGGCCGTGCCCAGTAGGTTCGCTTCGCTGTAGCCGAGCACCAACTTGTCGCCGCTGACCGTCGAGATGCCGCCGAAGACCAGCATCGGGGCCGTTTGGTCCCGTCCGCTGTCCACATGCATCGGCTCAACGATGCCGGCTGCGGGATTGCCCTGCCTGTCCTGTATGGCCTGGGTGCTCTCCCCGGGCGGGGTGTAGGCGATGCTCACCTCCGCACCGGAGGGCACGGAGCGGCTCAGCATCAGTGTGACGGTCTTGTCCTGCCCGCCATCCACCTTGACTGCGGTGACATCGTTGGGCGTGCCATTGACGAGCACCGCAAAGGCTGTCTTGGGCACCTGGACAGCTTTCAGGTAGTTCGCGTCTTCGTAGGTGAGCACCAGTTCCTTGCCACCGCCGCCGATACGCGGCGGGGCCACGGTATCGGCGACCAGTGTCGGGGCCGTGGTGTCTGTTCCGCTGTTCACACGGAGCGGCGCAGTGATGTCGTCGGCGATGTTGCCGGCCGCGTCCTGTATGGCCTTGCTGCTGTCAGTGGGCTTGGTGTAGGTGACGCTCACATCCTCGCCGCCGGTCACGGGGCGGGTCAGCGTCAGCGTGACGGTCTTGGTCTGGGAATCGACGGCGACGTCGGTGACGGGGTTGGTCCTGCCATTGACCGTCACCGCAAAGGCGTGCGCAGCCGGATCGGGGTGGGCCGTGCCCAGTAGGTTCGCTTCGCTGTAGCGGAGCACCAACTTGTCGCCGCTGACCTTCGGGGCGTCAGCGCCGGTGCTCAGCACCGGGGCCGTTTGGTCCAGTCCGCCGTCCACATCGATTGTCATTGTCGGAGCGAAGCTGACTGCGCGATTGCCCTGCGTGCTGGCGCCGGACGTGCCGGCGTCCTGTCCGCCGTCCACCACATCGATTGTCATTGTCGGAGTGAAACTACTGACTGCGCGATGGCCCTGCGTAGTGGTGACGGGCAGTGTGGTGACGGGCAGTGTGGCGCCGGATGTGCTGGCGACGAGCGGGGCGGAACTTTTGTCAGATGTGGCCATGGTGTTTGTCTGGACGCATCCCGCGTGTCAGCATCGCTTGGCCGTGCCATGGCGCACCAGAGACGGACCCATCGACGCTGCAAACGTTGGCTGCGTTCCAATCCTTTCTCTGTGCTGATTGATGCTCTCGTGCGCCTGCCCGGTGTGGGCTGGCGCACGCTCCCTCCATGGGTACTTGCGCTCATGGGCCAGTGGCGCCCGGATCGTTCGTACCTCCCTTGTCAATGACCGGGCTGTGGCGCATGGCCCGCCGTGGCGGGTGGAAAGCGGGTCGGCCCAGTCGATTGGTACGCGGATTGTTGCGATGAAAAACCGTCTGCGGAGCAACAATCACAAAGTGGTACAGACGTTGCTTGCGTCATTAGTTTTCTGTATCGCCGTTGCAATCCTGATACATCATCTTGCAATGCCGGGCTTGCCCAACGAACCGGTGGGCAAAGGCTGGCGCGCGGCCGATCAGGTCGAGGGGCCGGTGGGTGGGTGGCCGCAGGGGCCGACGGATTTCAGCGCGGCGGCGTGGGCGGCGTGGGCGGCGGCACGAAGTCTTCGAGCGCCAGGCCTTTTTCTTGCAGCAGTGCTTGCAGCAGCGGTTGCAGGCGGCCCAGGCTTTCGTGCACGGCTGCGCGCACGGTATCCACCATCACCTGGGTGCTGCGCTCGATTTCGATGTTCAGGCGGTCGCCGACCCGCTTGTCGGCCAACACGGTGGCGCGGCGGGTTTCGGGGATCAGCCAGACCTCGAACCAGCCTTCGGCGCGGTTGACTTCAGACACCGTGAGGCTGGCGCCATGGACGGCGACATAGCCCTTGGCAAAGATGTATTTGCGCATGTCGGGCGCAATGGCCACACGCCAGACCAGGTTGTCGTCCGAGGCGCGCCTGTCGATGAGTGTGGCCGCAAAGTCGATATGGCCTGACAGCGGGTGCCCGCCGATCTCTGCGCCATACCGGGCCGCGCGCTCGACGTTCACGCGCTCGCCCTGCGCATAGCCGCCCAGCGTGGTCACGTTCAGGCTTTGCCGTACCAGATCGAACATGGCCGATGTCGGCGTGGGCCGCGCGCTGACCGTCAGGCATACGCCATCGACCGACACGCTGGCGCCCAGGCCCAGGTCTTGGCAAAAACCGGCCGGAAATTCGAGGGTCAGGCGCCGCAGGTCCGTGCTGTCGTGGATGGCGGCGATGCGGGCGATGGCTTGGACGATGCCTGTGAACATGGTGTTGGCGCGGTTTCCGCCAAGGGCAGCGGGCGTTGCCGCAGGGCTGGCGCCGATTGTGCCATTGGCCGCCGGGCGGCTTTGCGCCGGCTTGTCGTACTTTTCGTGCCTTTCGTGCCTTTCGTGCCACGCTGCATGGCACATCTGGCGGTGGCAGTGGCGGTGGCGGTGGCGGTGGCGGTGGTGGTGGTGGTGGTGGTGGTGGTGGTGGTGGTGGTGGCGGTGGTGGTGGCGATGGTGGCGATGGTGGCGGTGGTGGCGGTGGTGGCGGTGGCGGGCCGCCATGGCGATCGGCGGCAAAAAATGCTGCGCGCCACCGGCGCCGATGGCCTGGTGCTTTGGCCTGTAAATCATGAAACGCAATGCCGCCCCATCCCCCGATCCGCGTCCTGACGACGGCATGTGCGCCCGATGGCTCGGCGCCAGGCGCCGCCAGCTCCCGGCTGGCCATGCGCCGGTCCGGCGCATGGCCCTGCCCGACGGGCCGATGTGCTTCCCGCCGATGCCGGCCACCGGCCCGGCCGGCCGCATCGGTCTAGTGTCGCGTCACGGATCAGATGTCGTAGGCTGCGCGCAGCCATCGGAGCGCAGCGCAAGGCGCAGCGCGCAGCCAATACCGAGCGTATTGGCAAGCGATGCAACGCCGCGATGCGCTTCGATGGCCAGCGCAGACCGACAGATGATCCGTGACGCGACACTAGTGTCGCGTCACGGATCAGATGTCGTAGGCTGCGCGCAGCCATCGGAGCGCAGCGCAAGGCGCAGCGCGCAGCCCATACCGAGCTGTATTGGCAAGCGATGCAACGCCGCGATGCGCTTCGATGGCCAGCGCAGACCGACAGATGATCGGTGACGCGACACCAGCGTGCCAGCGCCGCCCGTCGTGCCAGCGCTGCCGGCCGGCGCTCCGTCGGCGCGCCGGGGCAGCGCATCAACCTGCGCCGGGGTTTGCCGTCGTTTTTCTCAATATGCGCCGCACGGTTTCCCGGCCCATGCGGCCCAGGCCAGGCTCTTGGCGCGCGGCGCATTCGAGCTGCGCCAGCGTCCAGCGCTTTTGGCCCGCAGGAGGCGCCGAGCATGCCAGCGCCATCACCCGCGCTTCGTCGTCCGTGCCGTACTGGCGCGGCCGGCCGGGGCGCGCCAGATCGAACACCGCCAGATCGATTCCACCTTGCAGATAGGCCAGGCGCGTGCGCCATACGGCGGTGCGCCCCAGTCCAAGCACGGCCATGATCTGGGCCTCCGGGACACCACGATCGAGGCTGTGCAGCACATGCGCGCGATTGACCTCGCGCGCATGGTGCCGCCCCTTGCGGCGTATTTCGTCCACCGCAGCGCGGTCTTCGTCGGTCAGGTGCAGTTCGGTCTGGCGCATGGCCATGTCTCCAGGCATCGATGGGCGGTGGCGGGAGTTTACCCATGTTTCGTTGTTTGCGGGGCTGCGCGCCAGTGCCGGCAGGCCCGGCGGGTTGCGGCGGTGCTGCCAGCGGTGGCGCAGATGCGCGCAAGGGGTGCCCGGGCCTGGCTGCGCTCAGGCAGCGGCGACGAGCATGCCTGCGCCATGCCTGCGCGTGAAGGTGAAGGTAAAGGCGTCCTCGGACACCGAATAGCCGGACCAGTCGGCATGTGCCAGTCGCCTGCAACGCTACCGCTTGGCGGCCATCGGGCGGCAGCGGCTGCAAGCACCTCCCGATGGCAGTTCAACCTGGGTTTGGCGGGCGACCCGCCCATTCCCACTCATTCCCGCTGCATTGCCATTCCAGTGACAAAGACGACAAAGACGGAATCGAACCGGCGTCCGTCCGCCACCACCGCTCCGAACGCCTCAGCCGGCCTAGTGTCGCGTCACCGATCATCTGTCGGTCTGCGCTGGCCATCGAAGCGCATCGCGGCGTTGCATCGCTTGCCAATACGCTCGGTATGGGCTGCGCGCTGCGCCTTGCGCTGCGCTCCGATGGCTGCGCGCAGCCTACGACATCTGATCCGTGACGCGACACTAGCCTGCCGGCGGGCCTGCGGCCTGAATCACCGGCGGGCTTGCGGCCTGGCCTGCCGGCGGGCTTACAGCCCGGTGCGCCTGCTGCAAACATTGGGCAAACGCCTGGGCCGCCCGAGTGGGTGCGGGCGAGCGGCGCATCAGGCTGACGAACTGGCAGTCGTAGCGAAACAGCGCCGGGTTCACGGCCTGCATGCGGCCTTGGCGCTCGAACGCCTCGGCATAGTGGTCGGGCAGAAAGCCGAGGAAGCGGCCCGACAGGATCAGCGTGGCGATCGACTCCTGGTCAAACCCGGTGGCCGCGCGTTGCAGCCGGGCCTGGTGGCTCAGCGCCATGTTCGGCGAGTGGTAGCCCAGCCCGGCAAACGGGTAGTTGCGCAGTGCCTGCCAGTCGGCCGGGGGGGTCGCGGCGGCGCACAGCGGATGGCCCGCGCCGCCATACAGCAGCATGGTCTCGGCAAACAGGTCGCTATAGGCCAGGCTTTGCGAGCTGCGGTGCGCGGGGATGATGCCCACCTGGTAGCTGCCGTCGATGACGCCGCGCTCGATCGCGTTGATCGAGCCTACATGCAGTTGCAGTTGTACATCCGGCGCCGTGGCGGCGAAGGCGGCAATGGCCTGGCCGATGCGCGCTGCCGGGTTGCTGGCGGTCTTGTCGAAAATGGCCAGCGCCAGTTGCCCGCCCATGCGCGAATGGATGTCGTCGATGCTGGCGCGAAAGCTGTGCACCGAGGCCAGCAGCCGCAGGGTCTCGTCATACACCCGCTGGCCTTCGGCGGTGAGCGCAAAACCGGCCCGCCCACGGCGGCACAGCGTCAGGCCGAGCCGGGTTTCCAGGTCTTTCATGTGGCGGCTGACGGTGCTGGTGCCGATATTGAGTTCCAGTTCGGCGGCCGACATGCCGCCACATTCGACCACGCTCTTGAAGACCTGCAACAGGCGCAGGTCCATGTCGCTGAGCTGGCCCAGCACGGCGCGGTGCCGGGCCGGGGCGGCCGCTGGCGTGGTCATGGTGGTCATGGCGGGTGCGGGGCTGGGCAGCGCGGCCTTTGCTTGCATGAATCGTCAAGTAAACATTGACATTGGATTATTGGAGAGATCAAAGCGCGGCGCAACAATGGCTTGGTGTCGCGTCACCGATCAGATGTCGCAGGCTGCGCGCAGCCATCGGAGCGCAGCGCAAGGCGCATCGCGCAGCCCATACCGAGCTGTATTGGCAAGCGATGCAACGCCGCGATGCGCTTCGATGGCCAGCGCAGACCGACAGATGATCGGTGACGCGACACCAGGCCCCATCCCGCCGTGGACAGCGATGACCGGGACGGCCCTGCTTTCCATCCCGTTTGGCTTGTACAGGAGATATTCCATGAGCTTCGTGAATCTCGAAAAACCCGCCGCCGGCGCCGAAGGCCCGCGCATGGACGCCCAGTGGCTCGATGCGCACTGGATGCCCTACACGGCCAACCGCCAGTTCAAGGCCCAGCCGCGCATGATCGTTGCCGGCAGCGGCGCCTACTACACCGACGCCGAAGGGCGCAAGATTTTCGACGGCCTGTCGGGCCTGTGGTGCGCGGGCCTGGGCCATGGCCGCCGCGAGATCGCCGATGCGATAGGCAAACAGGCGCTCCGGCTCGACTACGCGCCGGCATTCCAGTTCGGCCACCCGCTGTCGTTCGAGCTGGCCAACCGCATCAAGGCGCTGACGCCGGCAGGGCTGGACTATGTGTTCTTCACCAGTTCAGGCTCGGAAGCGGCCGACACCTCGCTGAAAATGGCCCGCGCCTACTGGCGCGCCAAGGGCCAGGGCCACAAGACGCGCCTGATCGGCCGCGAAAAGGGCTACCACGGCGTGAACTTCGGCGGCATCTCGGTCGGCGGCATAGGGGCCAACCGCAAGCTGTTCGGCCAGACCATCGAGGCCGACCACCTGCCCCATACCCAGCCGCCCGCAGGCTCCTTCCACAAGGGCCAGCCGCCCACGGGCAAGGAACTGGCCGACCGCCTGCTCGACATGATTGCGCTGCACGATGCATCGAACATTGCCGCCGTGATCGTCGAGCCATTTGCCGGCTCCGCCGGGGTGCTGGTCCCGCCCGTGGGCTACCTGCAGCGGCTGCGCGATATCTGCACGCAAAACGGCATCCTGCTGATTTTTGACGAAGTGATCAGCGGCTTTGGCCGCTCCGGCGCCTGGACCGGCGCCGAGGCTTTCGGCGTGACGCCCGACCTGCTGAACTTCGCCAAGCAGATCACCAACGGCGTGCAGCCGCTGGGCGGCGTGGTGGCGAGCAAGGAGATCTACGACAGCTTCATGGCCGCAGGCGGCCCCGACTACATGCTGGAGTTTCCGCATGGCTACACCTACTCGGCCCACCCCGTGTCCTGCGCCGCCGGCATTGCGGCGCTCGACCTGCTGCAAAAGGAAGACATGATCGGCCGCGTGCAGGCGCTGGCCCCGCACTTCGAGCAAGCCGTGCACAGCCTCAAGGGCGCCAAACATGTGCTGGACATCCGCAACTTCAGCCTGGCAGCGGGTCTGACGATCGCGCCGGCGCCGGGCGAGCCGGCCAGGCGGCCCTACGAGATTGCGATGAACTGCTGGAGAAAGGGCTTTTATGTGCGCTACGGCGCCGACACCATCCAACTGGCGCCACCGTTCATCAGCGAAAAGGCCGAGATCGACCGCCTGGTCAACGCCCTCGGCGATGCGCTGACCGAAACGGCATGAGCGCCGCCCGGCCGCCCGAAGGCGCTCATACCGTAGCCGAAGGCGAAGGTATCCCAGTGCGCGTCGCCCGGCCGCCCGAAGGCGCTCATTCCGCAGCCGAAGGTGCTCCAGCGCGCACGCCCGGCACACCCGCTCAGGCGCCTGCCAGACCCTGAACCGATGGCCGCCGGCGCGTGCAACACATGCGCCGGCGGCCGCTTTCAATACCCATCGTCACCATGCAACAAGACCCCACCGTCACCCACACCATCGGCCACCTGATCGACGGCCAGATACTGGCCGACAGCGCCCGCACGCAGCCGGTGTTCGACCCCGCCACCGGGCTGTCGCGCACCAGCGTGGCGCTGGCCAGCAAGGCCACGGTGCTGGCCGCCATCGCCTCGGCGCAGGCCGCCTTTCCGGCCTGGCGCAACACGCCGGTGCTCAAACGCGCGCGCGTGATGTCGCGGCTCAAGGGGCTGCTGGAAGACAACGCCGCGCAGATCGCGGCCCTGATCACCGCCGAGCATGGCAAGGTGCTGGCCGACGCGCATGGCGAGTTGCAGCGCGGCATCGAAAACGTCGAATACGCCAGCTACGCCCCCGAACTGCTCAAGGGCGAGCACAGCCGCAACGTCGGCCCGGCCATCGATTCGTGGAGCGAATTCCAGGCGCTGGGCGTGACGGCCGGCATCACGCCGTTCAACTTCCCGGCCATGGTGCCGCTGTGGATGTGGCCCATGGCGCTGGCCTGCGGCAACACCTTCGTGCTCAAGCCCTCCGAGCGCGACCCCTCGTGCGCGCTGTTCATCGCCCGGCTGGCGCTGGAGGCGGGCCTGCCCCCCGGCGTGCTGAACGTGGTCAATGGCGACAAGGAAGCGGTCGACACCTTGCTGACCGACGCGCGCGTCAAGGCCGTGAGCTTTGTCGGCTCCACCCCGATCGCCGAATACATCTACGCCACCGGCTGCGCCCATGGCAAGCGCGTGCAGGCCCTGGGCGGCGCCAAGAACCACGCCGTGCTGATGCCCGACGCCGATGTCGGCAACGCCGTCAACGCGCTGATGGGCGCCGCCTACGGCTCCTGCGGCGAGCGCTGCATGGCCATCCCGCTGCTGGTCGCCGTCGGGGATGCGGTCGGCGACGCCGTGGTGGCAGGCATCAAGACCGAGATCGCCAAGATGAAAGTCGGCCCCGGCACCGACAGCGGCAACGACATGGGCCCGCTGGTCACCCGGCAGCATTTCGAGAAAGTCAAAGCCTATGTCGACAGCGGCGTCGCCGAAGGCGCCACGCTGGTGGTCGACGGCCGTGGCGTGCAGGTGGCCGCCGGCCACGAAAACGGCTACTTCCTGGGCGCCTGCCTGTTTGACCATGTCAAGCCCGGCATGAAGATCTACCAAGAAGAAATCTTCGGCCCCGTGCTCGGCGTGGTGCGCGTGCAAACGCTGCAAGAGGCCATGGACCTGATCGACGCCCACGAATACGGCAACGGCACCTGCATCTTCACCCGCGACGGCGAAGCCGCGCGCTACTTCAGCGACCACATACAGGTCGGCATGGTGGGCGTGAACGTGCCCCTGCCCGTGCCCGTGGCCTACCACTCGTTCGGCGGCTTCAAGCGCAGCCTGTTCGGCGACCTGCACGCCTACGGCCCCGACGCCGTGCGCTTCTACACCAAGCGCAAGACCATCACCCAGCGCTGGCCCTCGGCGGGCGTGCGCGAAGGGGCGGTGTTCAGCTTTCCGAGCAGCCGCTGAGCATGGCCTTCGATATGCCGGGCGGGGCGGGACCCACCTGGGCCGAGGGTGGTGCGTTCGGGCACGGGCATGCCGGATGCCATCAGGGCAGTGCGGCGGCGTTTTCACCATTGCACTTCTTGCGGCTTCATGGTGTGCTCGGGGCCACGTCGGCACGGCGTCAGCGTGGCGTCGGCGTGGCGCAGGCCTGGCCGCTGTCTGCCGCGCAACCCCCGGTGCCGCATCCGGCGTTCTGCCTGCCGCCCAAGGCATTGCCGGGGGCCTGGGCTGGTTGCCGGGCGACACGAGACAAACGGGCCGCCGGCGGCCACCGCGTTCGACACCCGTTGCCTGAAAGATAAAAAGGAGCGCGGCCATGGGCCTACCCGGAATGCTCGACATCCCCTCGATGCGCGGGCAGTGCAGCCAGGCCGAGTGGCAGACCCGCGTCGACCTGGCCGCCTGCTACCGGCTGGTGCATTGGTACGGCATGGCCGACATGATGGCCAACCACATCTCCGCGCGCGTGCCCGACGAGGAAAACGCATTCCTGATCAACCCCTACGGCATGATGTACGAGGAAATCAGCGCCAGTTGCCTGATCAAGGTGGACTGCGACGGCAAGATCCTGTCGCAGCCGGATTTCGGCGCGCTCGGCTACGGCATCAACCAGGCCGGCTACGTGATCCACAGCGCCGTCCACCACGCCCGTGCGGACGTGGCCTGCGTGATCCACACCCATAGCTGGGCCTCGATGGCGGTGTCGACGCTCGAATGCGGCCTGCTGCCGCTGACGCAGACGGCAATGCGCTTTCTGAAGATCGGCTACCACGACTACCAGGGCGTGGTGCTGGACACCGCCGAGCAGGCTTCGCTGGTCGCCGATCTGGGCGCCGGCGAGGCGCTGATCCTGCGCAACCACGGCGCGCTGACGGTGGGCCGCACCGTGGGCGAGGCGTTCAACTGGATGCACCGGCTGGAACTGGCCTGCCGCGCGCAACTGGCGGCGATGGCCTGCGGCACACCGCTGCGCACGGTGCCGGCCGATGTGCTGCACCAGACCTGGAACAACTACCAGCCCGGCACGCGCCGTCCCTATGGCGTGATGGAATGGCCGGCGCTGCTGCGCAAGCTCGACCGACTGGACCCGGGCTACCGCGACTGAAGGCGCGCCGGCCTGTGTCCGCAGGGAGCAGAAAGTCCAGCGCAGCACCGCAACACCGCAGCACGCAGCACGCAGGAGAGACGCCATGCACGGACTTCCCCGCCGATCGCCCCGGCGCCCGGGCATCGGCCTCGCGCTGGCCGCCGGCCTCGCGCTGGCGGCGCCGGCGCACAGCGCCAGCGCAGACCCCGGCTACCCCAACCGGCCGGTGCATCTGGTGGTGGCCTTCACCGCAGGCGGCACCACCGACACCTTGGCACGCAGCGTGAGCCAGCAACTGAGCCAGCGCCTGAAGCAGTCGTTCGTGGTGGAAAGCCGCCCCGGCGCGGGCGGCAACATCGGCACCGAATACGTGGTGCGGGCGCCGGCCGATGGCTACACGCTGCTGGTCGGCTCGGTGGGCCCGATCGCGATCAACCAGACGCTCTACAAAAGGCTGGGCCATGATCCGCTGACCGACCTGGTGCCCGTGGTGCAGATTGCCGACGTGCCGAACGTGCTGGTGCTGCATCCGTCGCTGCCGGCCAGCACGCTAGTGTCGCGTCACCGATCATCTGTCGGTCCGCGCTGGCCATCGAAGCGCATCGCGGCGTTGCATCGCTTGCCAATACGCTTGGTATTGGCTGCGCGATGCGCCTTGCGCTGCGCTCCGATGGCTGCGCGCAGCCTACGACATCTGACCGGTGACGCGACACTAGGGGATTTCGTCGCTTACCTGAAGGCCAATCCGGGCCGACTGAACTACGGTTCCACGGGCGTGGGCACCTCGTCGCACCTGTCGGGCTTCATGCTGACCGAGCGCATCGACACGCCGGCCACGCATGTGCCGTACAAGGGCGCGGACGCGCTCAATGACCTGCTCGCGGGGCGCATACAGTTCATGTTCGCGACGATACCGTCGGTCATCGCGCATATCCGGGCGGGCAAACTCAATGCGCTGGCGGTCACCAGCGCCAGGCGCTCGCGTTCGCTGCCCGATCTGCCGACCGTGGCGGAGAAGGGCTTTCCCGGCTTCGAGGCCGGCTCATGGTTTGGCCTGTTCGCGCCCAAAGACACGCCGCAATCCGTCATCGCCACGCTGAACCAGGCGGTCAACGAGACGCTGCCGGCGCTGCAAGCACAGATGATCCGCGAAGGCGCCGACCCGGTGGGCGGCTCGCCCGAGCAGTTCGGGCAGTTCACGCACAAGGAATATGCCAAGTGGAAGGCCGTGGTGCGGGCCACCGGCGCTGCCATCGAGTGATTCCATTTCCCAATCGTTCGTGAACGCGCAGGCGCAGCGCAGGCAGCACAGATGCACGGCGAGCGGTGCCGACGAAGTGCACGGATGGTTCAGCAATGGAATGAGCGCCCTGGCGGGCCTGCGGGCGCGTTGCATCGATGGGCCTCGCCTCAACCCATCGTCATCAGGCTGGCGTTGCCGCCTGCGGCTGCGGTGTTCACGCTCACCGAGCGTTCGAGCAGCAGGCGCTCCAGCGGCACATCGGTGGCGCCCGCAGGCAGCGCCGTCAGGCCCACGATGGGGCCGGAGCGCCGGGCCAGGGCTGCGCACACAGCGCGCAGCGCTGTTTCAGATTCTGCGCGCAACGATGCTTCAGATTCCGCGTGCGGCGCTGTCCCGGCCCCCGCGACCGCAGCCACGCCGCCATGGTGCAGCACGGCGGACAGTTCGATGCTGTCGTCCTCCAGCGCCTCGTCCACCCATTGGATGCGCGCCTGCACCTGCGCGGGCAAGGAACCATGGATGCTGCGCTGCTGGCTGCCTGGCCACAGCGCCATGCCCCCGGTGGCCAGCACGGCGGCGGTTTGTGTCAGCAAATCCTCGTCGGTCGGGGCCAGGCACAGCACATGGCGGCGCGGCACCAGGGTGTAGAGGTTGCGCTCACCGGTGGGGCCGGGCAGGGTGCGGGTGCTGCCGCTTGGGGTTTGCTCTGCGAAGCGGCGGCAACTGTCGGCCAGCGTGTCGCGGCCTTGCGCCTGCGCCCAGCGCTCCAACTGGCGCAGCGGCGCCAGCAGCCGCTGGCGGGCGCTGTCGGCGCTCGCGCCGTGGTCGGCCGGGCCGAGTATCCGGGCCGGCGCCTGAACCGGGTGCTGCGCCAGCAGCCGCAGCAGGTACAGCGGCCCGCCGGCCTTGGGGCCGGTGCCGGACAGGCCTTCGCCGCCAAAGGGCTGCACGCCGACCACGGCGCCGACCATGTTGCGGTTCACGTAGATGTTGCCGGCATGGCTGCGTTCGAGCACGCGCGCCATGGTCTCGTCGATGCGGCTGTGCAGGCCCAGGGTCAGGCCATAGCCGGTGGCGTTGATTTGGTCGAGCAGTTGCTCCAGGTCTTGGCGCGCGTAGCGCAGCAGGTGCAGCACCGGGCCGAAGACCTCCGCCTGCAACTGGCCGATGTGGTTTATCTCGATCAGCGTGGGCGGCACGAAGTGGCCATGGGTGGTGTCGTTGGCCGGGCTGCGGCCGGGCTGGAACACGCGCTGGCCCTTGGCCCGCAGTGCCTGAATGTGCGCCAGGATGCCGGCCCGGGCTTGCGCGTCGATCACCGGGCCCATATCCACCTGCAATGCGCCGGGGTTGCCGATGCACAGTTCGTCCATCGCGCCTTGCAGCATCGTCAGCACGCGGTCGGCGACCTCTTGCTGCACGCACAGCACGCGCAGCGCCGAGCAGCGCTGGCCGGCGCTGTCGAAGGCCGAGACCAGCACATCGCCGACCACCTGCTCGACCAGGGCCGACGAGTCGACGATCATCGCGTTCTGCCCGCCGGTCTCGGCAATCAGCGTCACCGGGCGGCCTGTGGCATCGAGCCGCCCGGCCAACTGGCGTTGCAGTGTGCGCGCCACCTCGGTGGAGCCGGTGAACATCACGCCCTGCACGCGCGCGTCGGCCACCAGGCGGGCGCCTACGGTGTCGCCCGGGCCGGGCAGTAGCTGCACCGCGCCGCGTGGTATGCCGGCCTGCCACAGAATGCGCACGGCTTCGGCGGCGATCAGCGGCGTCTGTTCGGCAGGCTTGGCCAGCACCGGGTTGCCTGCGGCCAGCGCGGCGGCCACCTGGCCGGTGAAGATGGCCAGCGGGAAGTTCCAGGGGCTGATGCAGACCACCGGGCCGAGCGGCAGGTGCGTGGCGTCGTCGAACCAGGCCTCGACCTGCGCTGCGTAGTAGCGCAGAAAGTCCACGGCCTCGCGCACTTCGGCGATGGCGCTGTGGCAACTTTTGCCGGCCTCGCGCACCAGCAGACCGAGCAGCAGCGGCATGCGCTGCTGCAACAGATCGGCGGCACACCGCAGCCGGGCGGCGCGCTCGGCCGCTGGCGTGGCCGCCCAGGCGGCTGCGGCCTGCTGCGCGCAGTGCAGGGCCTGCCCGGTCGCGGCGGCGCTGGCCTCTTGCACCTGGCCGACCACATCGCGCTGGTCGGCGGGGTTGCGCACGCTGGCACCTGCCGGCGCCAGCGGCGCGGTCGCGCTGGACGGCGTTGCCGGCGCAGATGCACCGCCGTGGGACACGGGCGCGGTCGCGCCGCAGGGGGTCACGGCTGCGGCCGTGGGGTCTGCGGGGTCCGTGGCCAGCATCGGAGCGGCGCTCCATGTCTGGCTGGCGCTGGCTTGCAGCGCGCTGGCCAATCGGGCCAGGGTGTTTTCGTCGGCCAGATCCAGCCCGAGCGAATTGGCGCGCTGCGCGCCGTACAGGTCTTGCGGCAGCACGATGCGGGGGTGGGGCAGGCCGGCCATGCCTTGCTCGCGGGCGGCCTGCTCGACCCGCTGCACGGGGCTGCGCACCAGGTCTTCGAGGGCTATGCCCTGGTCGGCAATGCGGTTCACGAACGAGGTGTTGGCGCCGTTTTCCAGCAGGCGGCGCACCAAGTAGGCGAGCAGTGTTTCATGGGTGCCGACCGGGGCGTAGATGCGGCACGGGCGGCCCAGCTTGCCGGCCGCGACGGGGCCTACCACTTGCTCGTACAAAGGCTCGCCCATGCCGTGCAGGCATTGGAATTCGTACTGCGCCGCGCCGTCATCCCTGCCGTCACCGGCGCCGTGGCCTGCCAACTGGTAGATGCTGGCCAGGGTTTCGGCGTTGTGCGTGGCGTACTGGGGGTAGATGGCTTCGGGCGCGGCCAGCAGTTGGCGTGCGCAGGCGAGGTACGAGATGTCGGTGTGCACCTTGCGCGTGTAGACCGGGTAGTCCGCCAGCCCATCGACCTGGGCGCGCTTGATCTCGCTGTCCCAGTAAGCGCCTTTGACCAGCCGCACCATCAGGCGCCGCTGCGTGCGGCGGGCCAGCGCGATCAGCCAATCGATGACGAACGGGCAGCGCTTTTGGTAGGCCTGGACGACAAAGCCGATGCCGTTCCAGCCGGCCAGCGCGGGTTCGCCGCACAGGCGCTCCAGCAGGTCGAGCGAAAGCTCCAGCCGGTCGGCCTCTTCGGCGTCGATGTTCAGGCCGATGTCGTAGTCGCGGGCCAGCATGCCCAGGCGCAGCACCAGCGGGTAGAGCTCGTCCATCACGCGGCCCCACTGCGCGCGGCTGTAGCGCGGGTGCAGCGCCGAGAGCTTGATCGAGATGCCCGGGCCTTCGTAGATGCCGCGCCCGTTGGAGGCTTTGCCGATGGCGTGGATGGCCTGCTCATACAGGGCGTAGTAGCGCCGGGCGTCGGCGGCGGTCAGCGCGGCCTCGCCCAGCATGTCAAAGGAATGGCGAAAGCCCCGGGCCTGCAGCGCGCGGGCCTGGTGCAGGGCCGCGTCGATGGTTTCGCCGCAGACGAACTGCTCGCCCAACATGCGCATGGCCATGTCCACGCCCTTGTGGATCAGCGGCTCGCCGCCCTTGGCGATCAGCCGGCCCAGCGCCGCGCCCAGACTGTCTTCGCTGTGCATGGCCACCAGCCGGCCGGTGATCAGCAAACCCCAGGTGGCGGCGTTGACGAACAACGACGGGCTTTGGCCCAGATGCGCATCCCATTGGCCGCGGCTGATCTTGTCGCGGATCAGCGCCGCGCGCGTGGCCCGGTCGGGAATGCGCAGCAGCGCCTCGGCCAGACACATCAGCGCCACCCCCTCCTGCGAAGACAGCGCAAACTCCTGTAGCAGCCCCGGCACGATGCCCGCGCGGCCCGTGGCATTGTTGCGCTGGCGCAGCGTGCCCGCCATGCGCAGCGCCAACTGCCCGGCCGCTGCCGCCTGCTCCGGGGGCAGGCGGGCCTGGGCCAGCAGCGGGGCCAGGGCCTCGGGTTCCGCAAGCCGGCAGGCGGCGGTGATGGCCGCGCGCAGCGGGCAGTCCGGCGCTGTGCGCGGGGCGAAAGCGGTCGAAGGCAAAGCAGGCGGCATGGCGGTCTTTCGGTAAGCCCGATGCGATGATCCCTGGACTTGCGCCGAATGAATGGCTGAAAATCACCGGCCGCATAGAGAAATTCACCAGTTTCGATGAGCAAACCCACCGACCTGGACCGGATCGACCGCAAGATCCTGTCCATCCTGCAAGAAGACGGCCGCATCGCCAACCTCAAGCTGGCCGAGGCCGTGGCCCTGTCGCCCACGGCCGTGCTGGCGCGCGTGCAGCGCCTGGCGCGCGCGGGCATCATCGAAGGCTATTCAGCGCGGCTGAACCCCTCGATGCTGGGCGCGGGCATGCTGGTGTTCGTCGAGGTGCTGCTGGACCGCACCACGCCGAATGTGTTCGAGCAGTTCAAAGCCGCCGTGCAGGTGCACCCCGAGATCATGGAATGCCACATGGTGGCGGGCGGGTTCGACTACCTGCTCAAGACCCGCTCTGCCGACATGAACGCCTACCGCCTGTTCGCCGGCGCGGTGCTCTGGCAACTGCCGGGTGTGCGCGAGACGCGCACTTATGCGGTGATGGAAGAGGTCAAGCACAGCAGCCATTTGCCGCTGCGCTGAGGGGTCGGGGAGACTGAGCGGCCGATCGGCGCCCCAGTCGGCGCAGTGCTCCCCGATCGAGGCGACGACCTGCGCCAGCACATCGCCTGATGTTCGCCGACGCCCGCCCTGGTGTCGCGTCACCGATCATCTGTCGGTCCGCGCTGGCCATCGAAGCGCATCGCGGCGTTGCATCGCTTGCCAATACAGCTCGGTATGGGCTGCGCGATGCGCCTTGCGCTGCGCTCCGATGGCTGCGCGCAGCCTACGACATCTGATCGGTGACACGACACTAGCCTCTTGCTCGGCAAGCCCTGAACCCCCTCCTCCCGCATGCGCCGCTTCAGCCGCTCGATCGGCCGAACTCCTATCCCCGACCTTCCAGCAGCGCTCGACGGTTCCGACTGACCCTCTGTCACCTGCGCCATCGCCTGACTGCGCGGCACTTTCTTATCTGGTGGGTCACCCCGTGGGGCCGCATGGACTCCATCCCGGGGTGCGCCGACATGTTGGTTGAGGGTACGACGATTCCGACCTTCATTCGGACAGGGCAATGCCTGGGCGAGAAAGCGTGCCGTAGACAGAAATCTTTGATCTCTTTGCTCTTTGTGACGCCGGACTCATTTCAGATTCCCTGAATCGAATGGGTGCGTTCCGTCCGCCAAAGCCATTTGCACTGCGCGTCTACCGGGCCGAAAACTGCGCGCTCGTGCCTGCAAGACGGCGAAGAAGCCGACAAACGCCAGCGCGGCAAGCACCCAGGGGAGCGCTCGAGGTCCTGCGCTTTCCAGCAGCACACCGCCAACGAAGCCGCCGCCTGCCACCGCCAGGTTCCACACGGTGACCAGCATCGATTGTGCTACGTCGGCACCGTCGCCCGCCACATCGCCTACCGCCGTTTGCAGCAAGGTAGACGCGCCACCGAGTGTCATTCCCCACATGGCGACTGCGACAAACACGAGCGGTGCGCTTGCATCGGATGTCCCTAGCGCAATGCCCGATGCGACGAAGGCGGCCATGCTGAGCAAGACCAGAGCGCGTAGATAGCGGTCGATGAACATCCCGATGAGCCAAATTCCAAGCATGGCCGAGATGCCAAACACCAGAAGCACGATGTCGACACGATCGCCCATTGCGACGCTGGCAAGGAACGGGGCGATGTAGGTGTACAGAACATTGTGCGCCAGCACCCATGCGAGAATCGTAAACAGGATCGGACGCAATCCCGGCGTCACAAAGATTGCCCGCACGGATTGGCGCTGCTGGGCAGATTGCCCAGGGTAGTTCGGCACCACCGCCACGACCCACACCATCAGCAACAGTGCCAGCCCCGATATGATCCCGAAGATGAACCGCCACTGCATCACGGTCCCGAGCCAAGTGCCCAAAGGCACGCCGAGGCAGAGCGCCAAGGGTGGCCCGACCATCGCGACGGCAAGTGCACGTCCTTGCAAGCTGTGCTTGACCATGCGACGCGCATAACTTGCCAGCAGACCCCAGGCCAGGCCTGCTGCGATACCTGCGACGAAACGTGCGGCCAGCGTCAAGACGTAGTGATCGGACAACGCCGTCACCGTATTGAAAACGAAGAAGCCGCCAATGGCCAGCAGCAGCAGCGACCTTCGCGACCACCCGCGAGTCGCCACCATGAGGGGAATCGCCGCAACCACAGCCCCCAATGCGTAGAGCGTCACCAATTGGCCGGCGAGTGCCTCCGACACTCCCATCCCACGACTGATCTCTGGCAGTAGTCCGGCCGGCATGTTTTCGGTAAGTACCGCGATGAAGCCGGTCATCGCGAGGGCCAACAGGCCCCCCATTGGAAGCCGGTCGGCGGCAGCGCTTGGCGCGGCGGCTGTACAGGTCTCACGCATGATCGCGGCCTTCCTGATTCAAGGTGTCGTAGTCCGGAATTTCGCAGAGCAGTTGCCTGCGGCCATCGATCTCCGGGCGATGGACTCGCTCATCCCGGACGTCCGGGGACACCGCTTCGAGTGCGATGGAGATGGCGCCCTCGCTGCATCCGAACGCTTGTTGCACGGCATCGGTGATGGTGCGTGTCGATGTGACCTTACCTGGTTCGCTCGATGGCAAGGGAAAATGCTTGATATTCACATGTGGCATGGTGATTTTCCCAGGGAAAGGGTTTCTCGGGTGCCAGCCAGAGGTCATGAACACCGCAGCATGGACCGTGATTTACCGGCGGCGCACCCGGCCATCAGCCCACCGTGAGCACCACCGGCGCGTGGTCGCTCGGTTGCGGGTTTTTGCGCGGGGCGCGGTCGATCATGCAGGCGCTCACGGCCGGGCGTAGCGCTGCGCTGACCAGGATGTGGTCGATGCGCAGCCCCCGGTTTTTCTGAAATCCCAACATGCGGTAGTCCCACCAGGAGTAGCTTTTTCCCGGCTGCTCGAACATGCGGAACGCGTCCGCCAGCCCCAGCGCCAGCAGCGCCTGGAAATGCGCGCGCTCTGCGCTGGTGTGGTGGATGGTTTCGCGCAGGCCCTCGGGGTCGTAGGAGTCGCGGTCTTGCGGCGCGACATTGAAGTCGCCTGCCAGCACCAGGCGCGGGTGCGCGGCCAGTTCGGCGCGCACCATGTCTTGCAGCGCTTGCAGCCAGCGCAGTTTGTAGGCGAATTTTTCCGAGCCTGGCTCCTGCCCGTTCACGAAATAGCCGTTGAGCAGGCGCAATGGCCCCAGGGGGCTGTCCAGCGTGGCGGCGATGACGCGGGCCTGCTCGTCGCCGAAGTCCGGGATGTTGCGCACCACTGCGTTCAGCCGGTGGCGGCTCAGGATGGCGACGCCGTTGTAGGTTTTCTGGCCCAGCGCAACCGCGTCGTAGCCGGCCGCTTGCAGCGCCGCGTGCGGAAATTTGTCGTCGCTGAGCTTGAGCTCCTGCAAGCACAGCGCGTCCACCGGGTTGGCGGCCAGCCAGGCCAGCACCTGGGGCAGGCGCACGGACAGGGAGTTGACATTCCAGGTGGCGATTTTCATGACGGGCCTGACGGTTCGGGTGGCGTTGATTGCCGGTTGCAGATGCGGCCCCCGGCAGGGACTTCCGGGGCCTGCACCGGCCAGCCCGACACATGCAGGCCGCATTTTGCCGGTTCCATCCCGATGGTCGCTGGCCCGAATGACCCGCTGCCCGGCCAGGCTCGACAGGCTCAGCCGGTTCGACCGTCTCCACGTCGGTCCGCCGGCTCCTTGGGCGCCGTTTCGGCACGCAGGATGCGGGCCGCCGCGACCATGTGCGCCAACGCCGCCTCGGTCTCCGGCCAGGTGCGGGTTTTCAGTCCGCAGTCAGGGTTGATCCAGAGGTTCCGAACCGGTATTGCCGCAGCCGCCTTGCGCATCAGCCGCAGCATCTCGTCGGTGCCGGGCACGCGCGGCGAATGGATGTCGTAGACGCCCGGCCCGATCTCGTTGGGGTATTTGAAATCCCCGAAGCCGCGCAGCAGTTCCATGTCCGAGCGGCTGGTTTCGATGGTGATCACGTCGGCATCCAGCGCGGCGATCTCGGGCAGGATGTCGTTGAACTCGCAGTAGCACATGTGCGTGTGAATCTGCGTCTGGTCGCCGACCCCGCTGGCGCTGATCCGGAAGGCGCGGGCCGCTCCGGCCAGGTAGGTCTTCCAGCCCGAGCGGCGCAGCGGCAGGCCCTCGCGCAGGGCCGGCTCGTCGATCTGGATGATGCCGATGCCGGCCGCTTCCAGGTCCAGCACCTCGTCGCGCATGGCCCAGGCAATCTGCTCTGCCGTCACGCTGCGCGGCTGGTCGTCGCGCACGAAGGACCATTGGAGAAGGGTGTTCGGGCCGGTCAACATGCCCTTCATCGGCCGTTGGGTCAGGCTTTGGGCGTAGCTCGTCCATTCGAGCGTCATCGGCGCCGGCCGCGCCACGTCGCCGTAGATCACCGGCGGCTTGACGCAGCGTGAGCCGTAAGACTGAACCCAGCCGTTGGCCGTGAACGCGAAGCCATCGAGTTGCTCGCCGAAGTACTCGACCATGTCGTTGCGCTCGGCTTCGCCGTGCACCAATACGTCGATGCCCAGTTCTTCCTGCTTGCGAACGGCCAAGGCGATGGCCGCGCGCATCTTCGCGCGGTAGCTGCCGATGTCCAGGTCGCCGCGTTTGAAGGCCGCGCGCGCGGCACGGATGTCAGCGGTTTGCGGGAAGGAGCCGATGGTGGTGGTGGGCAGCGCCGGCAGCGCATGGCGGGCGCGCTGCACGGCTTGCCGCCGGGCAAAGGGCGATCTGCGCTGGTCATCGCCGCGCGCCGTCCGGGCCACGCGCAGGGCCACATCCGCGCGGTTCACCCGGGGGCTGGCCCGGCGCGCTGCCAGCGCGGCGCGGGCGGCCCGCAGTTCGGCCTGCACCGACGCGGCGCCGGTGTCCAGGGCCGCGCGCAGCACGCGCAGTTCGTCGAGTTTTTCGCTGGCGCAGGCGAGCCAGGACTTGATCTCGGCGTCCAACTGCGGCTCTGCGTCCAGGCTCGATGGCACATGCAGCAGCGAGCACGACGGCGCTATCCAGAGTTCGCCCTGGTGTTTGTCGCGCACCGTCCGCAGGCGCTCGAGCGCCGCGTCCAGGTCGTTGCGCCAGATGTTGCGGCCATCGACGATGCCGACGGACAGCACTTTGTGCGCCGGCAACCAATCGACGACGCCCGGTAGTTCCTCCGGGGCGCGCACCGCATCGACATGCAGTCCGGCGACGGGCAATTGGCACGCCATGCGCAGGTTTTCGGCGAGCGGCGAAAAGTAGGTTGCCAGCATCAACCGGGGTGCGCTGCGGGCCAGTTGCCAGTAGGCGCGCTCGAACGCATGGCGCCAGACATCGGGCAGATCCAGGCCCAGCACCGGCTCGTCCATCTGCACCCAGGCCACGCCCTGCGCCTTCAGACGGGCCAGCACCTGCCCATACACGGGCAGCAGCGCTTCGAGCCGCGTGAACCGGTCCCGGCCGGCCTGCTTTTCCTTGCCCAGCCAGAGGAAGCTCAGCGGCCCGAGCAACACGGCCTTGACCGGGTGGCCCAGGGCCAGGGCCTGCGCCACTTCATCGAACAGGCGCGTGGAGTTCAGGTGAAACTGCGTCGCCGCGTCGAACTCGGGGACGAGATAGTGGTAGTTGGTGTCGAACCACTTGGTCATTTCGAGGGCGCGCGTGCCTTCGGCGCCGTGCACGCGATGGGCGCCATGGGCGCCATGGGCCTGGCCGGCCTGTGCCGCAACGCCGCGCGCCATCGTGAAATACCGCGACAGTTCCGCCGCGCCGGCCTCGAACCCGAAGCGCGCAGGCTCGCAGCCCAGAAGCTGTATGTGGTTGGCCACATGGTCGTAGTAGGCAAAGTCGCCCACCGTCACGAAGTCCAGGCCCGCCGCGCGCTGGGCCTGCCAATGGCGCGCGCGCAGGTCTGCGCCCGTGGCCTCCAGCGCAGACGCATCGATCTCGCCGCGCCAGTGTTTTTCAAGAGCGAACTTGAGTTCGCGCCGCGCGCCGATGCGCGGAAAGCCAAGGATATGTGTGCAGGTCATTGCCCGATGATCCCGGCTGCCCTGTTATTATTCAAACGAAATATTTTGCCTTTCAACTTGAATAGTATTCATGGTTTTATCGGTACTGGAAATGCGCCATCTGCGCACGCTGGCCGCTTTGCGCGCCACGGGAAGCCTGGTGCGCGCGGCGCAACTGCTCAACCTCACGCAATCGGCGCTATCGCACCAGATCAAGCTGCTGGAAGATCATTTCGGCGCCGCGTTGTTCGAGCGCAAGTCCGTGCCGCCGCAGTTCAGCCATGCGGGCCTGCGCCTGCTCGAACTGGCCGACGCTGCGCTGCCCCTGGTCGAGGCTGCCGAGCGCGACCTGGCGCGGCTGTCCTCGGGCAAGTCGGGGCAGTTGCGCATCGTCGTCGAATGCCACACCTGCTTTGACTGGCTGATGCCGGCGATGGATGCTTTTCGCCAGCGCTGGCCCGAGGTCGAACTGGACATCGTCTCGGGCTTTCATGCCGACCCGATTGCGCTGGTGCTGCAAGGCCGTGCCGAGGTCGCGATCGTCTCCGAACGGGACCCGGCCGAGACGGTGGACTACCACGCGCTGTTTCGCTTCGAGATCGTGGCGCTGCTGGCCAACGGCCATGCGCTGACCAGGCACAGCCACCTCGCGGCAGAGCACTTTGCCGATCAGACCCTGATCACCTACCCGGTGCCTGACGAAATGCTGGACATCGTGCGCCAGGTGTTGCAGCCTGCGGGCGTGCAGCCGGCACAGCGGCGCACCACCGAACTGACCATTGCGATGCTGCAACTGGTGGCCAGCGGACGCGGCATTGCCGCGCTGCCGCTGTGGGCGGTTCAAGGCTATCTGGAGCGCGGCTATGTCAGCGCCAGACCGATAAGGACCACGGGCAGCGCAAGGCTTACCGGCGAGTTGCACCTGGCCTGCAGCGCCGCCACATCAGGCCAGAGCTGGCTGGCGGACTTTGTGCACAGCACCCGGCACAGCTGCTTTACCAGCCTGCCGGAGATCGAATTGCTGTAGTGGCGCCAGCGCGGTTTTTCATGCCGGGTCACGGGCCATTGGCGCCACTCGGGCCACTCGGGCCATTGGCGCTACTTACGCCATTGGCGCCACTCCCCGCCCGGTTCTGCACCGGGTAGGGCGTCAGCGTCCGCCGGTTCTCATCGATGTCGATCTGCCGGCCGATGAACGGAAAGGCCCGCTGCGGGCAGGCCTCGCGTTCACAGACCTTGCAGCCCATGCCGATCGGCGTGGGCACCTGCGGGTCCTTCAGGTCCAGGCCCTTGGCGTAGACCAGGCGCGGCGCATGTTGGATATCGCAACCCAGGCCGATGGCAAAGGTCTTGCCCGGTTGGCCGTAGCCTTCTTGCGCGCTCGACACGCTGCGCGCCACCCACAGGTAGGCGCGGCCATCGGGCATGCGCGCCAACTGGGTCAGGATGCGGCCCGGCTGTGCGAAAGCCTCGTAGACGTTCCACAGCGGACAGGTGCCGCCCGCCCTGGAAAAGTGGAAATGCGTGGCCGACTGGCGCTTGGAGATATTGCCGGCACGGTCCACCCGGACGAAAAAAAACGGCACGGCGCGCGCTGACGGGCGCTGCAAGGTGCTCAGGCGGTGGCACACGGTCTCAAAGCCGACCCCGAAGCGCCGGCCCAGCCGATCGATGTCGTAGCGCCACGCCTCGGCCGCCTCCAGAAAGCGGGTGTACGGCAGCAACAGGGCGCCGGCGAAATAGTTCGCCAGCCCTATGCGCGCCAGCGCGCGCGCCGGCTCGCACGACAGGTCTGCGCTGGCTGAAAGTCGGTGCAGCATGTCGCTCATTTCCAGAAAGGCCAGTTGCGTGGCCATCTGGAAAGCGGCCTGCCCGGCATCCAGGCTGGCCGACAGTTGCAGCAGCCGGCGCTGCGGGTCGTAGCAGCGCTGCACGGTGTCCCCGCTGTCCGGGTCGGTCTGCACCACGCGCACGGCATGGCGCTGCTGCAACCGGCGCTCCAGCCCTTGGGCGACTGATTCGCTGCCGGCCCACTCGGCCGCCATGCGTTCGGCGGCCTCGTCCAGTTCGCCGATATGGTTCTGCCGCGCCGTGAAAAAGTCGCGCACTTCTTCGTAGGGCATCGGCGGGATGCCGGGCAGGCCGCTGCGCTCGTCGCCCAGCCGCAGGGCCATGTCCTCGATCCGCGCCAGCGCTTCGCGCTGGCGCCCATGCATGCGGATCAGGGTGCGGGCCACGGCGGGCATGCCTGCGGCCAGCTCCCTGACCTCGGCCAGCGACACGGTGTCGGGCGCGGCGGCATGTGCCAGCACCTCGCGCAGATCGGATATCAGGCGCGCCTCGTCATCGTCTGAAAACATCTGCACGTCCAGCCCGAACATGCGGTTGATCTTGAGCAAGACCGCGACCGTCAGCGGCCGCTGGTTCTGCTCCAACTGGTTGAGGTAGCTGGGCGACAGTTCCAGCGCATGCGCCAGCGCGGCCTGGTTCATCCCGCGCTCTTCGCGCAGGCGCCGCAAACGAACGCCGATGAAGGTTTTTCTCATCGCGCAGACTGTACAACGGCGCCCTGGCCGCGCCCCAGGCGATTTGCAGGATTTGCAAACTGGCCCCATTGGCCTTGCTTTCATTCGCCAATTCAGTCCTTCCACCGGGCGCTCTTGCTGCGTACATTGCAAAGCATGACGCCACCCACCGCACCGATCGGCCTTTGCCGCGCAGCGCATCCGGCCAGCGCATCCGGCCAGCGCAACGCTGGCGCAGATGCTGGAAGTGATCTTGCCCGACCAGGCCCACCATTACGGCCCGCGGTTCGCGGGCCATGCGCTGAACCTGCTGTCCGAAGCCGCCTTCGTGGCCGCCCGCCGGCATGCGCGTGGGGTGGGGTGGCGTGGCGCGGCGCGGTGGTGATGGCCATGGCCATGGCCGCTCGCAGCCCGGTGCGCAGCCCGGTGCGCCTGGGCGCAGCGCTGGAGCCGACGGCATGCATCGAGCGCTGCGGCCGCAGTTCCATGACGGTGCCGTTCCAGGGCCGGGCCGAGACCCTGGCCAGGGGTGCCACGAGGCAGGCCCTGGACGCCCGTTTCGGGATGCTGGCGCTGGATGCCCACGGGCGGCCCAGGCGCCACACGACTTTCAAGGAGCCACGATGAACGACATGACCCGCGCCGGCGCGAAGCCGAAAAAATCCGTCGCCCTTTCGGGCGTCACCGCCGGCAACACCGCGCTGTGCAGCGTGGGCCGCACCGGCTGCGACCTGCACTACCGCGGCTACGACATCCTGGACATCGCCGAGGTCTGCGAATTCGAGGAGATCGCCCACCTGCTGGTGCACGGCAAGCTGCCCACCGTTGCCGGGTTGCGCACCTACAAAGCCAGGCTCCGGGCCATGCGCGGCGTGCCCGCCAGCGTCAAGTCGGCGCTGGAACAAATCCCTGCCAGCGCGCACCCGATGGACGTGCTGCGCAGCGGCGTGTCGGCGCTGGGCTGCGCGCTGCCGGAAAAGGACGGGCACCACGCGCCGGGCGCGCGCGACATCGCCGACCGGCTGCTGGCCTCGCTCGGCTCCATGCTGCTGTACTGGTACCACTGGTCCACCCAGGGCAGGCGCATCGAGCCGGAGACCGACGACGACTCCATCGGCGCGCATTTCCTGCACCTGCTGCACGGCAGCAAGCCCTGTGCCGCGTGGGAACGCGCGATGCACACCTCGCTGAACCTGTACGCCGAGCACGAGTTCAACGCCTCGACCTTCGCCGCGCGCGTGATCGCCGGCACCGGCAGCGACATGCACTCGGCCATCGTCGGCGCCATCGGCGCACTGCGCGGCCCCAAGCACGGCGGCGCCAACGAGATGGCGTTCGAGATCCAAAAGCGCTACGACGACCCCGATCAGGCCGAGGCCGACATCCGCCGCCGCGTGGCGGCCAAGGAAGTGGTGACCGGCTTCGGCCACCCGGTCTACACCGTCAGCGACCCGCGCAGCGCGGTCATCAAAGGCGTGGCCCGGGCGCTGGCGCAACGGGCCGGCTCGACCAGGATGTTCGACATTGCCGAGCGGCTGGAGTCGGTGATGTGGCAGGCCAGGAAGATGTTCCCCAACCTCGACTGGTTCAGCGCCGTCAGCTACCACATGATGGGCGTGCCGACGGCCATGTTCACGCCCTTGTTCGTGATCGCGCGCACCAGCGGCTGGGCGGCCCACATCATCGAGCAGCGCATCGACGACAAGATCATCCGCCCCGGCGCCCACTACACCGGGCCAGAGAACCTGGCGTTCCTGCCCATCCAGGAGCGCAAGTGAGCCGCCAGGCAGGCCCCGGGCCGGCTCCGTGCACACCGGGCGCCGGCCGATCGCGCGTCGCGGGCCAGGCCCCGGCTGCACACAAAAGCCGGCGGAAAACGACGGCCATGAGCAGCGGCATCGGGCGCTCACCCGCCCTGCCCCGGCGCTTTTTGTGGTGCTTCTTGCAGCGCTTTTTACGGCGCTTTCTACGGCGCTTCTTGCGACGTTGCGGCACGGCTTTGCCCCGCAGTCGCCGCCGTGGTCACGAGTGCCGCAGCGAACGCATCGATGATCTGGCGCAGCGCCGCCTGCCGGAGCTTGAGCGCGGCCTGGTTGACCACCAGGCAGGCGCTGATGTCCATGATGCGCTCGACCTCCAGCAACTGGTTGGCCCGGAGGGTGTTGCCGCTGGAGACCAGATCGACGATGGCATCGGCCAGCCCGGTGAGCGGGGCCAGTTCCATGCTGCCGTAGAGCTTGACCATGTCCACATGCACGCCCTTGCCGGCAAAAAAATCGCGCGCGATGTTGCTGTACTTGGTGGCCAACTTCAGGCGCGCGCCCTGCCGGACGGCCAGCGCGTAGTCAAAGTCCTGGCGCACCGCGACGCTGACGCGGCACCGGGCGATGCCCAGGTCGAGCGGCTGGTACAGGCCCTGGCCGCCATGCTCGATCAACTGGTCCTTGCCCGCCACGCCGATGTCGGCGCCGCCGTATTGCACATAGGTGGGCACATCGGTGGCGCGCACCAGCACCACGCGCACATCGGGCCGGTTGGTGGGCAAGATGAGCTTGCGCGATCGGTCCGGATCGCCCTGCACCTCGATGCCGGCCGCTGCCAGCAGGGGCCGGGTCTCGTCGAAGATGCGGCCCTTGGACAGCGCCAGGGTGATCATGCCGCGCACTGGAACACCTGCGTCTTCGGCTGCGGTAGGAGCGCCCTCGGGCGGCCGGGCGGCTCTCATGCCGGCACTCTTTCGATATCGGCGCCTATGCCGTGCAGTTTCGCCTCCATGCAGTCGTAGCCCCGGTCCAGGTGGTAGATGCGCTCGACCGCCGTCTGGCCCTCGGCCACCAAGCCGGCAATCACCAGGCAGGCCGATGCGCGCAGGTCGGTGGCCATCACCGTGGCGCCGGACAGGCGGGGCTGGCCTTCGATCACCGCCACCTTGCCGTCCACCTGGATCCGGGCGCCCAGGCGCAGCAGTTCATCGACATGCATGAAGCGGTTTTCGAAAATCGTCTCGGTCACCGTGGCCGTGCCTTGGGCGATGCAATCGAGGGCCATGAACTGGGCCTGCATGTCGGTGGGAAAGCCCGGGTATTCGGTGGTGCGAAAGCCCTGGGCCTTGAGCTTGGCGCCGCCCGGGCTTTGCACGCGGATGCCGTCCGCGAGCGCCTGCACATCGGCGCCGGCGGCGCGCAGCTTTTCGATCACCGCGTCCAGGTGGTCGGCGCGGCCATGGCGCAGCAGCACATCGCCGCCGGTGGCCGCCACGGCGCACAAAAAGGTGCCGGCCTCGATACGGTCGGCCACCACGCGGTGGCTGCAGCCGTGCAGCCGGTCCACGCCCTGGATGCGGATGCGGCTGCTGCCGTGGCCTTCGATCTGCGCCCCCATGGCGATCAGCATCTCGGCCAGGTCGGCGATCTCGGGCTCCTGGGCCGCGTTCTCCAGCACCGTCTCGCCCTCGGCCAGCGTGGCGGCCATCAGGAAGTTTTCCGTGCCGGTGACGGTGATCATGTCGGTGGCGATATGGGCGCCCTTCAGGCGCCTGCGGCCTGCGGACAGCCTGGCGATCATGTCGCCATGCTCGACCACGATGTCCGCCCCCATGGCGGTCAGGCCCTTGATATGCTGGTCCACCGGGCGCGAGCCGATCGCGCAGCCACCGGGCAGCGACACCTTGGCCGCGCCCCGGCGCGCCAGCAGCGGGCCCAGGACCAGCACCGAGGCGCGCATGGTCTTGACCAACTCGTAGGGGGCTTCGGGGGTATGGAGCGCGCCGGCATCGATGCGCAGCGGGCCGTCGTCCGAGCGCTCGACCCCCACGCCCATGTGGTGCAGCAGGCGCAGCATGGTGCTCACATCCTGCAACCGGGGCATGTTCAGCAGGGTCACCGGCTCGGCGCTGAGCAGCGCGGCGCACAGTTGCGGCAGGGCCGCGTTCTTGGCGCCGGAAACCGGCACCTCGCCATGCAGGCGGCGCCCGCCACGGATCAGGAGCCGGTCCATGCCGCGCCCCCGCAAACCGGCAGGACTGCGCCGCCGGCGCATGTCCTGCTTGCGCCACCGGCCGGCAACGGGCGGCCGATCATGGCTGCTGCCCCTGGACGGCCCATTCCGCCGGGGTATAGGTTTTCATCGACAGCGCATGCACTTCGTCGGTCTGCATGCTCGTGCCCAGCGTGGCGTAGACGCGCTGGTGGCGCGCGATGGCGCGCAGGCCCTCGAACTCGGGCGAGACGATGCTGGCATACCAGTGGCGGCCATCGCCGGTGAGCGTGATGTGCGTGCAGGCCAAGCCTGCGGCGATGCGCTGGCGCAGTTCTTCAGCGGTCATGGTGGTGGTGGGCGATGGGTCAGTGGCGGATTTTGTAGCCGGTGCGCAGCAACTGCATGGCCAATGCAGCCACGGCCAGCCAGGCTGCGCCGACGATGGCCAGACTGAGCCAGGGCGAAACGTCGCTCTGGCCAAAAAAGCCGTAACGAAAGCCGTCGATCATGTAGAAGAACGGGTTCAGGTGGCTGACCGTCTGCCAGAACGGCGGCAGCGACTGTATCGAATAGAACACGCCCGACAAAAAGGTCATCGGCATGATGATGAAGTTCTGGAACGCCGCCATCTGGTCGAACTTGTCCGCCCACAGGCCGGCGATCAGCCCCAGGGTGGCCAGCAGCGCCGCCCCGAGCAACGCAAAAACGATGATCCACAGCGGCGCGGCGAATTCGGGAACCGCAAACGCCAGCGTGACGATGAACACCCCCAGCCCGACCACCAGCCCGCGCACGATCGACGAGCCCACATAGGCCACGAACCAGGCCCGGTGCGACAGCGGCGTGAGCAGCAAGAACACCAGGCTGCCCATGATCTTGCTCTGGACGAGGCTCGACGAACTATTGGCAAAAGCGTTTTGCAGCACGCTCATCATCACCAGGCCGGGCACCAGGAAGGCGGTGTAGCTGATGCGCTGGTAGACCTTCACATGATCTTCGAGCACATGGCCAAAGATCAGCAGGTACAGCACGGCGGTCAGCACCGGCGCGGCCACGGTCTGGAAGCTGACCTTCCAAAAGCGCAGCACTTCCTTGCAGAAAAGGGTTTGCCAGCCGGTCATTGCGGCGCTCCCGTGCCGGCCAGGCCAGTCAGGTTGGATCGGGAGTGGCCGGCCATCACCTGCAGGAACACATCTTCCAGGTCCGGGCGGCGGATCTCCAGGTCTTGCAGCGCCACCTCCGCCAGGCGCAGCGCCGCCAGATGGCTTTCGATGTCGGCCGCATCCTGCGCGGGCAACTGCACGACGCGCCCGGTCACCCGCGCCAGGCGGGCCAGCGCCGGCGGCAACGCGATGTCGGTCTTGAATTGCAGCATGCTGCCCGAGGCCGCCGTGAGCAATTGCGAAGTGCTGTCCAACGCCACCACCTGCCCGGCCTTGAGCATGGCGATGCGGCCGCACAGGGCTTCGGCCTCTTCCAGGTAATGGGTGGTCAGCAGCACGGTATGCCCTTGCCGGTTCAGCCGGGCGATGAACTGCCACAGCGTCTGGCGCAGTTCCACATCGACGCCGGCCGTAGGCTCGTCGAGCACGATGATGGGCGGCTTGTGCACCAGGGCCTGGGCCACCAGCACGCGCCGCTTCATGCCGCCGGACAACTGCCGCATATTGGCGTCGGCCCGGTCGGCCAAGCCCAGGCTGACCAGCAGTTCGTCGATCCAGGCCTCGTTGTTCTTGACGCCAAAGTACCCCGACTGTATGCGCAGCGATTCGCGCACATTGAAGAACGGGTCGAACACCAGTTCCTGCGGCACCACGCCCAGCCGGCGCCGGGCCTCGGCGAAGTCGGCCTGCACATCCAGGCCCTGCACCAGCACCCGGCCACTGCTGGCGCGCGCCAGCCCTGCCAGAATGCTGATGAGGGTGGTTTTGCCGGCCCCGTTCGGGCCCAACAATCCGAAGAATTCGCCTTGCCCTATGTCCAGGCTGACCTGGCTCAGTGCCTGAAAAGGCCCTTTGGGCGTGGCAAAGGTTTTGGAGACGCCTTGAAATGAAACTGCGGGCATGAAGCCTGCCATTCTAAAGCCATGACCCACGGGCCGCCGCGCGCCGGTGCCCATTCGACCCGGGGCCCCGGCTGCGCCGCGTCAATACACCGGTTGGTGCCTCTCGATGACCTGCCGCAGTGGCGCATCCACCGCAAACCCGGCCCCATGCCGCTGCGCCAGTTCCTGCGCGCGGCGCAGGAAAGGCTCGATGCCGGTGCCGTAGATGAATTGCATGGCCCCGCCGGTCCAGGCCGGAAAACCGATGCCGAAGATCGAGCCGATGTTGGCGTCGGACACGCTGGTGAGCACGCCTTCGGCCAGGCAGCGCGCGGTCTCGATGGCCTGGCGGTAGAGCAGGCGGTCTTGAATCTCCGGCACGCTCCAGGCCAGGCCCGGTTTCTCGAACAAACGGCGCAACTCGGGCCAGAGCTGCTTTTTCGCGCCTGCGGGGTAGTCGTAGAAGCCGCCGCCACCGGCGCGGCCGGGGCGCCGCAGTTCCTTGACCATGCGTTCGACCAACGACTCGCCGGGCGTGGCGCTGTAGCCCGTGCCTGCGGCGGCGTGGTCGGCGCGGGTCTGCTCGAGGACATGGACGCTGAGCGTGAGCGCGGTTTCGTCGAGCAGGGCCAGCGGGCCTACCGGCAGGCCGGCTTGCAGCGCGGCGTTTTCGATCACCGGGGCGGGCAGGCCCTCGCCGAGCATGGCCGCGCCTTCCATGACCATCGTGCCGAAGGTGCGGCTGGTGTAGAAGCCGCGCGCGTCGTTGACCACGATCGGCACCTTGCCCAGGGCCTGCACATAGTCGAACGCGCGCGCCACGGTGTCGTCGTCGGTGGCCTGGCCGCGGATGATTTCGACCAGTTTCATCTTGTCCACCGGGCTGAAGAAGTGGATGCCGATGAACTTCCCGGGCCGGGCGCTGGCCTGGGCCAGGCCGGTGATCGGCAGGGTCGAGGTGTTGCTGGCGAAAAAACCGCCGGGTGCGAGCTGCGGCTCGGCCGCGCGCGTGACCTGGGCCTTGAGCGCGCGGTTCTCGAACACGGCTTCGATGATCAGTTCGCAGCCGGCCAGGTCGGCCACATCGGCCGTGGCGGTGATGCGCGCCAGCAGGGCCTGCTGTGCCTGCGGCGTCATGCGGCCCTGGCCGACGCGCGCCTGCGCGAGCCGGGCGCTGTAGGCTTTGCCGCCGTCGGCCTTTTCCAGGCTCAGGTCTTGCAAGACGGTGGCAATGCCACGGCTGGCCTGGGCCCAGGCGATGCCCGCGCCCATCATGCCGGCGCCAAGGATGCCGACCTTGGCGGGCTGGAAGCGCGGGCTGCCTGCGGGGCGCGACTTGCCGCTGCGGATCGCGTTCAGGTCGAAGAAGAAGGTGTTGATCATGTTGCGCGCCACAGGCCCGGTCATCAGCCGGGCCAGATAGCGGCTTTCGATGCGCAACGCCGTGTCGTAGTCCACCAGGGCGCCTTCGACCATCGCGGCCAGCACGGCCTCGGGCGCGGGGTGGCGGCCGCGCGTGGTCTTTTTCAACTGCGCCGGCGCCACGGCCAGCGCGTTGGCCAGCGCCGGGCTGGCGGGGCTGCCGCCGGGCATTGCGTAGTTCTTGCCGTCCCACGGTTGCGCCGACTGCGGGTGGGCGGCGATGCAGGCCAGCGCGGCGGGCAAGAGTTGCTCGGGCGTGGCCACGAGCTCATGCACCAACTGCAGTTGCAGCGCCTCGGCGGGGGACAGGAGCCGGCCTTCGAGCAGATAGGGCTGCGCGCCCATCAGGCCCAGCAGGCGCGTCATCTTGGTCACGCCGGTGGCGCCAGGCATCAGGCCGAGCGTGACCTCGGGCAGGCCCAGGCGGATGTTGGCGTCGTCCACGGCGATGCGGTAATGCGCGATCAGCGCCACTTCCCAACCGCCGCCGAGCGCGGCGCCGTTCAGGCAGGCGACGACCGGAATGCCCAGCGTCTCCAGGGTGCGGAAGTGTTTTTTCATGCGCTCGATCTCGCCAAAGGCGGCGGGCGCATCGGCCGGGGTCAGGCGCATCGTCGCCTTCAGGTCGGCCCCGGCAAAGAAGCTGGATTTGGCCGATGCCAGCACCAGGCCCTTGAGCGCGGCGCCCAGGCGATCACGGTCGGCCAGCACCAAGGCCGTGACCTGGCCCAGTTCTTCCTGCCACTGGCGGCACATGGTGTTGACACTGGAGCCGGCCTGGTCGAAGGTGATTTGCGCGACTTGGCCGCCGGCGGCGGCGATCAGTTCGTAGCGTATGGTTTGCATGTCTTTTTGTCTCCGGTTCACAGGCGTTCGACGATGGTGGCAATGCCCATGCCGCCACCCACGCACAGGGTGACCAGGCCGTAGCGTTGGCTGCGGCGGTGCAACTCGTCGATCAGGGTGCCCAGCAGCATCGCGCCGGTGGCGCCCAGCGGGTGGCCCATGGCGATCGCGCCGCCGTTCACGTTGAGCTTGTCGTGCGGCACGCCCAACTCGCGCATGAAGCGCATGGGCACGGCGGCAAAGGCTTCGTTGACCTCGAACAGGTCGATCTGCGCCAGCGTCATGCCGGCGCGCGCCAGCACCTTGCGCGTGGCCGGCATCGGGCCGGTGAGCATGATGCTGGGGTCGGCACCGCTGAGCGCCGTGGCGACGATGCGCGCGCGCGGCGTCAGGCCATGCGCCTTGGCGGCGGCCTCGTTGCCGATCAGCACGGCGGCCGCGCCATCGACGATGCCCGAGGAGTTGCCCGCGTGGTGCACATGCGCGATGCGCTCGACCTGCGGGTAGCGTTGCAGCGCCACGGCGTCGAAGCCCATGCCGCCCAGGATCTCGAACGAGGGTTTGAGCGCGGCCAGACCTTCGAGCGTGGTCTGGGGCTTGATGAATTCGTCTTCGTCCAGGATGGTCTGGCCCAGGAAGTCGCGCACCGGCACCACCGAATGCGCGAAATACCCGGCCGCGCGCGCGGCGCTGGCGCGGCGCTGCGACTCGAGCGCAAAGGCATCGACATCGGCGCGGCGCAAGCCGTCGAGCGTGGCGATCAGATCGGCGCCGATGCCCTGGGGCACGAACAGCGTGGCCAGGTTGGTCTCGGGGTCCTGCGCCCAGGCGCCGCCGTCCGAGCCTAGCGGCACGCGGCTCATGCATTCCACGCCGCCGGCCACCACCAGGTCTTCCCAGCCCGAGCGCACTTTTTGCGCGGCCAGATTCACGGCTTCCAGGCCCGATGCGCAAAAGCGGTTGATCTGCACGCCGGCGCAGCGAAAATCCCAGCCGGCCTTGAGCGCAGCCACCTTGGGCAGCACGGACCCTTGTTCGCCCACCGGCGAGACGATGCCCATGACCACATCGTCGACCGCCGCCGTATCGAAGCGCTGGCGCGCCTGCAGCGCGTGCAACAGACCCGCGAGCAGATCGATGGGTTTGACTTCGTGCAGGCGGCCGTCCTTCTTGCCCTTGCCGCGCGGGGTGCGCAGGGCGTCGAACACATAGGCTTGCGTCATCGCTTCGTCTCCTTTTGAGCCGCTATGGTACCCATACACACCGCCGCTGTCCGGCGCCCCCACCGGGACGCTGCGCTTTTCTGCGGTGCGCGCAGGCGTCGAATCAGCCGATCCGGTGCAGCGCCGGCACCGGCGGTCGTGCATCGAGGCCGGGCACCATGGCGACGGGCACCATGACGACGGGCGGCGGGCGGCGGGCGGCAACCGATCGCCGGTATCCTGTCGGGCTGGCGGCGCCCAAGCCGGGGGCCGCCAGCGCCCCTCGTCCTCGCATGCCGCCGTGCAACCCGTGCAAACACCCAGGCCCCATGAATCTGCTCGCCTTCGACACCAGCACCGACACCCTTTCCATCGCCGTGCAGCATGGCGCAGATGTCTGGCAGCACACCGGCCCCGGCGGTGCGCGGGCCTCGGTCTTGCTGATTCCGCAGGTGCTCCGCCTGATGGCGCAAGCGGGACTGTCGTTCGACAGGCTCGACGCGCTGGTCTTTGGCCGTGGCCCCGGTTCGTTCACCGGCCTGCGCACCGCCTGCGCCGTGGCCCAAGGGCTGGCGTATGGCGCACGCGGGGGCCTGGGCCTGCCCGTGCTGCCCGTGGACACCCTGCTTGCCGTGGCCGAAGAAGCGCGCCAACGATACGGCTGCACCCGGGTGGTGGCGGTGCTCGATGCGCGCATGGACGAGGTCTACCATGCGCGCTGCGAGTGGCTGCCCGGCGACGGCCGCTGGCGCGCCGAACCCGACTTCGGCCTGGGCGCGCCCGAATCCGTGCAGCCGCCCGCCGGCTGGACCGTGGCCGGCAATGCGCGCGAGCGCTATGGCCAACGGCTGGCGCCCGCCGCCTGCCATGTGCTGGCGTTGCCCACGGCCCCGGCCCTGCTGCGCCTGGCGCCCGGCGCGATCGCGGCCGGTGGCGGCGTGCCCGCCAGCGCCGCCCTGCCGCGCTATATCCGCGATAAAGTGGCGCACACCACGGCCGAACGGGCCGCCCTGCGTGCCGCCCACCAGGACGGCATATGACGATGGCGCATGGACGAAAGCATGAGCGCTCTGCCGACACCCCCTGCCAACGCCCGGCCAGCGCGCCGGCAAGCGCGTTTGGAAGTGCGCTTCGAAGCGCTCACGCTGGCCCGGCTCGATGCCGTGCTGGCCGTGGAACAGAGCGCCTACCCGAACCCCTGGACGCGCGGCAACTTCACCGACGCCATCGCCTCGGGCTACCAGGCCCAGGTGCTGATGGCAGGCGAGCATCTGCTGGGCTACTTCGTGGCCATGATGGGGGTCGACGAGGTGCATCTGCTGAACATCACCGTCGCCCCCGCATTCCAGCGCCAGGGCTGGGCCCGGGTGCTGCTCGACGCGCTGACCCTGTGGGCGCGCAGACGCGGCGCGCAGTGGCTCTGGCTGGAGGTGCGCGTGAGCAACCTGCGCGCCCAGCATGTCTACCAGGCACAAGGGTTTCGCTGCGTCGGCGAGCGCAAGCGCTACTACCCGGCAGCCCAGGGCGGCTGGCGCGAGGATGCGATGATCATGAGTCTGGCCCTGTGATCTGCCTGTGATCCGCCTGTGTTCCGCCTTCGATCCGCCCTGGCTCCTTCTTCGACCCTCCCTCGTCCCGACCCCCATCCGCCCGAGCGCCACCCTCCTTCGCACCACCGTTCGCACCACCATTTGCCCGTCCGTATGAGCCTTCACCTCGATGCGCGACAGCGCGCCATGCTGCAAGAAATGGGGATCACCGTCTGGGACCCGCCGCAAGTAGCTGCGGCTGCGCCCGCGACCGTCGCCGCAACCGCTGCTGCATCCGCGCCGGCGCCGGCGCAGCCCCCCGCAGCCGCCACGCCGGTGGCGGAACGCCCCCGCGCCGGGCGCAGGACTTCCCCGGCGCCGGCACGGCACGGCGACGCAGCGGCCCCGCCTGCGGCAGGTGCCACCCCCGTGGCACTGACCTTCGGGGCACTGAAACTGCACGCCGCGCAAGCGCTCTACCCCGCTGCGGACCCGGCACAAACGCCTGCCGGCCTGGGCAGCGGCTGGCTGATCGTGGCCGAAAGCCTGACGCCCGCCGAACCCCTGGGCGGTGCTGCCGGACGGCTGCTGGACAACATGCTGCGCGCCATGCAATTGCACCGGCACCCGCGCGTGTTCCTGGCGGCGCTGGAGCGCCCGGGGCCTGGCCAGCCAGTGTCGCGTCACCGATCAGATGTCGTAGGCTGCGCGCAGCCATCGGAGCGCAGCGCAAGGCACATCGCGCAGCCCATACCGAGCGTATTGGCAAGCGATGCAACGCCGCGATGCGCTTCGATGGCCAGCGCAGACCGACAGATGATCGGTGACGCGACACTGGCTAGCGCCGACATCCCGGCCGCCCTGGCCGACACCGTGGCAGCGCTGCAGCCGGCGCTGGTGCTGGTACTGGGCCATGTGGCGGCGCGCGCGGCGCTGGGCTGCACCGAGCCGCTGGGGCGCTTGCGCGCCGGGCCGCACCAGTTGGCGGCTTGCCCGGCAGTGGTGAGCTACGACCCGGCCTTCCTGCTGCGCTCGCCGGACACCAAGGCCGCCGCCTGGGCCGACCTGTGCCGCGCCCTGGCCATGGTGCGCAACGCTGGCGCAGCGCGCTGACGCTTCAGGCGCCGTCTCTGCCACGCCGTCTCTGCCACGCCGTTTCTGCATCCGCACCTGATCGAAGGCTGCGGCGCCCCCATGGCTTTGCCCGGGCTGGCACGGCACATCCGCATCCTGCGCGGGTGCTCCGGCAAGCCGGCGGACGGCTGCGCTGCGGGCTTTGCCGGCGCGAACGCGCCGTGGCGCTTCACTCGCCGGCCAGCAAGGCCAGCATGCCGGCCTCGTCCAGCACGGGGATGCCCAGTTCCCGGGCCTTGGCCAGTTTGCTGCCGGCTTCGGCGCCGGCGATCAGGTAGCTGGTTTTTTTGCTGACCGAGCCGGTGACTTTGGCGCCGGCGGCTTCGAGCAGGTCGCGCGCGGCGTCGCGGCCCAGGGTGGGCAAGGTGCCGGTCAGAACCACGCTCTTGCCGGCCAGCCGTTGGGCGGGGCGCTCGGGGGGCGCGCCTTCGGGCCAGCGCAGGCCGCAGGCGCGTAGCTGCGCCACCACTTCGCGGTTGTGCGGCTGCTGGAAGAAGCAGTGCAGGCTTTGCGCGACCACCGGGCCGATGTCGCTGACTTGCAGCAGTTGCTCGACGCTGGCGTTCATGATGGCGTCGAGCGTGCCGAAGTGGCGCGCCAGGTCTTTGGCCGTGGCTTCGCCGACATGGCGCAGCCCCAGGCCGAACAGGAAGCGCGGCAAGGTGGTTTGCCGCGATTTTTCCAGTGCGTCGAGCAGGTTTTGCGCCGATTTTTCGGCCATGCGATCGAGCGCGCTGAGGGCGACCAGGTCCAGCCGGTACAGGTCGGGCAGGCCGCGCACCAGTTCGGCGTCGACCAGTTGGTCTACCAGTTTGTCGCCCAGCCCTTCGATGTCCAGCGCGCGGCGCGCGGCAAAGTGCAACAGGGCTTCTTTGCGCTGGGCGGCGCAGAACAGGCCGCCGGTGCAGCGGTGGTTGGCCTCGCCTTTTTCGCGCACCACGGCGCTGCCGCAGACGGGGCAGTGGGCGGGCATGCGGAAGTTGGCGACGTAGGCCGACCGCTGGCCGGGCAGCACGCCGACCACCTCGGGGATGACGTCGCCGGCCCGCCGCACGGTCACGGTGTCGCCCACGCGCACCTGTTTTTTGCGGATCTCGAACAGGTTGTGCAAGGTGGCGTTGGTCACCGTGACCCCGCCGACGAATACCGGCGCGAGCCGGGCCACGGGGGTGAGTTTGCCGGTGCGGCCGACTTGCAGTTCTATGCCTTCGACGCGCGTGGGCATCTCTTGCGCCGGGTATTTGTGCGCCACGGCCCAGCGCGGTTCGCGGGTTTTGAAGCCCAGGTCGCGTTGCAGTTGCAGCGCGTTGACTTTGTAGACCACGCCGTCGATGTCGTAGGGCAGCGCGTCGCGGCGGGCGCCGATCTGCTCATGCAATGCCGCCAGTTGGCTTGCTCCATGCGCGATGCCGACCTGCTCTGCGACCGGGAAGCCCCAGGATTTGAGGGTTTGCAGCAGCGCGTAGTGGGTGCGCCATGCCGGGCCGCCTTCGCCCGGCGCGGTGACGGCGCCCAGGCCGTAGGCAAAAAAGCGCAGCGGGCGCTGGGCGGTGATGTTGGCGTCGAGCTGGCGCACTGCGCCGGCCGCGGCGTTGCGCGGGTTGACAAAGGTTTTGCCGCTTTGCGCGCGCTGGCGCTGGTTGAGCGCGTCGAAGTCGGCGCGGCGCATGTAGACCTCGCCGCGCACTTCCAGCAGCGCAGGGGCGTCGTCGGGCAGGCCCAGCGGTATCTGCCGGATGGTGCGGATGTTGTGCGTCACGTCTTCGCCGATCTCGCCATCGCCACGGGTGGCGGCCTGCACCAGGCGGCGGTTTTCGTAGCGCAGGCCCATCGCCAGGCCGTCGAACTTGGGTTCGACCACGTATTCGATGGCCGGGTCGGCGTCGGTCAGTCCCAGTTCGCGCCGCACGCGGGCGTCGAAGGCTTGCGCGCCGCCGGCCCCGGTGTCGGTTTCGGTCTGGATGCTGAGCATGGGCAGCGCGTGGCGCACCGGGGTCAGTCCTTGCAGCACCGCGCCCTGCACGCGCCGGGTCGGCGAGTCCGGGGTGATCAGCGCCGGGTGGGCGGCCTCCAGGGCCTGCAGGGCCTGGAATGCGCGGTCGTATTCGGCATCGGGCACGCTGGGCGCGTCCAGCACATGGTATTGGTGGGCCCAGTGAACCAGTTGCTCGCGCAGTGCGCGGATCCTGGCGTCCGCCTGCGCGGGGTCCATCTGCGCCGGGTCCGGGCAATGATCCAGGGGGTCGGCCACGGGCGCCTCCGGTGTCAACTGAACAGGCGCCGGGCCAGTGCCGAGCCGGCGGACAGATCGCGCCCGTCGAGTTGGTCGTACAGCCGCTCCAGGTCGGCGGCGATAGGCTCCATGGCCATTGCCGGCAGCGGCTGGCCATGCTGGTCGCACAGTGCGCCGTCCATGGCTTCGCACAGCGCGGCGGCCACGTCGCGCAGGCGTGCAAAGGCTTGTTCGGTGCGGTCGATCTGGGCCACGTCCAGGCCCAGGCTGATGTCGCGCAGGGCGGACTGGTCGGGGTCGTCGGCCAGCGCGGCCTGGGTGTCATAGCTGAGCGTGAGCATGGGCGGCGCGCCCGGCTGGCTGGCGGGCAGCACCAGCCGGCCCGGCATGGCGCCGGGCACGAAGCCCAGGCGCGCGGCGTTTTGCTGCACGTAGCCGGGGCTCCAGGCGGCTTCGCGCGCGCGCAGCATGAAGGTCAGTTGCGCGTCATGCTCGCTGGCGAATTGGTCGAGTTCGCGCGCGCGCGCCACTTCGTGCAGCATGTCGGGAAAGTCGGGCGCGGCGTTGATGGCGTCGGCAAAGGCTTGGGTCTTGACCACGAATTCCGAGAATTCGATTTCGTTGAGCGCGCCCATGCGGTTGGTCAACTGCACCCCGGCCTGAAAGCTCTGGTAGCGCTGGCCGGGCGCCGGGGTCTCCCATTGCTGCGTGGTTTGGTTCAGGCCCTCGATGGCAAAGGGCTTGCTGCCTGCGCGGCGTGTCGGCGGCAGCGCGGCCAGCGCGGCCGCGCCCGAGACCGGGTGCTCGGGCTGTAGCGGCGCGATCACGTCGATCAACGGGTCGAGCCCGTAGCGGCGCTCCGGGGGCAAGGCCGGCACGGGCCATTGCCGGGCCGCTTGGGCATCGGCGGCAGGGTCATCCAGGGGGTCGGCAGGCGGCATGGCGCCGGCGGCGAAGCCGGGTTCGCGGCGCCCGCCGTGCGCCTCGTCCTGCGCGCGCCGGGGGGTGTGGCGGCGCGTGGTCCAGGCGTTGTAGGCCACGATCAGGGCCAGCACCAGGGCGCCGAGGATGCTCAGACTCAGTTGCAATGTGCTCATCGCAGGGGCTCCGTCGGGTTCAAACCTCGGCCAGTGACAGCGCCGATTCCATGTCCACCGCCACGATGCGCGATACGCCCTGTTCCTGCATGGTCACGCCGATCAGTTGCTCGGCCATTTCCATGGCGATTTTGTTGTGGCTGATGAACAGGAACTGGGTTTCACGGCCCATGCGGGTGACCAGTTTGGCATAGCGCTCGGTGTTGGCGTCGTCCAGCGGCGCGTCGACTTCGTCGAGCAGGCAAAACGGCGCCGGGTTGAGTTGAAAAATCGCAAACACCAGTGCGATCGCGGTCAATGCCTTTTCGCCGCCGGACAGCAGGTGGATGGTCTGGTTTTTTTTGCCGGGCGGCTGCGCCATCACTTGCACGCCCGAGTCGAGGATTTCGTCGCCGGTGATGATCAGCCTGGCCTGCCCGCCGCCGAACAGTTCGGGAAACATGCGGCCAAAGTGGGCGTTGACGGTGTCGAAGGTGCCCGACAGCAGTTGGCGCGTTTCGCCGTCGATCTTGCGAATCGCGTCTTGCAGCGTGTGCATGGCCTCGCCCAGGTCGGCCGTCTGCGCGTCGAGAAAGCTCTTGCGCTCGTGCGCCAGGCGCAACTCGTCGAGCGCGGCCAGGTTCACCGCCCCGAGCGCGGCGATCTCGCGCTGCAGGCGCTCGATGTCGCCTTGCAGGCCGCCCGGGCGCACAGCGCCGTCGGCGATCGACGCGGCCACGGCTTGCAGGTCGGCCCGGGCGTCGGCGAGCAAGGCGGTGTATTGCTCCAGTCCCAGGCGCGCGGCCTGTTCCTTGAGTTGCAATTCGGTGATGCGCTCGCGCAGCGGCGCCAGCGCGTGTTCGAGCTGCATCCGGCGTTCGTCGCTGGCACGCAGCCGGTGGGTGAGTTCGTCATATGTGCTGCGTTGCGTGAGCAAGGCTTGTTCGCGCTCGATTTTCATGGCCAGCGCCTGTTGCAGGCCGCCTCGGGCGGCGGCGTCGGACAACTGCGCCAGTTCGGCCTGGGCGCGGTGCTGCTCGTCGCTCAGGCTGGCGGCCTGTTGCGCGGCCGTGTCGATGGCGCGGCTCAGTTCGGCGCGCCGCGCCGCCAGGCTGCGCTGCGCGAAGCCGGCCTCTTGCGCCTGGCGTTCGAGCTGGCGCTGCTGCTCGCGGCAGGCGCCAAGCTGGCGCTCGGCGTCGAGCACGCGCTCGCCCAGTTGCGCCTCGCGCTCCTGGCTGTCGGCCAATTGCATGTCCAGTTCCTCGAAGCGGGCCTCGGCGCTCGCGCTGCGCTCTTGCAGTTCGGCCTGCCGGGCCTGGACCTCGGCCAGATCGGCGTCGATCTGCGCGCTGCGCGCGCGCGCCTGCTCGGCCCGTTGGGCCAGGTGCAGGGTTTCGACCTGTAGCCCATGCGCCCGGCTCTGGGCTTCGGAGGCCTCGCGCCGCGCCGCCACCAGGCGCTGCGCGGTGTCGGCGCAGGCGGCTTCGGCGCGCGCCAGCGCGCTGCGCGCTTCTTCGGCCATCAGCGTCTGGGCGCGCAGCGCTTTGTCCAACTGCTCGATGTCCTGCGCGCGGGCCAGCAGGCCGGACTGCTCGGTGTCGGGCGCGTAAAAGCCCAGGCTATGGGCGCTGACGGCATGGCCTGCGGGCACGAAAACCGCCTCGCCCGGTCGTAGCTGGCTGCGCCGGGCCAGGGCTTCGTCGAGCGTGCCGGCGGTGTAGCAGCCCTGGAGCCAGCCGGCCAGCACGGCGCGCAGGCCGGGGTCGGACAGGCGCAGCAGGTCGGACAGGCGCGGTGGCTGCCCGGCGTCCGGTTCTGGCACGCCTGCCGGCGGCGGGCTGTAGAAGGCCAGGCGCGCCGGCGGCGCATCGCTGCCGCCGGCGCCCAGAAAGCCGCGCACCAGGTCCAGGCGCCCTACTTCGAGCGCGCCCAGGCGCTCGCGCAGCGCGGCTTCGAGCGCGTTTTCCCAGCCGGGTTCGATGTGGATGCGGCGCCACAGGCCGGGCAGGCCGTCCAGGCCATGCTTGGCCAGCCAGGGGCGCAGCTTGCCATCGGTCATCAGTTTTTCCTGTAGCGCTTGCAGCGCCGAAAGGCGCGCCGAGAGTTCGGCCTGGCGCGCGTTCTCGCCGTTCACCGCCTGCTGGCGGCTGCGCCGCTCATCGTCGAGCCGGGGCGCGCACTCTTGCAGTTCGGCCAGCCGGGCTTCGCTGGCGGCGGCCAGTTCCCGGGCTTGTTCCAGTTGCGCGCGCAGGCTGCCCAGGCGCGCCTCGTCGGGCACGGCCAGGGCGTTGCGGTCGGCGCCCAGGCGTTCGAGCCGGGCCTGCTGCTGGCGGCTTTGCTCGGCAATGCTGCGCTGCTCGGCGGCCAGCACCTGTATCTGCTGCTGCACCTGCACCACGGCGCTGCGCTGCGCGCTGGCGCGGCTTTGCGCCTGGTGCAGCGCTTCTTGCAGGCCGGGCAACTGCAGGGCCTGCTCTTCGAGTTGGGCGGCCAGCAGTTCGGCCTGCTCCTGGGCCGCCGCGCCGGCGCCGGCGAGTTGCTCCAGTCCGGTCTCGCTCTCCTGCCGGCGTGCCGCCCATTGGTCGATCTGCCCGGCCAGCGTGAGCAGGCGCTGCTCCACGCGCTGGCGGCCTTCGACCACGTAGCGGATCTCGGCTTCGAGCCGCCCGACTTCGGCCGTGGCCTCATACAGCCGCCCCTGGGCCTGGTTGACCTGGTCGCCGGCGGCATAGTGCGCCTGCCGGATCGTCTCCAGATCGGACTCGACCGCGCGCAGTTCGGCGATGCGCGCTTGCAGATCGTTCGCGGCCTGCAAGCCGTCCTGGTGCAGCTTGGCCTGCTCGGCCTGGGCCTCGGCGCGCTTCAAAAACCATTGCTGGTGCTGCCGGAGCTGGGCCTGGGTTTGCAGCCGTTGGTACTTGGCGGCCACCTCGGCCTGTTTTTCCAGCTTGTCCAGGTTGCTGTTCAACTCGCGCAGGATGTCCTCGACGCGGGTCAGGTTCTCGCGCGTGTCTGCCAGGCGGTTTTCCGTCTCGCGCCGGCGCTCCTTGTACTTGGACACGCCGGCGGCCTCTTCGAGGAACAAGCGCAGTTCTTCCGGGCGCGATTCGATGATGCGGCTGATCGTGCCCTGGCCAATGATGGCGTAGGCCCGAGGCCCGAGGCCGGTGCCCAGGAACACATCCTGCACATCGCGGCGGCGCACGGGCTGATTGTTCAGGTAATAGCTGCTGGCGCCGTCCCGCGTGAGCACGCGGCGCACGGCCACCTCGCCGTACTGGCCCCACTGGCCGCCGGCCCGGTGGTCGGAGTTGTCGAACACCAGTTCGACGCTGGCGCGGCTGGCCTGCTTGCGCGTGGTGGTGCCGTTGAAGATCACGTCCTGCATCGACTCGCCGCGCAATTCGCTGGCCTTGCTCTCGCCCAGCACCCAGCGCACCGCGTCCATGATGTTGGACTTGCCGCAGCCGTTGGGCCCGACCACGCCCACCAACTGCCCGGGCAGCATGAAGGTGGTCGGTTCGGCAAACGACTTGAATCCGGACAGCTTGATCGAGGTAAGACGCACGGGTCAGCGGACAGAGGTGGCGCCGGACAGGCGCAGCGCCCCGGCGGGGGCGCCGGTGGGGGTTGGACGGCAAAGCTCGGATGATACCGCGCCGGCCCCCTGCGCCCGGCGCAGCCGGGTGCGCCGCCAGCGCTTCGGAAAATGGCTGACACCACGCACGGGCGCATGTTCCTGCTTTACTTGATGCTATCAATTTGGATAGCAACGCCCGGGCTGCGGCGGCCCTTGGCAGACCCGCCGGCGTGCCAGCGCGCCCCGGGCCGTGTGCCAAGAGGCCAGCCGGTGCCCGGGCGCCTTGCAGCCGATCGGCCCCGGTGCCGGCAGGCGCGCCACCCAGCCATCGGCCCAGGTCCGGCGTCGCTGCACGGCGTCACCATCGCTGGCCCACGGCATGTGCCGCCGCAGCGCCGCTCTGGTAGAAGGTTTCGCGCAAGCGCTTGAACCGGATCGGCCCGAGCGCCGTCACCGGCAGCGACATGTCTTGCGGCTGTATTTTCCCGCGCAGCATCCAGGCCAGTTCACGCCCCAGGATGGTTCCCGGCGCAATGCCCCGGCCGTTGTAGCCGCTCAAGGACCAGACATTGCCGGCCAGCCGGTGCAGGTGCGGCAGGTGGTGCGCCGTGGTGTCGATCCAGCCGTACCACTGGTGTTCGATGGCAATGCCGCCGAGCGCCGGAAACTGCCGGGCGATGGCGCGCCGGGCCCATTGCAGATGGGCGTTCCGGGCGCCCGGCGTGAGCGCGCCGACGCTGCCGCAGACCAGGCGGCCGCCGGCGTCGAGCCGCCAGGAGGACAAGATGGTGGCGGTGTCCCAGACGCCATGGCCACCGGGCAGTATCTTTTGCCGGCTGGCCGGAGGCAGCGGCTCGGTGGCGACGTTGAAATAGGGCAGGCGCGCCAGTTCCTGCTGCAACTGCGGCCAGGCATCGGGGGCCAGGCTCTGCGCGGTATTGGTGGCCACGACCACTTGGCGCGCCGTCACGCTGTGGCCGCGCGCGGTGGACAGGCGCCAGAGCGCGCCATCGGCCCTGGCCCCGGTCACGGCGGTCTGCGTGTAGACGGCGGCGCCGCTGGCGATGGCCGCGCGGGCCAGGCCGCGCACATAGCCCAGCGGCTCGATGGTGCCGGTCCGGGGGTCGAGCAGCGCGCCGCTGTACACATCGCTGCCTACCAGGCGGGCCGTTTCGGCGGCATCGATCAGGCGCACGGCCACGCCATGGGCGGTCCATTGGCGGGCGCGTTCCCGGATGTTGGCCAGGCCGCCGGCGCCGAGCGCGCAGTGCAGGTTCCCATGGCGCACGGCGGCGCAGTCGATGCGGTGGCGCCCGATGATGTCGAACACCAGATCGGGGCCGGCGCCCAGGGTCTGCAACAGGCGCCGACCGTAGGTCTGGCCGAGCCGGCGCGGCAGTTCGTCGGGCGGAATCCAGGCGCCGGCGTTGACCAGCCCGACGTTGCGGCCGGAGGCGCCGAAGCCGATGTCCGCCGCTTCGAGGACGGCAACGCCAGCGGCCCCTTCTTCGCGCAGATGCAGTGCCGTCGACAAGCCGGTGAACCCCGCCCCGACCACGGCGACATCGACCGCGATGTCGCGCTGCAGCGGCTGTGTTTCAGGCGCTGGCGCCGCGCTGTGGCCCCACAGGCCATGCGACATGGCGGCTATCTGCGCGGGCATCGGTGCGGCGGTGGGCATGGGTTCGATCCTTTTTGCTGGCGGCTCATGCGGCACGCCCGCCGAGGTACAAGTCGCGCACCTTGGGGTCGTGCAGCAGTTCATCTGCGCGGCCGCTGAGCGCCACGGCGCCCAGCGCCAGGATGTAGGCCCGGTCCGAGATGCGCAGGGCCTCGACCGCATTTTGTTCGACCATCAGGATGCTGACCTGCTCCTCATCGCGGATCTCGACGATGGCATCGAACACCTGGCGCAGGACCATCGGCGCCAGCCCTGCGGAGGGTTCGTCGAGCAGCAGCACTTTCGGGCTTGGCATCAGGGCGCGCGCCAGCGCCAGAATCTGCCGCTCGCCCCCGGACAAGGAGGCCGCCGGCGCCCGGAGCTTGCGCGCCAGCACCGGGTAGAGCGAGCACAGCCGCTCGATGCGCCCGAGCCGCGCTGCCGGGGCCAGGTAATGGCCGCCGATCTGCAGGTTCTCGCGCACGCTCAGCGCGCTGAAGATGTTCTCCGTCTGCGGCACGAAGCCCAGGCTGCACGAGCGCATCTTCTCGTGCGCCGGCAGTGCCGAGACATCCCTGCGTTCCAGCAGCACCTGGCCGCTGCGCGGCTGGACAAAGCCGGCGATGGCTTTGAGCAGGGTCGATTTGCCGCAGCCATTGGGGCCGAGCAAGCTGACGATTTCCGCCCGCTGCACTTGCAGCGAAATGCCGTCGAGGATGTCCACCTCCCGGGTGTAGCCGGCTCTGAGCCGATCGACGGTGATGGCCCGGTTCATCGGCCGGGCTCCTTGGCGCTGGCACCCAGATAGGCTTGCACCACCCGCTCGTTCGACGCCAGTTCGTCGGGCCGGCAACTGGCCACGATGCGGCCTTGGTCGAGAACGATGCAGCGTGTGCACAGTTCGCGGATGAAGTGCATGTCATGCTCGACGATGACCAGGGTCATGCCGCGCGCATGGAGTCCTTGCAGCGCCTGCACGATGTCGCGGCGCAGATCGGGATGCACCCCGGCCGTCGGTTCGTCGAGCATCAGCAGGCGGGGCCCGGCCATCAGCGCGCAAACGATGCCGAGCAGCTTTTTCTGGCCGCCCGAGATGGCTGCCGCCGGCAAATGGCTGACCGGCGCCAGCAGCAGCGCGGCCAGAAGTTCGACGGCCTTGTCGTGGCCTTGGCGCTCGGCCCGGCGCGCTGCCGGACTGCGCAGCAGCGTCGCCAGCACGCCATGCGCGCCGGTGGCGGCCGCCATGGCCACTTCCAGCACCGACATTTTTTGCGGCATGGCCGGCAACTGGAAGGTGCGCACCATGCCCAGCGCGACGATGCGGTCGGTCGGCAGCGCAGCGATGGAGCGGCCGTCCAGCCGGATGTCGCCGGCATCGGGCCGCTCGAAACCGCTGACGATGTTGAGCAGCGTGCTCTTGCCCGAGCCGTTGGGCCCGAGCAGGCCGACGATCTCGCCGGGGGCAATCGCGAACTGCAGATCGTGCAACACCTGGTTGGCATCGAAGGCTTTGGCCAGGCCGCTCACTTGCAGCAAGGGGGGCTTCATGCGCTGGCCCTGAGCTTTTCCGGCAGCAAGCCCTCGCGGCGCAGCAGCAGGCAAGCCAACAGGATCAGGCCGATCATTCCCAGGCGCAGCGCGCCGGCGCGATCGGAATCGAAGCCCAGCATGTCTTTCGCAAACGGCACGAAGGCATGGACCGCCTGCAGCAGCACCACGCCCAGCAACACCCCCGCCGTTCGGCCGATGCCGCCTACCATCAGCATCGTCCACAGCACGAAGGTTTCGGCGGCCAGCAGGAACTCGGGGCCGGCGAAGTTCATTTGCAGCGCATACAGGCTGCCGGCCAGCGCCGTCACGGCGGCGCCGCTCATGACGGTGCGCGTCTTGAGCGACTGCAGGTCGTAGCCCATGCACGCGGCCAGTTGCGGCTGCTCGCGCATCAGGCGGATGGCCCGGCCGAAACGCCCATCGCCCAGCCGCGCCGACAGCCACGCCAGCAGCGCCACGAGGCCCAGCACCAGCGCCATGAACAGCAGTTCGTTCCACGGGCGCGGCTGGTTCTCGAACAGCCCCGGGATGGCGCTGATGCCATTGGCGCCGCCGGTCAGCCAGTCCTCGTTGAGGGCCACGGTGCGCAGGATTTCGGCCACCGCCAGCGTGGCAATGCCCCAGTAGTCCGCCGCCAGCCTGCGCCCGAGCCTGCCGATGCACCACCCCAGGGCCGTCGCCAGGGCCATGCCCAGCGCCATGCCGGCCGGCACCGGCCAGCCGCGCGCGTGGGCAATGCCGGTGGCATATGCGCCGATGCCGGCAAAGGCGATATGGCCGAAATTGAGCAGTCCGCCGTAGCCCGCCTGTATGTTCAGGCCCAGCGCCATGATGGCGTAGATGCCGCCGATGGTCAGCAGGTAGGTCAGGAAATCAAACACGGCGCACCTCCGCGCCGAACAATCCATGGGGCTTGAACAGCAAGGTCAGCAGCAAGATCAGGAACGACGCGGCGCCGATGTAGGCCACGGGCAGGAAGCGCAGTTCCTGCCCCACCAGGGGGCCGAAGTCGAGGTGGGTCACGATGGTCTCGGTCAGCGCGATCAGCAAGGCCCCGGCGACCGCGCCGACGGGGTTGCCCAAGCCGCCGAGAATCGCAGCCGCGAACACCGGCAGCAGCAGGTCGTAGCCCAGGTTGATATGCGCACCGGTGGACAATGCCAGCATGGCGCCGCCCAGGCCGGCCACGGCGCCGCTGATGAAGGTCACGGCATAGGTGATGCGCTGCGCATCCAGGCCGCAGGCTTCGGCCAGCATCGGGTTGCTGGCCAGTGCGCGCATCGCCCGGCCGGCCCGGGTGCGAAACAGCAGCCCGACGAACGACAGCAGCAGCGCCATGGTGGTCGCGCAAAACCCAAGCTGCACCGGGGTGATGCGGGCCGCGCCAATGACCACCGGGTCCATCGAAGGCAGGGAGAACATGCGCGGAAAAGAGCCGGCAATGCCCTGCACGCCGGCCACCAGCAGCATGGCAATGGCCAGTGAACCGATCATCGCGATCGCCGGGCCGCCTTGCAGCAGGCGCTTGAAGACCAGGCGCTGCAGCGCCAAGGTGATCAGCCCCGTCAACGCCGAAGCCAGCGCCAACGCGGCGGCCAACGGAGCGCCGGCGCTGTGGCCGGCATAGGCGAGAAAGGCCCCGCACATCGCATATTGGACATGGGCCACATTGGGAAACTTGACCAGGCCGTACAACATGCTCAAACCCAGCGCGATCAGCGCCAGATCGGTGGTGCGCAGCAAAGTGTCGATGAAAAATTGCAGCATCGCGCGTGCCTGCCTGGTGCTTGCCTGGTTGCTTGCGGTGCTTGCCTCGCGCCTGCCTTGGCGCTTATCGCGGCACCAGCCTGCCGCCCTGGTAGCGCAAGTTGTCGTAGGGCGGGTCGATGCGCTGGCCTTCGGCATCGAAGGCAATGGTGCCGGTGACGCCGGCGAACCCGCCGGCGCCGACCTCCTTGAGACCTCTTTGGACATCGGCAGAACTGCTGCCCTTGGCCTGCGTCAGCGCGGCGGCCAGCATCCGCACGGCGTCATAGCCATAGCCGTTGAACGCGGATTTGAAGCCTTCCTTGTGCCGGGCCCGGAACGCGGTTTCGTAAGCCTTGCCCAACTCGCCTTTGGCCGCGCCCACATCCATCCCGATCTGGCCTTCGACGTTTTCGGCGGGGGTGTCCGACACGCACATGCTCATGATGTAGGCGTACCAGGGAACCTGTCTGAGGCCCAGTTCCTTGCTCTCGCGGTTGATGACCGCCGATTCCTGCCCGTAGGCGGAGTACAGATAGGCATCGGGCTTGCTGCGCGCGAGCTGCTGCAACTCGCGCCGGTAGGAGGATTGGCCGCCGGCATAGAGCACCTGCGCCAGCACCTTGCCGCCGAGCTTTTCGAACTCGTGCCTGAAGCCCTCGGCCACGCCCTGCCCAAAGGCGTTGTTGGGCACGATGACGGCGATCTTGCGCCAGCCCATGCCGTAAGTATCCCGCACCGCATGGCGGTTGCCGGCGTCTTCCAGCCCGATCAGGCTGTAAGCGGCCCCGCCCAACGCGCGCACCTTGGTGCTGCTGCTGCCGATGTTGACATGCGCGACGCCTTCCTTGACCAGGTACTGCGCCATCGGCAGGGTAATGCTCGAAGAGTATTCGCCGATGACGGCAGGGACTTTGTCCACCGTGGCCAGTTTGCGGGCAGCGGTCAGCGCCGTGGTCGGGTTGTTCGCCGAGTCCTCGACGATGAGCGCCAGTTTCTTGCCGAGCACGCCGCCGTTGGCGTTGACCTCATCGACGCCGAGCATGATGCCGCGGCGGATGTCCTCGCCGATGGTGGCGGACGGGCCGGTCAACGGCAGCACGGCACCGATCCGTATGCTGGCCTGCGCCAGCGCGGGCCAGGGCGTGCACAGCGCGCCCTGCAACGCGACAGCGGCGCACGCTGCAAGCCAATTGCGTTTTTTCATCAGGAGCTCCCAAGAAAGAATGCCCGAGAAAGCCGGCCGGGGTCCGGGCCGCCGGCCCGGGCGCCCGCTGGCTGCTCGAACAGCCGCCCCCATCGCGGGAGCCGGTCATCGATGCCGGCCAGACGCAGCGCATGCCAGGCCATCGCGCTGTTGCTGGAGATGACCGGCTTGCCCAGCGCTTGCTCGACATCGCGCGTGAGCTCGCACATGCGCAGGCTGGTGCAGGCGACGAAGACCGCGTCGACATCCGCAGCGGAACCGGCGCCGACGATGGCGCTTTCGAGCGATGCGCGGTCGATGCGCGCCACTTGCGCGTCGTTGGCGTGGTTGAACGAAGCAATGCGCGCCACTTGCACGCCATCGGCCTCGATGTGGCGCCGAAAAAGTGCGTTGATGGCCACGACATAGGGGGAGATCAGCGCGATGCGCCTGGCCCCGAGCTGGTGCAGCCCGGCCATGGCTGCGGTGATGGGGCTGGTGCAGCGCACCTGGGGTCTGGCGGCGCGAAGATGACCGAAGACCCGTTGCTCGCCGATGACGATGGTCCCGGAAGTGCAGCCGAACGCCACCACGTGCAGCGCGACGCCGGGAACCAGCAGATCGACTGCGCCGGCAATGTCTTTTTCCATGGCCGCGAGCGAACCGGGCGAGATGTCCGCCGGGCTGGGCATGCGCGCCGCGAAGAACGCCAGGCCGGGGACATCGGTCAGGATGCGGCGCCACTCGTATTCCATGGTCTGGTCGCTGGCCAGCACCACCAGTCCGATGGCCGCGCGCGCCATCAATCCGGCATCCATCCGAAACGGCACGACGGTATAGGGCGCAGCGCGCTCGAGGTCGACGGCATGGCGCACCGGACTACCCTCTCGCGTCATGGGTCAGCCCCTCCAGGCTGTGCCCGGGCTGGCGCCCGCAGATGATGTCACTGACGATGCGGGCAGTGCCGCAGGCCATCGTCCAGCCCATATGGCCATGCCCGGTGTTCAGGAACAGGTTGCGATGGCGCGTGCGGCCCAGAATGGGCGCGCCGGATGGCGTCATCGGGCGCAGGCAGGACCAGTACTCGGGGCGGTCGTAGTCCGCGCCCCGGGGAAACAGTTGGCGCGCCAGCGCGAGCATGCCGTCGAAGTCCTGCGGCACATGCCCGGTGTCGTAGCCGGCGAACTCGGCCGTTGCGGTCAGGCGCAAACGGTCGCCGAACCGTGCCCAGGCCACCAGGTGATGCTCGTCTACGCCGCCCAGGGTCGGCGCCTGGTCGCCGGGGCGGATCGGCAGCGTCACCGAATAGCCCTTGACCGGATAAATGGGCAGGCGGTATCCGAGGCGTGACGCCAGGATCGGCGAATAACTGCCCAGCGCCAGCACGAAGTGGTCGCCGGCCACGGTGCCGCCGGCCGTGCGCACCGCCGAGATGCGATCGGCGCTGTGCTCCCAGCCTTCGATCGGGCGATTCATCAGGAACTGCACGCCCATGCGCTCGCAGCGTTGTGCCAGTTGGCAGGTGAACAGGCGGGCGTCGCCGCTTTCGTCGCTGGGGCAGAAAATCGCGCCGGCGATCTGCGCTTGCGCGTCGGCCAATGCCGGCTCGCGCTGCGCCACTTGTCCGGGTGTCAGGGTCTGCAACGGCAGGCCGGCGTCGGACAGCACGCGCATCGCCCCGATCCCGCGCTCCAGGGCTGGCGCGTCCCGGTAGATGTAGAGCGCCCCGCCTTCGGTGCGCTGATACTCCAGGCGCTCGGCGGCCGTCAACGCTTGCAGCAGTTGCTGCGAATAGCGGCACAGGTGCAGTTTGCGCGTCGTGTTCTGGCGCCAGCGCGCGGTGGTGCAATGGCGCAGAAACTGCAAGCCCCAGGCCCACATTGGCGGATCCAGGCGCAGTTTCAAGCGCAGGGCCTGGCCCTGGAGAAACAGCGATTTGAGCAAGATCCCGGGCGCCTTCGGCGACGCCCAGGTGTAGGAATGCCCGGGGGCCACCAGCCCGGCGTTGGCAAAACTGGTCTCCCGCGCCACCTCTGGCTGGCGCTCGATCACGAGCACCTCGTGCCCCTCCCGGGCCAGGTAGTAGGCCGTCGCCACGCCGACCACGCCAGCGCCGAGGATGACGGTCTTCATCGCATCAACGGCCCTGGGCCGCGATCACGGCGATCTCCACCGTGTACTGCGGGAACGCGAGCCTGGACTCCACGCAGGCGCGCGCCGGCGGCTCGCCCGCCGGCACCCAGGCGTCCCAGATGCCGTTCATCTGGCCGAAGGTAGCGATATCCGCGAGCCAGATGTTGGCGCTCACGATGCGCTCCTTGCTGCTGCCGGCCTCGGCCAGCAACTGATCGATCTTGGCCAGAATCTGCGTCGTCTGCCCCGCCACATCGGCGCTGGCATCGTCGGCCACCTGGCCGGCGACGAAAACCAGGCCGTTGCAGACCACGGCGGCGCTCATGCGGGCGTTGGGCCGAATGCGCTGGATGTTCATCGGAAAACTCCTTCACGGGATGAAAACCGGGGCGGCGCCTGAAGCGCAGGCGCCGGGACACGATGGCAAGCCATCGCGAAACCGGTTTGTAGTCTTTGGCAAGTGCCATGTCCAATAGTATTTACACCAATGAACAGATCGCAAGACAAGTGCCAACATACACAGGTAGATAAACAAGTGTCTGCACAATATTGGTCAATGCCCGCACCAGGTCGAAGCAGGAAGCGCCGCCGTGTTGCGTGCTGCCCGCTGCGTCTCACCTGTGCCACGATGAAGGCGCCCCGTGAGCACCGCCCGGCCGCCCGAAGGCGCTCATACCGTAGCCGAAGGCGAAGGTACCTCCGTGAGCACCGCCACCGTCAACCCGGACGACAAATACACGCTGCGCCAGGGGCGCATCTTCATTACCGGGACGCAGGCGCTGGTCCGGTTGCCGATGACGCAGCAGCAGCGCGAGCGCCGCGCAGGGCGCGACACGGCGAGCGCGTGCGCACGGCCGAACGGCAAAAATCTTCCCGGGGCGCAGCGCGCCCACTCGCGCTGACCTCATTGCCCGCGCGAGCGGGCGCAGGAACTGCTGGCCCGTTCGACGCCGGCCGCCTGAACGCAGCGGCCGACGGAACTCCGGCCTTGGCACTCGATCGCAGAGAGTGCTAACATTCCCCCACTTGGGAAGATTGGGCAGAGGAAAGGATTCTTGCAATGACCATTCAATCCGGCTCCGCAACGCTGAGCCTGGCTCCCGCCAACCCTTGGACGCTGGTGCCTGCGCTGGGCAACCTCGACGCTTATATTGCCGCCGTCAACCGCCTGCCCCTGCTCACGTATGAGCAAGAGCAAAGCTACGCGCGCCAGTTCAAGGAACACAACGATCTGGACGCCGCTGGCCGGCTGGTGCTGTCGCACCTGCGCCTGGTGGTGTCGATTGCGCGCCAGTACCTGGGCTACGGCCTGCCGCACGGCGACCTGATACAGGAAGGCAATATCGGCCTGATGAAAGCCGTCAAGCGCTTCGACCCCGACCAGGGCGTGCGCCTGGTCAGCTACGCCATGCACTGGATCAAGGCCGAGATCCACGAATACATCCTGAAGAACTGGCGCATGGTCAAGGTGGCAACCACCAAGGCCCAGCGCAAGCTGTTCTTCAACCTGCGCTCGATGAAGCAGGGCTTCAAGGCCGACGCCGGCGCCACCGATGCTGCCACCTACCGCGACACGCTGTCCGAGCACGAAATCGACGCCGTCGCGGCGCAGCTCCATGTCAAGCGCGAAGAAGTCATCGAGATGGAAACCCGCATGTCCGGCGGCGATGTGCTGCTCGACCCGGCGCCATCGGACGATGGCGAGCAGGCCTTTGGCCCGATTGCCTACCTGGCCGATGCCTCGCACGAGCCGACGGCGCTGATCGAGTCGCGCCAGCGGGATGCGCTGGCCACCGATGGCATTGCCAAGGCGCTGGCCAGCCTGGACGAGCGCAGCCGGCGCATCGTGCAAGAGCGCTGGCTCAAGGTCAACGATGACGGAACGGGCGGCATGACGCTGCACGATCTGGCCGCCATTTACGGCGTGAGCGCCGAACGCATCCGCCAGATCGAGGTGGCGGCCATGAAGAAGATGAAGCAGGCGCTGGTCAAATACGCCTGAGCTTGCCCAAGCGCCCAAGCGAATACGCCGGCAAAGAGTTGCCTCACGGGGCCCCTGACCGGGCCCCGCGCCGTTTCTGCCCCGAAGATTCAGCAACCATCTTGAATGACAAAGTCAAACCGCTTCAGCAAGCTCGTTGCGCCAAGGCGACTTGGTGCGAGCGATGGCGTTCAAGATGACCAACAACTTGTGCATGCAGGCGACCAGAGCGACCTTTTTGGGCTTGCCGGCGGCCAGCAGCCTTGCATAGAAGGCTTTGAGCACGGGATTGAAGCGCGTGCCTACCAAGGCGGCCACGAACAGCACGCGGCGCACGTCGGCGCGACCACCGAAGATGTGGCGCTGCCCACGCAGCGTGCCCGAGTCCCGATTGATGGGGGCCAAGCCCACCAGCGAGGTGATCTGCTTGCGATTGAGCTGGCCCAACTCGGGCAGTTGCGCCAGCAGCGTGCTGGCCGTGGTGGGACCCACGCCCTTGACCGAGGTCAGCAAGGCCGCCAGATCGGCGTGGTGTGCCAGGACATGCTCCTTGAGCTGCCCGTCCAGGTCGTTGAGTTGCTCGGCAATGGTAGCCATGATCCGCAGGATGCTGGGCTTGGCCTTGGGATGTGCCAGGGCCAGTCGCTGGCGTTCGGCCACCAGCATGGCCACGAGTTGGCGGCGGCGCACCACCAGGGCGGTCAACTCGCGCTGCTGCTCGTCGGCCAGCATGCGCGGCTCGTGACCCTGGGCGTCCAGCAAGGCTGCAAAGCCGCGCAGCGCCTGCGCATCGATGCGATCGGTCTTGGCCAGTTTGCCCATGCAGCGGGCAAAGTCGCGTGCTTGGCGCGGATTGATCACCGACACACGCAAGCCTGCCGCGGACAAGGCAAGCGCCAGGTCCTGCTCGTAGCCGCCAGTGGCCTCCAGCAGCACCAGGCGCGGCGACAGCGGCGCCAGCAGTTGGCACAACTGGGCATGCCCGGCCTCATCGTTGCCAAGACTGAAGGTCTGTGCTTGACCAGTGGTGGCCACCTCGAAGGTGCGCTTGGCCACGTCGATACCTACATAAACGGGTTCACTCATACAAGTCCTGTGGCTCCCAGCCTTATGAATACGAAATGTGTTCGGTCAACCATTCGGGATGCGGCAGAACAAACAGACCACCACCGTGCGCCCTGGGCTGAAATTCGAGCTCGGGCTCGCAGGAGACACAGGCTGCACGGTGGTGAGTCAACCAGTTCAGCAATCAAGGCTGGCAACCACGCCTTGACCACTGAAGTTTGAATGATCTGAAAGATATAAGGAGACCCCATGTCACGCCTCGTTTGCCGTCATTCTTGGCTGTGGCTCGTCGCATTGGCGAGCGCAGCCTGCTGGGCCCAGGGCGCAGCCCCCGCGGCATGGCCGAACCAGCCCCTGAAGATCATCGTCGGCTTTCCGGCCGGTTCATCCCCCGACCTGACCGCGCGCCTGTTCGCCGAACCTCTGTCCAAGGCCCTGGGCCAGCCCGTGATCGTCGACAACAAGGTGGGGGCGGGCGGCAACATTGCCGCCGATGCCGTGGCCAAGGCGCGCGATGACCACACCATCGGCCTGATGATCAATGGCAACCTGACCATCGCCAAGCAACTGAACCCGGCCCTGCCCTATGACCCGCTCCAGGATTTCGCGCCGCTGAGCCTGATCGGCACCGCCCCGCTGGTGCTGACCGCGCCCGTGGACCCGTCTGGCGTATCCGCCAGCGCCCGGGACTTTTTCGCCGCCGCCCGCAAAGGCGGCGACCGTTGGAATTACGGCACGCCGGGGGTGGGAACGGTGGGCCATATCGGCACCGAACTGCTCAAGTCGCGCAGCCGCATCAACCCGGTGCATGTGCCCTACCCCGGCTATGCGCAGGTGGCCAGCGCGCTGCTGGGCGGGCAGTTGCAGATGGCGCTGCTGCCCCCGGCATTGGCGCAGGCCCAGGTGCGCGCCGGCAAGCTGCGCGCGATTGGCGTCACGTCTGCCGGACGCAGCCTGCTGGCCCCGGAACTGCCGAGTCTGGCGGAAGCCGGCATCGAGGATTTCCAACTCGAAATCTGGAATGCCTTTGCCGCCCCGGCGAGCATGCCCGCCGCCATTCGGTCCAGGCTGGCCGCGCTGATCGGCGACCTGGCCCGCAGCCAGGAAATGCGCGACAAGCTGTTCCAGCAGGGCTGGCAGACGGTCGGCTCCTCGCCCGAAGGGCTGGCCAACCGCATCCAGGCCGACGCCCGGCTGCTGGGCGGCGTGATTGCCGCGCACCGGATCGAGGCCCGGTAGGCGGCGACCATGCCCGCCTGCGCCGGCCCGCAAGCCCCCGGGGCTGCCCCGGAAACGCCCGCCACCGGCCTGCTGCTGACCGGTGGCGGCGCCCGGGCCGCCTACCAGGTCGGGGTGCTGGAGGCGATTGCCGACCTGCGCCGGGTCTGCGGGGCGGGGCGCCAGGCGAATCCCTTTCCGATCATCACCGGCACCTCGGCCGGGGCCATCAACGCGGCGGCGCTGGCCTCGGGCGCCGACCACTTCGACCGCGCGGTGCAGCGCATGGCCCGGGTCTGGCGCCAGATCCATGCCGCGCAGGTGTACGGCGCCGATTCGCTGAGCGTGATGCGCAGCGGCGCGCGCTGGCTGACGCTGATGTCGCTGGGCTGGGCCTTGGCCCGCTGGCGGCGCATGCGCCCGCGCTCGCTGCTGGACAACGCGCCGCTGGAACGGCTGCTGGTCCGCATGGTGCCGCTGGCGCGCCTGCCCAGGCTGATCCGCAAGGGGCATCTGAGGGCGCTGGCCGTGTCGGCATCGAGCTACAGCTCGGGCGAGCATGTGACTTTTTTCGAGTCGGCCGAACCGATGCAGCCCTGGGTGCGCTCGCAGCGCAAGGCCATGCCGGATCGCATCACGCACCAGCACCTGCTGGCCTCCTCGGCCATCCCGTTCATCTTTCCGGCCAAGGGCCTCACGGTGGACGGGCACACCGAGTATTTCGGCGACGGCTCGATGCGCCAGTCGGCCCCGATGGCGCCCGCGATCCACCTCGGAGCGGAGCGCATTTTGGTCATTGGCGCGGGCCGCATGCACGAGCCCAGGGACGACACCGGCGCCAGCCCCGCCGCCGGCTACCCGACGCTGGCGCAGATGGCGGGGCATGCACTGTCGAGCATTTTTCTCGATGCGCTGGCGGTCGATGTGGAGCGGATGCAGCGCATCAACCAGACCCTGGCGCTGATTCCCGAAGAACGGCGCCGGCACAGCGCGCTGCGCCCCATCGAACTGCTGGTGATTGCCCCCTCGCAGCGGCTCGACGCCATGGCCGCGCGCCATGTGGGCGACCTGCCCGCGCCGATTCGCACCATGCTGGGCGCGCTCGGCGTCAGCGCCAACATGGCCGACGTGCGCGGCGCGGCGCTGGCCAGCTACCTGCTGTTCGAGGCCGGCTACACGCAGGAACTAATGGCCCTGGGCCGGGCCGACACCCTGGCCATGCGCAGCCAGGTCTGCCGCTTCTTCGGCTGGAGCGATAGCGGCGCGGCCATCCCGGCGCGGCACCGGGGCAGCGCGGCAAACGCCTAAAATTGCCGGCTTCGCCCGAGAAAGCCGCCCCCACCATGCCGTCGACACGCAAGCTCTTCGTCACCACCGCCCTGCCCTACGCGAATGGCCCGTTCCACCTCGGCCACCTGATGGAGTACATACAGGCCGACATCTGGGTGCGGTTTCAGAGGATGCAGGGCCACGAAGTGAACTTCGTCGGCGCAGACGACACCCATGGCGCGCCGATCATGATTGCCGCCGAAAAAGCCGGCAAGACGCCACAGCAGTTCGTGGCCGACATTGCGGCAGGCCGCAAGCCGTACCTGGACGGCTTTCACCTGAGCTTTGACAACTGGCACAGCACCGATGCGCCGGAGAACCACGAACTGGCGCGCCAGATCTACCGCGACCTGCGCGACCGCGCCGATGGTTCGCTGATCGAGCGGCGCAGCATCGAGCAGTTCTTCGACCCCGGCAAGAGCATGTTCCTGCCCGACCGCTACATCGTCGGCGAATGCCCGCGCTGCCACGCCAAGGAGCAGTATGGCGACAACTGCGAGCAGTGCGGCTCGGTGTATGCGCCCGCCGAACTGATCGACCCGGTCTCGGCCCTGTCCGGCGCCAAGCCCGAGCTCAGGAGTTCCGAGCATTTCTTCTTCAAGCTCTCCGACCCGCGCTGCGTGGAGTTTCTGCAGCGCTGGACGCAAGACGGCAAACTGCAACCCGAGGTGGCCAACAAGGTCCGGGAATGGTTTGGCCTGCGCAGCAACCCCGACGGCAGCTGCAGCGAGGGCCTCGATGACTGGGACATCAGCCGCGATGCGCCCTACTTCGGCATCGAAATTCCCGATGCGCCGGGCAAATACTTCTATGTCTGGCTCGACGCGCCGGTGGGTTATCTGGCGGCGCTGAAGAACCTGCTGGAAAAGCGCGGCCAAAACTACGACGCCTACATGGCCGACCCGGCGCTGGAGCAGTACCACTTCATCGGCAAGGACATCGTCACCTTCCACACCCTGTTCTGGCCCGCGATGCTGCACCTGAGCGGGCGCAAGACGCCGGACAACGTGTTCGTGCACGGCTTTTTGACCATCAACGGCGAGAAGATGAGCAAGAGCCGTGGCACGGGCCTGGACCCGCTCAAATACCTGAGCCTGGGCATGAACGCCGAGTGGCTGCGCTACTACCTGGCGACCAAGCTGAGCGCGCGCAACGAGGACATGGACCTCGGCACCGAGGACTTCATGGTGCGCGTGAACAGCGACCTGATCGGCAAATACGTGAACATTGCCAGCCGCGCTGCGGGCTTTTTGACCAAGCGCTTCGCCGGCCGGCTGACCAGCGACTTCGGCGCCGCCGGCCTGGCCCTGCTGGCCGATCTGCATGGCGCCCGCGACACCATCGCGCAGTGGTACCAGGCGCGCGAGTTCGGCAAGGCGACGCGCGAGATCATGCTGCTGGCCGACAAGGTCAACGCCTATGTCGACCGGAACAAGCCCTGGGAATTGGCCAAGGATGCAGCGAACGGGCAGGCGCTGCACCAAGTCTGCTCGGTGCTGATCAACGCCTTCGCCACGCTCACACGCTACCTGTCGCCCGTGCTGCCCGCCCTGGCCCGCGCCGCGCAGGACTTTGTCGGCCAGGACATGCAGCGGTGGGATGCGGGCGGCGCTGTGCAGGCCATCGCGCCCTACCAGCACCTGATGCAGCGCGTGACGCCCGAGCAACTGGCCGCCCTGTTCCAGCCCCCGGCCGCTGCGCAGATCGCCGCTGCCGGCGCGCAAGAACCCGGCGGCCTGGCCCTGGCCCCCGGCATCGGCATCGACGACTTCGACCGCGTCGACCTGCGCGTTGCGCTGATCGTCGACTGCGCGGCCGTGGCAGGCTCGACCAAGCTGCTGCGCCTGACACTGGACATCGGCGAAGGCCGCCAGCGCCAGGTGTTCAGCGGCATCGCCAGCGCCTGCCAGCCGGCAGATCTGATCGGCAAACACACCGTGATGGTGGCCAACCTGGCGCCCCGCCGACTGAAGTTTGGCGTGAGCGAAGGCATGGTGCTGGCCGCCAGCCATGGCGACGAGAAAGCCAACCCCGGCATCTACCTGCTCGCGCCCGGGCCCGGCGCCAAGCCCGGCATGCGGGTGCGGTAGGGCGGGCCATCAGATGGCCGGCGCGCCGGGGTCGTTGCCGGCGAGCAGGCCCTGCACCGTGGCGCACAGTGCCTGCACATCGTCGGGTTTGTGGATCAGCGCCCGCGCGCCTTCGGCCAGCGCGGCCTGCTCGATTTCGGCCGTCACATGGCCCGATGTCAGGGCCACGGGCAGTTCCGGGCGGATCGAGCGGGCTTCACGCACCAGATCGACGCCGCAGAAACCGGGCATGTTGTAGTCGGTGACCAGCAGGTCATAGTCCTGCGGCGCAGCGCGCAATGCGGCGCGGGCCTGGCGCGGGTCGCTGTAGCCGCTGACCGCATAGCCCCGGCGGCGCAGCAGGCGTTGCACCAGAAACACCAGGGCCGGGTCATCGTCGACATACATCACATGCGGCTGCCTGCGTGGCACGCTCTCCGCCAGGCCCGGCGTGCGGCTCGGCATGTCGGCCGAAGCGTTGGCCGGCGCGCTGCCCGGAGTGTTGCCCGAAGTGTTGCCCGGAAAAAGGGCGGGCGCGACCGGTTCCGGCCCGGCCGCTGCCTGCTGCGCGCTGCCGGGTGCCACCGGAAAGTACAGCGTGAAGCAACTGCCCTGGCCGGGCCTGCTGTGCACGGCAACGCTGCCCTCGTGGCTGCGCATCACGCCATGCACGACGGCCAGGCCCAGGCCCGTGCCCTGGCCGACGGGCTTGGTGGTAAAGAAAGGCTCGAAGATGCGCTCCAGCGTGGCCGCGTCCATGCCGGGGCCGGTGTCGCGCACGCTCAGTGCCACGTAGTCGCCGGGCGCCAGGCCCAGCCGCTCGATCAGGTGCTGGTCGGCCGACACCGTGGCGGCCTCGACATGGATGCTGCCGCGCCCGCTGCCGATGGCATGGATGGCGTTGGTGCACAGGTTCAGCAGCGCCTGCCCGACCTGCGTGGCATCGGCCAGCACCCATGGCAGGCCCGGTTGCAACTGCATCTGTAGCCCGATGGCAGGGGGCAGGGTGACGCGCAACAGGCGTTCGGTGTCGTGCACCATATCGGCGAGCGACAAGACCGAGCGCTGTGGCGGCTGGTTGCGGCTGAAGGTCAGGATCTGGCGCACCAGATCACGCGCGCGGCGGCCGGCCTTGTCGATTTCGAGCAGGCTTTGCAGCACCGGCGAGTCTGGCGCGCAGTCGGCCTGGGCCAGCGCCACGTTGCCGAGGATGGCGCCCAGGATGTTGTTGAAGTCGTGCGCAATGCCGCCGGCCATCGTGCCCACGGCCTGCATCTTGTGCGACTCGCGCAACTGCGCCTCCAGTTCGTTGCGCTCGGCCTCGGCCTTTTTGCGGCCCGTCAGGTCGCGCGCGAAGACGGTGGTGGTCTGGCCCTGGGCATGGCGCTCGAACGACAGGCTCACCTCCAGCGCCAATGGCTGGCCGCTGGCGCTTTGCGCCATCATCTCCCGGGTGCCGCTGCGGGCCTGCGCCAAGACCGCAGCGGCATCGGGCAGGAAGCGCTCCAGCCGGCTGCCCAGCGCGTCGCTGGCGTGGCACTGGAACAATGCCGCCGCCCGGGGGTTGAACACCGTGATGCGCTGGTGCTGGTCGACGCAGACGATGGCATCGAGCGCCGCATCGATCACGGCGGCCAGCCGCTTCTGGCTGGCGTGCAACTGCCCGTTGCGCTGTTGCAGCGCGCGCGCGCTGCGCTGCAACGCCTGCCGCTCGGCCAGCAGCGGGCCTTGGTCGATCACTGCGCACAGGAACTGCGGCAGGGCATCCTGGGGCGCCTCGATGCGCGCAATATGCAGGTCGCCGGTGATGCGCCCGTCCGCGCCGATCGCAAACACCACCTCCTTGGCCTGGCTGTGCCCCTGATTCCGGGCCTGGGCAAAGGCGGCCTGCACACGCGGCGCATCCTGGGCGCGCACGAAAGGCAGCAGGGCCGTCAGCGGCCGGTCGCGTTCACCGGGTTGAAAACAGCGGTGCGCCATCGCATTCGCCTGCACCACCACGTCATGCGAATCGAGCACCATCAGCGCCAGGGGCACGCTGGCAAACAATGTCTCGAAGCGCTCGTAGGTGCTCTCGGCCACGGCCTGGCTGTAGCGCAAGACCTCGTTTTGGCGCTCGAGCTCGGCCACCAGGGCCTCGGCAGACAGGCCGGCGGCAGGCGCGCGCTGCGCCGCAAGGGGTGCGACGGGAGCGAGATGCCGCCACGCAGCGGGGTCGAGAAAAGACAGATCGGGTTCAGTCATGACGAGACGCCACCCGATCTGCCCGCCAGCGCGCTGCCGCAGATCCGCCGGGGGCGGGTGTCAGTCTGCCGTCGCCTCTTCAGGCTCCGTCGGCTCGGCCCGGGCAGAGCGTTCCTTCTTCGGCAGGGGCTGGATGTCCAGCAGCACCTCGGAGGTTTCCTGCCCCTTGTCGTCGGTCTTGGGTTCGATGTCCACCGTCAGGCGCCCCCCTTCCGTCAGGCGGCCGAACAGCAGTTCGTCGGCCAGCGCACGGCGGATCGTGTCCTGGATCAGGCGCTGCATCGGACGGGCGCCCATCAGCGGGTCGAAGCCCTTCTTGGCCAGGTGCTGGCGCAGCGCGTCGGTGAAGGTGACTTCGACCCGCTTTTCGGCCAGTTGGGTTTCCAGTTGCAGCAGGAACTTGTCGACCACGCGCAGGATGATCTGCTCGTCGAGGGCCTTGAAGTTGACGATGGCATCGAGCCGGTTGCGGAACTCGGGCGTGAACAGGCGCTTGATGTCGGCCATCTCGTCGCCCGCCTGCCGCGGGTTGGTAAAGCCGATGCTGGCCTTGTTCATGGTCTCGGCGCCGGCGTTGGTGGTCATCACGATCAGCACGTTGCGGAAGTCGGCCTTGCGCCCGTTGTTGTCGGTCAGCGTGCCGTGGTCCATCACTTGCAGCAGCACGTTGAAGATGTCCGGGTGCGCTTTTTCGACTTCATCGAGCAGCAGCACGGCATGCGGCTTTTTGGTGATGGCTTCGGTGAGCAGCCCGCCCTGGTCGAAGCCGACGTAGCCGGGGGGGGCGCCGATCAGGCGGCTGACCGCGTGGCGCTCCATGTATTCGGACATGTCGAAGCGGATCAGCTCGATGCCCATGATGTAGGCCAGTTGCCGGGCCGCCTCGGTCTTGCCGACGCCGGTGGGGCCGCTGAACAGGAACGAGCCGATCGGCTTGTCGCCCTTGCCCAGGCCCGAGCGCGCCATCTTGACCGAACTGGCCAGCACTTGCAGCGCCTTGTCCTGACCGAACACCACGCTTTTGAGGTCGCGCTCCAGTGTCTGCAGCTTGCTGCGGTCATCGTTGGAGACGTTGGCCGGCGGAATGCGCGCGATCTTGGCCACGATCTCTTCGATCTCGGCCTTGCCGATGGTTTTTTTGCGCTTGTTCGAGACCAGGATGCGCTGGGCGGCGCCGGCTTCGTCGATCACGTCGATGGCCTTGTCCGGCAGGTGGCGGTCGTTGATGTACTTGGCGCTGAGCTCGGCCGCCGCCTGCAGGGCCGCCGCCGCGTACTTGACGCTGTGATGCTCTTCGAAGCGGGATTTGAGGCCCTTGAGGATGTCTATGGTCTCGGCCACGCTGGGCTCGACCACGTCCACCTTCTGAAAGCGCCGCGACAGCGCTGCGTCTTTCTCGAAGATGCCGCGGTACTCGGTGAAGGTGGTGGCGCCGATGCACTTGAGCTGGCCGTTGGAGAGCGCCGGCTTGAGCAGGTTGGAGGCGTCGAGCGTGCCCCCCGAGGCGGCTCCGGCGCCGATCAGCGTGTGGATCTCGTCGATGAACAAGATGGCGTTGGGCTTGTCCTTGAGCGACTTGAGCACCCCTTTGAGGCGTTGCTCGAAATCGCCCCGGTACTTGGTGCCGGCCAGCAAGGCGCCCATGTCCAGCGAGTACACCACGGCCTCGGCCAGGATCTCGGGCACGTCGTTTTGCGTGATGCGCCAGGCCAGGCCCTCGGCGATGGCGGTCTTGCCCACGCCGGCTTCGCCCACCAGCAGCGGGTTGTTCTTGCGCCGGCGGCACAGGATTTGTATCGTGCGCTCGACCTCGTAGTGGCGCCCGATCAACGGGTCGATCCGGCCTTCCTTGGCGGCCTGGTTCAGGTTCTGGGTGAACTGCTCCAGCGGCGAAGCCTTCTCGTTGTTGCGCTCGACGGCGACGTTTTCCTCGCCTTCGGCCGGGCTGTCCGACTTGACAGGCTCGGGTGGCTCGCCTTTTTTGATGCCGTGGGCAATGAAGTTGACCACATCCAGGCGGGTGACGCCCTGCTGGTGCAGGTAGTACACGGCGTGCGAATCCTTCTCGCCGAAGATGGCCACGAGCACATTCGCGCCGGTGACCTCTTTCTTGCCATTGCCCGTGGACTGCACATGCATGATCGCGCGCTGGATCACGCGCTGAAAGCCCAGGGTGGGCTGGGTGTCGACCTCGTCGGTGCCGGCCACCTGGGGCGCGTTGTCCTTGATGAAGTTGGCCAGCGCTGCGCGCAGATCATCGATGTTGGCCGAGCAGGCGCGCAGCACCTCGGCGGCGCTGGGGTTGTCGAGCAATGCCAGCAGCAGATGCTCGACGGTGATGAATTCGTGGCGCTGCTGACGGGCCTCGACGAAGGCCATGTGCAAGCTGACTTCCAGTTCTTGGGCAATCATGTGAACTCCTTTGTTGCTTGCCTGGTCAAGGGATGACTGTAGATCGGGATCGATGTCCTGTCATGCAACAGGTTCGCTGACGCATTGCAGCGGGTGGCCGGCCTTGAGCGCGGCATCGAGCACTTGATCGACCTTGGTGGCAGCGACATCGTGTGAATACACGCCGCAGATGCCCTTGCCGTCGAGGTGGATTTTCAACATGATCCGGGTCGCGGTTTCGCGGTCTTTGCTGAAGAACTCCTGCAGCACCACGATGACGAACTCCATCGGCGTGTAGTCATCGTTGAGCATCACCACCTGGTACATCTGCGGCGGCGGGGTCTTTTCGGGGCGGCGCTCGAGCACGACCGCACCGCCATCATCGGGCGCTGGCCGCGTGGCGGGCGGCAGGGTGGGTGCTCGTGTTGCCATGAAATTCATTTTAGCGACCCGCGCGGCCGGCTGCTGCAACACCAGCGGTTGCCGCAGCCAATATTTGCTTTCATGCCGCGCCCGCAGCATCGTCGTACACCACGCGCGCAGAGCCGGCCTGCTCCGTCCAGGCCGCCAACGCGGCATCGCTGGGGTAAAAGCCGGCACTCTCGCCCAGTTGCAGTTCGGCGACAGCGGCCACATCCTCGGCGCTGCAGCGCAGCCCGATGCGCACGCGCAGTCTGTGCAGCAGCGGCTCGCCCTCGTCCGTCTCCTCGCTGCGCGGCGCGAATTCGCGCACCAGGCGCGCAATGTCGGGCAGTTTGTCGGGCGCTTTGTCCCGCAGCACCACATGCAGGTACTTGCCGAACCGGCAGCGCGCTGCGGCCAAGTCCCATACCTGCTGCACCTTGAGCCGCAGCCCGCCGCTGAAATGGTCGGGTTGCAAGCGCCCTTGCAGCACCACGAACTCGTCTTCCTTGAGTTGCTGGCGGTGCCTGTCGAACAAAGCCTCGTCCGCAGAGCTTTCGATGACCCCCGTTTTGTCGTCCAGCCGGAACAGGGCCAGTTTGCCGCGCTGGCCGTTGATGACGCGCAAGTCGCAGACGATGCCCGCCAGCACCTGGGGCTCGCGGCTATCGGTCAGTTCATCGATCGCCGTGCGCACGAAACGCCGCACCTCGGCGGCCACTTCGTCGAACAGATGGCCCGACAGGTAAAACCCGACAGCGGTTTTCTCCTGCATCAGTTGCTCCCTGATGCCCCAGGGGGCGGCGCCCACCAGTTCCGGCTCCTGCTGGCTCGACCCATGGGCGTCAGCGCCCATCATGTCGAACAAGCTGCCCTGGTTCACGTTGGCCAGCGTGGCCGCAGCGAAATCGAAGGCCCGGTCGATGGAGGCGACCAGCGCCGCGCGGTGGCGCTCGATGGAGTCGAAAGCCCCGGCCTTGATCAAGGCTTCGACCGTGCGCTTGTTCAGGCGCGCGCGATCGACGCGCACGCAAAAGTCGAACAGGCTCTTGAACGGTCCGCTGCAGGCGCCCCGTGGCCCCTCCCCGCGCCCTTCGCGGGCGGCCACGATGGCTTCTATGGCCTGCTGGCCCGTGCCTTTGATGGCCCCCAGACCGTAGCGGATGATCTTGTTGCTGACCGGCTCGAAGCGATGCCCGCCCCGGTTCACGTCCGGCGGCTCGAACGCCAGGCCCATCTTGCGGGCATCCTCGAACAACACCTTGAGCTTGTCGGTGTCGTCCATTTCGACGGTCATGTTGGCGCAGAAGAACTCGGCCGTGTAATGCACCTTCAGCCAGCCCGTGTGGTAGGCCAGCAGGGAGTAAGCGGCAGCGTGCGACTTGTTGAAGCCGTAGCCGGCAAACTTCTCCATCAGGTCGAACACCTCGTCGGCTTTCTCCTGGCTGAGTCCTTTTTCCGCCGCCCCCTTGCGGAAGATGGCGCGGTGCTCGGCCATCTCCTCGGCTTTTTTCTTGCCCATGGCCCGGCGCAGCATGTCGGCGCCGCCCAGGCTGTAGCCGCCGAGCAACTGGGCGGTCTGCATCACCTGCTCCTGGTAGACCATGATCCCGTAGGTCTCGGCCAGCACCGACTCGACCAGCGGGTGCGGGTAGAGCACCGGCTCTTTGCCATTTTTGCGGTTGATGAAGCTCGGTATCAGGTCCATCGGGCCGGGGCGGTACAAGGCGTTGAGCGCGATCAGGTCCCCCAGCCGGCTCGGGCGCGCCTCTTTGAGCATGCCCTGCATGCCCCGGCTTTCAAACTGGAACACCGCTTCGGTCTGGCCCTCGGAGAACAGGCGGTAGGTCGGCCCGTCGTCGAGCGCGATCGCGTCGTAGCTGAAGTCCTGCTGCCCCTTGTGGCGCCCGACGATGAACTCGCGCGCAAGCTGCAAAATCGTCAGCGTGGCCAGGCCCAGAAAGTCGAACTTCACCAGGCCGATGGCCTCGACATCGTCCTTGTCGTACTGGCTCACGGCCGATGCGCTGCCAGGCGGCTGGTACAGGGGGCAAAAGTCCGTCAGTTTGCCCGGGGCGATCAGCACCCCGCCGGCGTGCATGCCGATGTTGCGCGTCAGGCCCTCGAGCTTTTGCGCCATCTCGATCACGGTCCTGACATCCTCTTCCTTGCGCATCCGTTCGGCCAGTTGCGGCTCCAGCTCCAGCACGTAGTGGTTCTTGTCGCCTTCCTTTTTCGGGTTGGGCGGGTACTGCAACGTGTACGAGATGCCGGGCTTGGCCGGCACCAGTTTGGCGATGCCATCGCAGAAGGTGTAGCTCATGTCCATCACCCGGCCCACGTCGCGGATCGCGGCCTTGGCGGCCATGGTTCCGAAGGTGGCGATCTGGCTCACGGCGTCCTTGCCGTACTTGTCCTTGACGTAATCGATCACGCGGTCGCGGTTGGCCTGGCAAAAATCGATGTCGAAGTCCGGCATCGATACCCGTTCGGGGTTCAGGAAGCGCTCGAACAGCAGTTTGTATTCCAGCGGGTCGAGGTCGGTGATCCCCATGGCATAGGCCACCAGCGAGCCGGCGCCGGAACCGCGCCCCGGCCCGACCGGGCAGCCATTGTTCCTGGCCCACTGTATGAAGTCCCCGACGATCAGGAAGTAGCCCGCAAAGCCCATCTCGACGATGGTCCCGATCTCGAACTCCAGGCGCGCGAGGTAGCGCGGGCGCTGCTGCTCGCGCTGTGCCGGCTCGGGGTACAGGCACAGCAGACGCTGCTCGAGGCCGTTGACCGAGGCGACGCGGAAATAGGCCTCGATCGGCATGCCGCCGGGCGTGGGAAAGTCCGGCAACTGCGGCTTGCCCAGCACCAGCGTGAGGTTGCAGCGCCGGGCTATTTCCACCGTGTTTGCCAGGGCCGACGGCAGGTCGGCAAACAGCCGCTGCATCTCGGCCGCAGACTTGAAATACTGGTCGCGGGTGAATTTGCGCTGCCGGCGCGGGTTGGCCAGGATGTCGCCTTCGGCGATGCAGATCCGGGCCTCATGGGCCTCGTAGTCGTCGGCACGGGCAAACTGCACCGGGTGCGTCGCCACCACCGGCAGGCGCAACCGCGCCGCCAGCGCGGCCGCAGCCGCGACATGGCTTTCATCATCGGCGCGGCCGGCACGCTGCAATTCGATAAAGAAGCGGTGCGGGAACATCCCCGCCAGCCGCAAGGCCGTCTCGGCAGCGCCGGCGTCATCGCCTTTGAGCAAAGCCTGCCCCACGGGGCCGGCCTGCGCCCCGGCCAAGACGATCAAGCCCTCGGCCAACTCCTCCAGCCAGGCCCAGTGGCACAGCGCCTGGTTTTTGACGACCCCACGGGTCCAGGCGCGGGTCAGTAGTTCCGACAGGTTCAGGTAGCCCTGGTGGCTTTGCACCAGCACGATCAGGCGCGCCGGCGCTGCGCCGGCGGGTCCCGGCAGAAAAATCTCGGCGCCGACGATGGGCTTGACGCCCTGGCTGCGGGTTGCCTTGTAGAACTTGACCGCGCCAAAGAGGTTGTTCAGATCGGTGATGGCCAGCGCCGGCTGGCCATCGGCAGCGGCGGCCCGGGCCACCTCGTCGATCCGGTTGGTGCCGTCGACGACGGAAAATTCGGTGTGCATGCGCAGATGGACAAACATGGCGCCATTGTAGGAAGCCCGACCAGGAAGCCCGACGGCAGCCCTGCCGGGCGCCCGCCTGCCGCCGCTACAATGCCGCGCAGGCCCGTGTTCCCGCCTGTGTTTTCCGTGTTCCATTTGCCGAAAGCCGCCTGCGATGCTGCCCGCCCCACTGCCCCTGGTTTCTGCCCTGCTGCTGGCAGCCCTGCTGGCTGCATGCTCGAGCACCACCGAAGACCGGACGGCGGGCTGGAGCACCGAACGCATCCGCGCCGAAGCGCAGGACGAGATGAGCAGCGGCGCCTATGACAAGGCCGTGCCGCTGCTGGAAAAGCTCGAAGGCCGCGCTGCCGGCACGCCACTGGCGCAGCAGGCCCAGATCGACAAGGCCTATGCACACTACAAGTCCGGCGAAAAAGCCCAGGCCGTGGCCACGCTGGATCGCTTCATGAAGCTGCACCCCGTCAGCCCGGCGCTGGACTATGCGCTGTACCTCAAGGGCCTGGCGAACTTCAACGACAACCTGGGCCTGTTCTCGTTCATCTCGCGCGAAGACCTGTCCGAGCGCGACCAGCAGGCCGCCAAAGACTCCTTCGAGGCGTTCAGGGAACTCGTCAACCGCTTTCCGCAATCGCGCTACGCGCAGGATGCACGCCAGCGCATGACCTATATCGTGAACTCGCTGGCGCAGTATGAGGTGCATGTGGCGCGCTACTACTACCTGCACGGCGCCTATGTGGCGGCCATCGGCCGCGCCCACTTGGCCCTGTCCGACTACCAGGGCGTTCCGGCGCAGGAAGAGGCGCTGTACATCCTGATCCAGTCCTACGATGCGCTGGGCATGACCGCGCTGCGCGACGACGCGCGCCGGGTGATGGACAAGTCCTACCCGCAAAGCAGCTTCATGAGCGGCGGCTTCAAGCGCCGGCAGGAGCCGTGGTGGAAGATCTGGTAGCGCCGGCGGCGCAGGCAGCACCACGGGCAAGGGCCAGCAAGGCGGCCTCGAATTCGTCCTCCGATGCCAGTTTCCGCATGGGCGGCAAGGCGGCCAGCAGGCGTTTGCCATAGCCCATGGTGAGCAGCCGGGTGTCGCCGAGCACCAGGATGCCGCGGTCCGATTCACGCCGGATCAGGCGCCCGGCGCCCTGCTTGAGCGCCACGGCGGCCTCAGGCAGCGCATAGTCCTTGAACGACCGGCCCCCGGCCTGGTCGATGCGCCGCATGCGCGCCTGAACCAATGGATCGCCCGGCGGCGGAAACGGCAGTTTGTCGATGACCACCAGTTGCAAAGCCTCCCCGGGCACGTCGAAACCCTCGCGGAACGTGGCCGATGCGACCAGGATGCAGCCCGGCTGGCCATTGTCTGCGCCTGCGCGAAAGCGCTCCATCAGCCGCCGCTGGGGCCACTGGCCCTGCACCAGCACCTGCAGCCGCGCGCCCGGGGCGGCGGCGAACTGCTGCTGGAGCGCCGCGCCAATGGCCCGCAGGGCCTTGAGCGTGGTGGTCAGCACCAGCGTGCGCCCGCCCAACTGCTCTGCGGCCTTGCCCACCCATAGCGCCAGCGCCGGGCTGTGCGCCGGACTCGCCGGCGCGGGCAAATGGCGCGGCACGTACCAGGCGGCCTGCGCGGCGTAGTCGAACGGGCTGGCGACGCGCAAAATTTCCGCATCCTGCAGCCCCGCCCGCTGCGTGAACCAGCTCAGTTGCTCGTCCTCGCCCAAGGTCGCCGAGGTGAAAATCCAGGCCCTGCCCGGGCCTGCGGCGGGTTTCTCCGGGCTATCGCCTCCCGCCGGCGGCGCCAGCAGACGCTCGCGCATGACCTGGGCAATGTCCAGCGGCGACTCGATCAGACGCAGTTGCGCAGCCACCTCCACCCAGCGCACCGCGTCGGGATGCGCCGGGCCGCAGAACCGGGCCAGGGCATCGAGCAACTCGCAGCCCCGCTGGTGCAGGCGCAGCAGGTCCGGCGCCATCTCGCTGACCGGCGCCAGCGCCGAGCAGGCCTGCGCGCCCGCCGATGCAACGCGCTGCAGCGCGCTCTGCCACGCCTGGGCTGGAACGCCTTGCGGTGCCGGCTCCGGGTCGGGAGCGCCCCGTGGCGCCCATTCTCGATCCGAAACGCCTTGCCCTTGCGGTGCCGACGAAACGCCTTGCGGCGATTCGTGCCCCCAATGCAGCCGGGTCCCGGCCGGCAGCGCTGCGGCCACCAGGCGCAGATCGCGCGCGGCCAGTTCCAGCCCGGCGGCCAGCCCGCTCCAGTCCGCCAGGCCACGGGCATGCCGCAGGCCGGCCACCAGCAGATCCCGGCCGAAGTCCAGCAGTTGGCCGGTAGACAGTTGCGCGCCCAGGAATTGCACCCCGGTCTCGTTGATCTGGTGCGCCTCATCGAACACCACCACGCGCACCGTGGGCAGCAGTTGCGCCAGACCCGACTCGCGCAGCGCCCCATCGGCAAAGAAAAGATGGTGGTTGATGACCACCATGTCGGCGGCCAGCGCCTCGCGCCGCGCCCGGTGCACATGGCAATCACGAAACCGCGGGCAGGGCGTGCCCAGGCAATTCTCGCGGGTCGATGTGACCAGGGGCAGCACCGGCGAGCGCTCGTCCAGCCCCGTCAGTTCCGCCAAATCCCCCGCCAGCGTGTGGCGCGACCAGTCCTGCACGCTGGCCAGCGCGCGCGCCACGCCAGGCTCTTGGGCCAAGGCATCCTGGCGCGCCAGTTCCATGCGGTGCAGGCACAGATAGCTGGCGCGGCCCTTGAGCAAAGCCATGCGCACGGGCAGGCCCAGCGTCCGCGCCAGGCCGGGCAGGTCGCGCGCGAACAACTGGTCTTGCAACACCTTGGTGGCCGTGGACAGCAAAACCCGCTCGCCACTGAGCAGCGCCGGAACCAGATAGGAAAAGGTCTTGCCCACCCCGGTGCCCGCCTCCACCACCAGGCGGCCGCCGGCGGCCATGGTCCGCGCCACGGCCATGGCCATCCGGGTCTGCCCCGGTCGCGGTTGAAAATGCGCATCGGCCTGCGCCAGCACGCCGCCCGGGGCAAAAACCCCGGCCACCATGTCAGCCAGCGCCGTCGGCGCATCCAGGCCCGCAGGCTCGGTGGGCCCGAGCGGCGGCTCCATCGGCGGCTCGCAAGGTGGGTGAAAACCGGGTTTCAAGGCGCGGCCGCAAACATGGAGAAAGAAGCAAGTGTTACAAGCGGGTGGATAATACGTCTTTATCCTGCCGTCTACGGCTGCCCTGTGCATGTCCGGCGCCCACGACCACATCTGCATGAGCAAAACCTACCGACTGACCGCATCCACCGCCATCCACAAAGGTGACCGGGAACACCAGCAAGACCAGGTGACACTGATCGCCCACGCGCGGCACAAGGGCTGCGTGCTGGCGGTGGTCGCCGATGGCATGGGCGGGCGCAGCGGCGGGCGCAAAGCCTCCGACCAGGTGATGATGACAGCGCGGCAACTGTTCGAGCGCTACTCGCCCGATACCGACGACCCGCTGGACCTGCTCGCGCGCATCGTGCAAGAGTCCCATATCGTCATCCGGCTGACCGCGATCTCGTCCGAGCAGGAGCCCCACAGCACGATTGCGGCCTTTCTGATCAACCCGCAGGGCGACTGCCACTGGATGCACGCGGGCGACTCGCGCATCTACCATTTCCGGGGGGCCGAACTGGCGTTTCGCACCTGCGACCATTCCTATGTGCAGGAACTGGTCAGCCGGGGCGAACTGACCGAGGAGCAGGCCAATGATCACCCGCAATCGAACATCCTGATCCACTGCCTGGGCGCCGACAGCGATCCCCCGCTGACCAGCCATCTGATTGCGCAGTTGCAGCCGGGCGATGCGCTGCTCGCTTGCAGCGACGGTGTCTGGCATTACTTCACGACGGCCGAGCTGGCCGCCGTGGTCGATGCGCTGTCACCCCGGGAAGCAACGCAGATACTGATAGAAAAAGCCCGCACCCGGGCCCGTGGGGATGGCGACAACCTGTCGCTGGTCATCGTCAAAATCGAAGCGCGACAGGAAGAAGAAACCATACCGGCCAGCCTCCCCCCTCTGGCCGCGCATGAAGGGCCCTCCCCGGTGCGCACCGGCTGATTCCACCAAGGGCCTTGGCAACTCATCATTTCTCGATTCCATTTCCATCGAGACTTTCGCAAATCATGACGAGTGGCTGCACCCGATTGCTCCCATGAGAAATCCCATGGTGGGGCGGTGATGATTCGAGGCGCAGCCGATCACCGTCCGCTTCGAAGCGCCAGGTGCCCGAGCCAAGCTGCGGCGAAGTGCGCTCGATGATCGTCAGCAGCATTTCGACGTCGCCGCCGCTGTGCGCCAGGTAGGCGCGCGCGCTGTCCGAGCCTTGCCGGTGCACTGCCTGTTCCAGCGCGCCTGAGTGCACGGGTGTCCGGCGGCAGCAGGCGAAACATGGCCATCAGTGCATCGGGCCGCAGCAGTAAATAGCGGCGCGCTCCATCGTGCTCCATCGCGCAGTTCGCCCGCAGCATCGTCGCAGACGAGCCTGTCCTTGAACGCCGGCACCGGCTCGCCTGCATCAGCCATGGTTCAGGAACTCATCCAGCGTCTTCTCGTTCGGCAGCGCGAACCCGGAGTGCGCCACGCGGCTGGTGACTGCGGCACCCAGGCGGCGAAGATTCACCGCCATTTCGGCGGCCTTCAGCACCACGGTCACACCGTTGACGATGGGCGCGCCGTCGACATGGGCGCCCGGTGCGCCGAAAAGCATCATGGGAATGCCGCCGGTGGGCACGATGACGTCGGCACCCGCGTCCATCAACCGGCGGGCTTCGCGCACAAACACCTGTTCCAACTCCGCCTTCTTCTCGGGCGAGGCAAAGGCCTCCATCCAGTCGGCCATCGTGGCGTTGACGGCGCGAATCCCGGCCACACGCCGCTCCAGGCCGTAGCGCCGTACCTGGTCTGCATGCGTCGGGATGAAGGCGTGGTTGATGGCCAGCAGCCCCAGCTTGCGCCCGAGCGTGCAAGCGTGCAACAGGCTGGTCTCGCCCAGCCCCAGCACCGGGATGTTCACCGAGGCGCGCGCCTCGTACAGGCCGACATCCTGGAAGTGGTTCATGAAGAACACGTCGTAGCTCTCTCGCTCGGCGCGGATCGCGTTGCGGATCACCTCGCGCGAGAAGCGAAACTCGGACAGCGCATGCACGGTGGTGACGGAGGGCGTGGTGGTGTGGAAATCGACCTCGAACGCCGGGTCGACACAGGCCTGCATGTGCGGCAGCAACTGCGCCAGATAAGTGCGGTGGCCCACATGGTCCGTGGCGCCCTGCGCCCAGATGCGGAACTTGATCCTGGATGCATTCATGCTCAGATCACCTTTCCGGGGTTGAGGATGCCCTTGGGGTCCAACGCGTTCTTCACAGCGCGCATCGCCGCCAGTTCTGCGGGGCTGCGCGTGTGGCCCAGTACCTTGCGCTTGAGCAGGCCGATGCCGTGCTCGGCAGAAACGGCGCCGCGGTAACGCCGTGTCAGGTCGTACACCCGTTCTTCGATCTGCGCGCGGGTCTCCGGCCGGCCGCCGTCGGCATGCGCGATCACATGCAGGTTGCCGTCGCCAAGATGGCCGTAGACCAGGGCGGTGCCGTTCGGCCAGTGCTCGCGCAGCAGGGCTTCGCACTCCAGCGCAGCGCGGCCGATGTCCGCGATCGCAAAGCTCACGTCGAACGCCGCCATGCCGGGCAACAGCACAGGCAATTGCGCTGTGGCATCGCGCACCGCCCACAGCGAGCGAGCGTCCGTGCTGGAGCGCGCTACGGCGGCATCCTCGATCACGCCTTCTTCCAGCATGCGGGCCAGGAAGTCATCGAAGGCCGCAGGGTGGTGCACATCGTCGGCGCCTGCGCTTTCCATCAGCACATTCATCGCGTGACGGCCCGGCAACGGTGCGCGCAATCCCTTGACCTTCTCCATCATGAAGTCGAGGTAGCCGGGCCACATCACCTCGAAGGCCGACACGCCCCCCGGTAGTTCCGCCTGCGCGCGCTGCAGCAGCGCGGTCACCGCTTCGTAGTTCGGCAGGCCGCACCAGGCGGTGGACACCGACCGTGGCTGCGGATGCAGCTTCAGCACCACGCGCGTGACGATACCCAGCGTGCCTTCGGCCCCGGCCAGAAGGTGGCGCAAGTCGTAGCCGGTGTTGTTCTTCACCATCTTGTGCAGGCCGCCGATCACGCTGCCGTCGGCGAGCACCGCCTCGATGCCCAGCACCTGGTCGCGCATGGTGCCGTAGCGGATGACTCGGTTGCCTCCGGCATTGGTGGAGAGGTTGCCGCCAATGGTGCATGTACCGCGCGCGCCCAGGTCCAGTGCGAACAGGAAGCCGGCGGCCCCGGCGGCTTCCTGCACCGCCTCGAGCGTGCAACCGGCCTGCGCGGTGAGCGTGCCGGAGATCGCATCGACCTCTTCGACTGCGTTCATGCGCTCCAGGCTCACCGCGACTTCGCCGGGAGCGCAGCAAGCGCCGCCAGCAAGGCCCGTCAGACCGCCTTGCGCAACCACTGGCTGCCCGAACTCGTTGCAGATGTGCAGCATGCGCGCCAGTTGCCCGGTGCTGTATGGCCGCAGCAGAGCGCGCGGCACGCTGGCCGGCACGCCGCTCCAGTCGCCGTGACGCCGGTCAGGGATGCCGAGGCCGGTGGCCACGAGATCGGCGCCGAGCACCCGGATCAGGGCATCGATGGCTTGTTCATTGCGCATGTGGGGAAGGTCTTTCGTCTGGAAGGTCAGGACCGGGCCGCCTGCACCGCCTCGGCGAAGCCGCGTGCGGCCAGGCCGATGTCATTGGCGACCACGGCCAACTCGTAGCCCTCGGCGAACGCCTGCCGGGCGGCGACAGCGTCGGAGGTGAACAGCCCGCAGGGAAGGCCCTGTTGGTGGGCGATGTCGCGGATGCGCGCGCAGCAGGCCTTCAGTTGCCCGGGGCTGGCATCCGGCATCGACAGTTGCAGGTCGCCAGTGCCGACGAAGATGAAGTCGATGCCGGCGACGGCACAGATCGCCTCTGCGTTCTGCGCACCCAGCGCGGTCTCGATCATCGCGCCTACAGCAACATGCCGGTTGACGGCCAGCATGCTGTCGGCACCCGCCAGCAGCGGCCGCACGCCGCCGCCCGAGCGCCTGCCCTGCGGCGGATAGCGGCTGGCGCCGGCCAGGACGCGCGCATCGTCCGCGCTTTCCACCAGTGGCGCCATGACTGCGGCCACGCCAGCATCGAGCGCGGCGCCGACGGCCGGCGCCGAAAAATCGGCCGTCCGCGCAATGACGGAAGTGCACACCCCCGCAATGCCTGCGGCGGCCTCGAGCGATCCGCGCTCCCACAGGCCATGCTGGAGGTCGAGCACGATGGCGGCCGGCACGGACCGTGCGGCGATTTCGGCCAGCGCAGCGCTGCCGAGGGCCAGCCACACCAGGGGCAGCACCGTGCCACGTTCCAGCCGAATCTTGAAGGGATGCTCGAACGGCGGTGCTTGCGAGTTCATGGGGGGAAGCGCTCCACTGCTTTTCGCCCCGGCCACCACGGCCGGGAATCGTGCTTGAAGCGGTTGACAACAGTATATTGTTCGTGTCACATTGAAGTCAATGTCCAGTCTTGTCCTTCAAGCCTGAACCCAGTTGGAAACCACTGGCAAAGCGAGGAAGCAGCTTCTGCAAACGGAAAATTGCGTTTCGTGCCCGCTTCGGCGGTCATTTTCAGAGGAAAAAAACGTGAATCGAATGCCGGATCAAGATCAAACCGTATACGGAAACCCATCGTGGCTCGTTCAACCTCGCCTTTGAAGGACTTGCCGGCGGCGCAGCCGCAGAGCCGCCAGAGCCTCAGCGCCATCGCCTACGACGCCCTGCGCGGCCGGCTGCGCACCGGCCTGGTGACGCCGGACGATCGCATGGTGGATATCGAGATTGCGGCGCAGTTGGGCATGTCGCGCATGCCCGTTCGCGAGGCCCTGCTGCAACTGGTGGCAGAGGGCGTCCTGGTCAGTACCGCGCGCGGCTATCGCATCCCCGCCCTGGATCCGAAGGACGTGATGGAAGTGTTCGAACTGCGCAAGCTGCTGGAGCCGCGTGCTGCGGCGCTCGCCGCTCGCGACCTGTCGCGGGCGGGCATCTCGCAGTTGAGCGCAGCGCTGAGCGAGGCCAGGGCCGCCCAGGCCCCGGAGGATTTCCCGCGCCTGTTCCGCGCCAACGTGGATTTCCGTGAGACCTGGCTGGGCGCCGTGCGCAACAAGCGGCTGGCGGCGATGATCATGCGTTGTTCCGACCAGGTGTTGACCGTGCGGATGTCCACCTTGCGTGGGTCCGGTATCCATCCGGTCGTGGTCGCCGGGCTGCAGGATCTGTATACGAGCTTTGCACGCCATGACTCGGTCGCCGCGCACGACAGCATGTTCAGGTTCGTGCTGGCGGCAGAGAGCGCCTACGTAGCCCTGAGCGCAACGAGCAAGCCATGAACGCCGTCCCTAGTGTCGCGTCACCGATCATCTGTCGGTCTGCGCTGGCCATCGAAGCGCATCGCGGCGTTGCATCGCTTGCCAATACAGCTCGGTATGGGCAAGCGATGCGCCTTGCGCTGCGCTCCGATGGCTGCGCGCAGCCTACGACATCTGATCCGTGACGCGACACCAGGTCGCACCACGCACCACCGCTGCGCGACGGTTCGCACTCCCCTTCACCCGGAAGAGAAATGCACCATGACAGATTTCCAGTTCCCGCGCCCCCGGGATGCCGAACTCCAGCGGGCGTTGCAGGACCCGGCCCGACGCCATCTGCTGCTCGGCGCACTGGCTGCCGGTGCGGGCGCGCTCCTGCCGTGGCAGATGGCCGGCGCGCAGACCGTGGGCAAGTCGACCCTGGCGATCGCCTACCCGGTGGATGTGCCGACATGGGATCCGAACGCGCTGTCCATTCCCGCCATCCAGAGCCTGTATCAGTCGGTATTCGATTCGCCGTTGCGCTACTCACCGCAGTTGAAGCTCGAACCGCGCCAGGTCAAGGAGTGGAAGTGGCTTGACAACCAGGCCACCCGTCTCGCGATCACCCTGCGCGACGACATCCTGTTCCACGACGGCACGCGCATGACGATGGCCGACGTCCGCTACAGCTTGGCCGAGCGCGCGCAGGCCGACAAAAAGCTGCTGGTCGGCGGCATGCTCAACACCCTCAGCGATATCGAGCTGAGCTCGCCGACCAAGGGCGTCATCGTGTTCAACCGGCCGACACCGGCCGCCCCGATCTACCTGGCCTTTCTTGCCGTCTACGTGGTGCCCAGGGCCTACATGGAGAAGGTGGGAGCCGAGGGCTTCAACGCCAAGCCGATCGGCGCCGGCCCCTACCGGATGGTGGAGCACCAGCGCGGCTCGCGCATCGTGCTGGAAGGCTTCGACAAGTACTGGGGCGGCGCGCCCCCGATCAGGCAGGCGGTGTTCCAGATCGTGCCGGAAGGCTCGGCGCGCGTCGCGCTGGCCGAGTCCGGGCGGGTCGGGATGGCCACGCAACTGCCGATGCGCGAAGTGCATCGGCTGGCGTCGAAGACCGGCATCGTGACCAAGGCCTATCCCGTCTCGGAGGTCTACATGATCCGGATTCCCAACTACGTCAAGCCGATGGACAACGATCACGTGCGTGCGGCCATGCACCTGTCCATCGACAAGGCGGCCCTGTCCAAGGCGTTCTACGACGGCGTCGCCAAGCCGCTGTCGGTCATGGCGCCCGAAGGCACGCCCTCCCATGTGCCCGATTTCCACTTCCCCCACGACAAGAACAAGGCCATCGATGAACTGAAGGCTGCCGGCTTCAGCCCTGCCAACCCGGTGTCCTTCACGCTGCTGTCCACCAACGGCGTGTTCCCGAACGACTACGACATGGCGCGCGCCATCTCTGGCATGTGGAAGGCGGTGGGCATCAACGCCACCATCGAGGAAACCACGCCGGCCAAACTGGTCGAGGCGGCGCAGAACGGCAAGCTCGCGGGCCCGCTCCTCTACAACTGGGTCAACAGCACCGGCGACCCGGAGAACTATGCCGGCCGCATCTTCGACCCGCGTCTGCGCTTCTCGACCTGGAAGGACATGTCGCTGGCCCCGCGCATCGATGCCCTGATGACCGAAGTCGACGAGGCCAAGCGCATGGCCGGCTACAAGGCCCTCAACGTCGAATCATCGCGGCAATCCTGGGCCATCCCGCTGCTGCAGGCCGTCGCCACGGCGGCGTATTCGTCGGCGCTGCAGCCCACCCTGTTCGACAACGGCTACATCCTGCCGGCTGACATGAAGTACCGCTGAACCGGCCTCGCCCACTGACAGGCCGCGCGCAGGATCCACCACATGTTCCCGCTCATTTCCGCGATCGTCCTGCGCCGGCTGCTGCTGGCCATCCCGACCCTGCTGCTGTTGTCGCTGGTGGTGTTCGTCGTGCTGCGCATGCTGCCGGTGGATCCGCTGGTGCTGCTGCTGCCGGCATCGGCCACGGCAGCGGATGCCGCAGTGCTGCGGGAGCAGCTCGGTTTCGACAAGCCCGTGCCGCAGCAATTCCTCATCTGGCTGTGGCAGGCATTCAACGGCAACCTGGGCACCTCGATCAACTTCCGCCAGCCGGTCGCCCACCTGATGCTGTCCTCGCTGCCGGCGACGCTGGAGCTGACGCTGGCCGGCCTGCTGCTTGCGCTTGTGATCAGCGTGCCAGGCGGCGTGCTGGCCTACGCGCTCTACCAGCGCCGGCGCGAAACCGCCGCAGACCTCGCGGTGGCATCGATGCAGTCAATCCCTTCCTTCCTCTGGAGTCTGTTGCTGATCCTGACCTTCGGCGTGCTGTGGCCCGTGCTGCCCTTCAGCGGGCGGGTCGGCGTAGGCGTTGCGCTGCCCGACATCACCGGCTTCGCCGTCATCGACCTTCTGCTGGTGGGGCGCTTCGATGCCTGGCTCACGGCGCTGTCGCACCTGCTGCTGCCGGCGCTGGCCCTGGCCCTGGGCTTCGCGCCGCTCGTGATCCGGGTGCTGCGCTCCAGCCTGATCGACGCCGCGAGCGAGCCCTACGTGGAAGCGGCGCGGCTGCGCGGGCTGTCGGAAACGCGCATCGTGTGGCGCCACATGCTGAAAAACGCGGCGCTGCCCACGGTCACCATGATCGGCGTGCAGTTCGGCTTCCTGTTCGGCGGCGCGTTGCTGGTGGAAATGATCTTCGGCTTCCCCGGCGTCGGGAACCTGATGGTGCAGGCGGTCAGGGGCAACGACCTGCCATTGATCCAGGGCATTGCCCTGATCTTCTGCGTGCTGATGCTGGCGATCACGGTGATCGTCGACGTTCTGTATGCCGTGTTGAACCCGCGACTGAGAACGCCATGACCGCGACGGCAATGCCCACCTCGCCGGCCCCGACGGCCCCGACGACCCTCTGCGCTGGCGTCACCTGCGGCGCGTTGCGCCAGTTGGGTCGCCAGCCGCGCGTGTGGGTGGGCGGCAGCATTCTTTTGGTGATGCTGTCGTTGGCCGTGTTCGCGCCCTGGGTGGCGCCGCACGACCCACTGGAACAGGACCTGCTGCACATGCTGACGCCGCCGATGTGGGCGTCGGGGGGCGACGCCGCTTTCCCCCTCGGGACCGACGGCCTGGGTCGCTGTGTGCTGTCACGCGCCATCTACGGCGCGCGCGTGGCCTTGACCGTGGCCGTCGTCGCAGCGCTGGGCTCGATGCTGCTCGGCAGCACCCTGGCAATGCTGGGGGGCTACTTCGGCGGCGTGGTCGATCGCGGCATCAGCTACGTGGTCGACCTTTGGATGTCGTTCCCACCCGTGGTGCTATCGCTGATCCTGCTGGTCGGCCTCGGCACAGGCGTGGACAAGGTGATCCTGGCGGTGGTGCTGGTGGACTGGACGCGCTTTTGCCGCGTGATCCGGGCCGACGTGCTGGTCACCCGCCGCCGTGACTATGTGCTGGCGGCTCGGTTGCTGGGCTTCAGCCATCTGCGCACCATGCTGCGCGAAGTGCTGCCGGCGGTAGTGCCGTTGATGATCACGCTGTTCTCCATCGAGATGGGCATCGCCATCGTGGTGGAGGCGACGCTGTCCTTCATCGGCCTTTCGGTGCCGGCGCAGGTCACCACCTGGGGTCAGATGTTGGCGGACGCTCGCACCGACATGCAAAGCGCCGCCTGGGTGATGCTGGTTCCGGTCGCCTGCATCATCCTCACGGTGCTGGGCTGCAACCTCTTCGGCGACGGTGTCCGTGTCGCGCTGGACCCGCGGCTGCGCCTGCGCAGCGAATGACATGCTCGGCATCTCCCATCTCACATTGACGGCCCGCCGCAGTGGCGCGAAGGTCGACTTGCTGCGCGACATCTCGCTCACCCTGGAACGCGGCAAGGTCCTCGGGCTGGTGGGCGAGTCCGGCGCCGGCAAGAGCATGATCGGCCGTGTGATCGCCGGCCACACCCCGGCTGGCTTCGAGATCACGCGCGGCAGCATCATGTTCGATGGTCTGGATCTGCTGACGCTGGACAGCAAGACTTGGCGCCAACTGCTGGGGCGGCGCATTGCTTTCGTGCCGCAGGAACCGCTGACGGCGTTGAACCCGGTGCTGACCATCGCCCAGACCTTCGACGAGCACCTCGCGCACCTGGGGGTGCCGTCCCGAGAGCGGCAGCGCTCGATGCTGCAGCAGTTGGAATCGGTGCATCTGCCGAAGCCCAACGAGTTGGCCGAGCGCTACCCGCACGAACTCTCGGGCGGCCAGTGCCAGCGCGTGCTGATCGCGATGGCTTTCGTCGCCAACCCGGCGCTCATCGTCGCCGACGAGCCAACCACCGCGTTGGACGTCGTCAGCCAGGCCAACGTGCTTCAACTGCTCGCCGGGCAGAGGCGCATTCATCACACGGCGATGCTGCTGATCACGCACGACCTGCGGCTGGCGGCCCACGTGTGCGACGACATCGCCGTGTTCTACGCAGGCGAGCAGGTCGAATACGGACCCGCGCGCGCAGTGCTGCGCCGCTCGCGCCACCACTACACCTGGGCGCTGGACCACGCCACGCCCGACGTGCATGGGCCGCAGCGCCTGCTGCCGACCCTCGGCGGCCAGATGCCGGGCGTCGCGGCGATGGGAGCCATCACCGGCTGTCGCTTCGCCGCGCGCTGCCCGCAGCGGCAGCCTGCCTGCACGCAGGAGCCGCCCGCCCTGGTCGAACAGGCTGCCGGGCACTGGGTCCGATGCATCGCGCCGCGGGAACTCACGGCGAACCATGCGCCCGCCGACGACAGCCACAGTGGGGCTTGGAAAGTGCCGCGCGGCGACCCCGCTGCGCCGCCGCTGGTGGAACTCCGGGACGCGACGCTGCGCTACTCCGCGCGCCGGGGCCTGCTGGGTCGGCGCAAGGTGCACAACATCGCCGTCAACCGGCTCTCGCTGAAGGTGCAGCCCGGGGAGTTCGTCGGCATCGTGGGGGAAAGCGGCAGCGGCAAAAGTTCGGTGGCGCGGCTGATCGTCGGCGCCGAGTCGCTCACCAGCGGCCGGCTGCTGGTGAATGGGCAGGAACGGTCGAGTGCCCACGCCCTGCGGCTCACGCGCGAGCAAGTGCAGATGATCTTCCAGGATCCGCACTCCGCGCTGAACCCGCGCCGCTCTGTGTTCCGGCTCCTGACCCAGGCCTACGAGTCCGACCAGATGGCGGCGAAGCTCCAGCGCAACCCGCGCGAGCAGCATGCCCGCCAACTGCTGAACGACGTCGGAATGCCGCAGGACGCGCTCACGCGCTTTCCAAGTCAGCTTTCGGGCGGGCAAAAGCAGCGCGTGAACATCGGTCGGGCTTTGTGTGTGATGCCCCAACTGTTGGTGGCCGACGAAATCGTATCCGGGCTTGACGTGTCGGTGCAGGCCCAGGTCCTGAACATGCTGATCGAACTGGGACGGCGCCACGGCATCGCGCTGGTGTTGATCTCGCACGACCTGTCGGTCGTTCGCTACCTGTGCTCGCGGGTGGTCGTGATGCAGCGTGGCGACGTGGTCGAGGAGGGCGAAACCGAGGCGGTATTCGCCAATCCGCGACATCCCTACACCCGTTTGCTGCTCACCTCGGTGCCGCCAGCGGACCCGTCTGTCGCCTGGCCGCCTGCGCCAGTGGCGCATTGAGGCAGTCTGCCTGACACCCTTCGACGCACCGTTGCCGCAGGAGGCTTGAGTGCCATGACCAACAGCCCGCTTCGGAGCGGAAAGGAAGGCCATCGCAGGGACTTGTTTGGCGTCGCCATCGATCCCGACTTACTGCGCCGCAATGCGATCGAGAATCTTGCCTTCGCGCTGCTCCAGACCGGCAGGAATCGGCGGGAACCATCTGACGTGCGCGATGGCTTGCGGCGAGTAGATGCGTTCCAGGCTCTTGCGCAGCTTTTCCGAGGCAAAATCCTGCGCGCCCACCGAGGCCGTCATATTGCCGGACGACTGCATGATGAGCGCGGCGTTCTCTGGCCGCATGACGAAATCCACCCACTTGTAAGCGGCCTCGTCGGCCCGGCCCTTGGCGGGTAGCACGAAGGTATCGATCCAGCCCAGCGGGTTCTTGTCATAGCCGGTGTCCATGCCCTCTTCCTGCAACTTGATGGCATGCAAATCCCACCCCTCGGCGGCCACGACTTCGCCGGAGCGCATCATGTTCAGCAGATCGTCGGAGTTGTTCCAATAGGCTTTCACATTGGCTTTGCAGGCCGCCAGCTTTTGCCCGGCGCGGTCGATGATGCCCTGATACTTGTCCGGCTCGCCATAGGCAGCAAAGGGGTCATCGCCATTGGCAAACGCCATCAGAATCAGCGCGGGCCTCCGGATGCGCATCGTCACCTTGCCCTTGTGGGCATCGGCGCACAGGTCGGCGATGCTCGACACATTGGGCGCCTTGGCATGGTTCGTCAGCACGCCCAGGGTGCCCCAGGTAAAAGGCAGCGCATAGACCTTGCCGGCGATGGTGGCGCTGGCCTTGGCCGCCTCCAGCAGGCTGGGAGTGAACTGCTGGAGCTTGACCTTGGACAGATCCAGCGGCTTGTAGATACGAAAATCCGCCTGCGGCCCGACAATCCGGTCGTGGCTGGGCTGCGCCAAGTCAAACCCGGCGCCGCCGGTGGCGCGCAGCCTGGAGATGATGTCCTCATTGTTCGAGAGCGTGATTTGCACATCGATGCCGGTTTCCTGCTTGAACTTTTTGACCAACTCCGGCGGCGCGTAATTGCCCCAGGTCAGCAATCTGAGGGTTTCGGCAGATGCGGTGGCAGTGGCGGCCAGGCCCACCAATCCTGCCAGCACACTGGCAAGGTAATGCTTCGCTTTCGTCATGGCTCGATCTCCTTTGGGTTGACACAAAATTTCATCGGACTTTTCATCCCGCTTTGCCCACACCTGCTGCCGGCATTGCCCCTGCCCCGGCGAGCGGAATGGCAGACATCATGCGCCATGCGTCTGGCACATCCAGGCACATGCCCAGGCCATTGCAGCCCTGCACCTACTGCGCCGCGACGCGATCGAGAACCTTGCCCTCGCGCAGTTCCAGGCCGGCGGGAATTTGCGGGAACCACCTGATGCTGGCAATCGCTTGCGGCGAATAGATGCGTTGCAGGCTTTGGCGCAGCTTTTCAGGGGCCACATCCTGCGCACCCACCGAGGCCGTCATATTGCTCGACGATTGCATGATGAGCGCGGCGTTCTCTGGCCGCATCACGAAATCGATCCATTGGTAAGCGGCACCATCGGCCCGGCCCTTGGCGGGCAGCACGAAGGTATTGATCCAGCCCAGCGGGTTTTTGTCATAGCCGATGTCCATGCCCTCGCCCTGCAACTTGAAGGCATGCGAATCCCAGCCCTCGGTGGCCACGATTTCACCGGAGCGCATCATGTTCAGCAAATCGTCAGAGTTGTTCCAATAGGCTTTCACATGGGCTTTGCAGGCTGCCAGCCTTTGCCCGGCGCGGTCGATGATGGCTTGGTACTTGTCCGGCTCGCCATAGGCGGCAAAGGGGTCATCGCCATGGGCAAACGCCATCAACATCAGCGCGGGCCGCCGGATGCGCATCGCCACCCGGCCCTTGTAGGCATCGGCGCACAGGTCGGCAATGCTCGACACCTTGGGCGCCTTGGCATGGTTCGTCAGCACACCCAGAGTGCCCCAGGTAAAAGGCAACGCATAGACCTTGCCGGCGATGGTAGTGCTGGCCTTGGTCGCCTCCAGCAGGCCGGGGGTGAACTGCGAGAGCTTGACCCGGGACAGATCCAGCGGCTTGTAGATACGAAAATCCGCCTGCGGCCCGACAATCCGGTCGTGGCTGGGTTGCGCCAAGTCAAACCCGGCGCCGCCGGTGGCGCGCAGCCTGGAGATGATGTCCTCATTGTTCGACAACGTAACCTGCACCTCGATGCCGGTCTCTTGCCTGAATTTTTGCACCAGCGCCTCTGGCGCCAGGTCGCTCCAGGTCAGCAGTCTCAAGGTCTCGGCGGAGGCGACGCTTGCGGCAGCCGCCAGGCCCACCAAGCCCGTCAGCAAAACAAGCCGCTTCATTTTCATCATCGTCGCGTCTCCATTGACATGCTTCCTGTCCGACTGCTCTTGCAGGGCGCTGCCTGCTTGGCCCCGCACCCCGGATGGCAAGCGCTAAGCTACGCCAACAGTGGCTTGGCACAAATACCCATTTTGAAAAAATATGGCAGTCCATTTTTGATGAAGTGTGGGGTGTCGCGCTGGAGCACAAAGCATGGCATCCGAGCGTGCCAAGACCGAGGGCGCCAAGATTCACTGGGGCTATGTGGCCGGCACAAAGACCAGATCAAAGTGTTCTACTTACCCAGCCAAGGTCCCGAACCCCATCCCGACGAACGACTTAACGCCCATGCCTTGGACCCACGGATATTCGGCTTTGCCTTCATCGTGGCCGGTGTCGTCGTTCTGAATATCAGTGCACGCTGGTGCTGGCATGTGGGTGCACCATCATAATGGACTGCCATTTTTTCCAGAATGGACGTTTGGATTCAGTCTATTTTGAGTAGAAGATAGCATCCCCGATGGCCCAATGGCACGGCGGCTCTCGGATGGCCACGCTGATTGCAACGGGCCGTCATGAGGAGCGATACCCGGCCGGAGTAAATACGTAATGAAAATCAATCGTCTCGAGACATTCAGCAACAGGCACGTTGGCTTTGTGCGTGTCACCACCGATACCGGTCTGCAAGGCTGGGGGCAGATGTCCACCTATAACGCGGATATCACGGCGCAGGTGTTTCATCGGCAAATCGCGCCCTGGGCTTTGGGCGCGAATGCCCTGGATATTGAGCATCTGGTCAATATCATCCCGGAGCGTGAGCACAAATTCCCCTGTTCCTATTTATTTCGCGCCTTGGCCGGTCTGGACACCGCGCTGTGGGACTTGCGCGGCAAGTTGGAGCAAAAGAGCGTCTGCGAACTGTTGGGCGGCCAGCCGCGTGCCTTTCCGGTTTATGCGTCGAGCATGAAGCGCGACATCACGCCCGAGAATGAGGCTGCGCGGCTGTCCAGACTGCGCGACGCACATGGTTTTGGCGCCTTCAAATTCCGCGTCGGCAAGGAGTGCGGCCATGACCAGGATGAATGGCCGGGGCGCACCGAGGCGATTGTCCCGACCATGCGCCGCGCACTCGGTGATGGCGCGCGTTTGCTGGTCGATGGCAATAGCTGCTACACACCGGCCAAGGCGATTGCCGTCGGGCGCATGCTGGAAGAGCACGGCGTCGTCCACTTCGAGGAGCCTTGCCCCTATTGGGAACATCGCTGGACCAAGGAGGTCAAGGAAAGCCTGAAACTCGACGTGACCGGCGGCGAGCAGGATTGCGACCTGACGTTGTGGCAATACGCGATCGATCAGCGGGTGGTGGACATCGTGCAGCCCGATGTTTTTTACATCGGCGGCGTAACGCGCATGCTGAAGGTGGCGCGCATGGCGGAGCAGGCGGGCCTGAAGGTGACGCCGCATTCGGCCAATCACTCGCTGGTGACACTGGTGACGCTGCACATCATGGGTGCACTCAAGAATGCCGGGGATTATGTCGAATACTCGATCGAAGGCGCAGACTATTACCCATGGGAACAGGGGCTGTTCCGCAACTATTTGAACGTCAAGGACGGCAAGGTGCAGATTCCCTCCGAGCCGGGCTGGGGCCTGGAAATCTGCCCGCAATGGCTGGAAAAATCCCGTCACGCCGTCAGTGAGGTGCAGGCATGAACCCCTCCCTCGACGCACTGATCACCGAATTTCGCAACACCGGCACACTCAGCGGCTTGCCGTGCGCGCAATTCATCGACGGCGCTTATCAGGCTGGCGCGACCAGCGCTGCGCTGGAGAGCTTCGACCCCGGCAGTGGCCGTGTCTTTGCGCAATTTGCCGCCGGCGGCGAGGTCGAGGTCGATGCGGCCGTGCACGCTGCAAAGCGCGCCTTGCCTGCCTGGAGCGAGACCGCGCCCGCCGAGCGCAGCCGCGTGCTCTGGGCCATTGCGCAGCAGGTGCGCCAACATGCCGACCGGCTGGCGCTCATCGAGTGCCTGGATAGCGGCAAGCGGCTTGGCGAGGCCCAGGGCGATGTGCGCGGCGTGATACGCGCCTTCGAGTATTACGCGGGCGCGGTAGACAAGATGCAGGGGGACAGCTTTCCGCTCGGCAAGGACTACATCGGCTTTACCGTCGAGGAGCCGATCGGCGTTGCGGCGCAGATCATCCCTTGGAATTACCCGGTCGGCACCGCCGCGCGCGGCATCGCTCCGGCACTGGCCGCCGGTTGCACCGTGGTTGCCAAACCCGCAGAGCAAACCCCCTTGTCGGCGTTGCTGTTGGCCGAACTGGCCAGCGCCGCCGGCCTGCCTGCGGGCGTGCTCAACGTCGTCACCGGCACTGGCGCGGCGGCGGGCGCAGCGCTGGTAGCGCACCCGGGCATTGGCCACATCACCTTCACCGGTTCGGTCGCCACCGGGCAACGGGTCATGCGCGCCGCCGCCGACAACGTGACGCGCGTGCTGCTCGAACTGGGCGGCAAATCACCGCTGGTCGTTCTGGCCGACTGCGATGTCGAGCAGGCGCTCGATGGCGTACTCGGCGCCATCTACGAGAACGCCGGGCAGATCTGCTCGGCAGGCTCGCGCCTCATCATCGAACGCAAACTGCATGGCAGCTTCATGGCGCGGCTGCTGGAGCGGGTCGGCAAACTGGGGCTGGGTCACGGCCTGGACCAGCCGGATGTCGGCCCGGTCAATTCGCTGCTGCATCTGAACCGCATACACGAGCATGTCGCCACCGCCGCCGCGCGCGGCAATGCGGTGCTTGCGGGCGGCAGCATCGCCCAGCCCGCGAACGCGCCGGGCGGATGGTTTTATCGCCCCACGGTGATCGAGGCACGGTCGGCGCAAGACCCGGTGGTGCAGGAAGAAATCTTCGGCCCGGTGCTGGTGGTGCAGCAAGCCGACGATCTGGAACAAGCCATCGCACTGGCCAACGGCACCGACTACGCGCTGGTGGCAGGCATTTACACCAGAGACATCACGCAGGCTTACCGCTTCGCCCGCCGTGTCGATGCCGGGCAGGTCTACATCAACGAATACTTCGCCGGCGGCATCGAAGTCCCGTTCGGAGGCAACCGCAAATCCGGCTTTGGCCGTGAAAAAGGTCTGGAAGGAATCAAGAGCTATTGCAAGCTCAAGAGTGTGGTGGCGCGGGTTTAGGGCGTATCAACAATCAATGGACTATATCCATATTCGGCTCTTTGAATGAATAGGAGCCCAAGATGCAAGAAGTCAGAAAACTACCATGTGATGAACAATGGGAGAAATTATCTCCGTCATTACCGGGCAAGCCGAGCGATCCTGGTGCGACCGCCCAGGCCAATCGACTATTTTTGGAAACGGTGTTGTGGATCATGCGCACGGGTTCACCATGGCGAGACTTGCCTGCAGAATTGGGCACCGTGCGACGGCGGTCATTCCACCCAGGCGCAATCGTGTGGTGCAGCGAAGTCATGATCGACATCTGTACAAGGAGCGCAATGTGGTCGAGCGTTTTTTTAATCGGATCAAGCAATTCCGAAGAATCGCAACTCGTTATGAAAAGCTGGCGCGTAACTACCTGTCGTTTCTCAATCTGGTTTGTACTTATATCTGGATTACTTGATTGTTAACATGCCCTAGCCGGTGTTTTCGGTTTTCTCAGTCCAGGCGCACACCGCCCGGTAGGAATCCCTGAAGATCAGATGACGCGGCTTGGCCGTTCCTTCGCGCTCAATATGTGCTGGCTCCTGATCAAGAACCATCTCGCGCGAATTCCACAGCTATGAACCTCGCGACTTAAATGCACAAGGACCAACAACATGCCGTTTGAGATCAGGCCCTGGGAAGCGATTGCGGAAAACTACGGATGCACAATTCTGCTCGGCAACGGTGCCAGCATCTCCGTCAGTCCGACCTTCTCCTACGGCTCGCTGCTGCAACATGCCGCCGAGTACAACCTGCTCCCCGTGGATGCTCAGCGGTTGTTCAAGTTCTTTCGGACCAACGACTTCGAGCTGGTTCTTCGTATCGTCTGGCAGGCATCAAACGTCAATCGTTTACTACAAATTCCGGACGAGCGGACCCATGCCGCCTACGTGGGTCTTAGGGACTGCCTCATCCAAACAGTCCGCGACATTCATCCGGAGCATGGTGCGGTAAGCGCCCACCTGCCGAGCATCTATCAATTCCTGAAGCGGTTCAGAACCGTCATCTCGCTCAACTACGACCTGGTGGTGTACTGGGCTATGACCTACGGGTTGGCCATCGACGACCAGCATGCGTTCAAGGACTGCTTTGTGGGAGGTGGCACCTTCAACGATGACTGGCAGCGATTCAGGCAGCCGATCCGGAGAGAACGTTCAACCTCGCTGGTGTTCTATGCGCATGGCAGTCTGGTGTTGTGCCGAAACCTGGTCGAGCAGGAGCGCAAGATCCACAACCTTCAGGACGGGCTGCTGGAGGCGGTCCTGCAGCGCTGGCAAAACGGAGAGGTCGTGCCTTTGTTCGTGAGCGAGGGAACGTGGCGGCAGAAAGTTACTTCCATCCAAAACAGCTACTACCTCTCCACCGTATACAGAGAGGTGCTGAAATCGCAGCGGGACACGCTGGTGGTTTATGGCTGGGGCTTCGCCAAGCAAGACATTCACCTACTGCAACGAATGAAAGACACCGGCATCAATCGTGTGGCGGTGTCAGTATTTGGAGGGGGTCAGGCGTACTGCAACCGGGTCTTCCAGACGATCCGCGACGAATTGGGAGCACATGTCAAGGTGGAGTTCTTCGACAGCGAGAGCCCCGGTTGCTGGATTCATCCAGCTCACTAAATGGTGGAAAACCTAGGAGCCGCGCTGTGTCATCAATGCTAGACAGGTTCTACGAGCGTTCCGCCCATCTGAACGTATTGCTGAACAGCAATCCTGCCGAGGCGGTAAAACAGGCCAGGGAGATCAATCTCAATCTCGATACGGATGAGCGTTGCAACATGATGGGTCTGCGAACAGCTATCCTAGTGGACTGTAATTATTGAATCAGGAGTAATTATCCGAGTTGTGTCGAAGTACTTCCACTTCACGGACTTGGGTTGCTCGTTGTACTTGCGGATGTAGCGCATGAGCTTTCTCTTGAGATCGGGTACCGAGATGAATACGCCGCGAGCGATCCTGAAGTACTCAAAGCCATGACGCTCGGCACGCCCCGGCGTGAGCGGCAGCACCGGGTCTTTGCGATCGAGCGCCTGAATCGCCGTCTTCTCGTCGACGCTGAAGACGGCCGCATGCTGCGGCGGGTTCAGATACAAGCCGATGACATCGGCTGCCTTGGTTTCAAAGTCCGGATCGTTGGAGGCGAGATAGCCTTCGAGCCGATGCGGTTTGAGTCCGTGCTTGGCCCAGATGCGCGCCACGGTCATGTGCGAGATGTCGCCACCAAGTTCGGCAGCGAGCTTGCGCGTGGACCAGTGCGTGGAACCATCGGCGGGCTTGTGCATGGTCGTGCGCGCCAGCACACGCGCCTCCAGGCGGTCGGTGACCTTGTAGCGCTGGCGGCCGGCATGGCGAGAAAACAAGCCTGCCAAACGGTCAGCGGCGAAGCGCTTGCTCCAGAGAGCAATGTAGCTGTCATTGCAATCGAGCTTGGCCCTGATGGCGCTCCAGGTCAGTCCCTCGGCAAGCAGCAAGATCAGACGCGCACGACGCGCCAAATCCGCTCGAACGGACCTTCCATTGGCTTGCTGGCGCAGTTCCACGATTTCGGCTTCGGTCAAGTTCATCGTGTCCTCCAAGGAGGTAATTTACTATCTATTTAAACGTTATGGACCACTAGCCATGCAGGCCGCGACCGTGGGCTTGGATTTCGCTGGTCGACCCGCTGCCGCAGGCAGGCCATCGGCCTTCAAGGCGCGTTCAGCGCGTCTTGGCCGGCTTGCGACGAATCGCACCCTCGAAGACGGGGCCGGTGCTCTGGCGCACCACGAGACCCACATGCAGTGGCACGCGCTCGGGCTGCGCGGCGCCGCGCAGCCGCGCAATGAGGTACGCGCCGGCCTGTTCCCCCATCTCGCGGATTGGCAGCCGCACGGTGGTCAGCGGCGGATGCAGGTAGGACGCGAAGTCGTTGTCGTTGAAGCTGATGATCGACAGCGCACGGGGAACCTCGATGGCGGCGCGATCGAGCGCCGACAAGGCGCCAGCCGCGAGGTAGTCGTTGCCGCACACCACCGCAGTGGGCCGGTCGGCGCGGTCCAGGTCCTCGATGATCTGGTCCATGGCCGCGTAGCCTTGCTCGAAGCCGTAGTCGGTCTCGATCATGGCGGCCTCGCAAATCGTCATGCCGCGCTTGGCAACTTCCACCGTGAAGCCGTGAAAGCGGCGCTGCGCGCGCGCGTTGTCGCCGGTGCGCCCGCCGATGAATCCAAGGCGCTGGTGGCCCAGTGCCGCGAGGTGCGCGACCACCAGCGCCGCAGCCTCTCGTTCGCTGAAGCCGACCGCATGGTTCACCGATTCCGGGGGCGCCCACATCAGAACGAAGGGTATGCGCGAGGCGGGGAGCATGGGTAGTGCATGGGTCAGCTGCTCTTCGCCCAGCAGGGCCACGGCGTCGACACCGCGTTCGAGCAATGTCCGAAGAATGGCCGGCTCTTTGCTGAGTTTGTGCTCGGGCGCCGAGAGCAGCAGCGTGTACCCGTGCGCAGCCAGCCGGGTTTCGAGCGCCTGAATCATGGTCGGGAACGAAGAACTGCCGAATCGGGGGACGATGGCTCCGATCGTCATGGTGCGTCGCATGGCGAGCGAGCGCGCTGCGCCGTTGGTCACGTAGCCGAGCCGCTCGACCGCCGCCATGATTTGCATGCGCGTCGTCGGGCGGATCATCTCGGGCCTGGACAACGCGCGCGACACCGTGCCGGGGGACACGCCGGCCAGCATGGCCACATCGGCGAGCGAGACGGCGCGCCCGGCATTTCCGGCCAAGGCGAGGGAGGACGAAGCGGGATGACGCGGCATGGTGGACTGGTTTCCGGACGGCAAGCAGCCAGCATCGTAATGCAAGCGCAAGCGCAAGCGCGTTCGCTGCTGCGCATGACCTGCTGGGGATATCCCTAGTTCATGGGCTGATCCGCCATGCGCACAATCTCCAAAATGCAAACGCTTGCATATAACGCTTGCATTTAACGCTTCCACGGCCCTGCGCGGTGCGTGGAAACATCTCGCCACCTTGCCTGAAGGGGAAAACAGCATGGCCCTTTTCACCACACTGCGCCGTCTTTGCCGGCAGGGCGCGCGCTTCGGTGCGCTGACTGCCATCGGCGCTGTCCATTGGGGGAGCGCGCAGGCGCTGGATGTGCGCGTGGCGCGCCAATATGGTGTGGCCTATATCCCGCTGATGATCATGCAGGAGCAGAAACTGATCGAGAAGCACGCCGCCAGGTTGGGCGTGAAGGATGTCAACGTGGTCTGGCAGCAGTTCTCCGGCGGCGCGGTCATGAACGATGCCTTGCTGTCCGGCAACCTTGACTTCGCAGTGGTCGGTCCGCCGCCGTTTCTGACCATGTGGGCGCGCACGCAAGGCTCACGAAATCAGGTGCTGGGAATCGCGGCGCTGAACACGATGCCGATGTACCTGATGACGCGCAATCCGGCGATCAAGTCCGTCAAGGACTTTACGCCGAAGGACCGGATTGCGGTTTCCGGCGTCAAGGTGTCGACACAGGCTGTGGTGCTGCAAATGGCGGCCGCACAGGCCTGGGGCATCGGGGAGTTCGACCGCCTCGACAAGTTGACGGTGGCCATGCCGCTGTCCGACAGCATGGCGCTGATGCTGTCGGGCAAGAGCGAGATCACGGGGGATTTCACGGTGCCGCCCTTTTCCCATCGGGAGATGAGAGCCGGGATGAAGCCGGTCATCGATACCTTCTCGGTGCTGGGCGGCCCGAGTTCGACCAACGTGATCTACACCACGAAAAATTACCACGACGCCCATCCGAAGATGGTCCAGGCTTTCTTGGCCGCGTTGCGCCAGGCGCAGCGTTCGATTGCCGAGAACAAGACAGCGGCGGCAGCCGTCTATCTCCGGCTTTCCGGTGACAAGGAGACGCCGGAGAACATCGTCGAGATCCTGAACGACCCGCAGATCAGCTTCGACAGCACCCCGCGCGGCATCATGGGTTTCGCGAAGTTCATGTACGAGACCGGGGCCATCAGGGTGCAACCCGCATCGTGGAAGAGCCTGTTCATTGCCGCGCTCGACGGGGAGGCCGGAAATTGAAGCCCGATGCTGGCGCTGGCAGTTCCGCGCCTTTGCTGGCGGTGCAGCGGGTCACGCTGCGCTACGTCAGCGAAGGGCGCACGGTGACTGCGACCGAGAACGTGAGCTTCGACATCCGGCAGGGTGATCGCCTGGTGCTGCTCGGCCCCTCCGGGTGCGGCAAGTCGTCCTTGCTGAAGGCGATCGGCGGCTACCTGTGGCCGGAGTCGGGCAGCATCCGCCTGCGCGGCACGCCCGTGCGCGCGCCGGGGCCGGACCGGATGATGGTTTTTCAGGAGTTCGACCAGTTGCTGCCCTGGAAGACCGTTCTCGGCAACGTGGTGTTCGCGCTCGAATCTTCCGGTCGTTGGCACGGCCAGGCGGCACGCGCACGCGCGGCGCAGGCCATCGCCAGTGTCAAGCTGGGCGACTTCGGCGACGCCTATCCGCACATGCTGTCGGGCGGCATGAAGCAGCGTGTCGCGATTGCGCGCGGTATGGCGATGGAGCCCGAGATCTTGCTGATGGATGAGCCTTTCGCCGCACTCGATGCGTTGACCCGCGTCGCCATGCAGGATGAGCTTTTGCAGTTGTGCAACGAAACGCGCTTTACGGTCGTCTTCGTCACCCATTCGATCCAGGAGGCGATCCGCATAGGAAGCCGGATCCTCTTGCTGTCGCCGCACCCCGGCCGGGTGAAGGGCGAGGTAACGAGCGATGGCAAGGATCGGGTGCACCCGTCCGGGCAGCGCCTGTCGGAGATAATCCACGAGAGCCTTTTCGCCACCGCGCCAGGGCCGCAGGAAGCCGTATGAGCAGCATGCGAACCATGGCGCTTGCCGCCCGGCCGGTTCGGGGAGCGCCCATTTTCCGGAAGATCGCGATACTGCTGGCCATCGGACTGATCTGGGAGGGCTACGGCCGATGGCTGAACGACGACCTGATCTTCCCGACGCTGCTGCAGACGCTGCACAGCTTTGCCGGAGGAACGGTCTCGGGCGTGATCCCCCGGCGCGCCGGATATTCGCTGATGATCCTGCTTCAGGGGTACGCCATCGGCATCGTCCTGGCCATGCTGCTGGCGGGCTTGGCGGCCACGACGCGCATCGGCGCCGATCTGCTGGACTTGCTCTGCGCGCTCCTGAATCCGTTGCCGGCCATTGCCTTGCTGCCGTTGGCGTTGATGTGGTTCGGACTGGGCAATGGCAGCCTGGTGTTCGTGCTGGTGCATTCGGTGGTCTGGCCGATGGCGTTGAACGTGCACTCCGGCTTCCGCGCTGTGTCGCCGACGCTGCGCATGGTGGGGCACAACTATGGTCTGCGCGGCTGGCGCCACACCGCCGCGATCCTGGTTCCCGCCGCCTTTCCCAGCCTGCTGGCGGGACTCAAGATCGGTTGGGCCTTCGCTTGGCGCACTTTGATCGCCGCCGAACTGGTTTTCGGGGTCAGTTCAGGCTCGGGCGGACTGGGTTGGTTCATCTACGAACGCAAGAACCAACTCGACATCGGGTCGGTGTTCGCGGGCCTTCTTGGCGTCATCCTGATCGGGCTGATCGTCGAAGGCGTCCTGTTCCGCTGGGTCGAGAACAGGACCGTGCGACGCTGGGGCATGCAGACGGCGTGATTCCATTTCCAAATCGTTCGTGCAAGCGAAAGCAAAGCGCAGACAGCACGAATGCACGGCAAGCGACGCCGGCAAAGTGCACGGATGATTCAGGAATGGAATGAGATGAAGCGCCGGAAAACCGCATCCGGGCGATACGGTTTCCCGAGCGGGTGGCCGCGATGGCCGAAGGGTCGATACGGCGCGCCGGGATTGCGTGCGGCATCTTGCGCCGCGTGACGCCCAGCAGCGGTCGGGTGCAGGCCGTCGCCGACCTCGGCGGCGGCGCAGCGCCCGGCGGGCTGATCGCACCCGGCGGCTAGTGTCGCGTCACGGATCAGATGTCGTAGGCTGCGCGCAGCCATCGGAGCGCAGCGCAAGGCGCATCGCTTGCCCATACCGAGCGTATTGGCAAGCGATGCAACGCCGCGATGCGCTTCGATGGCCAGCGCAGACCGACAGATGATCGGTGACGCGACACTAGGCCATGCATCGCATCCCCGGGCCGGCTCGCCACACGACCAATCCCTGCCCCGGTGGCCCGGACAAGCACACCGCCTGCGCCACCCTGCCCGGTACGGGCCGGCCCATCACCCCCATCACCATCGACGACGGACCCGCTGCGGGCCTGCGACGGGCCGACCCGGCATGACACAGCGGCCGACCGCGCCGCGCTGAGTCGGCTGTGCCGGGTATTGGGGATTCCACCAATGAAAACTTTGTCCGTCGTCGCGTAATCTATATGCAATCGCTTGCATTCATGATGAAAAATACATTCATTGAATACGATGCAAAGGCTTGTATCGATCGCATCGCGACCAGATCCAGGGAAACGAATGACCACCACCAAGAACGCGCTCGTCCGCACGCTGCTCGAATGTGACGCCACCCATGCATTCACCTTGCCGGGCCTGGGCATCACATGGATGCTCGATGAGTTCCATGGGGTGCGCGACCGCTTGCGTGTCGTGCTCACGCGCAGCGAGCAGATCGCCTCGGTCATGGCGCAGGTCTATGGCAGGCTGACCGGGCGTCCGGGTGTCTTCATGGGACAGGGGCCCTTTGCGGCCAGCACGGGCGCCTTCGGTATTTTGGAAGCGCACTTTGCCGGCTCGCCGATGGTGGTGCTGACCGACACCTCCTGCTATGACGGCTTTGGCATGTACGGCGTCTATCAGACCATGACGGGCGACTACGGCGCTGCGGACGTGCGCACGGTCATGGGCACGATGACCAAGTACACCGGTTATGCGACCGAACCCCATGAGGCGGTGTACGGCTTGCAGATGGCTTTCAAGCACGCACAACTGCCGCGCATGGGCCCGGCCGCGCTGGTGCTGAAGTCGCCCATCATCCGGCGCGAGATGCAGGACGACCCGCGCGTCCATCTCCATCCTTCAGAGGGCTACCTGCGCCACACCCCGGCACGCCCCGATGCCAATGGCGTCGCCCATCTGGCGCAGATGATCGCAGAGGCCCGCAACCCGGTCATCCTGGCCGGGCAGGGCGTGCAGACCGATCGGGCGCGCGCCTTGCTGGCACTGGTCGCGCAAAAGGCCGGTCTGGCGGTGGCCACCAGCTATAACGGCAAGGGGGTGATCGACGAAACGCTGCCGGTCGCGGTGGGCATGCTCGGAACCTGGGGCAGCCGCAGCGCCAACCGCATGCTTGGCGGCGCTGACCTGGTGGTGGCACTGGGTGCCAGCCTCGGGCCGGACTACCTGCGTTTCCGCGACAAGGGTTTGATCGAGCCGGGCCGCCAGCGCATCGCCCATGTCGACATCGATGCGCGCCATGCCGGCTGGGTCTACCCGGTCGATCATGCGCTCACGGGTGACGCCGCCGATGTGCTGGAGATGCTGGCCGACAAGTGCCTGGGCGAGGAAAACAAGCAGGCGCGTCTCGGCAAGATCGCGCAGAACAACCAGGAACACGGCTTCGGCGTCATGCCACCGACCGAGGCCGCCAGCGGCACGCTGCACTACGCCGACATGGTGCGCGTGCTCGACCGCGTGCTCACGCCGCAGGACATGCTGGTGCTCGACGCGGGCAACAGCCGCATCTGGGTCACCAGCATGTTGCGCCTGCGGACCCCCGGCCAATTGGTGGTCCCCGGTGGCATCGGCGGCATGGGCTGGGGCCTGCCGGCGGCGGCAGCGACCAAGCTCGTCCATCCGGAGCGCAACACCATCTGCGTGATCGGCGACGGCGGCGCGGCGATGACGCTCAGCACGCTCGCCACCTGCGTACAGGAACACCTGCCGATCACCGTGGTCGTGGCCAACAACCAGGGCCTGGGCATGGTGCGCGACAACATGAAGGGCCGCCGCATCGCAGTCGATTTCTCGCCGATGGACTTTGCGCAGATCGCGCGCGGCATGGGTTGCATCGGCGTTCGCGTCGACAAGGCCGATGCGCTGGAAGACGCCATCGCAGCCGCCCGCAGCGCCGATCTGCCGACGGTCATCGACCTGGCCATCGACCCTGCGGCCAGCCACATCGCGGCCTCGGACTACTGAGCGTGGCCATGAAGCCCGTCGCCATCGTCACCGGTGGGTCCAGCAACATCGGCTGGGCCTGCGTGCAACGCTTCTGCGCCGACCACCGGGTGCTGATCGCCGATCTGCAGCCGCCACAGGCGCCACTGCCCGAAGGCGTGTCCTTCATCCAGACCGATGTCACCAGCCAGGCGCAGTGCGCCGCGCTCATACAACGAGCGGCGACGCAGGGCGCGCTTGCGGCCTTGGTGCATTCGGCAGCGATCACCGCAGAGGCCAAGCCCTTCGATCAGATCGATGCAGCCGAATGGCACCGGCTACTGGAGGTCAACCTCACGGGCAGTTTCCTGGTCGCGCAGTCGGCCATTGCGCTGCTTCGCCGCAGCCGTGGGGCGATGGTGTTGGTCTCGTCGCGCGCCGCGCGCACCGGCTACGCCGCGCTCACCGCATCGGGCAGCGGGACCAAGCCGCACTACTGCGCATCGAAAGCCGGGGTGTTGTCGCTGGTGAAGTCATTGGCCGTTGAACTGGCCGGTGACGGCGTGCGCGTCAACGCTGTGGTGCCGGGCGCGATCGAGGGCGCCATGATCCCGCAACAGCGCTGGGCCGAACTCTCGGCCCGCATCCCGCTGGGCCGCCTCGGGCTTGCGGCCGAGGTGGCAGATGCAGCCCATTACCTGTGTTCCAGCGGCGCCCGGTACGTGACAGGCCATGCGCTCGACATCAACGGTGGCACATGGATGAACTGAAGCCACGCAAGAAGGAGACTCCATGATGAACATGCCCAGCCAGACATCGCGCCGCAGCGCGCTGAAGGCCCTGGCCCTCGCGGCCGGCACCCAGGCGGCGGCCAGCCTGCCGGCGATCGGCCAGACGCAGCCCGCCTACCCAAGCCGGCCGGTGCGGCTGATCGTGCCTTTCCCGCCCGGCGGAGCGACCGACATCGTCGCGCGCGCCATCGCCGAGCGCCTGCAGGCGGTGCTCGGCCAGCCCTTCGTGGTCGACAACCGCAGCGGCGCCAGCGGCAACATCGGCATGGCGGAAGCAGCGCGCGCGCCGGCCGATGGCCACACGCTGGTGCTCGGTGCGCCGCAGACGCTGACGATCAACCCGCTGCTGTTCAAAAAGGGCCCGGGCTTCGACGTTGCCCGCGACTTCGCGCCGATCATCGTCGTCGCATCGGTTCCGAACGTCTTGGTGGTCGCCAACAAACTGCCGGTGAAAACGACGCAAGAACTGATCGCCTACGCACGCCGCCACGTTGGCAAGCTGAGCTACGGCTCGTCCAGTGTCGGCGGCACGCCGCATCTATCGAGCGAGATGTTCAAGACCATGACCAGCACCTACATCGTGCATGTGCCTTATCGCGGCAGCGCACCGGCGCTGCAGGACCTGATTGGCGGGCAAATCGACATGATGTTCGACAACCTGCCGGCCTCGCTGCCGCACATCAGGGCCGGCAGCGTGCGCGCGCTGGCCGTGACCACGCTAAAGCGCTCCCCCTCGGCGCCGGACCTGCCGACGCTCGACGAATCGGGCGTAGCGGGCTTTGACTCGCAGGGTTGGTTTGCGCTGCTGGCACCCTCCGGCACGCCGAACCAGATTCTTGAGCGCATCAATGCAGAGGTGAACAAAATTCTGCGCACGGCCGATTTCCGTGCGCGGATGGAGCGGATGGGCGCCGAGACGGCAGGGGGCTCGATGGATGATTTGAAGCAGCGCATCCACAGCGAAAGCGAACGCTGGGGCAAGGTCATCCGCTTGGCCAACATCACCGCAGATTGAGGCCACCCATGAGTTCAAAGGGCATTGATTTTGGCCACGCGGGGCCCCTGCGCGAGGCCGATCCTGCGCGCAACTGCAAGCGCTTTTCCGGGCGTGCGGCGCTGCTCACGGCCGCAGCACGCGGCATCGGTCTGGCCTGCGCGCTGCGGCTGGCGGCCGAAGGCGCAACGGTGTGTGTCACCGACCGCGACGAGGACGCGCTGGCCGAAGCCGCGGCGCTGGCGCAGCAGGCTGGACTGACGCTGCACACCAGCGTCATGGATTCGTCCGATGTGCTCGACACCGCGACCCGCATCGAGACCCTGCAGCAGTTGCTCGGCCCCTTCGACATCCTGGTCAACAACGCCGGCGGTTCGCTGCACACGCCCTACCACTTCATGGACGAGACCGACGCGCACTGGCAGAGCGTGATCGAGCTCAACATGTTGAGCGCCGTGTGGAGTTGCCGCGCAGTGCTGCCGGGCATGGTCGCGCGCGGCGTCGGGCGCATCGTCAACTTCGGCTCGAAGGCGGGCCGCTTCGGAAGCCTGATTGCCGGAGCCAACTACGCCGCCGTGAAGGGCGCGATGGCCTCTTTGACGCGCCAGCTCGCGCTGGAATACGGCGCGTATGGCATCACGGTCAATTGCATCTGCCCCGGCATCGTGATGACGGCGCGCACGCGCAGCCTGTGGAGCGAGCGTCGCACGCCTGCCGAGCGAGCGCGCGTGCTGGACGAGATTCCGCTCAAGCGGCATTGCGAAGTCGAAGATGTCGCGGCCAGCGTCGCGTTCCTGGCTTCGGACGATGCCGCTTTCATCACCGGCGCCACGCTCGATCTCAACGGCGGTCAGGCCATGGCGTGAACCCCGAACGGCCGCCCGAAGGTGCTCATGCCGCAGCCGAAGGCGGGGGTACTCCAGTGAGCCATTTCATTGGGGAGTGCCGACGACGCGGTGCCGGCGCGCTCTGCCGGCGCGCAGGCGCGTCCAGGCGCGGATTCAGGGATTCAGCAACCGTCTTGAAAGTCAACCCGAATGGAGCGCCTGATCCCACGGTTTACGGCTTCTGACCATTGCGTTGAGAATGGTCAGCAGCTTGCGCATGCAAGCCACGAGAGCGACCTTCTTGGATTTGCCCACGGCAAGCAGTCGCTGGTAGAAGGCTTTGATGACCGGGTTGTGGCGCGAGGCCGCCAGCGCTACCATGAACAGAACCCGGCGCACATCGGCACGGCCACCGCAGATCGAGCGTTTGCCGCGCATCGTGCCCGAGTCACGATCGATCGGCGCCACCCCCACCAGGGCGCTGACCTGGCGGCCGCTGAGCTTTCCCAGTTCCGGCACCTCGGCCAGGAGCGTGCTGATCGCGGCCTTTCCAACGCCCTTGACGCTGTCGAGCAGCGCGGCCATCTCGCCATGGTTGGCGCCGATGAATGCTTGCAGATCGTTATCCACGCGGGCAATCTCGCGCTCCAACGCTTTGATGATGGTGTTCAGGCTGCGCCGCTGACGCACGCCCGGCATCTGCATGCGATGCTCTTCGGCCATGTCTCATGGCCATGAGTTGGCGCCGGCGCGTGACCAGACCCTGCAGTTGCTGCTCATCGGGCAGCGGCTTGACCAGTTTGGACAGATCGCCGCGCGCCAGCAGCGTGCGGGCCATGTCAGCCAGCACGCAGGCGTCGATGCGATCGGTCTTGGCCAAGGTAGCCCATCGCGCGGGCGAAGTCGCGCGCCTGGCGCGGATTGATCACCGCCACCGCCAGGCCGGCCAGTTGCAGCGCCGTGGCGCAGGCCAGCTCGAAGCCGCCGGTGGCCTCGAACAGAACCAGGCCAACATCCCTCTGGCGCAGTTCGGACAACAGCGCCGCGTAACCGGCCTCGTCGTTGGACAGCACCAAGGGCTTGGCGCCCTGGCTGAGGGCCACCTCCAGAGTGGCCTTGGACACGTCGACACCCACGGCGATGCGGGCATTGCAGGTTGGATTTGGCAGGCTCATCATCGCCCCTGCTTGTACATGCGAAGTCAAAACTTCCTGCAACCGTTCGGGCTGAGGACGAGAGACGGGGCATGCGCCACCTACTGATACTGATACACGGACTTGGAAGTCCCAGGAGAGCTCGGGCTGCACGCCCGCGCCAAACCAACCGGGCCGGGCCCAGGCCCGGGCTGTGGACATGTGGACGATGCGCTGCGCGCACCGGCCGACGCCATGGACAACTCTACGAGTTGCCCACCGCGCCAGCCTTCGACCACATCCCCACAGCCTTGCACGACCACGTTTATTTCCCCGTGAAATGAAGATCCAAGGATTCAGTTCAACTGCGCACCCGGATCGTGCTGCTTGCTGCGCGTGGCGCCACGGACAAGAACATCGCGCCAAGCCTGGACATCGATCGCCGAGTCTCAGCGCGCTCGCTATCCCACTGCCTCGACGTCCTGATCACTCGACCGCACGCAGCCAGGTCTGCCCATGGAGCGTGGGCACGGCAAGCTGCCATCGCTGAATACATCGCGGCGCACAACGCCAACCCCAAGGCATTCATCCGGACGGCCAAGGTATCGGCCATTCTGGCCAGGGTTGTCCGGGCTTGGGACCCTCTTGGAAAAGATCGCTTCCATTGGGCGTACTGCACTTGACAAACAAAATGACTACGAATACATTTTGATCTTCAGATAGATGCAGGCACCACTTGAAGCCATGGTTTTCGATCGATTGAAGTCCGTCACGAGTCAGGACGTTGCCCATGCAGCCGGGGTTTCCCAGGCTACTGTCTCGCGCGTGTTCGCCAAGCGCGGCAATGTGCAGCCGATAACGGCCGAGCAAGTGCGCCGTGTCGCTGGCGAACTGGGTTATCGGCCGAACGTCATGGCGCGCGCCATGCGCACCAGCCGTACCGGCACAGTCGGTATCGTGGTGTCGCGTCTCGGCAATCCGCTGTATCCGCTGATGCTGCAAACGCTGGGTCCGAAGATGGTCGATGCGGGTCTGCGCATGGTGGTTTGGAGCGTCGACGAGAGCGATGAGACGTGCGCGATCGATGCGATCAAGGAGCGCTCCGTCGATGGCGTGTTGATGATGACGGCCACGGCCGAGTCCTCGGCCTTGCGCGAGGTCGTCAAATCCGGCTTGCCGGTGGTGCTGATCAACCGCGTGGTCGATGGTTTGCCACTGGATCAAGTGGAGTCGGACAACCGTGCCGGAGGGACCTGCGTGGCGCACTACTTCGCGGCGACCGGCCGGCGGCGCATCGCGTTGATCGGAGGGCCGCAGGCACCCAGCACCATCCGCAACCGTGACCTTGGTTTCCGAGACCAACTCGCTGCGCTTGGCGCACCGCTGAAAAAGCAGTTGACGGCTTATGTCGAGAACTTTTCATACGCGGCGGGGTTTGCCGCCGCCATGCGTCTGCTCGAACTGGCCACACCCCCCGACGCCATCTTTTGTGCCAATGACGTGTTGGCTCTTGGTGCCCGCGATGCCGCGCGACGGCGCGGTGTCCGCGTGCCGGAAGACCTCTGGCTGGTCGGTTATGACGACATTGACATGGCGGCCTGGGATGCTTTTGACTTGACCACCATTCGCCAACCCATCAATGAAATGTGCCAGATCGCCACCGACTTGCTCGTCGCGCGCATCGGTGGCTCCACCAAGACCCCGGGCAAGACCGTGGTGCCCAACGACCTGATCATCCGCGGCTCTACGGGGCGCCACCCTTTCCCCGCTTTGGGCTAAGGGCTACGCCCGTCGAACTGCATCCATCAAAACCAACGGAGACAACGATGAACATCACGCGCGCCCGGTTTCTGAAATCCACCATTGGCGCCAGTCTGGCGCTGTCCCAGCCGTTGCGCGCACTCGCAGCGCCGACCCAACTCAAGGGCACGGTGACCTATCTCACCTACGAGTCGCTGCCAACCACCAAGAAGGTGATTGGCGACCTGTTCGCCGAGATCGAGGCGGCCAACCCTGGTTTGAAAATCAAACCGCTATTCACGTCGCCAGAGGCCGTGCGCAAGCAGGTGTCGTCCATGTTGCAGAGCCGCACCGCACCGGACATCGTCAATCTCGACATCGAAGACGCGCTGCTGTACTCGCGCGGCGGATTGCTGGCGCCGATCAACCCATTGACTGCGGTCCTGCCTGACGCATGGCGTGTGCGGCCGGACGGCAAGAACGATTTTTTCGTGCCCAACGGCATCAAGTTCACCTACTCGTGGTATCGCGCCGACCTGTTCGAGAAAGCCGGGTTGCAGCCCCCAAAGACTTGGGATGAGTACGAGAGGGCGGCGGCCAAGCTCACGGGCAGCGGCCAGTACGGCTGCATCATCAACAGCAACACCAGTGGCGATAACCCGGTCAGCGCGTTGTACAGCTATGCCATGTCCAATGGCGTGACCTTCTTCGATGACGAAGGCAACCTCTTGTTCGACCAGGGCGAGAACCGCAAACGCTTGGTGGAAACGCTTGCCTTCCTGCAGCGCATGTCCAAGTACTCGCCGAGCACTACCAACTTCGCTTGGGCAGATGTGATGAATTCGTATGCATCGGGCAGGATCGCGATGGCCGACTACATTGGCGCGCGCTTCTTCGCGGTGGTATCGCAGAACAACGCCGAGATTGCGAAGGTCACCAAGCCCTTTGTCCAGCCTTACGGCATGGCTGCGGCCAATCGCCTGTCTGCCGAGGGCTACATGGTTTTCAAAGATTCGCAGAATGTCGAGTCGGCCAAGGCCATCATCCACTACCTGCGCGAGGGTCAGCGCTATTACGAGTTTCTTTGGTCCATTCCGATGCATGTATTGCCGGTGGCCAAGAAGGATTTCGAAGGTCCTTACCAAGCCAATGAATACGTCAAAAGCAAGCCCGAAATTTCCCGGGTCATTTCCGAGGCATGGGACGGTTCGCGCAACCCGGTGTTCGACCTCACGGGCAAGAAACCCGCTTGGCAGCGCGCCAAGGTCTATACCAGCACGATCTACAACAAGATGCTGGCCAATGTGATTCAGGGCGGCATCGCGCCGGACGCGGCTGTGACCGACGCGGCGCAAGCAGCCCGCGCCCTGCTCAAGTTCGCCTGAACAGGGCCGACATGCGCAGCCGACGCGCCAGGAGCGAGGGGAACTCCCGCCTGGATTTCATCAGCGTGTCCTTCACGCTCGTGGTCTTGGTCTTCATCGTGGTCATGATCATCCCGGTGGCTTGGGCGATTTTGCTGGGCTTCACGCACAGCGGTCCGTTTCAGGCCGGCACGACCTACGCGGGGCTGGACAACTACCGCGCCGTGCTGGCCGATCCGGCGTTCTGGCGCGCGCTGGGCATAGGTGCCAGCTATGCAATGCTTACCACCGCGTTGGAAATGGTGTTGGGCGTGGGCATCGCCATCTTGCTGTTCAAGTCGGGCCAACCGATCTTCACCAGCCTCGCGCTACTGCCCTACATGATTCCGACGGTCACCACGGCGCTGGTTTGGCACTGGATGACCAACAACCTCTACGGCATCGTCAATCATCTGCTGCTCCAAAGCGGGTTGGCCGACATGCCGGTTGATTTCGCAGGGCACGGCGCCTGGGCTTTCGGCCTTGTCACGGTGGCCAGCGTCTGGCAGTTCACGCCCTTCGTGATTCTGGTGACCTTATCAAACCTCGGCACGATCGAGCGCAGCGTCCATGAAGCCGCATACATTGACGGGGCCAACTGGTGGCAGCAGGTAGCGCGCATCACGCTGCCCATCATCCGCACCTCGATCTTGTTGATATTGCTGTTGCGCGGCATCTGGATGTTCAACCGATTCGACGTGATCTGGCTCTTGACGGCCGGCGGGCCGCTCGGAGCCACGAGCACATTGCCGATTTACGCTTACGAGCGCGCCTTTGGCGACAACAGCTATGGACCAGCGGGCGCCACCTCGACCATCATCTTCGGCATTTTACTGGTGCTGGGTATCGTCTATATGCGCCTGTTCCAGCCCGACAAGGAGGTCGCCCGTGGCTAAGAAGATAACGCTGGCCCGGGCCGCGCCGACGACACTGCTGGTACTCTGGCTGATCCCCACGCTGTTCCCGTTTTACTGGATGCTGAAGTCGGCCCTGGGCCACGCGCAGGACGTGTACAAACCGTCGCTCGGCATACAAAACGCATCACTCGATAATTTCGTCAGCCTTCTATCGAGCACCCACTTCCTTGCCAACGCGACCAACAGCCTGAAGGTCGCGCTGGCCGCCGCATGCGTGGTGATGGCGTGCAGCGCGTTGGGCGGCTACGCGCTGGCGCGCATGCGTTTCAAACACAAGACACTGCTCGCGCAGGTGGTCCTGTTCTCCTACATGTTCCCGGAAATCTTGCTGGGCATCCCGTTTTTTGCGATGTTCCAGAAGATCGGACTGCTCAACTCGCTGTCCGGGTTGGCCTTGGCGCATGTCACGCTGAGTCTACCGTTCGGTCTGTGGTTGATGTGGCAGTTCTATCAGTCGTTGCCGATGTCATATGAAGAAGCCGCGCAGATCGACGGCGCGAGCAAGTTCCAGACCTTTTATCGCATCATGCTGCCGCTTTCAATTCCGGCGCTGGCTGCAGTATTCATTTTTGGCTTTGCGGCTTCGTGGAACGACTATGTCCTGGGCCTCATGCTGATCCGCGACGACCAGATGTTCACGCTACCGATCGCCATGAGCCTGTTCGTGCAGCAGATGGATTTGAACTGGGCGCTCATCCAGGCTGCCAACGTGCTTTTGGCACTGCCTGGGCTGCTGCTTGTGTTGTTCGGTCAAAAGTACCTCGTGCGTGGCTTGCAGACCAGCGGTCTGGCGAACTGAGCGGCACTGCGGTTTTGCTGATTGACGCTGGAGATTTTTATGCGTTCCGTAGAAACTGATTACGTAGTCATCGGCGCCGGTTCAGCCGGCTGCGTACTTGCCAACCGTTTGTCGGCCGACCCGGTCAATCATGTCGTCGTGCTTGAGGCCGGGGGCGTGGACCGCAACATCTGGATCCACATACCCATCGGCTACGGAAAGACTTTCTTCGACAAAGAGATCAACTGGATGTTCAAGACCGAGCCCGAGCCGGCCTTGGGTGGGCGCGCCATCGATCAGCCACGCGGCCGTGTGCTTGGTGGATCCAGTTCCATCAACGGCCTGCTCTACGTGCGCGGCCAAGCTCAGGACTACGACGGATGGGCCGCGTTGGGCAACTTTGGCTGGGGTTTTCCGGACGTGCTGCCGTTCTTCAAGCGCGCCGAAGATCAACAGCGCGGTGCCGATGCCTGGCATGGGGTTGGTGGCCCGTTGTCCGTGAGCGATCTGCCCGAGCCTCATCCGATCGCAGATGCCTTCATCGCTTCTGCGGAGGCCAACGGCGTGCCACGCAATCCGGATTTCAATGGGAGCAGGCAAGAAGGCGTGGGCTACTTTCAGGCGACGGCGCGGCGTGGCCTGCGCAGGAGCACGGCGCGAGCGTATCTGCATCCGGTGATGACGCGCTCCAACCTGCAGGTACAGACCGGCGCGCAGGTCGGCCGCATTCTGCTGGAAGGTGCCGGCGATGCATTGCGTGCCGTCGGCGTGGCCTATGTCAAGGACGGGCGCGAACAGCGCGTGATGGCAAGGCGGGAAGTAATTCTGTCGGGCGGTGCGATCCAATCACCGCAGATTCTGCAACTGTCTGGCGTCGGTCCGGCCGCGCTGCTGCGCCAACACCGGATTGCTGTAGTGCGCGACCTGCCCGGCGTCGGCGCAAACCTGCAAGACCACATGCAGGGACGCTTGATCTATCAGACCCATGCGCCGATCACGCTCAACGACGACATGATGGGCATCGCCGGACGCATCCGGATCGGGCTGCGCTACATGTTGCAGCGCAAGGGCCCGTTGGGTTGGTGGGCGGGGGTGGCAGGCGGCTTTGCGCGCACCCGCCCGGATCTGGACCGTCCCGACATCCAGTTCCATCTCTACCCTTTTAGCACCGACCGCAAAGACAAGCCTGCGCTGCACAGGTTCTCGGCCTTCACGCTCACCGTATGCCAACTGCGACCGTACTCGCGCGGCTCAGTTCATATCCAGAGCGCAAATCCGCTACAGGCGCCGGCAATCCGGATGAACTACCTCAGCGACCCGCGCGACATCGAGGTGCTGACCAGCGGGCTCGTGCTGGCCCGCCAGATCGCAAGCACCGCACCACTGGCCGGCCTCATCAAGACCGAGCGCAGCCCGGGCATTGAGGTGACGTCACGTGCCGGCTTGCACAAGTTTCTTCGGGAAAAGGGGATGTCGGTGTACCACCCGGTCGGGACCTGCCGCATGGGCGCGTCGGCCGACTGTGTGGTGGACGAGCGGCTGCGCGTGCATGGCATCTCGGGCCTGCGCGTGTCTGATGCGTCCATCATGCCCACCCTCATTTCCGGCAACACCAATGCACCGGCCATCATGATCGGCGAGAAAGCCGCCGACATGATTTTGACCGACCAATCCGGCAAGGCTGCTTGATATGCACACCTATCCTGAACTGGGCTTGTTCATCGACGGACAGTGGCATCTCGCGCAAGGTCGCAATACCGAACCGGTCATGGACCCTGCCACCGGTCGAGTATTGGGAAATCTGCCCCATGCCAGCAAGGCTGACCTCGAGCACGCATTGCAAGCCGCGCAGCGGGCCTTCATCCAATGGCGCAAAGTGCCCGCCAGCGAACGTGCCAACATCCTGCGCCGCGCCGCTGCGCTGGTGCACCAACGCCGCGACACCATCGCCCGCACACTGACGCTGGAGCAGGGCAAGCTATTGACCGAAGCACGGGACGAGGTAGATGCCGCAGCCGACATCATCGAGTGGTCGGCCGAAGAAGCCCGCCGCATCTACGGCCGCGTGATCCCAGGCCGCAGGCAGGACATCACGCAGATGGTGGTGCACGAGCCCGCAGGACCGGTGGCCGCGTTCACCCCCTGGAACTTCCCGGCCAGCACGCCGTCACGCAAGATCAGTAGCGCCCTCGCGGCGGGTTGCACGGTCATCCTGAAAGCGTCGGAGGAAACACCCGCCACGGCTGTCGAATTGGTGCGCGCGTTTGCAGACGCAGGCGCACCCGCTGGCGTGATTGCTCTCGTGTTTGGCGTGCCGGAACAGGTGTCGCAGCGGCTCATTGCCAGCCCGATCATTCGCAAGATTTCGTTCACCGGCTCGATCCCGGTAGGCAAAGCTCTGACGCGATTGGCTGCGGATGGCCTCAAGCGCGTGACGATGGAACTGGGTGGCCACGGTGCCGCGCTGGTGTTCGCCGATGCCGATGTGCTGCATGCCGCGCGTACCTTGGCCGCCGGACGTTTTCGCAACGCCGGCCAAGTCTGCATCGCGCCCAGCCGTTTCTTCGTGCATGAACGGGTACTTGATCTCTTTACTGCCGAGTTCGTTCGCGCAGCGCAAGCCACGCAAGTCGGCGACGGGCTGGACGCCACGGCCACGATGGGCCCGCTGGCCAGCGAGCGCCGCGTGCAAGCCATGCAGGCAATCGTCGCCGATGCGCTGGCGCGCGGCGCCACCTTGGCCTGCGGCGGTCGGCGCATCGAACGGCCTGGCTGCTTCTTTGAACCCACTGTGGTGTTGAACCCTGCGCCCGACTGTCGCCTGATGCAGGAGGAACCGTTCGGCCCCATCGCCCCGATCGTGCCTTTCAGCGATCTGGACGAGGTGCTGGCGCACGCCAATGCGTTGCCCTATGGCCTGTCAGCCTATGTGTTCAGCCAGAACATCGGCACCGCCATGGCCGCTGCGCGCGGCTTGGAGGCGGGCATGGTCGCCATCAACAGCCTGTCGCTGGCGCTGACCGAAACGCCGTTCGGTGGCGTGAAGGCAAGCGGCCTGGGCCACGAGGGCGGGACCGAGGGCGTCCAAGCCTACACGGTCAAGAAATTCATCAGTCTGGCCTGACGACAAGGAGGCACGAAATGGCTTCTCTCGAACTGCGGGACATCCGCAAAACCTACGACAAGATCGAAGTCATCAAGGGCGTGTCGCTGTTCATCCGCGACGGCGAGTTCGTCGCTTTCGTCGGGCCATCGGGCTGCGGCAAATCCACGCTGCTGCGCATGATGGCGGGCCTTGAAGATATCAGCGCGGGTCAGCTACGCATAGGGGCGCGCCTGATCAACGATGTGCCGTCCAAGGACCGGGACATCGCCATGGTGTTCCAGAACTATGCGCTGTATCCGCACATGACCGTGGCGGGCAATATGTCGTTTGCGCTCGAATTGCGCGGCGAGACGAAGGCCGAAATTGCCAGACGGATCGAGAAGGCGGCGGCCATATTGGGACTGTCGCAATTGCTGGAGCGCTTGCCGCGCCAACTCTCTGGCGGGCAGCGCCAGCGCGTAGCCATGGGCCGTGCCATCGTGCGTGATCCGCAGGTCTTTTTGTTCGACGAGCCGTTATCTAACCTGGACGCCAAGCTGCGTGTGCAAATGCGCACCGAGATACGCCAATTGCACGACCAGCTCAAGGTCACCATGGTCTACGTCACGCACGACCAGACGGAGGCCATGACGATGGCCGACCGAATCGTCATCCTGCGCGACGGTGTGATCGAGCAAGTCGGGGCACCGCTGGAACTGTACGACCACCCGACGAGCCAATTCGTGGCGGGCTTCATTGGCTCGCCGTCCATGAACTTCTTGAGCGGCAACGTGGCCGGAGACGGCTTCGTCTCCAGTGGAGGATTGCGCCTGCCGCTACCGGCCCATGGTGCGGGCTGCGAAGGCCAAAGCGTCGTTTACGGGATTCGCCCCGAAAACCTGCACCTTGGCGCTGACGGCCTGCCGTTCGAGGTCGTGACCGTAGAGCCCATGGGATCGGAGACTCAAATCGTCGCGCGCCATCAGAAAGAGGAGGTGGTGTTCACTCTGCGAGAGCGCAATCTGCCACGGCGCGGCGAGACCGTGCTGTTGCGGGCCGATACGCAACATGTCCATCTGTTCCATGCCGACACTGGCGCGGTGGTGCAGGCATGAACCGATCTCCCTCCTTGGCCGCCATCAGCGAACCGCCGCGACAGACGCCCGTGCGCCACCTGGTGGACGTGCTGGTGGTCGGTGGCGGCAGCGCCGGCCTGATGGCCGCCGTGGCCGCAGCGCGCCAGGGCGCGCGCGTATTGTTGGTCGAGCGTAACGGCTATCTGGGCGGCACGCTGTCCATGGTCACCCTGGGCAGCTTCTGCGGCCTGTATACCGTAACCGAAACCGAAGTGATCCCGGTGGTTGGCGGCATGGCGGCTGAGTTCACAGAGCGCTTGGCGCATTGGGGCGGGCCGCGCGAGCCGTTGCGCTGGCTGCAAACCGCCTCGCTCCCATACGACCCGACGCTGGTCAAACTGGCCGCCGATGAGCTCGTGCTGCAAGCCGGCGTGCAACTCGCCTTTCACTGCCTGGCCGTTGGTGTGCTGCGGGAGGATCAACATGTGCGTGGCGCCATCTTTGAAGGTCGCGATGGCCGCTGGGCCTGCGCAGCGCATGTCGTGATCGACTGCACGGGCGATGGCGACATCGCCGCCCTGGCCGGGGCCGATTTCGAGCACGACCCGCAGGTCATCCAGGCACCCACAACCATGTTTCGCTTGGGCGGTGTGGACGTGGCGCGCGCCAGTGCGTTGAACCGCGACGAGCTGCGGCGCCACCTCGAGCAGGCCGTGGCCTGCGGCCTCAATCTGCCACGCACCAGCGGCGGCGCTTTCAGCGTCCGGCCCGCCAGCATGCACCTGAATATCACCCGAGTCGTCAAAGACGGTCGCGCGCCTGACCCTCTGGACACGCAGGAGTTGACCGATTCGGAAGTGCAGGGCCGACGACAGATCAGCGCCTACCTGAAAGCTTTTCGCCGCTTCGTTCCCGGCTATGAGAACTGCTTCATCGAGGACATTGGCGCACAAATCGGTGTGCGCGAAAGCCGCCGCGTGCGCGGCGACTATTGGCTCACGCAGCACGACGTGCTCAACCAAGGCCGCTTTCGCGACGCGGTGGCGTGCAGCGCATGGCCCATGGAGGAGCATGGCGTGGGCCGCGCCACGCTCTGGCGCTTTCTCGCACCAGGCACCTATTACCAACTGCCTTACCGAATGATGCTGCCCGCCGGCCTTCATGGCTTGCTCGTGGCGGGGCGCTGCGCCTCGGCCTCGCATGAGGCCCACGCATCGATGCGGGTCGCCGCCGTGTGCATGGCGCTGGGTGAAGCCGCCGGCGTGGCCGCCGCGCAGGCGGTTGCGGCGGGTGTCATGCCGCGTGACATCGACACCGATGCGTTGCGCCGGACATTGCGCGCACAAGGCGCGATCCTGGGCGACTGAGTTCCCTCACTTCGATACCCGAATCCGATGAGAAACTACCGTTCCAACTTCGAGCCAGGCACCACCCGGTGGGCCATTCGCCGTGCCCAATGGCGCGCGCTGGGCATCCCGGAATCCGATATGCACAAGCCAAAGATCGCCATCATCAACTCGTCCTCTGAGATGTCGATCTGTTTCAGCCATCTGGACGAAGTGGCCGGGATCGTCCGGCAAGCAATCCTCGACGCCGGCGGTCTGCCCTTCATCGTCAAAACGACCGCGCCAAGCGACTTCATTACCGGCGCCGGTCGTGGTGGGCGCTACCTGATGCCAGCGCGCGACCTGCTGGTCAACGACATCGAAGTGGCTGTCGAAGGCGCGGTGCTGGACGGCATGGTCTGCTTGAGCAGTTGCGACAAAACCGCGCCGGCGCATCTGATGGCCGCAGCGCGGTTGAACATTCCGTCGATTCTCGTGATCGGTGGTTACCAGGGCTGTGGCCAGCGCGCGGGCCGGCCGGTCGATATCGAAGACGTTTTCGAATCCGTCGGCGCACTGGCTGCCGGCAAGATCAGCATCCAGGACATCACCGACCTGTCCGAGGTCGCAGTGCAAGGCCCGGGCGTGTGCGCGGGGATGGGCACGGCCAACACCATGCACATCATGGCCGAGGCATTGGGCATGGCGCTGCCGGGTAGCGCGCCGGTGGCTGCACGCAGTGCGCGCATGAAGGAACTGGCGCGCGCTGCCGGGCGACGCATCGTAGGCCTCGTCGATGAGGACCTCCGTCCCAAGGACATCATGACGCCTGCGGCGTTCGCCAACGCGATCCGTGTCGGCCTGGCAGTCAGCGGCTCCATCAACCTGCTGCGCCACCTGCAAGCCATCGCCACGGAGGGCGAGATCGACGTGGACATGTTTCAACTCATGGATGCGCTGGGTCGCAGTGCGCAGGGCACCCGGGCCGTTCCACTGCTTTGCGCGATCAAGCCCAATGGGCCTGGCCGTATCGAACACCTCGAAGCGGCCGGCGGGGCCATCGCCGTGATGAAAGAACTCGAATCGCTGCTGGACGCCGAAGTTCTTACCGTCACCGGGCGCACGCTGCGCGAGAATCTGGCGGGCATCGAAGTGCTGGACGCACAGATCATCGGCAGCCTGACCCGCCCCATAGGCCCTGGCCCGTCTGTGGTGATCCTCAAGGGCAGCCTGGCGCCCGATGGTGCGGTGATGAAGCTCGGGTTGGGCGGCAAGCAGAGCGCGTTCCGGGGCGTCTGCCGCGTATTCGAAAGCCAGGAAGATGCGATGGCGGCGCTTTCCAACGGGGAAATCACGAGCGGACAGGTGATCGTACTGCGCGGCTTGGGCGCGCGCGGAGGACCGGGCGTGGCGTCGGCCTCGTGGTTCGTAGCGGCAGTCAATGGGGCGCATTTGGGCGACGATATCGCCGTCATCACCGACGGACAGTTCTCGGGGTTGAACCACGGCTTCACGATTGGGCAGGTGCTGCCCGAGGCGGCGGACGGTGGCCCGATTGCGCTGGTGCGCGACGGCGACACCGTGGCCATCGACATCGCCGGACGCACGGTAGACCTGCTGCTCGACGCCTGCGAGTGGCAAGCCCGCCGCGCGGCGCTCGCACCGTTCGTGCCGGGTGAAAAGAAAGGCTGGCTCAGCCTGTATCAGCACCTGGTGCAGCCGCTGTCCAAGGGCGGCACGTTGAAAGCAAGAGGCTGAACCCATGCCCTTACACACAACTTCCCCCCGCATCCTGAAGCAAGCGCATATGCTCAACACCCTGCACAAAATCCCTGACCCGGGCAAAGCCAAGCCAGAGCGATTTGACGCCGGGCTGTCCATCGCACTTGCGACCCAGGAAGCCGCCGAGCATGGCGATTTGCCGCATGAGACTGACCACGGTGGAGTTTCCGGGGGACGCGATGATGTTGCGGGCGCAAGATGGCGGCGTCACGGTGGCCATTCCGATCCGCATTCAACGCTATAGCGGACGGCGACAGGTGGTTGTGCCACAGGGCATTTCTGCTTCGCTGAACGGCCAACGTGCTCCGACGGCGTTGCAAGTGGCCCTGGCCCGTGGTCACCGTTGGCTGCGGCAGATTGAGGGCGGGCAAGCACGCAACCTCGCGGAAATCGCGGATCGAGAAAAGATGACCTTGCCCCTGGAATCCGTACCCCATAGCGGAGTCACGAATTGGCTTGCTTGGCCTGAGCCGCATGCCAGTCTTGCTCGAACCGCACCGGGCTGACGTACGCCAGCGTGGAGTGCAGCCGGGTGCGGTTGTACCAGAGTACCCAGGCGATGACCTCGTCCTTGGCCTGGCGCCGCGTCACGAAGCGCTGCCCATGCAGTCGCTCCACCTTCAACGAACCGAACAGGGTCTCGCTGCAGGCGTTGTCCCAGCAGTTGCCCTTGCGGCTCATCGAGGCCGTGATGCCGCACTGGACGAGCACGTCCCTGAAGTCCTCGCTGGCGTATTGGCTGCCCCGGTCGCTGTGCAAGATCAGCCCGGCATGCTTGCGCGGATGGCGCTTGAACCAGGCCATGCGCACAGCATCGATGACGATGTCGCGCGTCATGTCCTCGCGCAGTGACCAGCCCACCACCTGGCGGCTGAACAGGTCGATCACCACGGCCAGGAACAGCCAGCCTTCGTCGGTTGCGATGTAGGTGATGTCGCCCACCCAGACCTTGTCGGGTTCGGCCACATCGAACTGTCGATCCAGCAGATTGGGGGCGATCGGCAGGTCATGCTTGCTGTCCGTGGTGACCTTGAAGCGGCGCTTGCCCTTGGCCCGGATGCCGTGCAGTTGCATGAGCTTGCGCACCCGCTCCTTGCCCACCCGGATGCCCCTGGCCAGCAGTTCCTTCCACGTGCGCGGCCAGCCGTAGCCGCCCCGCGTTTCGGCGTGGATCACCTCGATGTGCACCAGCAGCGCGTCGTCGCTGAGATGGTGCCGCTGGGCCGCGCTGGCTCTACGAACGAAGTGTTCGTGGTAGCCGGTGATGCTGGCCTGCAGGACTCGGCACTGCACAGAGATCGGCCACGCCTGGCGGTTGCGGTGAATGAAGGCGTACTTCAGCTCTGCGCTTTCGCGAAGTACGCCGTCGCTTTTCCCAAGATGTCACGCTCCATCTTCACGCGTGCCAGCTCCGCGCGCAGCCGGCTGATCTCCATCTGCTCGACGCTCACTGCCTTGCTGTCAGCGCCTGTGAGCTTGCCCAGGCGATCCGCCTTGACCCAGTTGAACAGCGTCTGCTCCACCACGCCCAGCGTCCTGGCCGCCGCTGCGATGCTCTGGCCGCCATGGACCAGCCGCACCGCCTCCTGCTTGAATTCCAGCGTGTAGCGCGCCCGCACTGTCTTCGTCATTTCCGTTTTCCTTGCTTGCATTGAACCACTCAGCAAGGGATACGTTTTTCGGGGGCAGGGTCAAGATCGACCGCAGCTACGTGAGCCGCATGGTCAACCTGACGACCTTGGCTCCGGACATCCAGGCCGCGATCCTCGACGAGACTTTGCCCGAAGAAGTGGTGCTCTTCGATCTGGCCATCGACGCGCCGCTGTGCTGGCAGGCACAGCGCCAGCGTGTTGCCAATGTCGTCTCCAATGTTCGTGCGGGCAAAACACAGCCTGCTGCGCAGACTTGACGGAATTCTTTCTCTCGCTGTTTTTACGATGCTGCCCGATGCTCGAAAAAACATCCGTGGTCGCCACCATGCGTAAGTCATTGATTTTGCAGGACCCGTCCTTGCGGACTTGGCCGTTTGCGCGTCCGCAGGGAGTAGAGAAAGAGAGAGGAAAAACGGGTCAGAAACGCCAAAATCAGGCCTCGCGGTGGGTGGCCAAGTCCGCAAGCCCAAGTGAAAAACCCCGCCAGGCTTGAGTCGTGACGAGGTTGATCGAAATGCAAAGAGAGTGTCTTTGCAAGTTTTAGTGGTGGTGGAATACGGAACTGAACCCAAAACCACTTTTGAGGATCGAGCGAACGATTGACAATGCTTGTAACCTTACTGCGGATTGGATTCCTCATGAACTTTGGTGCATCCGCATCTGATGAAGCTGATCCAACTTAGCGAACACGGTTGCCAGTGCATAGCCAACCAACACCAGCACCGCCATAGACTCTATGCCGAAAACATCTATGACCACGCCTGTGAGTACTGGGCCAGCCATTTGGCCTGCTGCGCATGCGATGGTTGCCACTGCGAGGGCACTGGGTCCCACATCGGCATCCACACGCTCGCGGGCATAGGCACTGGCTACAGCGGGCGCGGCTGTCAGCCCTAGGCCCACAAGCATGGCACTGGCAATCGCAAAGCCATTGCCAGTGCCCAGAGACGCCAGGGCACCCAGTGCGCCAATGGCAACGGTCGCCGTCATTGCATGCGGGCGCAGCCGCCCTCGCATCAGCAAGGGCATTGCCAACGAGCCGACCGCCGCCGTCACGCCGAAGGCCGTCCACAGCCACGCCGCCGAGGTTAGCGTACCGGCCAGGCCCTGCACCAGGCGCGTCAGCGCGAAGGTGGCATAAACGAAGTACGCGAACCCGTAAAGCGCGTAGGCCACTAGCAGGTAGGTGGAGTCGCGCAGCTGGCGCAGTCCGTCGATCATGCGCACCTTGTGTGCTCCCGCCCGCGCCGCCGCATAGGGCGGAAAGGGCACAAGCCCGGCTAGGACCGCAATGACAAGCGCGGGCGCCGCACACACCATAGAAACCGTGCGCCAACGGCCTGTCTGCTCCAGCGCCCAACTACCTGCCGGCGCTGAAATCACCATGCCCAACGCGACGCCGGTCCAGATGACGGCGCTGACCAACATCCACCGCCGCGGCTCTACCGACTCCAGCGATGCGCCGAGCGCACTGAGCACGCCCAGCCCGGTGGACAGCCCAAGGAACACCCGCACCGCCGCCAGCATCTCGACCGAGGCAGCTTGCGCCTGCACCACCAAGCCCAGCGCGACCAGCAGATGCGCCCACACGAAGACTGAGCGCCAGCCCAGGCGACGCAACACCAGCGGCGCCAGCATCGAGCCGACCAGGTAGCTACCCAAGTGTAGGGTAGCAATCATTCCGTACAGCCCGAACGTGCCGGGCAGCTCGGCCTTCATCGCCGGCAGGGTCAGGCCAAAGCCCAGCCGAGTAACGCCGATATCCACCGCCAGCGCAGCCGCCGCGAGCGGCAAGATCAGCCGACCGGTGTTCACCGGGCGCTGAGCTGGTCGCCCATGGCCAGCACTTCGCGCACCAGCAACTCGGCGTCGGCGATCTCTGTGTTGGGGCCGACAAAGGCTGGGCGGATCACAAATTTCTCGTCTACAACCGCGCTAGACGGCACCGATAGCCCACGCGCACGGATGCCCTTGAGCACCGCTTCGTTGAACTTGTCCAGCACCGTCGATGGCTCGCGGCTTGAGCCTGCGGGGATGTAGCGGAAGCAGCAGATCGACAGCTCAGGCTCCGCCACCAACTCCAGCCGATCGTTCATGCGCACCAGCTCCGCCACACGGCGCGCGCAGTCCAGGTGGCGGCGCACGCGCGCGCGCATGCCGTCCATGCCGATTTCCTTGAGTGCGGCCCACACAGTCAGGCTGCGCGAGCGTGCCGAGAAATCGACCGAGCTGTAGAGCGAGCCCTCGCCGAACTCGTCGAAGGGCGAGCCCACGTCGGCACGCGTGGCGGGATCGAAGTGGTGGAAGTCTGGCCGCCCGATCACCAGCGAGCGCTGCTGCAGTGCGCCGTCGCGCACGATGGCCGCCCCGCAGCCCAGCGGCACCGCCATCCATTTGTGCGGGTCCACCGCCAGCGAGTCGATGGCACCCATGTCGCCGTACAGCGAACGCACCCGCTCATCGAGCACGCCGAAGCCGCCGTAGGCGCCATCGACATGCAGCCAGACGCCGCGGTCATGCGCGATGCGCAGCATGCGGTCCACCGGGTCCACCGTGCCGGTGCGTACATCGCCTGCGGTGGCGATCACCGCCACGGGCGTGCAGCCGGCGGCGATGTCGGCGTCGATCATGCGCTCCAGCGCTTCGCTATCCGCGCGGCGGCGGCTAGCGTCCATCGGGACGGTTCGCATCGCGACCGCGCCCAGCCCCAGCACGGAAAGCGCGCGTACGCCCACATCATGCAGGCTGGCGGTGGCATAGACACGCGGCTGGGGGATACAGCCCGCGCCCTGCTCGGTGGGGTTCACGCCGATGCGCTCGCCCGCATGCTGGCGCGCTGCGCCCAGGCAGATGAGGTTGGCCACAGCGCCCCCGCTGGTAAAGGTGCCGCCTCAGTGCGGCCCCATCTCCAGCATCTCGCCCATCCAGCTGAGCGCCTGCATCTCCAGGAAGTTGCCAGGCCAGGCGTACCAGCGCTGAGCCGCCACCAGACTGGCCACGAAGCCGGCCACCGCAGGCACCACGGAGGGCATGGTGGTGATCCAGCCAGAAAAGCCCGGCGAGCCGATGCGCAGGCCATTGGGGATGACCACCTCGTTGAGCACATCGAGCACCGCCTGGGCGCCCTGCCCCTGGCGCGGTAAAGACTCGTTAAGCGCGGCGCGCCAGACTGAGCGGCGCCCCGTGGGGTCGGGGCCTTCCTCGAAGCGCAGAAACGTCTCCAGGGGCCCGAGCACCTGTTCAACGGCAGCGCTCAGGCCGGTGGTCATGGCTGCCTCGGTGCTGGGGCGCCGGTCAAAGGGACTGGTGGGTGGCACGAATGCGCTCCTCTTGGGGTGTTGTTGGTTTTTTGGGGGGTTCAGGGCGCCGAATGCGCGATTGGCGGGCCGAAGAAACCGGTGACGCGGCGGATGCGCCCGTCCCGCGCGAACTCGACGACGTCGAGGCTCTCGGGCAGCAGCGTGCCATCGACCTTGACAGCGCGCCAGTTGAAGCGGCCGCTGTAGTGATGCACATCCACCGTGCTGGTTCGCTCGATGTGGCCACCCGCGTACTTGGCTTGCACCTGCGCGATGTAGTCCACGAGGGCGGCGCGACCCTGCGCGAGCTTGGCCGGGTCGCAATACACGCCGTCATCGGTCATGACCTGCGCCAGCTTCTGCATGCGCCGCTCGGCGTCGGGCTCGTTCCAGGCGGCGACATAGGCGTCAATGCAACGTTCGGCCTGCGCCGCGCCGATGCGCGGATCGCCCAACGGCGGGCGGCCTGGCTCCTTCAGGTAGGCATCGGCGTCTTCGGGGGTGTACCTGTCCTTGAAGGCGAAGGCCAGCGGCGTTGCGCCGTGCGAGCGCAGGTACTGAAGCCGGTCCAGCGCCTCTTCCAGCGTCGGGGTATGCCCGGCCGGAATCCACCACATCGCCACGCCGGGTTCCATCGGTGGGTGGAACCAGTCGCGCCGCCGCTTGAGCGCGCCAGCGTGCTCGTCGCGGTACACCCAGTTGGCCATCGCCTTGCGGCTTTCCCAGACGGTGAAGTTGATGATGCCGTCCTCACCCAGAGGGCGCAGCGTGGTGGCGCTGCTATGGCCGTCGGCGATCAGGCGCCAGACAAAGCCAGGCGCCTTGTCGGCCAGCTCATGGATAGGGTCGATGCCGTTCTTGAAGTCGGCGATGTCCGGATGGTCCAGCGGTTTCTTCAGCCAGGCCACGTTGAACTGCGCGAAATGGTGCTTCATGTCTGTCCTTGTCTTCAGGCGCCGTCTCGTCAGCGCAGGTTGGGCATTCGTTGCAGAAACTGGTCGAGCAGCCGGTAAGCAATGGGATGAACGCCCCCACCCGTAACGGCATCGAAGTGCCAAAGTGGAGATGTTGATCAACCACTTGAACCGAGAGGGGCATCCACCATGAAGCTTACGACTGTTGGCATCGACCTGGCGAAGAACGTGTTCCAGGTCCACGGAATCGACGAGCACGGCAAGGTGCTCGTGAAGAAGCAACTGCGTCGAGATCAGATGGCGACGTTCTTCGTGAACCTGCCGCCGTGCTTGATCGGCATGGAGGCCTGCGGCAGCGCTCACCACTGGGCGCGCAAGCTGCAGACAATGGGGCACACCGTACGCCTGATGGCACCGCAGTTCGTCAAACCCTACGTCAAGACCAACAAGAACGATGCGGCCGACGCCGAGGCCATCTGCGAGGCTGTCGGTCGACCGAACATGCGCTTCGTGCCGATCAAGAATGTTGAGCAGCAGGCGGTGTTGGCGTTGCACCGGGTTCGCCAGGGCTTCGTGAAGGCGCGCACGGCGCAGGCCAATCAGATCCGTGGCCTCCTCGGCGAGTTCGGTCTCATCGTCCCCCAGGGCATCGGCTACATCGCCTCGCGGGTCCCGGAGCTGATCGAAGACGCTGGCAACGAGTTGCCCGGATCCTTTCGCGTGCTCGTCCAGCGGCTGCTCGACCACCTCAAGGAGCTTGGGCGGCAGGTCCAAGAGCTGGAGGCACAGATCCAAGCATGGCATCGAAGCAGCGATCTCAGCACCAGGCTCGCGCAGGTGCCCGGCATCGGCCCCATCACGGCGAGCGCACTGGTCGCCTCCATCGGGGATGCGAAGAACTTCGACGGCGGCCGACAACTGGCGGCGTGGCTGGGCTTGGTGCCCCGGCAACATTCCTCTGGAGGAAAGTCGAACCTGCTGGGCATAAGCAAGCGTGGCGACAGCTACCTGCGCACCTTGCTGATACACGGTGCGCGATCGGTCATCTATCGGGCAGGGCAGAAAGCAGATCCGTGCAGTTGGATCAACGCAGTGGTGCAGCGGCGCAACAAGAATGTCGCGGCGGTCGCGCTGGCCAACAAGAATGCTCGAATCGTCTGGGCGCTGCTTGCCCATGACCGGCACTACGAGATGGGTTACAAGAAGGCGGCCGAGGTCTTGTGGCCGAAGGCCAACCGCGCAGCAACAGTCCACACAACGACTTCAGGGAGAAATACCACCGATTGCTCAGGCGATCATGAAGTGATGGCAAGACAGGTAAGACCGTGGTTGACCAAGCCCGTGCTGAGCGGAGCACCCAGAGTGCGTGTAAGCGATCGAGGCGCCAACCAGCAGATCCCATCAGGGACCGCAGCCAAAAGCTGCACTCACAGTCCGAATGTACGGGAGCAATCTTCACCTTCGCGTTGTCATGAATTGAGAGACTGGCATAGGGGGCGTTCATGTACGCCCGAGGTGCTCATACCGCAGCCGAAGGCGGGGGTACTCCAGTGGGCCATTTCATTGGGGAGTGCCGACGACGCGGTGCCGGCGCGCAGGCGCGTCCAGGCGGCACGGTCATGGAGGCACTCCATGATTTCGTCTGCTCCTTCCCGATGCCCGATCGGTAAATTCCTTGCTCCAAAATGACCCGGTCATTCGTGGAGCAATCCGTCCTGCACCATCCTCCACGGTCAGACGCGCCGGACAAGCAGACGGGGATTTGCAGATCGGCTGCTACACCACATCATGGGTGATCCCGACGGCCATCGCTGGCGCCACGGTGGGGTCGGCTTGCGGCCATTCGCCGGCAAGACGGCAGATCATTGGCCAAACAGCAGCCGGGTGTATTTCTTGTTCACGGCCCCGCTGCGCTGGCCATCTGCGCCGTAGTACCGATGGTTGCGGCATAGCCGCTCTTTCACGTCGCAGAAAACGCCGTTGGCGAAGCTGAACTCGGTCAGGTCGAAGTCGCCCGGCGAGAACAGTTTGGTCGCGGCTTGGGGGCCGAGGTGTTTTTCGGTCAGCGGGCGGGAGATGCCCTGATCATTGGCGCACAGATGGCGGTCGCAGAGTACGCCCGGCTCCGGCGAGCGCAGCGTGGTTTGCCGGCCTGCATGGGCTGTGGAGACGGCCAGCAGCAGGGCCAGGTGCCAGCAAAGGCGGGCTGGGTTCACGGTTTGCGGCGTAGCCGGCGGATGAGTGGGGGCAGCAGGCCGAGCGCGCCCACGGTGGTGCACAGCCAGCCCAGCGGCAATAACGCGAAAGGCTCTTGCAACTGGCCGTCGGGCGCCACTGCGCTGCCGATGGCCGCAAACCCTGCGAAGCAGGCGCTGCCGAGCAAGAGCAGCGCAGCAGGGATATATCTGGTGGGGTGGTTCATCGGTGCCTCGCATGGCGCGGTGGTTACGGTCTTGGGGCGTATTGTGGGCCTGTGGCGGAGCTTGCAGGACTGGCCCCGCACAGCGCAGTCCCCGGGTCGTTGTGCGCCAAGTCCCGCTCGTTCTTGGCCTGGGCCACTTCCACATCATGCGGCAGGGTGACGCCGTTTTTGAGCGCGAGGATTTCGGCCATCACGCTGACGGCGATTTCGGGCGGGGTCTTGCTGCCGATGTAGATGCCGATGGGGCCACGAAGTCGCGCAAGGCGGTCGGGCGTCTGTCCGAAATGCTCGATCATGCGCTTGCGCCGCGCCTGGTGGTTGCGGCGCGAGCCTATGCCGCCGACGTAGAACGCATCGGTTTCGAGCGCTTCCAGCAGCGCCAGATCATCGAGCTTGGGGTCGTGCGTGAGGGCTACCACGCAGCTTCGGCGGTCGGGCTTGAAGGCCAGCACCACGTCGTCGGGCATGTCGCTGAGCAGGGCGGCGCCGGGCAGGTTCCAGCTTTGGCGGTATTCCTCGCGCGGGTCGCACACGGTCACGGCAAAGCCGTTGAACATGGCCATGGTGGCCAGGTATTCGGCCAGTTGCCCGGCGCCGATGAGCAGCATCCGGTACTCCGGCCCGAAGCTGTTGGTCAGTTGCCGCTCGTCGAGCGCCAGGTCGGCTGGCGCCGTCGCCGGTGACAGGGTGACGGCGCCATCGGCCAGGCGCACGCTGCGCTGCACCAGGCGCCCGGCTGCCAGCAGGGCCAGCAGTTCGGCCAGCCGGGCCGGGTCGGGGTTGTATTCCAGCAGCAGTTCCAGCGTGCCGCCGCAGGGCAGGCCGAAGCGGTGGGCTTCGTCGGCGCTGATGCCGTATTTGACGAATGCCGGCGGCCCGTTCGGGATGCCGTGTTCCGGCACCGTCGGGGCCAATGGGGCCAATGGGGCCAATGGGGCCAATGGGGCCGAGGGAGCCAATGGGGCCGGATTGGCCCGGGCGCGGGTGTGGCGGGCGATCAGGTCGTCTTCAATGCAGCCGCCCGAGACCGAGCCGACCACGGCGCCGTCTTCGCACAGCGCCATGATCGAGCCTACCGGCCGGGGCGATGAGCCCCAGGTGCGCACCACGGTGGCCAGCAGTGCGCGCCGCTCTGCGGCGCGCCAGCCGTGCAGGGTGCGCAGTACGGTCAGATCCAGGTTTTCCATGGGTGGGCCTGCGTTTTGCTGCGGGATCAACTGCGGCTGAGCCACCAGGTGACGAGCACCAGCGCGGCGATGCCGACGGCGGCCCATACGACGGCTGGCACGCGGGGCTTGGTGGCCGGGCTGCCGTCCGGCGCCGGGGCGTCGATCGGCGCGGCCTGGGCCTGCGGCTGCTCGGCGCGCGGGTGGCGGCGCTGCATTTCGTTGTCAAAGCGTTGGAAGAAGTCTTCGGCCATGGTCTTGGCGGCCCCGTCGATCAGGCGCTGGCCGAGTTGGGCGATCTTGCCGCCCACCGAGGCGTGCGCGGTGTAGTGCAGCAGGCATTGCGCGTCATGCTCGCCGTCGGGCTGCAGCGAGATCTGCGCCTGGCCCTTGCCAAAGCCGGCCACTCCGCCCGAGCCGTCGAAGGCCAGTTGGTAGCTTTCGGGCGGCACGATGTCGGTCAGCGTGATTTTGCCGGTGAACTTGGCCGATACGGGGCCGATCTTGAGCGCCATGGCCACGGCGTATTGGTTCTCGCCGCAGGGTTCTATCTTGCCGCAGCCGGGGATGCACAGCTTGAGGACTTCGGGGTCGTTGAGCGCCTCCCAGGCCTGCTGCTGGCTGACGGCAAGGGGGCGGCTGGCTTGCATTTGCATGGTGGCTTCCTCGGGGGTTTACGGTGATGGGATGGGGCGCCTGGGTGCGGGGATTCATGCGGCGCATTCAAGCATGTCTGTCTGTCGTTGCCTATCGTCCTGTGGCCCTGTTTCCGCATTGTCCAATGCCTATGCCTATTGCCGCAACACGCTGGCCAGACTGGCGGCCAGGTCTTGCAGGCGGCTCAGGTTGTGCACGGCCAGCATGCCATGGGTTTGGCGGTGCAGTGCGGCGGCGCCGCGTGCCGTGGGCGCGTAGCCATCGAAGCGCAGCAGCGGGTTGAGCCACAACAGCCGGCCGCAGTGGCGGCGCAGCCAGCCCAGCGCCTGTGTCAACTGCTCGGGCGCGCCGGTGTCCAGACCATCGCTGATCAGCAGCACCAGCGTGCGCCGCCCGACCAGACGGCGGGCATGCCGTTGGCGCAACTGGGCCAGGCTGTCACCGATGCGGGTGCCGCCGGCAAAGTCGGCGATGGCTTGGCTGGCGGCTTGCAGCATGGCGTCGGTGTCGGCCAGGCGAAAGGCCGGTGTCAGGTCGGTCAGGCCGGTGCCAAAAGCAAACACGTCGCGGCGCAGCGCCGCGCCGCCGGCCCAACGGGTGTGGCGCGGCGCGGTGGCGGCGTGCAAAAAGGCCAGCAGCAGGCGGGCGTAGCGCTCCATCGAGCCTGATATGTCGACCAGCACCAGCAGCGGCAGCGGCTGCTGGCGCCGTTGCAGCAGCGGCAGTTGCAATAGCTCGCCCCCGGTGCGCGCGGCGCGCTGCATGGCGCCGGGCCAATGCGGGCGGCTGCCACGCGCGCCCGGCCGCAGCCTGCGGGCGGCGTAATGCGGCAGCGGCAGCCGGATGTCGCGGGCCAGGCGCTCGACCAGCAGGTATTCGCTGGCCGATAGCTGGTTGAAATCGGCTTGCCGCAGCCGTTGCAAGTCGCTGGCGCTCATTGCGGCGTCGAAGTCCAGCGTCGCATCCTGGCGCGGCGCAGCGGCATCGCGCGCCGCGCGCACCGGGGCCAGCGCCTGACTGACACGCGGGCGGCGCCGGCTGGGCGCGGCTTTGGATTCGGCGCTGGGCAGCATCTGTGCGAGCAGCTTTTGCGCGATGTCGGGGTTGCGAAAATAGGCATCGAAGAGTTCACGGAACACCATGCGGTCTTGCTCGCCACTGACCAGCACGGCCTCCAGCGCGGCGCTGAAGTCTTGCCGCTGCAGACCCGCCAGCAGCACGGCCTGCTGGGCCAGCGCCATGCGCGCAGCATCGACCCGCACGCCGGCGCGGCGCAGTGCGCGGCCAAAGCCGCTGAGGTTGTCGGCCAGTTTGCCGCTGCGGGCGTCGCCCCATTGCGAGCTGGCGGGGATGGATCGGGCAGGGGGGATGGCGGTCATGCGTGCTCCGGCCTACTGGTGTGCCGTCCCGTCGATGGCTGCACACAATGGAATCGATGCGTTTCGTGCCAAGGCAAGGCGAAAATCCTTGCGACACCTGTCGGCATGGCGCTGATTTGCAACGCTGCGCTGGCGTGAAAGGCGCGGTTTCATTGCAGTGATTTGCGGGATGGCACGCCAGCGCCTGGGGCAGCAACGCGGCCGTTCAGAGCGCCAGCGGCTTGAGCAGTTCAAGCGCCAGATCCCGGGTCAGTGCCGCCACATCTTCGCGCTGTTTGAACAGGATGCCCGCCGTGTCGGCCACCACCTCGGGGTCGACCACGATGGTGTCGAGCGCGACCAGGGCCTGCGCCCATTCCACGCTCTCGGCGATGCCGGGGGCGCGCTGGAAGGCGTTGGCAAAGGGCTGGCTGCGCAGGCGGGCGACGAACTCGGCGACCTGTGTGGCCAGCGCCTGGCTGGCGTCGGGCACCTGGGCGCGGACGATGGCCAGTTCGCGCTCGCGCTCGGGGTAGTCGAGCCAGTGGTACAGGCAACGGCGCTTGACGGCGTCGTGCAGGTCGCGCGTGCGGTTGCTGGTCAGTATCGTGACCGGCGTGGCCGTGGCGCGCACGGTGCCGATTTCGGGAATGCTCACCTGGTACTCGCCCAGGTACTCCAGCAAAAAGGCTTCAAAGGGTTCGTCGGCGCGGTCGACCTCGTCGATCAGCAGCACCGCGCCGGGCGCCGGGGCTTGCAGCGCTTGCAGCAGGGGGCGGCGGATCAGGTAGCGCTCCTGGTAGACCTCGCGCTCGAGCTGCGCGATGTCGGCGCCCTGCCCTTGCGCGGCGCGCATGTGCAGCAGTTGGGCCGCGTAGTTCCATTCGTACAGCGCCTCGCGCTGCTCCAGCCCGTCGTAGCATTGCAGGCGTATCAGGCTGCGCGCGAGCACCTGGGCCAGCGCCTGCGCCAGCGCCGTCTTGCCGACGCCGGGCTCGCCTTCGAGCAGCAACGGGCGTTGCAGCCGGAGCGCCAGAAACACCGCCGTGGCCAGGCGCCGGTCGGCAAAATAGCCCGCGCGCTGCAAGGCCTGCACCAGGGCGTCGATGGAAGGCGGCGGCAGGGTCGGAGTGTTCATTGCCATATCGTTCAGGGTTTACGCAATCCGGGCGCGGACGGCGCCCGGCGCGGTCATCGGATCATCGGATTCAGGCGCTCCATGCTGCCGGAAACGCCAGACCGTACTGCCCGGCCGCTTCGCGCAGCATCGGCGCAATCGTCGGATGCAACGCCACGCCCTGCTCCAACTGCTGCGCGCGGCGCGCCATGCCGCGGTCGCCGGGCATGCGCACCTGCCCGACGCCGGGACGCGGCGGATTGCTGCGGCAAGCCTCGGCGATATGGTCCATCTGGCGCCTGAACGCCGCCTGGCCGCCAAAAGCCGCCGGATCGTACAGACTCATGAACACGGTGGCGCCCCAGCCTGTCGGCGGATCGGCGCGGCCGAAACCGGACAAGCCGCCGGTCAACGCTTCGATCAGCACCGCCAGGCCGAAGCCCTTGTGCCCCGCCGACAGTCCGCCAAGCGGCAAAATGCTGCCCGGCGGATCGGCCGCCAGCACGGCCGGATCACGGCTGGGATTGCCTTGCGCATCGAGCATCCATTCTTCTTCGAACTGCCGGCCCGCCTTGTGCAGCCGATTGCTCATGCCGTTGGTGGTGATCGACGCCGAGATATCGACCAGCAAGGGCGTGCCGGAAGTCGGGATGCCGGCGGCAATCGGATTCGGTGTGAATACCGCACGGGTGCCGCCGAACGGCGCCACGCTTTGCACCGCCGGATCGGAACTCGACAACACCATCAGGAAGCCCTCTTCGGTGGCCCGCAGCAAATACGCAGCGAGACAGGCGATGTGATGACTGTGGTGAATCACCAGCGCTGCCGTGCCGAGTTCGCGCGCACGCGCAATCAACGCATCGATGCCCTTGTGCACCAGCCATGGTCCCGGCAAGCGGCGACCATTCCAGACCAGCGCGGCGGGGCGGTCGGAGACGACGTCCGGTTCGCCGGAGGTCGTCATCGCGCCCTTGCTGACTTCCCTGACGTAAGGAACCAGCAGCGCCAGGCCATGGGTATCGTGTCCCAGCAAGTCGCCGTCGACCAGCGTGCGCGCCACCGCATCGGCAGGCGCCAGCGGCAAGCCGGCTTTTTGCAGCAATTGCGTGGAAAACTGCCTGAGTTCGGCAGCGGAAAAACGCTCGGGTGCGGCCATGGTGCAAACCATCCTTTCATTTGGCAGTGTCCGGCCAACCGATCGGTCAACCGATTTTGTTCGACGCCCGACCGGCCAGCACGGCTTTCATCAGAAAATCATCACACCAATGCCGGTTTCCTGCGCAAGCCGCGCAAGACCAGTGGCAACAGCCACAGCAATATCGTCAACACACCCAGTGTCCCCGCGATGGGTCGACTGAAAAAGGCCAGAAACTCACCGTCGGCCTTGATCATCGAGGTGACGAAATGCTCTTCCAGCATGCCGCCCAGCACCACGCCGAGTATCGTCGGCGCAACCGGGAAGCCATTTACCTCCATCAGATAGGCCAGCAAGCCGAATATCAGCATGGTGCCGACATCGGACACGCTGTTGTTGGTGGCATAGGAGCCGACGATACAAAACAGCAAAATCAGCGGCATCAGCACATTGCGCGGAACACGCAAAATCCGCTTGGCCAGTTTGATGCAGCCAAAACCCAGCGGCAGCATCAGCAGGTTGGCCAATATGAAGACCATGAAGATGGCGTATATCGAGACCGGATTCTGAACGAAGATCATCGGCCCCGGATTGAGGTTCTTCATGTACAGCACGCCGATCACGATGGCGGTGATCGAGTCTCCCGGTATGCCAAACACCAGCGCCGGAATCCAGGCACCGGCGAGCGCCGAGTTGTTGGCGGCCCCCGCCTCCACGATACCTTCGGGATGGCCGGTGCCGAACTTCTCCGGCTCTCTGGACATTTTCTTGCTCATCGCATACGACATCCAGGCCGCAATATCGGCACCCGCGCCTGGCAAAGCGCCAACCAGGGTCCCCAGCACACTGCCGCGCAGGATCGACTTCGGGTACTTGAGCGCCAGGTTCCACATTCCCTTGAATACATTACCCACGGGTCGACCATCGATGGGCATCGGTTCGTCTTTGGAGACCGCATAACGCAACACCTCGGACATGGCAAACATGCCGACCATCAGCGGCACCAGCGATACCCCTCCCAGCAGGTTGGCGTTATTGAATGTGAAACGCGGAAAACCCGCTGGATTGCCCATACCGATGGAAGCGATGAACATGCCCAAGAGCAGGGAGACAAAGCCTTTGAGCGGATTGTTCGAAGCAATGAAAATCGCGCAGGTCAACCCCAGCAAGACCAGCCAGAAGTATTCGAATGAAGAGAATTTCAACGCCAGTTCCGCCAGCGCGGGCGCAGCCAGGATCAGCACGAAAGTGCCAAACAGGCCGCCCACTGCCGAAAACACCAAACTGGCACCCAGCGCGATTTCACCCTGCCCCTTGCGGGTCATCGCATAGGCTTCATCGGTATAGGCTGCAGAAGAAGGCGTACCGGGAATGCGCAGCAGGCACCCTGGAATATCGCCCGAAAAAATCGCCATCGCCGTGGCGGACACCATCGCCGCCACCGCTGGCACGGCCGGCATGAAAAAGGTCACCGGCACCAGCAACGCCACTGCCATGGTCGCGCTCAGGCCGGGAATGGCGCCCATGAACAAACCAAACATGGATGAACCGAAAATGACCGCCAATACATAGGGGTCGAACACCTGCGCGAAAGCCGCATACAGATTTGCAAGCATCGTCGGCTCCATTACCAGGCAATGGATTCCAGCATGCCCCAAGGGAGCGGCACTTTCAGGAGTTTATAAAAGATGCAGTGAATACCCAGGGCACTGGCAATGGCCATTGGCATGGCGACCGCAAGGCGGGCGCCAAAGGTCATGGACAGCGACAGCAGCAAGATCGTGGCAGTCGGCAGAAAACCCAGCGCTTCGCAAGCGCAGATGTAGAACACCAGGGACAGCAGCACCAGCAGATAGGCAAAAACGGCGCGGCGCTCGCCGAACCACGGCGGCAGGCTGAACCAGGCTTCGGTACGCGTCTGCCGCAATCCTTTGCAGATCAGCAGGAATGCGCAGATCATGAATCCGCCCGCCAGCAATTGCGGAAACAGGGCGGGGCCCACTTGTTGCCTCATGGAAGGGAATGTGCCTGCGTAAATGAAGATGGCAGCAGCAAAAAGGGCAAGCAGCAAGCCTGAAAGAGTGTCATTGATTTTCATGGGCGGGCATTCGGCAGATTCATCGATGGCGTTGCGTCAACCAATGTCGGCCGCCATCTGCAATGGCAAATCCGTGCCAAGCAAGGCAAGGCCGGACAGGAAAACCGCGCCGCGCAGCATTGGCATCACCGCAGCGGCCCGTCAGCGCGCTGATGGGGCCATCCCCAGTGTTTTCAGGATTTGTCCCATGTCGGTGTCGCTCTTTTCCATGAATTTGCCGAACTCGGCCGAGTCGGCATACATCATGCCGAAGCCGCGACCGCCCATGAAGTCCTTGTACTCCTTGCTGTTGCAAATCTTTTGTATATGCCGCGCCAGCTTGGCCTGAATGTCGGCGGGCAATCCCTTGGGCGCAGCGATGCCGCGCCAGCCGCCCATGGTCCAGTTGCTGCCGGTCAGGCTCTTCAATGTCGGCACATTGGGATACAGCGCAGCCGGCGCATTGGCCATGATCACCATTGGGCGTGCCTTGCCGGCATCGATCAGTGGGCGCGCTTCGGGCAGCGATGCTGCGACGATGTCGACACCACCGGCAGCAAGATCAACCAGTGCAGGCGCGGCACCGTTGGACGGCACCCAGCGCACGGCCACCGTGTCCAGTTTCAGATCGCTCAGCATGCCTGCCAGACTCAGATGCCAGATGCCGCCATGGCCGGTGCCGGAAGCCTTGAGCTTGCCGGGCGCGGCCTTTACCGCCTTGAGCAGATCATCGAAGGTTTTGTAGGGAGATTCGGCGCTCACTGTCAATGCCGCCGGGTCGAAATTCAGCAGGGCGATCGGTGTGTAATCCCTGTAGCTCAATTGGGTCAGCCCCTGATGGTGCATCATCGCAATTTCGACCGTGGCCATGCCGATGGTGTAGCCGTCGGGCGTGGCGCCCGCGATGGCCTGATGCCCCACCACGCCGTTGCCGCCGGTGCGATTGACGACATTGACCGGTTGACCGAGTTCCTTTTCGAGCAAGGCGCCGATGATGCGGGCTGTCGCGTCGGTGCCGCCGCCGGCGGCCCACGGCACCACCAGCGTTACCGGGCGATCCGGCCATGCCGCATGTGCAGCACCAAAGGATAATGCGGATAATGCCGCTGCCGCCGTGACAACGGCCCGGAAGATTTTTCTGCGCATTTCAATCATTGTGTTTCCCGGTGAAGGTGGGTGAATATCGCCTTGCTTTGCCTGCTGCATCCGGCTGCGTTGCAAGCCCGTCGATGAACCATGTATTCCGGTACCGGTCATCACGCATCACGATATTGAGCAACCGCCCTGCCGACGCTGGCCACAGACGCCACAGACGAGTGATTTGCATGTGGCGCCAGTGCCATCGTTTGATTCATCAGAAAAGGCCCCTGCCACATCGCATGCCCGGTGCCGGAGACATACCAGTCCAGGCAGGGGTGCTGCCGGTGATCAACCCAGCATCTGCGCCACCGCCCGCTGCGTTTGCACACTGATCAAATGGGCGCGATAGGCGGCGCTGGCGTGGATGTCGGCGTTCAGTTCGCCGGCATCGATGCGCACTGCGGCGGCCGCTGCGGGGGTGAAGCTCTGGCTGAGCGCGGCCTCCAGGCCCCGGTGGCGGAACACGCTGCTGGCCGCTCCCGTGACGGCTACGCGCACGCCGCTGCCGGTTTGCGCCACGAACACGCCCACCAGCGAGAAGCGCGAGGCGGCCTGTTTGAATTTCAGGTAGGCCGCACGTTGGGGCACCGGAAAGCGGATGGCCGTGATCAGTTCGCCCTCGGCCAGCGCCGTGGTGTACATGCCGACGAAGAAGTCTTCGGCGCTGATTTCGCGCCGGTTCGTGATGACCGTAGCGCCCAGGCCCAGCACGGCGCAGGGGTAGCAGGCCGCCGGGTCGTTGTGGGCGACCGAGCCGCCCAGCGTGCCACGCGCGCGCACCTGACGGTCGCCGATATGCGCGGCCAGATCGGCCAGCGCCGGGATGGCCGCTTGCACATCGGCGCTGCAGGCCACATCGACATGGCGCGTCATCGCGCCAATGACCAGGGCGTTGCCTGCGCGGCGGATGCCGGCCAGTTCCTCGATGCCATCGAGGGCTATGACCTGCCCGGGGTTGGTCAGGCGCAGCCGCATCGAGGGCAGCAGGCTTTGCCCGCCGGCCAGTGGCCTGCCGCCGGCGGCGCTCAGCCGGGCTGCGTCGGCCAGGCTGGCGGGGGCTTCGTAGCTGAATGCGTACATGCGGGTGCTCCTCAGGTTTTGGCGCTTGGATTGGCTTGCTGGATGGCTTGCCATACGCGGTGGGGTGTTGCCGGCATATCGAAGTCGCGCACGCCCAGCGGGCGCAGCGCGTCGAGTACGGCGTTGATCACCGCCGGCGGCGAGCCTATGGCCCCGGCCTCGCCGCAGCCCTTGGTGCCCAGCGAGTTGTGCGTGCAGGGCGTGCATACATGGCCCAGTTTGAAATCGGGGAAGTCGTCCGCGCGCGGCATCGCGTAGTCCATGAAGCTGCCGGTGAGCAACTGGCCGGTCTCGCGCTCGTAGACGCAGTTTTCCATCAGCGCCTGCCCTATGCCTTGCGCCACCCCGCCATGCACCTGGCCTTCGACGATCATCGGGTTGATGATGGTGCCGAAGTCGTCGACCGCAGTGAACCGGTCCACCCGCGTGGCGCCGGTGGCGGGGTCGATTTCGACCTCGCAGATGTAGGTGCCGGCCGGGAAGGTGAAGTTGGTCGGGTCGTAGAACGCGGTTTCGTTCAGGCCCGGTTCGAGCTTGTCGAGCGGGTAGTTGTGCGGCACGTAGGCGGTCAGCGCCACCTGGGCGAACGGGATTTTCTTGTCCGTGCCGCGCACGCTGAACTCACCATTGGCGAAGTCGATGTCGGCGTCGCTGGCTTCCATCAGGTGCGCGGCGATTTTTTTCGCCTTGGTTTCGATCTTGTCCAGCGCTTTCATGATGGCAGCGCCGCCCACGCTGATCGAGCGCGAGCCGTAGGTGCCCATGCCGAAGGGCACGCGGCCGGTGTCGCCGTGCACGATGTCCACGCTCTCGACCGCGATGCCCAGGCGCGCCGCCACCACCTGCGCAAAAGTGGTCTCATGCCCCTGGCCGTGGCTGTGCGAGCCGGTGAACACGGTCACGCTGCCGGTGGGGTGCACGCGCACTTCGCCGCATTCAAACAGGCCGGCGCGCGCGCCCAACGCGCCGGCGATGTTCGACGGCGCAATGCCGCAGGCTTCGATGTACGACGAATAACCGATGCCGCGCAGCAAGCCCTTGGCCGTGCTGGCCGCCCGGCGCGCCGCAAAGCCCGCCACATCGGCCAGTTGCTGCGCCTGCGCCATGCAGGCGGGGTAGTCGCCGATGTCGTACTGCAACGCCACCGGCGTTTGGTAGGGAAAACTGGTGATGAAGTTGCGCTTGCGGAGCTCGTCCTGCTCCAGCCCCATCTCCCAGGCGCAGCGGCTGACCAGGCGTTCGAGCAAATAGGTGGCCTCGGGCCGGCCCGCGCCGCGGTAGGCATCGACCGGGGCGGTGTTGGTGAACCAGGCATCGACCTCGACATGGACCAGCGGCGTGCGGTACGGGCCGGCCAGCAGCGTAGCGTACAAGATGGTGGGCACGGCGCTGGCAAAGGTGCTCAGGTAGGCGCCCAGGTTGGCATCGGTGTGCACGCGCAGGGCCAGGAAGCGGCCTTCCTCGTCCAGCGCCATCTCGGCGTGGCTGCTGTGATCGCGGCCATGCGCATCGCACAGAAAGGATTCGCTGCGGTCGGCCACCCATTTGATGTTGCGCTGGAGCTTCTTGGCGGCCCAGGTCAGGCACACGTCTTCGGCGTACAAAAAGATCTTCGAGCCGAAGCCGCCACCCACATCGGGGGCGATCACGCGCACCTTGTGCTCGGGCAGGCCGAGCACAAAGGCCGTCATCAGCAGGCGCTCGACATGCGGGTTCTGGTTGCTCACATACAGCGTGTATTCGTCATTCGCGCGCTGGTAGCTGGCGATGACCGCACGCGGCTCGATGGCGTTGGGGATCAGGCGGTTGTTCAGCAGGTCGAGCCTGGTGACATGCGCTGCATCGGCAAAGGCCGCATCGACCGCAGTCCGGTCGCCGATGGCCCACTTGAAGCAATGATTGTCGGGGGCGATGTCATGCAGCGCTGCGCCAGCCACGGCGCCGGTCGTGCCTGCGGCGGCGTCGGCCACATGGACCACGGCGGGCAGCGCCTCGTAATCGACCTCGACCAGTTCCGCTGCATCGCGCGCCTGCTGCTGCGTTTGCGCCACCACCAGGGCCACATGGTCGCCCACATAGCGCACCTTGCCCTGGGCCAGGATGGGGTGCGGCGGCTCCTTCATCGGCGCACCGTTGGTGCTGGTGATGAGCCAGCCGCAGGGCAGGCCGTTGATCTTGTCGGCCGCCACATCGGCGCCGGTGAACACCCCCAGCACGCCGGGCGCGGCCCTGGCCGCGTCGGTGCGGATGCGCTCGATCCTGGCATGCGCATGCGGCGAGCGCACGAACACGGCATGGCTTTGCGCGGCCAGCACCACGTCATCGGTGTACTGGCCGGCGCCGGTCAGAAAGCGGTAGTCCTCTTTGCGCAGCAGCGACTCGCCGATATGCGGCAGCCTGGAAAAATCGGATGCACCCATGGTCTTTGCCTCCTTGGGAATGGATGGATGGTTCGGGGGTCCGGTCAGGCGGATGAAGCCATGGCCTTTTGCCCGGCCTGCACCGCACGCACGATGTTCTGGTAGCCGGTGCAGCGGCAGATATTGCCTTCGAGCAATTCGCGGATCTGGCCGGCATCGGCGTCGGGGTGGCTGCGGCACAGGTCGACCGCGCTCAGCACCATGCCGGGCGTGCAAAAGCCGCATTGCAGGCCGTGGCATTCCTTGAAAGCCGCCTGCATCGGGTGCAACGTGCCGTCGGCTGCGGCCAAGCCCTCGATGGTGGTCACCTCGGCCCCTTGCGCCTGCACCGCCAGCATGGCGCAGGACTTCACCGCACGGCCATCGAGCAGCACCGTGCAGGCGCCGCATTGGCTGGTGTCGCAACCCACATGGGTGCCGGTCAGCCTCAGTTGCTCGCGCAGCGCATGCACCAGCAGGGTCTCGGGAGGAACGTCAACACTGGCAGCGCGCCCGTTGACCGTGAACTGGACTTGCATCTGGCTATCTCCTATGCAGAGGGTGTGGCTGGATTGGGGCTGAACGTATCTTCGGCCCTGCCCATGTTCCAATCCCTAGGGGTAACCCTGTGATTCCCGGGTCGGCGCCGGATATTCTCCCAGTGAAACTTCTTGCACCGCACACGGCGCATCATGCGGCTCCCATTCCATTCCTGAATCATCCGTGCGCTTTGCCGGCGTCGCTTGCCACACATTCGTACTGTCTGCGCTGCGCCTTCGCGTTCACGAACGATTGGGAAATCGGATCAGGAAACTTGGGGCTTTGCACCATGCCCATCCCCGCCGACAGCCCACAGTGGCTCACCGCACACCGGCCCCGGGGCCAGGGCCTCAGCCGTGCGCCAATGCCAGCACCACGGCGTTTTCCTCCAGCACCAGCGCCACGCGGTGACCCGCCCGCAGGCCACTGCCCGGCATCGCAAAGCCCACCAACTGCAAGCCCGCAGCCAGTTCGGCCGACACCTCGTCGCCCGAGCTGCCGCGCACCACGCGCACGGCCTTGGCCGGCAGCCGCAAGATGCCGGGCTCTGCCGCCAGCGCTGCACCCGCGCGTTCCACCCGCACCGCCGTGGCCTTGCACAGCGCCTGCACCGCCAGCCCCGGCTGCAACCCCAAAAGCTCCGCACTCTCGCGCGTGATGCGCGCGGCCAGGTCGAGCGCGCCATCCGCACCATCCGCACCATCCGCACCATCCGCACCATCCGCACCACCCTCGCCATCCGTGCGCGCCAGTCGCAGAGGCACACGCACGATCTGCCCCTGCAACGCCAACGGCCCAACGGTGCACGGCAACTGGTTGCGCATGCTGGTGCGCAGCGCCAGCCGCGCCAGCGCAGGCCCTGCATCCGGCGCGGCCTGCCAGCGCGCCAGCACCGCACCGCGCGCCAGCGCCAGCGCATCGGCCGCCGCCAGCAATTCGCGCCCGGCCGCAGTCAACCGCGCCCCACCCCCGCCCGCACCGCCCACGGCACGCGCCACCAGCGGCGCGCCCGCCAGATTGGTCAACGTGTCCAGCGCCTGCCAAGCCGCCTTGTAACTCACGCCCACGGCCCGGGCGGCCTGCGAAATCGAGCCGCAGACGCCGATATGCCGCAGGATGTCGATGCGTTTGTCGGCATGGGCATGGCCCAGGGCGCCGGAGAGGGACAGGGTGGCAGGCATGGGGGGGATGATGCTTCAAGGAAGGCGCCGGGTGTAACCCATCCTCCGAGTCGCCTGCGGCCTGGCACAGCCCGCTGCGCGGCGCCCCTGGTCCGGGCTGCGCCTGTTGCATCGGGCGTGGGTGATGCGCAGCGTCATGAAAACCGGTTCGGGGTCTGCCCGTGCTTCATGCCGCTTACGGCTTGCAGCTTGGTGCGCCCGAAAACCATGCTTTGATCTGGTCGCTGCCCCTCGCCCGGCCCACCCTGGCCCACCCTGGCCCATTCTGGCAAAAGTGGCAGGCCGGGCCGGACAAAGGCACATCCCACACCTGACGCCCATCCTCTTTGCCGCTCGTCGAGATCGCGCCCAGACGCTGCTGCAACGCCTCATTCATCGCGACGAAGCTGCGTTCCGTATCGGCGCGGATGCTGCCAAAGACGGGCCCCGGCAACCAGCCCGGCAACCGTTCGCTGTGAATCAGTTCTCTGTCGCATCGGCCGGGATCGTGCGCAGACAGGGTGCGAAATCAGTGAGCACGCCCCACACCTGAGCGGCAGCGGCGTTTGCATCGAGTCGAATGCGGGTCATGATTTCCTTGTTCATCGAAATTCTGTGGATTGCGGTTTGACAGACCGCCGCAAGACGGGCCATCTGGCGTGAATCTCGCGCAGACCGTCCCGAACAGCGGCCTCACTGGCCCGGGCGCGCGGCCGTCCCGGCTCCCGCCCACAGGCACGGGCTTCCCCGAATCTCATTTTCCGTATCTTACGTAACAGTATTGTCCGATTCATGGTCGCTCACTTTGTCATTTTCTCCTTTGTGGTGACGATAAAACCGGACAGATTGCGCGTTACAAAACAGGACAGATTGAAAACTCTCGACATTGACGGTGCTCGTGTACCTACTTAGCATCAATCGAGTCCAATAAATGGATAAAACACAGCAATCGAGCACGGACTACTGGTCCGTCCAACGCCATCCAACATCGAGGAGACTGCTTTGACATCACGCCGCCGCATAATGACCGCCACGGTCCTTGCCCTCACCACCGCACTGGGCCTCTCTGCCTGTTCACAGGGTGGCGCAGGCTCGCTCACCTTCATGGTCTTCGAGACTCCCGCACTGGACGCCAAATTTTGGGATACCTCCATCGCCACCGCCGCAAAAGAGGTGTCCGGTGCCGCCATCAAAAAGATCGTGTCTCCCGATGCCGACCGCACCAAGTATGCAAAACAGTTGCAGGCCAGCGGCCAATTTCCAGACATTCTGGCCTCCATCAGTCCGAAAGATTTCGCCGGTGCAAAGTTGCTGAAGCCGTTCGATCAGAAGTGGCTCGATGACAACTTCCTTCAACCCACGGCCAATGCGATCGGTGGCGAAACATACATTCCGCCGACCAACTCGCAAATCATTCCGCTCGTCTTCTACAACAAGAAGATCTTTGCGGACAACGGCATCAGCGTTCCCACCACCTGGGCGGCCTTTACGGCGGCGATCACCAAACTTCGCGCTGCGGGTATCACCCCACTGGAACTTGCGGGATCGGAAACATGGGCAGCGAGCATGCCGCTGGTCGGACTGGCAAGTGCCGACGTGCTCGGCAAAGACCCCGCCTGGATCCAAAAGCTCTACAAGGGGGAGGCAAAACTCTCGGATCCAATCTTCGCCAACGCGATGCAGAAGGCGGTGGATCTCGTCAAGATGGGCGCCTACAGCCCGGCCGCGCTGAGCGTTGACTTCAAGACCGCAAACAGCAACTTTCTCGCTGGCAAGAGTGCGATGTATCCGATGGGAAGCTGGTTCACCGGATCGAGTTATGTCAGCGCCGCGCAAGCAGACAATATCGGAGTCTTCCCCTGGCCGACGGACGACGGCTCGGTCGTCATTCCGTTCAACGTGGGTGGCACCACCTCGGTCAGCGCGGCCTCCAAGAACGTGGACGCAGCGCAGAAATTTGCCCAGGCATGGTCGCTCGCACCCGCCAATCTCAAGGTGCTCATCGAGACCGACGGAGCCTTCCCGATGATGAAAAAGCTCGGCATCAAAGACTTTGGCGCCACGGTAAACGGCCTGTACAACAGCTCGTACTCCTACGTGACCGACAGCAATACCAAGGTGTCCTCCTTCGGGTGGGTCAACAACGACGACGCACTCGCACCGGGGATCAACGACTCCTTCTACGCGCTGGCACAGTCGGTGTTCTCTGACTCCGACGTCAAAAAACAGCTGACGAAACTGGACGCGGACTGGGCCGCTGCGACAAAGAAATAAGCACGCAGCGCGCCGTGAGGGTGTGGGGAATCCTGCTGATTCCCCGCGCCCTCACGCAGTTACTTGCAAAACCGCAGAAGGTACCGACAAGTGTCTACCCATGTTCAAACTCGCGCCCGACACAGAATCGGGCTCGCACCGCTTGCGCTGCTTGCACTCCTGCTGTACGCCGCATTCCTGATCTACCCGCTCGTGCAGAGCTTCATCACCAGCCTCACCAATCGCAACGTGCTCAACGCCACGAACGCATTTATTGGTTTCGCGAACTTCGCCGAGTTGGTGCACGACGAACGTTTCCTGCGCAGCCTGGGCTTCACACTCGTCGTGGTCCTGTTTGTCACGGTGGTCTCAAACATATTCGGTCTCCTGTTCGCAATGTTGCTCAACGGCCCGGCCCGGCACTACAAGATCATGCGAACACTCGTCTTCATTCCACAGGTTCTTTCGGGCGTCATCGTCGCGTTCATTTGGCGCAGCATCCTCACTGAGAATGGGCTGCTGAACTCAGTGCTGCAGGGCACCGGGTTGACGCAGCAGCCGATCTCATGGCTGGGCACACCGGCATTGGCGACACTCTCGATCTGCGTCGTCGTGAGCTGGATGACAATCGCCTTCACGACGGTCGTGTACACGGCGGCCCTGCAGTCGGTGCCAGCCGAGTTGCACGAAGCCGCTCGAATGGATGGCGCGGGGCCACTCAACCGCTTTTGCAATGTCACCCTGCCGATGATCGCCCCGGGCACCACCATTAGCGTCACCCTCACCCTCATCACAACCCTCAAACTGTTCGACGTCATCGCTGTTCTCACCGGCGGTGGCCCCGCCAACAGCACAAAATCGGTCGCGTTTTACCTCATTGACGTGGCCTTCACCAGTAACCGATTTGGATACGCTTCCGCAATCGCGATGGTGTTACTCGCCCTCACAGCCGTCCTGGCCTACGGGGTTACCTATCTTCTTCGTCGGCGGGAGGCCCACCTGTGAGCGCGCTTCTATTGAACCGGACTACACGTGGGCGAGCACTCGCCGCGTGGTTGGTCACGGTTGCGTTTATCGTTCCCATCTACATTGCGCTGGTCAGCGCGTTCAAGAGTCAATCGCAAATTCTCGCCAACCCCCTCGGGCCACCCGTGCCGTTCACCTGGGAGAACATCGGCAATGCCCTGTCCCGACCCGATGCCCTCATTCAAACCGGGCTTCTCAACTCGATCGTCGTGACGGCAGCGACCCTCCTCGTTCTTATCCCCCTCGCCGCCGCCGCAAGTTTCTGGATTTCGGAGCGCACCGGCTGGGTGAAATCTGGGTTGATTGCGCTCTTTGCGCTCGGCCTCATGATTCCACCACAGGTTGTGCTACAACCAATCGTGTCACTGCTGCAGAGCGTCGGTCTCGCAAACAGTTACCCGGGGCTGATCCTCTCCAATATCGGTGGCGGGTACATGTCTTTCGCGGTGTTTGTGTATGTCGGGTTCCTCCGAACCGTGCCACGGGATGTCATCGATGCGGCGCGAATGGACGGTGCCAGTGAACTGCGGGTGTGGTGGACGATCGTCATGCCGCTGCTACGCCCCGCAACAGCGACCGTGGGGATTTTCCTGGGACTCTGGGTGTGGAATGACTTCCTCAACCCGCTCTTTATCCTCGGCCCACTGCAAGGGCAGACCATCACCACCGGTATCTACCAGTCCCTGGGGCAGTACTCAACCGATTACGGACAGCTCTTCGGAATCATGTTCCTCGCTGCCCTTATCCCGGTCGTGGGCTATCTGGTCACACAGCGAGAATTCATTCACGGTCTCATGTCAGGAGCATCAAAAGGATGAGTGTGTCACTCGAGGCCCCTGCTCTTGACAGCGACGTTCCGGTGCCCGACGGTGCTATTCCGGTGCCCGACGGTGCCATTCTCCCGCTTGACAGCCTGGCCGGTGAGTGGATGTCCCGCGAGGACATCGTGCATCTGCCGTCACTGCGCAATCAGTGGGGTCAGGCCCATGTCAACGCCGATCTGAGTTCACTGTCCTGGCTCGCGATGCCGCCGTTCAGCGGCGGATACCACACCGGCTCACTCAGGGTTAATGGGGTGCCGCTCGCGGCAACCGCGTTCCGTTGGTCTGCGTGGGGTGTGCAGCGCAAACACGACACACCCGACCTGAGCGTAGAGACAGAAGTGCGGTTCGGTTTCCGCGAGCGGAACGTGAACTGGCGAATTCGGGTACAAAATAACTCCGCACAACCACAATCAGTGGCGCTCGAACAAGAACTACTCGCGATGATGGCACAGTCCACCGTTGACTGGGGGTGGACATACGGCACTCCGTGGAATCACGGACATCACCACGATTTTTACACCACCGAACGCATCCGTGCGGCGGTCACCGCAGAACACCCGACCCAGGTCAATGTTGTGGCAGAAGATGCCCGATGGATCCGCCTGGGCAGTCCGCGACTGCCCGGTATCCAGCGCGACGAAGACGACGAACCGATGCTGCTTGAGACCGAGTTACCCGATCACTCCACGAGTGACTCCGGACGCGTGCGCGCACCCGGAGTCACCGCCCTTGTTCGGAACATCATTGCCCGATCGGGGGTGGGGGAGACGATCTACCTCTCCCCCACCCCCGATGAGATACCCGTCACCCGCGATACCGATCTGCGGCTACGCCGCGTGCGGCTCGGAGAGGGGGGAATCCTGAGCCTTGCTGTATGCCTGAGCAACCCGGGCCAAACCGGTGTCATTGTCACCCACGGTAACCACCCCGATTCCCTCCAAATCAGCGTCGAGAACGGTCGGCTTGTGCTCAGCGCGGGTGGCGAGCGCGTTGCTTCCTCGGTCACTCCGGCGGCCGGTACGTGGCTGCAATTGGAGGCGCGGGTGTCTGCAGCAGGAGCGTCACTGCGGTTGGGCGGCGAAGAGATTGCCCGCACCGAACCGTGGTGGAATGGCCAACGCTGGCAGGCTGCGCGCCTCGCTGGCGTGGTGACAATCACCGATAAGCACAGTGAATGTGCCTCGGTCTTCGCCTTCCCGACCGAACCCGATGCAATCGTGGTGGCCGGATCTTGCGGGAGGGCGACGTGGACACGAGAACTTGCCGCGGGCCAGAGCACGGAGGTGGAGTTTGTGCTCGCCTTTGACACCTCGGTGGATATAGCGTGCCGTACCGCGGTACACGCCGCACGCAGTTTCGCTGCACGGTGGGATGCCACGGCCGACGCCTGGCGCACACTGTGGCGGAGCGCCTTTACCCCCGGAAATACAGAGTTTTCGGGTTACCTACCGACTCTGAGCACCGAAGATTCGGATGTCGCGCGCACGTACTACCTCGGCGCCTTGCTCGCGCTCTACATGCGGAACACCGGGGTGAGCAAACTTGGTCCGGTGTTCCTTACCGGCGGGCCACGACTGGGGGCAACGACCACGTATTTTTGGGAGCAAGCAGAGGTTGCCCGAATCGCATCGCTGTTGGAGCCCGTCGCGACGCGTGCGTGGATTGTCGCGGCATTCGCGCAACCATACACCGAGTGCCACTCGTTCGACACCTACGCAATGCTCCCGGTGGGCAACAACTACGCCGCAAATGCGACGTCGCTGTTCCACGTGGTCTCGGTATACCTCGGTGTCACCGGTGACACCTCCGTACTGACCGAAACCGCGGGCGACCGGTCGGTGCTCGACCACCTCCGCGGGCTGGCGGCACGCGCCCGGACGGGACGTGCGAACTTTGGCGATCACACCCTCATCGACTTTGGCAATGATGCGTGGGAGCTGCTCGAGTGTGTTCCGAACTATCGTCACGCCGTGGTGTCGTTCAACGCGGCCTTCGTGGGACTGCTGCAGCAGTTTTCGGTGTTGTGCACCCAGTTGGGGCATCCTGAGGAAGCGGCAGCGGCGGCGGATGACTCTGAGAAGCTTGCGTCTGCGGTGCTGTCCCGGTATGTGCCCGGAGGCCGGTGGTCAATCATGACTCCGGCGGGTGGCACAACCATCGGGCACTGTCTTGATTTCTTTCACGTCGCGGACCACCTGACCGCTCGACTGGGGCCCTCACAGCGCCAGGAAATGGTGGCGTTCGTGGCGGAGCATTTGCTAGAGGGCGACTGGATGCGTGCGCTTGATCCCGAGGATCCCATTGCACCCCAGTCGGACCGACCCGACCATGGGGCGGCCGGTGCTTTCTGCGGATGGCCCGGAAACACCGCGAGAGGGCTCGCCCGCCTCGGGCGCCGTGACCTGGCTGTTACGATCCTGCAGCGGGCACATCGCGCGACATCCGGGGCACTGTGGGGGCAGGCTATGGAAGCCGTGGGCAAAGGACACTACCGGGTCGCTGAACGCGGCGTGTCCAACCGGGACTCCCTCGGCGCTGTCGCGGTGACGGACGCGGTTCTCACAGCACTGTTCGGGCTGGAACTCACCCTCGATCGGGTGGGTACCGGGCAACTTGAGTCAGAACTCGGCACCCTCCGGAACGTCCGCGCTGCGGGATTCGATCTAGTGTCGCGTCACGGATCAGATGTCGTAGGCTGCGCGCAGCCATCGGAGCGCAGCGCAAGGCGCATCGCGCAGCCCATACCGAGCGTATTGGCAAGCGATGCAACGCCGCGATGCGCTTCGATGGCCAGCACAGACCGACAGATGATCGGTGACGCGACACTAGCGACCGCCCGTCGCGGATGAGAAGCGTCGCCGCGCGCGGCGAACAGAGCGATTCGAGAACGCGCCACGCCGCTCCGGTTGCGACGACATGCTCACCGGGAATCGTTGGCCTGGCGCAGGTTTTCGTCCGCTGCGTATTCGCACTCGGTCCCGTAGTTGTCCGGCAGTGCGGGGCCGGGGCGGGATGGCTGCGGCGGGCATCGCATGTCGGCTCAGCCTTCGAGGGCCTGCCACATCTGCAAATCGCGCTCGGCCGTCCAGATGCGCGGGTCCGGGTACTGCGTGGCTTCGTCATAGGCGCGGGTCACGTCAAACGGCATGCAGTGGTTGAAGATCACCCACTGGCCGTACCGGGGCTGCAACCTGGCATATGTCCCCTGGTACACCCGGCGCAGGTCCTCGCCCCGGGCGACGCCTTGCTGGACGCTGTGGTACAGATCGCTGATGAAGGCGCGCGTGCCGGCCAGGCCGGCCTGCACCTGGGCCGGGGTTTGCAACGCCGCGCCCCGGCCCGGCACGAGCTTTTCCGGCTGCAACGCGGCAATGCGCTCGAGCGTCTGCGGCCAGTCCTTGAAATAGGCGTCGCCGGCATACGGGGTGGCATCGAACTCCACCAGGTCGCCGCTGAAGAGGATCTTCTCTTCGGGCAGCCAGGCCACCGTGTCGCCCTTGGTGTGGCCCCGGCCCGGTTGCAGGATCTGCACCTCCAGTTGGCCAAGCCACAGCGTCATCTTCTGCTGGAAGGTCAGCGTCGGCCAGGTCAGGCCCTCGGGCACGCTTTGCAGGTCCTGGAACAGACGCGGAAAGCGCCCGATCTCGCTGTCCTTGTCGAACTGGCCGCGCTCGACGATCAGCGCGCGCGTGTCTTCGCTGGCGATGATGTGCTCGGCCCCCTCGGCCCGGTAAGCGCTGGCGCCCAGCACACGCACGGCGTGGTAGTGGGACAGCAGCAGGTAGCGGATCGGCTTGTCGGTGACCTCGCGGATACGGCGGATCACGTCCTGCGCCATCACGGGGGTGGCCTGGGTGTCGATGACCATCACCGCGTCATCGCCAATGATGACGCCGGTATTCGGGTCGCCCTCGGCGGTGTAGGCGTAGGCGTGCTCGGAGAGCTTGTCAAAGCGCACCTGCTTGACTTGCAGGTCGGCGGCGGAGGCGAAGGTCTTGGTCGTGCTCATCGCGGGAGGAGGTAAAGGTAAATGGGCCATCGGCCAGATGGTAGGGCAGTGCGCCCGTTACTGTCGAATGCCTTGGCGCGCGGCGCATTCGACCCGGGCTTCCCGGGGAAGACGGCCCGTAGCGCCCCCTACAATGGCACGATTGCCTCCTCGTAGTTCAATGGACAGAACGAGTGCCTCCTAAGCGCTAGATACAGGTTCGATTCCTGTCGAGGGGACCAGATCGGGATCAAGAGCCCACCAAAGAACCTCTGGCGCATGACCATCCACCTGCGCCAGCAGCTATCGAAATACAGGCACCACCGTGCCCCTTCCTGCCGCCCTGCATGTCTGCCCCGCTCGAACACCACACACCGATGATGGCCCAATACCTTGCCCTGAAGGGCGGGTATCCCGAGACGCTCCTGTTCTACCGCATGGGTGATTTCTACGAACTGTTCTACGCCGACGCCGAAAAGGCTGCGCGCCTGCTCAACATCACGCTCACGCAACGCGGCCAGTCGGGCGGCCAGACGGTGGTGATGGCGGGGGTGCCCTTCCATGCGCTGGAGAACTACCTGACGCGCCTGATCAAACTCGGCGAATCGGTGGCCATTGCCGAGCAGGTGGGCGAAGTGGGCGCGGCCAAAGGCCCGTTGGAGCGCAAGGTGGTGCGCGTCATCACCCCCGGCACGCTGACCGATACCGAACTGCTTTCCGACAAGGCCGAATCCTTGCTGCTGTCGCTGCACCAGGCCGCGCGTGCGCGCTGCGGCCTGGCCTGGCTCAGCGTGACGCAGGGCCGCGTGCACCTGGCCGAATGCGCCCACGACGAGCTCGGCGCCTGGCTGGCCCGCGTGGCGCCGAGCGAGATCATTTACAGCGCCGGCGTGACACAGCGCTTTGAGCAGCAATTGCAGGCGCTGCGCCAGAGCGGCGCCTTCGACTGCCCGATGCGCACCCGGCCCGACTGGCAGTTCGACCAAGCGCTGGGCGAGCGCAAGTTACTTGAGCACCTGGGTGCAGCCAGCCTGCAGGCCTGGGACGCGCAGGACCTGGGCGCGGCCCAGGCCGCCGCTGCCGGGCTGCTGGCCTACGCCGAGCACACGCAAGGCCGCGCGCTGACCCATGTGCACAGCGTGCAGGCGCAGCGCGGCGATGAACTGATCGACCTGCCCGGCAGCACGCGCCGCAATCTGGAACTGGTCAAGACGCTGCGTGGCGACGATGCGCCCACCCTGCTCTCGCTGCTCGACAACTGCATGACGGGCATGGGCAGCCGCCTGCTCAAAACCTGGCTGCTGGAGCCGCACCGCGAGCGCCACCAGGCGCGCCAGCGCCTGTCGGCCAGCACCGCGCTGCGTGGCGCCGCAGCCGGCGCAGGCCCCTGGGCCACGCTGCGCGAGCAGATCAAGGGCGCCAGCGATGTCGAGCGCATCACGGCCCGCATCGCGCTGCGCCAGGTGCGCCCGCGCGAATTGCCGGGCTTGGTCAAGACGCTGCAAAAAGCGCAGTTGCTGGCGCAGCATGGCCAAATCCCCGAGCCGTACCTGATGCAGATTTTTGACCAACTGCACCCGCCCGAGGGCTGCGCCGAACTGTTGCAGGCCGCCATTGCCGAAGAACCCGCCGCGCTGGTGCGCGAAGGCGGCGTGATTGCCACCGGGTTCGACGCCGAACTCGACGAACTGCGCGCGCTACAGACCGATTGCGACGGCTTCCTGCTGGACCTGGAAACGCGCGAAAAAGCCCGCACCGGCATCGCCAACCTGCGCGTGCAGTTCAACAAGGTGCATGGCTTTTACATCGAGGTCACCAGCAGCAACCTCGAGCGCGTGCCTGCCGACTACCGACGCCGCCAGACGCTGAAAAACGCCGAGCGCTTCATCACGCCCGAGCTCAAAGCCTTTGAAGACAAGGCCCTGTCGGCCAACGAGCGCGCCCTGGTGCGCGAGAAATGGCTGTACGAGCAGATCCTCGACCGATTGCAGCCCCATGTGCCCGCCCTCACGCGCCTGGCCCAGGCGTTGGCCACGCTGGATGTGCTGTGCACGCTGGCCGAGCGCTCGCTCACGCTGAACTGGTGCGCGCCACAGTTCGTCTCCGAGCCTTGCATCGAGATCGAGGGCGGCCGCCACCCGGTGGTCGAGGCGCGGCTGGCCGAGACGGCATCGGGCAGTTTCATCGCCAACCACACGCGGCTGAACGCGAACACCCGCATGCAACTCATCACCGGCCCCAACATGGGCGGCAAATCGACCTATATGCGCCAGGTCGCGCTGATCGTGCTGCTGGCCAGCATTGGCAGCCATGTGCCGGCCAGCAGTTGCCGCCTGGGGCCGATCGACGCCATCCACACCCGCATCGGCGCTGCCGACGACCTGGCCAACGCGCAATCGACCTTCATGCTGGAGATGACCGAGGCCGCGCACATCCTGCATGCCGCCACGGCGCACAGCCTGGTGCTGATGGACGAAATCGGGCGCGGCACCAGCACCTTCGACGGCCTGGCCCTGGCCAGCGGCATTGCCACGCACCTGCACGACAAAACCCGCGCCTTCACGCTGTTCGCCACGCATTATTTCGAGCTGACCGACCTGCCCGCCAAGGCCCGCCATGCGATCAACATGCATGTGAGCGCCACCGAGTCGGGGGCCGATATCGTTTTCCTGCACGAAATCCAGCCCGGCCCGGCCAGCCGCAGCTACGGCATCCAGGTCGCCAAGCTCGCCGGCATGCCGCCCCCCGTGCTGCACCACGCGCGCCGGACGCTGGCGGCATTGGAAGAACGTGCCGGCGCAGGCCAGTTGCAGGTAGACCTGTTCGCCGCCCCGAAAGAAGAACCCGAAAGCAAGAGCGCAAGCCCTGTGGAAGCGGCGCTGGCCGGAATCAACCCCGATGCGCTCAGCCCGCGCGAGGCGCTCGATGCGCTGTACCAGCTCAAGAGGATGGCGGGCAAATGAAGCGCCGCCAGCCGCAGGCCCGCCGCCTGGCGCCGCAACCCGTTCCAGCGGCGATAATCGGGCGATGCAGATTCGCTTTACCAAAATGCAAGGCGCGGGCAATGATTTCGTGGTGCTCGACGAGACCCGGCAGCGCCTGGGGCTGAGCGCAGCCCAGTACCGCTTTTTGGCGGACCGCCACTTTGGCGTCGGGGCCGACCAGATTCTCGGCGTGCGGCCGGCGCCGGCCGCAGACATCGACTTCGAGTACATCATCCACAACGCCGATGGCAGCGAGGTGGCGCAGTGCGGCAATGGCGCGCGCTGCCTGGCGCGCTTTGTGCGCGACAAGGGCCTGTCGGACAAGGAACGACTGCGCGTGCAAACCCGTGGCGGCGTCATCACCCTGCGGCTCAACCCCGATGGCCGCGTCAGTGTCGACATGGGGCGCGCGCAGTTCGAGCCCGCCAGCCTGCCCTTCGATGCCTCGGGTCTACAGCCCCTGGCCCAGGGTTTGGCGCAAAAATGGCCTTTGGCGCTAGTGCCGCGTCATCGGTCAGATGTCGTAGGCTGCGCGCAGCCATCGGAGCGCAGCGCAAGGCGCATCGCGCAGCCCATACCGAGCGTATTGGCAAGTGATGCAACGCCGCGATGCGGTTCGATGGCCAGCGCAGACCGGCAGATGATCGGTGACGCGACACCAGAGACACCGGCGCATGGCACCACGGCCACTGTTTGGCTGGTCATCGTTTCCATGGGCAACCCGCATGCGGTGCAGTTGGTGGACGATGTGGAGCGCGCCCCGGTGCCCGAAATCGGCCCGCTGATCGCCAACCATGCGCGCTTTGCGCAGCGCGTGAACGCGGGCTTCATGCAGGTCGTCGACCGGGGCCATGTGCGGCTGCGGGTGTTCGAGCGCGGCGCCGGCGAGACCCTGGCCTGCGGCTCGGGCGCCTGCGCAGCCGTGTCGGCCGGCATCCGCCTGGGGCTGCTGGACTCCGAGGTGCAGGTCGCCATGCGCGGCGGGCTGGTCAGCGTTGCCTGGAGTGGCGCCGCCACCGACTCCGTTGTCATGACCGGCCCTGCCACCACGGTGTTTGAAGGCCAGATCGAACTTCCCTCCTGCCCATGACCGCTCCTACCCTCCCGCCGATCGTTGCCCCGATCACCGAAGACGATATCGCCCAGTTTCTGCTCCGCACGCCGGGCTTCTTCGAGCGCCATGCCCAGGTGCTGGCCAGCGTGCAGATCGCCAACCCGCATGGCGCGCGCGCCGTGAGCCTGCAAGAGCGCCAGGCCGAGATGCTGCGCGAGAAGATCAAGGGCCTGGAGCAGCGCATCATGGAGATGGTGCGCAACAGCACCGACAACGCGACCATCGCGCACAAGTTGCACCAGTGGAGCGCGGCGCTGCTGCAGATCGAGGACCGGGGCGGGCTGCCGCAGGCCGTCGTCGATGGTCTGCGCACCCTGTTCGACATACCACAGGCCGCGCTGCGCCTGTGGGGCCTGGAAGGATTGGAGGGCCTGGATGGCATGGGGGAACCCGGCATCGATGCCCGCTTCAGCCAGGGCGCCAGCGACGACGCCCGCGCATTGGCCTCATCGCTCACGATGCCGTTTTGCGGCCCCAACCTGGGCTTCGAGCCCGCGCTCTGGCTGGCGCAGCAGGCGGGCGATCCGGCCGCGTCGCTGGCCCTGTTGCCGCTGCGCGAAGGCGCGGTCGACAGCGCCAGCCCCGCTTTTGGCCTGCTGGTGCTGGGCTCGCCAGACCCGCAGCGCTTCGACGCCGCCATGGGCACCGACTTCCTCGCGCGCATTGCAGAGTTGGCCAGTGCAGCGCTGCTGCGTCTGCGCTGACCGCGCACCAGTCGCCCGGCACAGCCCTGCGGCACCCAGACCATGGCCGACGCACCCGCATCACCGCCATCACCACCACCGTCGGCGCCACCTGCGCCCGACCCGCAGGTGCAGCGCTATCTGGAGCATCTGCGCGTGGAAAAGCGCCTGGCGGCACGCAGCCTCACGCTGTACCGGCTGGACCTGGAAAAGCTGGCGCGGTTTGCTGCGGGCCTGAGTCTGCCGCTGCTGCAACTGACGGACGCGCATATCCGGCGCTTCGTGGCGCAGATGCACAGCGCCGGGCGCAGCGGGCGGGGCATTGCGCTGATCCTGTCGGGCTGGCGCGGGTTCTTCATCTGGGCCGGGCGGCAGGGACTGATCGGGCGCAACCCGGTGCTGGGCATACGCGCGCCCAAGTCTCCCAAGCCCCTGCCCAAGGCGCTGGGCGTGGACCAGGCCATGCGCCTGGCCGATTTCGACGGCGCTGCCGGCGCCGCTACCGAGGCCGACATCTGGCTACAGATACGCGACGCGGCGATGGCCGAACTGCTCTACGGCAGCGGTCTGCGCGCGGGCGAACTGGCCGGGCTCGATGCCGTGCCCAACGCCGACACCGAGCGCCAGGGGCGCGGCTGGGTCGACCTGCAGGCCGGCGAAGTCCATGTCCTTGGCAAAGGCAGCAAGCGCCGCAGCGTGCCGATGGGCCGCGCGGCCAGCGCCGCCTTGCGCGCCTGGCTGGCGCTGCGCGCCAAACCGTTCGGCGCGGCCGGCGCGGCCCGGCTCGACGCGGCGCTGTTCGTCGGCCGGCGCGGCGCGCGGCTGACGACCCTGTCGATCTGGCGGCGCCTGCGCCAGCGCAGCCAGCGGGCCGGGCTGCCCAGCCCGGTGCACCCGCATATGCTGCGCCACTCGTTTGCCAGCCATCTGCTGCAAAGCAGCGGCGACCTGCGTGCCGTGCAAGAGTTGCTGGGCCACGCCAGCATCACCAGCACGCAGGTCTACACGCGGCTGGACTTCCAGCACCTGGCCCGGGTCTATGACGCGACCCATCCACGGGCGCACAAAATGCCGTCGCCCGATCAAGGCCCGGCACCCACGCGGCCAGCGCATGCCGCCGAAAAGCGCCCCAGCCCGTCCGGGCCAGGATCACGCAGCACCGGCCCCGCTAAACTCCCCGACGCCGTTGGCAAACCATGAGGCCTCCCATGTCCCTGATCCCCGTCACCATCCTTACCGGCTTTCTTGGCTCCGGCAAAACGACCTTGCTCAAGCGCCTGCTGAGCGAAGCCCATGGCCAGAAGATCGCCGTGATCGAGAACGAATTCGGCGCCGAAAACATCGACACCGACATCCTCGTGACCGAGTCCAAAGAGCAGATCGTGCAGATGAACAATGGCTGCATCTGCTGCACCATCCGCGAAGACCTGCGCGCAACGCTGCAACTGCTGGCCAGCAAAAAGCGCCAGGGCCTGCTGGACTTCGAGCGCATCGTGATCGAGACCACCGGCCTGGCGGACCCCGGCCCGGTGGCGCAGACCTTCTTCATGGATGACGAGGTCGCCCAGAGTTGCCTGATCGACGCCATCATCACGCTGGTGGACGCCAAGCATGCCACCGGGCAACTGAACGACCGCCAGGAGGCCAGGCGCCAAGTGGGCTTTGCCGACCAGATCTTCCTGTCCAAGACCGATCTCGTGAGCGCCGAGGAAACCCGGGCGCTGATTCAGCGCCTGAAACACATGAACCCGCGCGCGCCGATACAGGCCGTGCACTTTGGCGCCGTGCCGATCGGGCAGGTGCTCGATCTGCGGGGCTTCAACCTGCATGCCAAGCTCGACATCGATCCGGACTTCCTGAGCGAACAAGACGCGCACGGGCATGGGCACGAGCATGAGCATGAGCACCACGAGCACGCGCATGGCGCGCATTGCGACCACCCCTCGCACCAGCATGGCGGCCCGGGCCACCATCACCACGATGACGATGTCAAGAGCTTCGTCTTCCGCTCGGAGCGCCCGTTCGATCCCGCCCGGCTGGAGGACTTCCTGGGCGCAATGGTCAACGTTTATGGCCCGCGCATGCTGCGCTACAAGGGCGTGCTGCAGATGAAGGGCACGGACCGCAAGGTGATCTTCCAGGGCGTGCACCAACTCATGGGCAGCGATCTGGGCCCGCAATGGGCCGACGGCGAGGCCCGCACCAGCAAGATGGTCTTCATTGGCATCGACCTGCCCCGGGACATCTTCTTGCAGGGGCTGGAACAAAGCCTTGTCTGAAGGGGCCGGCGCTGCGGCAGTCCCGGCGCGACCCGGGGCCTGTGTCGTATGCGCAACGGTTTTGTGGGTATCAGTACAGATCGATACAATCGCGGCCCGGTAAAAGCAGCGCCCCGGTAACCTTTCCCGCAAGCCATGCCATCGGCCCTTGGCCGTGGCGCAGCCGGGGGGGGGGATCGTCCGACCGCTCCTGGTTGTGGTGCAGCCAGGAGATTGACCTTCTGCCCTTGGCTGCACCACAGCCAAGGGGTTGTCCGCCCGCCCTTGGCTGTACCACAGTCGAGGGATTGCCCGTATTGCCAGGAGACCAGCCAAGTGAAAGCCGATACCAGCCCATCCAAAGGGGCCGCCAAGGCAAGCCCTGCGGCGGCGAAAAGCGCCCCGGCGGCTCCCCAAGCCGCTGCGAAGACCCCGGCCAAGGCGGCTGCAACGACACCCAAGGCCAGCGCGGCGGCCCCGGCGGTGCTGCAAGCCGGTTCGCAGGTACCCGTGCGCACGACTCGGCCTTCCGCACGACTGGCCCAATTGACCGTACCATCGATGGCGCAGACAGTGGCCTCGACTGCTGCCAAAGCCAGCTACCGTCACTCCATGCCCACCACCGCGCAAGCACAGCCCACTTACATGGCGATCAAAAAAGACCCCAAGCTGGCGCACCACTGGAAAACCAAGTCTGCCCAAGAGTTGACCGACGCCGAAGTCATGGCCATGCCCGACAGCGAGTACATGAACGACAAGCAGATGGCGTTTTTCCGCATCAAGCTCACGCAGCTCAAGCAGGACATCCACAACAGCGCCGGCGAAACCACCGAGCACCTGCGCGAAGACACCGTGGTCGTGCCCGACCCGGCCGACCGGGCCACGATAGAAGAAGAGCATGCGCTGGAGTTGCGCACCCGCGACCGGGAACGCAAACTGCTCAAGAAGATCGAGCAGTCGATCGCCCGCATCGACGCCGGAAACTACGGCTACTGCGACGAAACCGGCGAACCCATTGGTGTGGCCCGCCTGATCGCGCGCCCCACGGCCACGCTGTCACTGGAAGCACAACAACGCCGCGAGCTCAAGCAAAAGATGTTTGGCGACTGAATCTGACCCAGACCAGATGAACACAGGTTCCGAACCATGAGCAAGGAAGAATCCGCTCCTGCCGGCGGACTGCTATCGAAGGTGGTGCGGTTCGTGCGCCACCCTACGGTCGACTGGGGCGAACTCGACGCGGCGCCGGACGACAAGGAAAGCCCGTACAGCAAGCAGATGCTCAAAGAGATGATCGAGCGCAAGCGCAACAATGACTTCGTGCGGCGCCGCGAGTTCGATCAACTGCGCAAGCTGCGCCAGCGCGAACAGCATGGCCAGCGCATCGAAGACCCTGCGGCGCGGCCTTCGTTCTTTCAGAGCAGCGTGATCGCGCCCGAAGAACGCGCCGAGGAACGCGCCGACGAGCGCGCGGTCACGCTCAAGAAGATCGACGAGATCGAAGCGCAGATGTCGCAGCAGTGGTGGAAGAGCAAGCACGACCCGGAGGACGAGCCGCACTCCCCACAGGCGTACATGCCAACGGTTTCTGCCGATCTGGAGGCCCTGCGCGCCGGCGCAGCCCGCTCGTCTGCCGGCGCATCTCGTTCACCTGCCGGCGTCACCGGCGCATCCCGCCCGCCGGCCAGTGCAGCCCGCCCCCCCGCCGGCCATGCCGGCGCATCCCACCGCCCCGAGCACCATGACGGTGCGGCCTATCTCCCCACCATCCCTGCCGGCCTGATAGACCTGCCGGAGCCCAAGCCGGCGCCAGAGCCGCTGATGTTCGATGGGGAACTGGACTTTGGTGGCCCGGCCGCCGCCGCACCCCGGTCTGCGGGACGCCGGCCTGACAAGCCCTCCTTGCCCCCCCCTGCGGCAACGCCCCCCGCACCGGCACCGCCTGCGCAGGAGTTCGTGCACGACCCCGATCTGGAAGAAGCCGCGATCCGGTTTGCCAACGGCGACCACGCAGGAACGGAGACCGGCCTGCTGGAAGTGCTGGCCCAGCGCCAGCAGGATACGCCCGAGCAGCAACTGGGCATCTGGATGACGCTGTTCGACCTGTACCGCGCCATCGGACAACATGACCGCTTCGACAACTTGTCGATCGACTTTGCCGCCCGCTACAGCCGCTCGGCGCCGCTGTGGTTCTCCATGCCCGGGCAGTTGGGCCTGGTCGTCGAACAGCCCAACGCTGCGGCGGTCGTGATGCGGCACGACTTCCACTGGAACGCGCCGGCCACGCTGGCGGTGTCGAGCGTGGCGGCCCTGCATGCCTCGTTGATGCGCGCGGCTTCGCCCTGGGCCCTGTCCTGGGCGCGCCTGACGAGCATCGACGAGGCGGCCGTGCCTTTGCTGGCGGACCATCTGGGCCAGTGGGCCGACCGTGAAGGCCAGTTCGTGATTACCGGCGTGGAAAAGCTCAACGCCCTGCTCAGGGCCAAGACCCCATCGGGCGAGCGCTCGGGCAACCCCGAGTGGTGGCGCCTGCGCATGGCGGCGCTGCGGCTGATGGGACTGGCTGACGAATTCGAGCTGGTGGCGCTCGAATACTGCGTGACCTATGAAGTATCGCCCCCGTCCTGGGTGGCGCCGCGCTGCGCTTACTCCGACAACGAGGGCGTGACCTCCGGCACACCGGCGCAACCTGCGGACGGCACCCTGCAGGAGGCGCTGGACATGCAGGCCGCAGGCAGCGCTTCCCCGGCAGCGCAGGACGGCGACAACCCGCCCGTGGCCCGGCTCAGCGGTCATGTCGATGGCGACGCCACGCATCTGCTCGAGCCGATGCAGCAATTCATGCGCCCCGGCGTGCCATTCACGATCGCCTGCGACAAGCTCATTCGCATGGACTTTACGGCGGCCGGCTCAGTGCTCAACTGGGCGGCCGAGCAGCAGTCCGGCGGCCATGTGGTTCAGTTCCGCGACCTGCAGCGGCTGGTGGCGATTTTCTTCAACGTGATCGGCATCGACGCGCATGCCTGGGTGATACCCCGAAAAGATTGAACCGCCCGCGCCATCTGCGCGCCGGCCGGGGCTGACAGGGCATCCGTTTTCCACGACCCGGGCCACGCACGGCCAGCCAGGGACGCTGCGGGGCGGGCTTTGCCAGGCCGCTGGCGCTGCCCGGTGCCGCAGGCGATTCAGGGGGGGTGTTGCGCACCAAGGCAAAATGCGGGGCCATTCCCATTTGCCGCTGTCATGGATTCATTGCAAAACCACCCGGTGTTTCACGGCACCACCATTTTGAGCGTGCGCCGCCAGACGCCCCAGGGCGTGCAGGTGGCCATTGGCGGCGATGGCCAGGTCACGCTCGGCGCCATCGTCGTCAAGGGCACGGCCCGCAAGGTGCGCAAGCTGCACCACGGCAAGGTGCTGGCCGGTTTCGCCGGCGCCACCGCCGATGCCTTCACGCTGTTCGAGCGCTTCGAGGCCAAGCTCGACAAGCACCAGGGCCACCTGGTGCGCTCGGCCATCGAACTGACCAAGGACTGGCGCACCGACCGTGTGCTGCGCCGCCTCGAGGCCATGCTGGCCGTGGCCGATCAGGAGTCCTCGCTGATCATCACCGGCAATGGCGATGTGCTCGAACCCGAGCAGGGCATCATCGCGATTGGCTCGGGCGGCGCCTATGCGAACGCCGCCGCCAAGGCCCTGCTCAACCACACCGATCTGAGCGCGGCGGACATCGTCAAGCAGGCGCTGGAAATTGCGGGCGAACTGTGCATCTACACCAACATGCACCACACGATAGAAACGCTCTGAGTGCATTGCCGATCGGCGCCATCGGGTGCGCGCCGGGGGCCGCAAATTACTCTTTTTCTCATAGCTACAGGCGCCTGATTCGTCTGCGCCTGTGCGTTGTCCGATACCAGGAAAACCACCATGACTTCGATGACCCCCCAGGAGATCGTCTCCGAGCTCGACAAGCACATCGTCGGCCAGTCGAGCGCCAAGCGCGCCGTGGCGATTGCGCTGCGCAACCGCTGGCGCCGCCAGCAGGTGCAAGGCAGTCTGCGCCAGGAGATTACGCCCAAGAACATCCTGATGATAGGCCCCACCGGCGTGGGCAAGACCGAAATTGCCCGCCGTCTGGCCAAACTGGCCGATGCGCCCTTCATCAAGGTCGAGGCCACCAAATTCACCGAGGTGGGCTATGTGGGCAAGGATGTCGACTCCATCATCCGCGACCTGGCCGACATGGCGGTCAAGCAGACGCGCGAGTCCGAGATGAAAAAGGTGCGCGCCCGCGCCGAGGACGCCGCCGAGGATCGCATCCTGGATGTGCTGATCCCGCCGCCCCGGGGTGCTGACGGCGCCGAGCCGGCAGCCGACGGCACGACGCGGCAGATGTTTCGCAAAAAGCTGCGCGAAGGCTTGCTCGACGACAAGGACATCGAGATCGACGTCACCGAAAGCCGCCCGCATCTGGAAATCATGGGCCCCCAGGGCATGGAGGAAATGACCGAGCAACTGCGCAGCATGTTCAGCCAGTTCGGGCAGGACAAGCGCCGCACGCGCAAGCTCAAGATCGCCGAGGCGATGAAACTGCTCACCGACGAAGAGGCCGGCAAGTTGGTCAACGAAGAGGAGATCAAGACCCGGGCACTGGCCAATGCCGAGCAAAACGGCATCGTCTTCATCGACGAAATCGACAAGGTCGCCACGCGCCAGGAAACCAGCGGTGCCGACGTGTCGCGCCAGGGCGTGCAGCGCGATCTGCTGCCGCTGGTCGAGGGCACCACGGTGTCGACCAAGTACGGGATGATCAAGACCGACCACATCCTGTTCATCGCCTCCGGGGCCTTTCACCTGTCGCGGCCCAGCGACCTGATTCCCGAGTTGCAGGGGCGCTTTCCGATCCGGGTCGAGCTCGAATCGCTGTCGGTGCAGGACTTCGAGGCGATTTTGACCCAGACCCACGCCTCGCTGGTCAAGCAATACCAGGCCCTGCTGGCGACCGAAGACGTGACGCTGGCGTTCGTGCCGCAAGGCATCACGCGGCTGGCGTGCATCGCTTTCGAGGTCAACGAGCGCACCGAGAACATCGGCGCGCGCCGCCTGTCCACCGTGATGGAGCGGCTGCTCGACGAGGTCAGTTTCGACGCCACGCGGCTGTCGGGCCAGACGGTCACCATCGATGAGGGCTATGTGGACCAGCGTCTGCAGCAGCTCAGCCTGAACGAGGATCTGTCGCGCTACATCTTGTGAGTCCTGCCGGCTCCCAAGCTGAGACATCACTTTGACAAACTGATGTAAGGACTTACTTATCAACGGCATTTTTTTACGCCCCCCTGCACAGGGGCGGCCAAGTCGTTGATTTCAATACAAAAATTTGTTGGGCACGCTGTTGTCCGGTCGGTTTTTCCTGCTACAGTGCAAAAAAGTGCAATTAAGTGGAAAAAAGTGCCCCAGACCCTCTATATGGGCCTTGGAGGAAGTCAACCGAATCGGGAATGCAGTCCGTGTTTCAAGGTGCCTCGTCGCTCAGCCTGGATGCGAAGGGTCGGCTGTCCGTGCCGACCCGGCACCGTGACGTCCTGGTGGCCACCGCCGCCGGACTGCTGACCATCACCCGGCACCCGCACGGCTGTCTGATGCTCTTTCCCCGCCCTGAGTGGGAGAAGTTCCGCGAGCGCATCGCCGAATTGCCAATGTCCGCCCAATGGTGGAAGCGCATCTTCCTGGGCAATGCGATGGATGTGGAGATCGATGCCACGGGCCGGGTGTTGATCTCGCCCGAATTGCGCCAGGCCGCCGGCATTGCCAAAGACACCATGCTGCTGGGCATGGGCCGGCATTTCGAGCTGTGGGACAAGGCCAGCTACGAAGCGCAGGAAGCCCAAGCGATGCAAGGCGCGATGCCTGATGTCTTCAAGGACTTCTCCTTTTGAGGCGCGCCGTGTCATCCGCCCCGTGCCACACCACCGTCTTGCGCGAGCCAGCCGTCGATGCGCTGCTGGCGCGCGCCGGGCCTGCGCCGGCGGGCACCTGGGTGGATGCGACCTTCGGGCGCGGCGGGCACACGCGCCTGATCCTGTGCCGGCTGGGGCCGCAGGGGCGGCTCGTGGCCTTCGACAAGGACCCCGAGGCCATCGCCGAAGCAATGCGCATCACCGATGCGCGTTTTTCCATCCGGCACCAGGGTTTTGGCCAGTTGGGGCAGTTGCCCGCCGGCAGTCTCGCCGGGGTGTTGATGGATCTGGGGGTGAGTTCGCCCCAGATCGACAGCCCCGAGCGGGGTTTCAGTTTCCGTTTCGACGGCCCGCTGGACATGCGCATGGACACCACGCGCGGCCTCAGCGCAGCCGATTGGCTCGCCACGGCCGACGCCGGGCAGATTGCGCAGGTGCTACGTGACTACGGTGAAGAACGGTTTGCTGGCCTCATTGCAAAGGCGATTGTTGCGCGGCGCCAGGCCCGAGGGCCACTGGCGCGCACCGCCGAACTGGCCGATCTCGTGGCTGGCGCGGTCAAGACCCGCGAGCCAGGCCAGAACCCGGCCACGCGCACCTTTCAGGCTCTTCGGATTTTCATCAACGCCGAGCTTGAAGAACTGCAACAGGCGTTAGCGGCCAGCCTCCTGGTGCTACAACCCGGTGGCCGGTTGGTGGTGCTCAGCTTTCACTCGCTGGAAGACCGCATCGTCAAGCAGTTCATCGCCAGGCATTCGCGCCAGCCGTTTGATCGCCGGGTGCCGTTTGCCGCACCGCAGGCCATGCAACTGCTGGCGCTGGCGCGTGTGCGGCCCGACGCCGCCGAAGTGGCGGCCAACCCGCGCGCGCGCAGCGCAATCATGCGCGTGGCCGAGCGCACGCAGGCACACGGGGCCGAGCGCTCCGATATGCGCCGGGCCGAACGCCCCGATGCGCGCCGGGCCGAACATGGCGAGGTCTTGCCGCCATGACCCGCTTGAACCTGGTGCTGCTGCTGACGGTGCTGGCCAGTGCACTCTATCTGGTGCACATCCAGTACGAGTCGCGCCGGCTGTTCACCGCGCTCGACCGTGCCCACACCCAGGCGCTCCGTCTGGAGACCGAGCACCAGCGCCTGCAAGTGGAAAAGCGCGCGCAGGCCACGTCGCTGCGGATCGAAAAAATGGCCCGTGGCCCGCTGAACATGCGGCTGGTCACGCCCGCGATCACCCGCTATGTGTCCGACCCGCAAGGGATGGCGCCGGGCGCCGGCTCCACCTTTGCGTCCGAAGGTGCGCAGCCATGAGCCGCAGCGTGCTCTACACCTTGAGCCCGTTGCTGGCCAGCAAGACGCCGGTATGGCGCAGCAAGCTCATCGTGGCGCTGATTGCGCTGGGCTTTGTCGGGCTGGGCGCGCGCGCGGCCCATGTGCAGGTGTTCGACAATGCCTTCTTCCAGCGCCAGGGCGAGGTGCGCTTTGCCCGCACACTGGCGTTGCCCGCCAACCGCGGCCGAATTTTGGATCGCAACGGCCTGCTCCTGGCTTCCAGCGTTCCTGCGGCCAGCATCTGGGCCATCCCCGAAGACGTGCTCCAGGACAGCCCCGCAGACCGCGCCAAGCTCGGGCAGTTGGCCGGGTTGCTGGACATGCCGCAGGCCGAATTGCAGAAAAAGCTGGCCGATGAGGACAAGAGCTTTGTCTGGATCAAGCGCCAACTCGACTGGGAGCAGGGCCAGCGCATTGCCGCGCTCGACATCAAGGGCATCTACCAGCGCAAGGAATACAAGCGCCAATACCCCGAGGGCGAGGCCGCCGCCCATGTGGTCGGCTTTACCAATGTGGAGGACCAGGGCCAGGAAGGGGTGGAACTGGCCTTCGACGCGCTGCTGGCCGGCAAGGCCGGCTCGCGCCGCGTGATCAAGGACCGGTTCGGCCGCGTGGTCGAAGGCGTGGGCGAAACCATGCCCCCGGTCGATGGCCGCGACATGCAGTTGTCGATCGACAGCAAGGTGCAGTTTTTTGCCTACCAGAAACTGCGCGATCAGGTCATGGCCCACAAGGCCAAGGCCGGCAGCGTGGTGGTGCTCGACGCCCATACCGGCGAGGTGCTGGCACTGGCCAATTACCCGAGCTACCTGCCCGAGCAGCGCCAGGGCCTGAGCGGCGAGCAACTGCGCAACCGCGCGCTGACCGACGTGTTCGAGCCCGGCTCGACGATCAAGCCGTTCACCGTCGGCCTGGCGCTGGACAGCGGCCGCGTGCGCCCCGAGACCATCGTCGACACCAGCCCGGGGCGCACCACGGTCACCGGCTTGACCATCTCCGACACGCACAACTACGGCCTGCTCACGGTCGAGGGGGTGATACAGAAGTCGAGCAACGTCGGCGTGACCAAGATCGCAATGCAGATGCCGGCGCGCGAGATGTGGGAGACCTTCTCGGCCGCCGGCTTCGGGCAAAAGCCGCAACTGCGCTTTCCCGGCGTGGTGACCGGGCGGCTGCGCCCGTACAAAAGCTGGCGCCCGATCGAGCAGGCCACCATGGCCTATGGCTACGGCCTGTCGGCCAGCCTGTTCCAGATGGCGCGCTCGTACACCGTGTTTGCCAACGCAGGCCGGGTGATTCCGGCCACGATACTCAAGAGCGACGCAGCCGCCGTGGGCGTGCCGGTGTTCTCCGAACGCACGGCGACCCAAGTGCGCAAGATGCTGCAAATGGCCGCAGGCCCGGGCGGCACCGGCCAGAAGGCGCAGACCGTGGGCTACTCGGTCGGCGGCAAGTCGGGCACCGCGCGCAAGCAGGTGGGCAAGAACTACGCCTCGGGCAAATACCGCGCCTGGTTCACCGGCATGGCCCCGATAGACCAGCCGCGCATCATCGTCGCGGTGATGATCGACGAGCCCGGCAACGGCCAGTTCTACGGCGGCGCGGTGGCCGCGCCGGTGTTCAGCAGCGTCGTGCAGCAAACGCTGCGCATGTTGGGCGTGCCGCCCGATCAGGCCGTCAAGCCGCAGATCGTGGCCCACGTGCAGGAGCCGCTGTGATGTCTGCGCCGCTGCCTGCCCCACTGCATGTGCTGCATACGCCGCATGCGCTGCAATGCGCCGGCGCGGCCTTGCCATGGCTGCGCGCGCGCGTGAGCGGCAGTTTGCACAGCGACAGCCGCCTGATCGCCCCGGGCGACGGCTTCATCGCCTGGCCCGGCGCCAGCACCGATGGCCGCGCCCATGTGGCCGATGCCATCGCGCGCGGCGCCACGGCCTGCCTGGTCGAGCAGGCGGGCGTGGCGGCCTTTGCGTTCCCGGCTGCGCCTGGCGCCAGCCTGGCCAGCCTGCCGGGCCTGAAGGCCGCCGCCGGACCGATCGCCGCGCAGTGGTTCGATCAGCCGAGCCGCCAGCTCGATGTGCTGGCCGTCACCGGCACCAACGGCAAGACCAGCACCGCATGGTGGCTGGCCGACGCTTTGAATGGGCGCGCAAAAAGCCCGGTCTGCGCGCTGGCGGGCACCCTGGGCCTGGGGGTTCCCCCGGTGCTGGAAACCGCCGGCATGACCACGCCCGACCCGCTGCGCTTGCAGCGCGCACTGCGCCAATTTGTCGATCGGGGTCTGTCGGCCTGCGCCATCGAGGCCTCGTCGATCGGCCTGGAGCAGGGGCGGCTGGCGGGCACGCAGATTCGCGCGGCCATCTTCACCAATTGCACGCAGGACCATCTGGACTACCACGGCAGCATGGCCGCTTACTGGCGCGCCAAGCGGGCCTTGTTCGACTGGCCCGGGTTGCAAGCGGCGGTGATCAATATCGACGACCCGGCGGGAGCGCAACTGCATGCCGAACTGGCAGGCCGGGTGCCGGATTTGTGGAGCATTTCGACCCAAGGCCCGGCCCGCCTTGCCGCGCGCGACATCACGCTGGCGGCGCAGGGCCTGCGCTGCACGGTGCGCGAAGGTGCCGCGCCGCAGCGGCTGACGACCCGGGTGATCGGCCACTACAACCTGCAGAACCTGCTGGCGGTGCTGGCCACGCTGCGCAGCCTGGGCTGGCCGCTGGCCGAGGCGCTGCAGGCCGGCGCAGGCTTGCAGCCCGTGCCGGGCCGCATGCAGCAGTTGGCGCTGGCGGGCCAGCCGCTGGTGGTCGTGGACTATGCCCATACCCCCGATGCGCTGGCCAAAGCCCTGCAGGCCCTGCGCCCGCTGGCCGCCCGGCGGGCTGGCAGGCTGTGGTGCGTGTTTGGCTGCGGCGGCGACCGCGATGCCGGCAAGCGCCCGCTGATGGGCGCAGCCGCCGAGCAGCAGGCCGACCGACTGCTGCTGACCAGCGACAACCCGCGCAGCGAAGACCCGGACGCGATCTTGCGCCAGATCCTGCAAGGCATCAGCCGCCGCCGCGCCGTGCGCACCGAGCCCGACCGCGCCGCCGCGATCGCGCAGGCCGTGGCCGAGGCCGCGCCCGCCGATGTGCTGCTGATTGCCGGCAAGGGCCACGAAGACAGCCAGGAAGTGGCCGGCGTGCGCCGGCCATTTTCCGATTGGGCCCACGCGCAGCGCGCCATGCAGGCCCGGCAGCGCGCCGTGCCGCCCCGGGGAGCCGGCGCATGATCGAGCAGCCCCGGCCCGAACCCATGTCCACACCCGTGCCCAGGCCCGCGATGATGACGCTGCAACAGGCTTTTGCCCTGCTGCAACCGCGCATACCTGCGGCCCGCCTGGTGGGCGCCGGCGCCACGCCTGTGGCGCGCGTGCACACCGATACGCGCACGGTGCAGGCCGGCGATCTTTTCGTTGCGCTGCGGGGCCCGCGCTTTGACGCCCACGCCTTTCTGGCCCAGGCCCGTGCCGGTGGCGCGGCAGCGGCGCTGGCGCAGGGGGGGCTGGCGGACGCCGGTCTGCCGGGCATCGAGGTGCCCGACAGCCTGGCCGCGCTGGCGCTTTTGGCGGCGGGCTGGCGGGCGCAGTTCGACCTGCCGCTGATCGCGGTGACGGGCAGCAACGGCAAGACCACGGTAACGCAGATGGTGGCGGCCATATTGCGCGCCTGGCAGGGCGATGCGGCCTTGGCCACGCAGGGCAACTTCAACAACGCGATCGGCCTGCCGCTGACGCTGCTGCGCCTGCGCGCCCGGCATACGGTCGCAGTGGTCGAGTTGGGCATGAACCACCCGGGCGAGATCGCCGCGCTGGCCGGCATCGCGCAGCCCGGCGTGGCGCTGGTCAACAACGCGCAGCGTGAGCATCTGGAGTTCATGCACAGCGTGGCGGCCGTGGCGCGCGAGAACGGCTCGGTGTTCGCCAGCCTGCCGGCCCACGGGGTGGCCGTGTTCCCGGCAGACGACGACTACCAGGCGCTGTGGCAGGAACTGGCAGCCGGCCGCGAATGCCTGCGCTTTGGCGCCGGCGGGGCCGTCGATGGCGCCGACGCGCGCTGGGTCGATGGCGCCTGGGCGCTGACCCTGGCCACGCCGCAAGGCCCGGTCACGACACGCTTGCACATCGCCGGGCGGCACAACGTCGGCAATGCGCTGGCCGCCGCCGCCTGCGCGCTGGCCGCCGGCGCGCCGCTGGCCGCGCTGGCCCAGGGCCTGAGCGGCTTCAGCCCGGTGCCGGGCCGCTCGCGCAGTTTCAGCATCCGCCACGCGGGCCGGCAAATCAGCGTGGTCGATGACAGCTACAACGCCAACCCGGACTCGGTGCGCGCCGCCATCGCGCTGCTGGCCGAACTGCCGGCGCCGCGGCTCCTGGTGCTCGGGGACATGGCCGAGGTGGGCGCGCAGGCCGCGCAGTTGCATGCGCAGGCGGGCGCGCAGGCGCACGCTGCGGGCATCCACCGGCTGTTTGCGCTCGGCGCGCAGTCGGCGCATGCGGCATCGGCGTTTGCCGGCGCGCAGCATTTCGACAGCATCGATTCGCTGTGCGCCGCCGTGCGCCAGGCCCTGCCCGATGTCGGCAGCGTGCTGGTCAAAGGCTCCCGGAGCATGAGGATGGAGCAGGTGCTCAAAGAGATACAGGCCGGGGGTGGCGCATGATGCTGCTGCTGGCGCAATGGTTGCAGGGCATGTCGTCCGAACTCGGCTTCTTGCGCGTGTTCCAGTACCTGACCATGCGCGCCGTGCTGGCCGCACTGACGGCGCTGCTGATCGGCCTGGCGGCAGGCTCCTGGGTGATCGGCAAACTGATGGCGCTGAAGATCGGCCAGCCGATTCGCGGCTACGCGCCGCAGTCGCACCTGTCCAAGAGCGGCACGCCGACCATGGGCGGGGTGCTGATCTTGCTGTCGATTGCGCTGTCGACCCTGCTGTGGTTCGACCTGTCCAACCGCTTCGTCTGGATCGTGCTGCTGGTCACGCTCGGCTTTGGCGCCATCGGCTGGGTCGACGACTGGCGCAAGGTGGTCGACAAAAACCCCGAGGGCATGCGCTCGCGCGAGAAGTATCTCTGGCAATCGCTGATCGGGCTGATGGCGGCGCTGTACCTGGTGTTTTGCATCTCGGAGAACTCCAACGCCAAGGTGCTGGAACTGTTCATCAGTTGGATGCGCTCGGGCTTCGCGCTCGATCTGCCGCCCAAGGCCGGCTTGCAACTGCCGTTTTTCAAGGCCGTGAGCTACCCGCTGGGGGTGCTCGGCTTCGTGCTGCTGACCTACCTGGTGATCGTCGGTTCGAGCAATGCCGTGAACCTGACCGACGGGCTCGACGGACTGGCCATCATGCCGGTGGTGATGGTCGGCTCGGCCCTGGGGGTGTTTGCCTATGTCACCGGCAGCGCGGTGTATTCCCGCTACCTGTTCTTCCCGCATATCCCCGGCTCGGGCGAGTTGCTGATCTTTTGCGCCGCGATGGCCGGCGCCGGCCTGGCCTTTCTGTGGTTCAACGCGCATCCGGCGCAGGTGTTCATGGGCGATGTCGGCGCGCTGGCCTTGGGCGCCGCGCTGGGCACCATCGCCATCATCGTGCGCCAGGAGATCGTGCTGGCCGTGATGGGCGGCATCTTTGTCGCCGAGGCGCTGTCGGTGATGCTGCAGGTGGGCTGGTTCAAGTACACCCGGTACCGCTACGGCGAGGGCCGGCGCCTGCTCAAAATGGCGCCGCTGCACCACCATTTCGAAAAAAGCGGCTGGAAGGAAACGCAGGTGGTGGTGCGCTTTTGGATCATCACCATGCTGCTGTGCCTGGTGGGCCTGTCGACATTGAAGCTGCGATGAATCCGAACGCCCAGCCCACCCTGCCCGCCCGGCCTCTGGATGAGGCCGGGGCGCCCGTGCCCGAGGCCCCCCCCGGGGCACCCCGCGTAAAACCCCCGGTCAATCCCCCGGTCAACCCCCCGGCCATCTCCGCCGCGCAGGCCGCTGCCGATTTCGTCGCGCAGATCTTTGCCTCCGTGCCGGCCCCCGAGGAGGCTGCGCCGGCCATGCCGCTGGCCATCGATCCGGCCATCAACCCGGTCATCAACCCGGCCATGCCCCCGGCCGAGGTGCCCGGCGCGCTGGCGGCCGAGCCGCTGCGGCGGCCCGGCGCAGACCTCCGGCAGGCGCTGCAAGACCAGCGCATCCTGATCCTCGGCCTGGGGGCATCGGGCCTGGCGATGGCGCGCTGGTGCCTGCGCTGCGGCGCGCAGGTCACCGTGGCCGATACCCGTGCCGCGCCCCCGCAACTGCCGGCGCTGCAACGCGAACTGCCCCGGGCGCGCTTCGTGCCCGGCGCCTTCGATGCCGGCCTGGTCGAGGGGCAGAACCTGCACGCGGTGTACTGCTCGCCGGGCCTGAGCCCGTCCGCCGTGGCCGCCGTGGCGCAGACATGCAGCGCCCATGGCATCGGCATGGGCGGCGAGTTGGACCTGTATGCGCTGGCGCTGGCCGGGCTGCGCGCCGCCGATGGCTACGCGCCGACCGTGCTGGCCATCACCGGCACCAACGGCAAGACCACCGTGACCGCGCTCACCGGCCAGTTGCTCCAGCGCGCCGGCCGCAGCGTGGCGCTGGCCGGCAATATCGGCCCGACCCTGCTCGACACGCTGGCCGGGCATATCGACGCCGGCACCCTGCCTGCGGTGTGGGTGCTGGAGCTATCGAGCTTTCAACTCGAGCGCAGCACCGGTTTCGAGCCGACGGCGGCAGCGCTGCTCAACATCAGCCAAGACCATCTGGACTGGCATGGCGACATGGCCGCCTACGCGGCGGCCAAGGCGCGCATCTTCGGCCAGACCGCGCTGATGGTTCTGAACCGCCAGGACGCTGCGGTGATGCAGGTGTCGGCGCCTTCTGCGCCTTCTGCGCCGGTAACGCCAGCGCTGCGGCCCCGGGCGGCCAAAGCACCGGCGCCGCAGCCACGCGCGGACATCACTTTCGGCGCCGACATGCCGGCACGCGCCGGCGACTTCGGCATCGAGCTCGTGGGCGGCATGCCCTGGCTGGTGCGGGCCAGCGCCGCCGACGAAACGCAGCGCGCGCGCCGCCGCCCCGGGCCGCCCGGCGCAGTCCCCGCCCAAGAACTACAGATTCAGCGCCTGATCCCCGCCGACGCACTGCGCATCCGTGGCCGGCACAACGCCGTCAACGCGCTGGCCGCGCTGGCGCTGGCCTGCGCCGCTGGCTGCCCGCTGGCGCCGATGCTGTACGGTCTGCGCGCCTACCGGGGCGAGCCGCACCGTGTCGAATCCGTGGCCTGCATCGATGGCGTGGAGTTCTTCGACGACAGCAAGGGCACCAACGTGGGCGCCACGGTGGCGGCCATCGACGGGCTGGGCGCGCAGGGCGGGCCGGGCGCCGGGCGCCGCCTGGTCGTCATCGTGGGCGGCCAGGGCAAGGGGCAGGACTTTGCGCCGCTGGCCGCGCCGCTGGCGCGCCACGCCCGCGCAGTGCTGCTGATCGGCTGCGACGCGCCGCTGATCCGCGCCGCGCTGCAAGACATCGGCGTGCCGCTGCTGGACGCGCCCACCCTGCCCGGGGCCGTCGAACTGGCCGCGCAGCACGCGCAGCCGGGCGACGCGGTGCTGATGTCGCCGGCCTGCGCCAGCTTCGACATGTTCCGGGACTACGAACAGCGCGCGCAGGTTTTTTGCGCCAGCGTGCGCGCATTGGCCGAGGCAGCCGGCCAGCCGATGGAGGGTCTGGCATGAACATGCCGCGACTGCTGCAATGGATCACCGGCTGGTTCGACGGCCAGTCGGGCCAGGCTGCCGACCGGCTGCCGGTGCGCGTGGGCGGCACCGAGTACCGCCGCGCGTCGAGCACCCCGGTCAGCCCGCCCGGGTTCGATCAGCCCCTGCTGTGGGTGATGGTGGCGCTGCTGGCCTGGGGGCTGGTGATGGTGTATTCGGCATCGATCGCGATGCCGGACAACCCGCGCTTTGCCCACTATGCGTCCACCCATTTCCTGAGCCGCCATGCGCTGTCCCTGGTGATCGGCGCGCTGGTGGCGCTGCTGAGCTTCCAGTTGCCGATGGCGCAGTGGGAGCGGATGGCGCCCTGGCTGTTCGTCGCCACGCTGGCGCTGCTGACGCTGGTGCTGCTGCCCGGGGCCGGCAAGGTGGTCAAGGGCGCGCGCCGCTGGCTGACGCTCGGGCCGGTGAGTTTTCAGCCCTCCGAACTGGCCAAGCTGGCCATGCTGCTCTACGCCGCCGGCTACATGGTGCGCAAGATGGAGGTCAAGGAGCGCTTCTTTCGCGCCGTGCTGCCGATGGCCTGCGCCGTGGCCATCGTCGGCGTGTTGCTGCTGGCCGAGCCGGACATGGGCGCCTTCATCGTGGTCGCGATGATCGCCATGGGCATCCTGTTTCTCGGCGGCGTCAACGCCCGCATGTTCCTGCTGATCGTCGCCGTGCTGCTGGCGGCCTTTCTGCTGATGATTGCCAACTCGCCCTGGCGGCGCGAGCGCGTGTTCGCCTACCTCGACCCGTTTGGCGCGGAACATGCGCAGGGCAAGGGCTACCAGCTCTCGCACGCGCTGATCGCGATCGGGCGCGGGGAGATTTTTGGCGTCGGTCTGGGCGGCAGCGTGGAGAAACTGCACTGGCTGCCCGAGGCCCATACCGACTTTCTGCTGGCCGTCATCGGCGAGGAGTTCGGCCTGCTGGGCGTGCTCGCATTGATCGTGCTGTTCCTGTGGATGACGCGCCGCATCATGCACATCGGGCGCCAGGCCATCGCGCTGGAGCGCGTGTTCTCCGGCCTGGTCGCGCAGGGGGTGGGCATCTGGCTCGGCCTGCAGGCATTCATCAACATGGGGGTGAACCTGGGCGCGCTGCCGACCAAGGGGCTGACGCTGCCGCTGATGAGCTTTGGCGGCTCGGCAATCCTGATGAACCTGGTGGCGTTGGCGCTCGTGCTGCGGGTCGATCATGAGAACAAGCGCCTGATGCGCGGGGGCCGCGCATGACGGGCAGCAAAACCGCGCTGATCATGGCCGGCGGCACGGGCGGGCATATCTTTCCCGGCCTGGCCGTGGCCGAGGCGCTGCGCGCGCGCGGCTGGCGCGTGCATTGGCTGGGGGCGCCGGCCAGCATGGAGGCGCGCATCGCTGCGCAGCATGGCTTTGCGCTGGAATCGGTGACTTTCTCCGGCGTGCGCGGCAAGGGCCTGGCCACGCTGGCGCTGCTGCCGCTGCGCCTGCTGCGCGCGTTCTGGCAGGCGCGCGCGGTGCTGCGCCGCGTGCAGCCCGATGTGCTGGTGGGACTGGGCGGCTACATCAGCTTTCCGGGCGCGCTGATGGGCCTGCTGCGCCGCAAACCGCTGGTGCTGCATGAGCAAAACGCGGTCGCGGGGCTGGCCAACCGGCTGCTGGCGGGGCGGGCCGACCGGGTGTTCGCCGCCTTTCCCGGCGCGTTCGGCAGCGCAGCGCCCAAAGCCCGCTGGGTCGGCAACCCGCTGCGCGCGGCGTTCACGCAGCAGGCCGGCCCGGCCGAGCGCTTTGCGGCGCGCACCGGGCCGCTGCAACTGCTGGTCATGGGCGGCAGCCTGGGCGCGCGCGCGCTCAACGAACTCGTGCCGCAGGCGCTGGCGCTGCTGCCGGCCGCGCAGCGCCCGCAGGTGCTGCACCAAAGCGGCGCCACGCAGATCGAGGCCCTGCGCGCCCATTACGCCGCCGCCGGGGTGCAGGCCGAGCTCAGGCCGTTCATCGACGACGTGGCCTGCGCGCTGGCCGCCGCCGATGTCATCGTCTGCCGCGCGGGCGCCAGCACCGTCAGCGAAATCGCTGCCGTGGGCGCTGCGGCGCTGTTCGTGCCGCTGCCCTCGGCGGTCGACGACCACCAGACCCGCAACGCCCGCTGGCTGGTCGACGCGGGGGGCGGCTGGCTGCTGCCGCAGCACGAGCTATCGCCCCGGGGCCTGGCGCAGATGCTATCGAACCTGGAGCGCCCTGCGCTGCTGGACAAAGCGCTCAAAGCCCACGCGATGCAAAAGACAAGCGCCACGCAAGAGTTGGTCGGCGCCTGCGAGGAGTTGGCCGCATGAAGCATGCCATCCGCCATATCCATTTCGTCGGCCTGGGCGGCGCCGGCATGAGCGGCATCGCCGAGGTGCTGTTCAACCTGGGCTACCGCATCTCGGGCTCGGACCTGGTCGACAGCGCCACGCTGCGCCGCCTGCAAGGGCTGGGCATCGGCACCTGCCTGGGCCATGCCGGCGCGCATATCGAGGGCGCCGATGCAGTGGTCACCTCCACCGCCGTGACCGCCGACAACCCCGAGGTGCTGGCCGCGCGCGCGAAGAAGATTCCGGTGGTGCCGCGCGCACTGATGCTGGCCGAGCTGATGCGCCTCAAGCAGGGCATTGCGATTGCCGGCACCCATGGCAAGACCACCACCACCAGCCTGGTGACCAGCGTGCTGGCCGAGGCCGGGCTGGATCCGACCTTCGTCATCGGCGGGCGCCTCAACAGCGTCGGCGCCCACGCCAAGCTGGGCAGCGGCGACTACATCGTGGTCGAGGCCGACGAGTCCGACGCCTCGTTCCTGAACCTGCTGCCGGTGATGGCCGTGGTGACCAATATCGACGCCGACCATATGGAGACTTACGGGCATGACTTCGGCCGGCTCAAGGGCGCGTTCGTCGACTTCCTGCACCGCATGCCGTTCTACGGCACGGCCATCTTGTGCGTCGACAGCCCGGCAGTGCGCGACATCATGCCCGGCGTGACCTGCCCGATCACCAGCTACGGCCTGTCCGAAGACGCCCAGGTGCGGGCCGTGGACCTGCGCGCCGATGGCGCCCGGATGCACTTTACGGTGCAGCGCAGCAACGGCGTCACGCTGCCCGACCTGGCGGTGCAGCTCAATCTTGCGGGCGCGCACAACGTGCTCAACGCGCTGTCGGCGATTGCCGTGGCGGTGGAATTGAACATCCCCGACGCAGCCGTGCTGCGCGCGCTGGCGGGCTTCAAGGGCGTGGGGCGGCGCTTTCAGAGCTACGGCCAGTTGCCGGCCAAGGACGGCGGCCAGTTCAGCGTGATCGACGACTACGGCCACCACCCGGTGGAGATGGCGGCCACGCTGGCGGCAGCGCGCGGCGCCTTCCCCGGGCGGCGCCTGGTGCTGGCCTTCCAGCCGCACCGCTACAGCCGCACGCGCGACTGCTTCGAGGACTTCGTGCGGGTCATGGGCAGCGCCGACGCGGTGCTGCTGACCGAGGTCTATGCCGCTGGCGAAGCGCCCGTGGTGGCCGCCGACGGCCGCTCGCTGGCGCGCGCGCTGCGCGTGGCCGGCCGCGTCGAGCCGGTCTTCGTCGCCGACGTGGCCGATCTGCCGCAGGCCATTGCCGAGAACGCGCGCGACGGCGATCTGCTGCTGTGCATGGGCGCAGGCTCGATCGGCGCCGTGCCTGGCAAACTACTCGAAATGCTACGAAACGATGAGCACACCGCAATGCAAAGGACTGCGCCATGAGCCTTTTTGATCCCCATCTGGACGGAGCGTCGCTGGGCAAGGTGGCGGTGCTGATGGGCGGGGTCTCGGCCGAGCGCGAGGTTTCGCTGCTGTCCGGCGCCGGCGTGCTGCGGGCGCTGCGCGCGCGCGCGGTCGATGCCCATGCCTTCGACACCGCGCAGGGCGACCTGGGCGCCCTCAAACGCGAGGGCTACGCGCGCTGCTTCATCGCGCTGCATGGCCGCCATGGCGAAGACGGCACGGTGCAGGGCGCGCTGGAACTGCTGGGCATTGCCTACACCGGCTCCGGCGTGATGGCATCGAGCATGGCGCTGGACAAGACCATGAGCAAACGCATCTGGCGCAGCGAGGGCTTGCCCACGCCGGACTGGCGGCTGGTCACCAGCGGCGCCGAAGCCGGGCAGGCCCTGCAGACGCTCGGCGCGCCGATGATCGTCAAGCCCGCGCGCGAAGGCTCGACCATCGGCCTGAGCAAGGTGCACCAGGCGCAGCAATGCGCGTCGGCCTACCTGCTGGCCGCGCGCTACGACCCCGAGGTGCTGTGCGAGCAATTCATCGCCGGTGACGAGCTCACCTGCACGGTGCTCGATCAGGGCCGGCGCGCCAGCGCGCAGGCCCTGCCGCTGATCCGCATCGTCGCGCCCGATGGCAACTACGACTACCAGCACAAGTACTTCAGCGACGCCACCCGCTACCACTGCCCGAGCGGCCTGCCCGAGGCGCAAGAGCGCGCCATCGGGCGCCTGGCCGAGCAGGCTTTCAGCGCGCTGGGCTGCCGGGGCTGGGCGCGCGCCGACATCATGCTGCGCGCCAGCGACCAGCAGCCCTTTCTGCTGGAGATCAACACCGCGCCGGGCATGACGGACCACTCGCTGGTGCCGATGTCGGCGCGCGCGGCGGGCATCAGCTACGAAGACCTGTGCCTGCGCTTGCTGGCCATGGCCACGCTGGATACGCCGCCAGGCGCCTTGTCGGGAGCGGCCCGCGCATGACCATGACCGAGCCCCTGGCGCAACCGCTGGATGTCAAGTTGATGAACCTGACCGCCTCGGTCCTGTACCTGGGCTGCGCCCTGTGCGTGCTGGCAGCGCTGCTGTGGTGGCTGCTGCGCTACCCGGGCTTTGCCATTGCCCGCATCGTGGTGCAAGGGGAACTGGTGCACAACGATGCCGTGACCCTGCGCGCCAACGTGGCGCCGCATCTGGCGGGCAACTTTTTCACCGTCGACCTGCGCGCCGCGCGCGCGGCCTTCGAGCAAGCGCCCTGGGTGCGGCTGGCGCAGGTGCGGCGCTGGTATCCCGGCCGTTTGCTGGTGCAACTGCAAGAGCATGACGCGCTGGCGTACTGGGGGCCGGAGAGCGGCTCGGCGCTGGTCAACCGCCAGGGCGAGGTGTTCGAGGCCAACGTCGGCGATGTCGAGCCCGAGGGCCTGCCGCGCCTGCAAGGCCCGAGCGGCAGTTCGGCCCAGGTGCTGCAAATGCATGGCCTGCTGCAACCCGTATTCGAATCGCTGGGGCTGCGCCTGCAAGGGCTGGAACTGACCGGCCGTGGCGGCTGGCGCGCAACGCTGGACAACGAGGCCGTGGTCGAACTCGGCGGCGGCAGTGCGCCGCAGGTGCTGCAGCGCACGCAGCGCTTTACCCGCACGCTGGCGCAGGTGGCGGCGCAGTACGGCCGGCGCGTGAGCGCGCTGGAATCGGCCGATCTGCGGCATGTGGGCGGCTATGCGCTGCGTCTGCGCGGCGTCAGCACCGTCGGCCCCGAGGCGGGTACGCCGGGCCAGGTCCTGGCGGGTACGCCGAGCCAAGCCCTGGCGGGCACGCCGCGCCAGACCACGGCAGCGCACGACACAACCGACAAGGGCAGAAACTGATATGGCACGAGAACACAGCAAAGACGTGGTGGTCGGCCTGGACATAGGCACGGCCAAGGTCATGGTCGTGGTGGCCGAAGTCTTGCCGCAGGGCGAGCTCAAAATCGCCGGCCTGGGCGTGGCCCCGAGCAACGGCTTGAAGCGCGGCGTGGTCGTGAACATCGACGCCACCGTGCAAAGCATCCAGCAAGCGCTCAAGGAGGCCGAACTGATGGCCGACTGCAAGATCCAGCGCGTATACACCGGCATCACCGGCAGCCATATCCGGGGCCTCAATTCGAGCGGCATGGTGGCCGTCAAGGACAAGGAGGTCACCTCCGCCGACGTGGCGCGCGTGATCGAGACCGCCAAGGCCATCAACATCTCCAGCGACCAGCGCCTGCTGCTGGTCGAGCCGCAGGAATTCGTGATCGACGGGCAGGACGTGAAAGAGCCGATCGGCATGAGCGGCCTGCGCCTGGAGGCGAAAATCCACATCGTCACCGGCGCGCAAAGCGCGGCCGAGAACATCATCAAATGCGTGCGCCGCTGCGGGCTGGAAGTCGAGCAGCTGATGCTCAACCCGCTGGCATCGAGCCAGGCCGTGCTCACCGATGACGAGCGCGAGCTCGGCGTGGTGGTGGTGGACATCGGCGCGGGCACGACCGACGTGGCCATCTTCACCGGCGGCGCGATCCGCCACACGGCGGTGATCCCCATCGCCGGCGACCTGATCACCAGCGACATCGCGATGGCGCTGCGCACGCCGACCAAGGACGCCGAGGACATCAAGGTCGAAAGCGGCTGGGCCAAGCAACTGCTGGCCGACCCCGAGGCCCAGGTCGAAGTGCCGGGCCTGGGCGACCGCAGCCCGCGCATGCTGAGCCGGCAGGTGCTGGCCGGCGTGATCGACCCCCGGGTGGAAGAAATCTTTCGCCTGGTGCAAGAGGTGGTGCGCGAATCGGGCTACGAGGAAATGCTGTCCTCGGGCATCGTGCTCACCGGCGGCAGTTCGATGATGCCCGGCATGATCGAGCTGGGCGAAGACATCTTCCTCAAACCCGTGCGGCGCGGCATTCCCAAATACGCCGGCGCCCTGTCCGACATGGTGGCCCAGCCCCGCGCGGCGACCGTGATGGGCCTGCTCGAAGAAGCGCGCCTGGCCCGCCTGCGGGGCTTCAAGGTGGCGCAAAAAAGCGGCTCGATGAAAACCGCATTCGGGCGCTTCAAAGACTTCATCGTGGGGAATTTCTGACCATGCCGTCGCCTGTCTGGCTCCCTGCCCACCCGCACCGCCGCCGCCAGCACCGGGCGCCGCGCCAGCGCTGGCGCTGCAGCACCGGGCCGCCACGCCCGCGAACGACCGGCCACCCGATGCCCCTTCCCCCATTGGCTACGAATTTGAAAACCAGGAGCTTTCCATGACCATCCAAATGATTGACGTCGAAGAATTTCACCAAGGCACCCAGATCAAGGTAATCGGTGTCGGCGGCGGCGGCAGCAACGCCGTCGAGCACATGATCGAGCGCCATGTCCAGGGCGTGGAATTCATCTGCGCCAACACCGACGCGCAGGCGCTGACGCGCAGTTCGGCCCCGTGCACGATACAGCTCGGCGACAGCGGCCTGGGCGCAGGCAGCAAGCCCGACAAGGGCCGCGAAGCCGCCGAGGCCGCCATCGACAACATCCGGCAGGCGATTGGCGGCGCGCACATGCTGTTCATCACCGCCGGCATGGGCGGCGGCACCGGCACCGGAGCGGCGCCGGTGATCGCCCGCGTGGCCAAGGAAATGGGCATCCTCACCGTGGGCGTGGTCACCAAACCCTTCCAGTGGGAGGGCGGGCGCCGCATGGGCAACGCCGACAACGGCCTGGCCGACCTGCAAGCCAATGTCGATTCGCTGATCGTGGTGCTCAATGAAAAGCTGCTCGAAGTCCTGGGCGACGACATCACCCAGGAGCAAGCCTTCGCCCATGCCAACGACGTGCTCAAGAACGCCGTCGGCGGCATCGCCGAAATCATCAACGAGTACGGCCATGTGAACGTCGACTTCGAGGACGTGCGCACCGTGATGGGCGAGCCTGGCAAAGCCATGATGGGCACGGCCACCGCCAGCGGCCCGGACCGCGCCCGCATCGCCGCCGAGCACGCCGTGGCCTGCCCGTTGCTCGAAGGCATAGACCTGTCGGGCGCCCGGGGCGTGCTGGTGCTGGTCACCGCCACCAAGGCCAGCCTCAAACTGGCCGAGTCGCGCCTGGCGATGAGCACCATCAACGCCTACGCCGCGCCGGACGCGAATGTGATCTTCGGCGCCGCCTACGACGACAGCCTGGGCGAGGATATCCGCGTGACCGTGGTGGCCACCGGCCTGCCGCACCCGAACACCAAACGCCAGCCGATCACGGTGCTGCAAGGCGGCCTGCGCACCGGCACGGACAACCGGGCGCGCCCGATGTCGATGCAGACACCGGTGGCAGGACTGGGCAGCATGGCCACGGGCATGGCAGCAGGCAGCCGCTCGTCCACCGACTACGGCAGCATGTCGGTGCCCAGCGTCTGGCGCACCAACCGCTCCCAGGCCGCAGCCCGTGTCGATGCGCTGTCCTCCGGCGGCATGGACGACGCCGATATCCCGGCCTATTTGCGCAAGCAGGCCGATTGATGGCTGCCGGCCGAAGGCGCGCTTGGCGCGCGCGCGGCGTTTTCAGCGCGCGCGGCCCGGCGCGGTCGGCGCGGGCTCCAGGTACGACTGCCTGAAGTAGTCGCGAAAAGCCTGCATCGCGGGCTGGTGGGTCGCGCCGGTTTTCCAGGCCAGCCCCAACTCCATCGCGGGCACGGCGTCCTTGAGCGTGACGGTTTCTATGCGCCGGCCTTCGAGCGACCAGGGGCGGTACACCATGTCCGAAAGAATCGCCACGCCCAGGCCGTTGGCGACCATGCTGCGCACCGCCTCGACCGACGAGGTGCGCAGCCGGATCCTGGGTTGGTGCGCGGTTTTGCCCCAGTAGCGCAGCGCGCTGTAGGCGGCTTCGTCGACGGTCAGCATGATGTACGGCTCGCCGGCCACATCGGCGAGCGTGACCTGGTCGCGCTCGAGCAGCGGGTGCTTGGCGGGCAGCCAGAGCCGGCGCGGCGAGCCGAAGAAGGTCTCGGTGGAGATTTCGCTGTTGACCACATTCGCGGTGAGCAGCACGCCGAGGTCGTAGCGGTTGGTGATCAGGCCCTCTTCGATCATTTCGCGCTGCAACTCGTGCACCTTCACTTCGATCTGCGGATAGCGCTGCGTGAAGCGTTGCAGGTGATGGGGCAGGAAGTAACCGAGCACGGTGTAGGTGGCGGCGATGCTCAGCAGTCCGGCGACCGACGCCGCTTCGCGGGGCATGCGCATCGCATCATCGGCTGCGGCAAGCACGTTGTAGGCATGGCTGAGGAAGCGCCGTCCGGCATCCGTCAGTTCCACGCCTCTGGACTGGCGCACGAACAGCGGCTGGCCGAGCATTTCTTCGAGCTCGCGGATCGCCGAGGTGACGGCCGATGCCGAGACGTTCAGTTGCACCGCGGCCTCGGACACCCGGCCGAGTTCGGCGACCGCAGAGAAATACTTCAGTTGGCGAATGCTCAGCATGAACTCATGTTTTCAAGCGTTGTGGCATCCGATTTTCAGAATACAGAGGCCCTGATGGACCTGCGGCAAACCCTTGGCCTGGGCGGGCGGGCCGGATTTTCCTGCGCCACCGGGCGTGATCGCGGAATTTCAGATACCTGACGGGTTGAAAATAGAACTGTTCGATGCCGCATCCGGCGGCTAATCTTGCGTCCTGGTTGAACGCAACGAGACCCCCCATGAAGCAGTGCATCGACTTGAACTCCGATATGGGCGAAGGCTTTGGCCCCTGGCGGATCGGTGACGGCATCGATGAGCAGATCATGCCGCTGATCAGTTCGGCCAACATCGCCACCGGCTTTCACGCGGGGGACCCGGGCACCATGCACAGAACCGTCGCGCTGGCCAAGGTGCATGGCGTCGGGGTCGGCGCCCACCCGGGGTTGCGCGACCTGGTTGGATTCGGTCGCCGCCATATCGACATCCCCGCCCCCGAACTGGTCAACGACATCATTTACCAGTTGGGCGCGCTCAGGGAGTTCGCGCGCCTGGCGGGCCTGCATTTGCAGCACATCAAGCCGCATGGCGCGCTGTACATGCACGCCGCGCGCGACGAAGCGCTGGCGCGGGCGCTGGTGGGCGCGCTGCAACTGACCGAACCCGGCCTGAGCCTGTATTGCATGGAGCAGTCGGTGACCTACCGCGTGGCGCGCGCGATGGGCCAGCCGGTGGTGCGCGAGTTCTATGCCGATCGCGACTACGACGCCACAGGCTCGATCGTGTTCACGCGGCGCACCGGGCGGCTCGACCCGCGCACCGTGGCCGACAAGGTGGTGCGCGCCTGCGTCGAGGGCCGGGTGCGCACGGTGCAGGGGGGCGATATCGCCATCGGCTTCGACTCGGTGTGCATCCACAGCGACACCCCGGGTGCGCTCGAACTTCTGCAGGCCCTGCGCCAGGCTTTGGCCGACAACGCCATCCGGGTCGCCGCCCTGCCGGAAGTTCTTCAAACCGCCTGAGCCGGCGACCACGGCGGCCCAGCGCGCCCCAAGCAACCACCACCGGAGCACCCACCATGCCGCAGATCGAAGTCCTGTCCCCGTTGCCCGGGATCTTCTACCGCCAGGCTGCGCCGGACGCGCCACCCTATGTCACCGAAGGCAGCCGCGTGCGCGTCGGCGATGTGCTCGGGCTGATCGAAGTGATGAAGCAGTTCAGCGAAGTGAGCGCCGAGGTGGACGGCGCCGTGCTGCGCTTTGCCGTCGGCAACGGCGATGCGGTGGAGCCGGGCCAGACGCTGCTGTTCATCGAAACCCCGTGAGCGCGCAAGACCATGAAGCCGGCCTTTGACACCTTGCTGGTCGCCAATCGCGGCGAGATCGCCGTGCGCATCATCCGCGCCGCGCGCGAGTTGGGCCTCAGGACGGTGGCCGTTTTCAGCGATGCCGATGCGGGCAGCCTGCCGACCCGGCTGGCCGACCAGGCGGTGCCCATCGGCCCGGCGCAGGCGGGCAAGAGCTATCTGAATGTCGCGGCGCTCCTGAACGCGGCCCGGTCGGTCGGTGCGGGGGCAATCCATCCCGGCTACGGCTTCCTGTCGGAAAACGCCGCCTTCGCCGAAGCAGTCACTGCGGCCGGCCTGGTGTTTGTCGGGCCTGGCGCCGCTGCGATCCGCACGATGGGCGACAAGGCGGCGGCCCGCCTGGCCGCGCAGCGCGCCGGCGTGGCGACCGTGCCGGGCAGCGCCGGCGCGGTGGACGGGATCGAGGAGGCGCTCCGCATTGCCGGCGACATTGGCTACCCGGTGCTGATCAAGGCCAGCGCGGGCGGCGGCGGGCGCGGCATCCACATCGCCGGCGATGCGAGCGAATTGCGCCAGGAACTGGGCCGGGCGCAGGCGCAGGCCAAAGCGGCCTTCGGCGACGCTGCGGTCTACCTGGAGCGCTTCATCCGGCAGGCCCGGCATATCGAGGTGCAGATCCTCGGCGACGGCAAGCGCGTCGTGCATTGCTTTGAGCGGGAATGCTCGTTGCAGCGCCGGCGCCAGAAAATCTGGGAAGAAGCGCCATGCGCCGCCATTGACGCGGCGACGCGCCAGGCGCTGTGCGACAGCGCGCTCGCGCTGGCCCGCGCGGTGGACTACAGCGGCGCCGGCACGCTGGAGTATTTGTACGACGAAGACACGCGCGCGTTTTTCTTCATCGAGATGAATACGCGCATACAGGTCGAGCATCCGGTCACGGAGATGGTGACCGGCGTCGATCTGGTCAAAGAAATGCTGCGCATCGCGCTCGGCGAGCCACTGCGCTTGCAGCAAAGCGACATTGCCCTGCGCGGCGCCGCCATCGAGGTGCGCATCAATGCCGAGAACCCGGCCAGAAACTTCATGCCCTGCCCGGGAACCTTGTCGTCGCTGCAAGTTCCGGGCGGCCCCGGCGTGCGCTTTGACAGCATGCTTTTTCCCGGCTGCCGGGTGCCGGCGTTTTACGACTCGCTGCTGGCCAAGTTGATCGTGCACGACGAGAACCGCCCGGCCGCGCTCGCGCGCCTGGAGCGCGCGCTCGACGAACTGGGCACCGAAGGGCTGACGACCACGCAGGGCCTGCACCAAAAGCTGGTGCGCGACCCGCAGGTGCGCGCCGGGCAATTGCACACCGGCTTCCTGGAAGCCTGGCTCGCCGCCCATCCGATGTGAAACCCCTTATCGCAGGATCAGGCCATGACCCCATCGACTCCATCGACTCCATCGACCCCCTCGACCCGATTGCCCCCGGCCCGCTACACCTTCGGCGGTGACGAGCACCTGTTCGTCGAGATCAGCCAGGAGATGTCGCTGCCGGCCTTCTTCAAAGGGATGGCGCTGACCACTGCGTTGAGCCAGCGCCGCATCGCCGGTGTCACCGAAGTCTGCCCGGCCAATGCCTCGTACCTGGTGCGCTTCGACCCGGACCAGATCGCGCCGAACCGATTGCTCGAGGTGCTCGAAGGCATCGAAGCCACGGCCGACGCTGCCGACATGGCGCTCGATACCCGCATCATCGAGCTGCCGGTGCTCTACGACGACCCGTGGACCCATGAGTGCCTGATGCGTTTTCGCGAACGCCACCAAGACCCGGCCAGCACCGACATCGAGTACGCCGCGCGGACCAACGGACACCGCAGCGTGGCGGACTTCATTGCCGCGCATTCGGGCGCGCCCTGGTTCGTCTCCATGGTCGGCTTCGTCGCCGGGTTGCCGTTTCTGTTTCAGATGGTCGAACGCGAGCGCCAGATCGAAGTGCCCAAGTACCTGCGCCCCCGAACCGACACGCCCCGGCTGACGCTGGGCCATGGCGGCTGTTTCGGCTGCGTGTATTCGGTGCGCGGAGCCGGCGGCTATCAGATGTTTGGCGTCACGCCGGCGCCGATCTTCGATCCCGAGCGGCGGCTGGCCTATCTGAAGGAGATGATGGTGTTCTTTCGCCCTGGCGACATCGTCAAGTGGCGCGCAATCACGCGCGCAGAGTACGAGCGCGACTGCGCCGCCGTCGAGGCCGGCACGTTTGACCTGCGCATCCGGCCGGTGCGGTTTTCATTGCAGCGCTTTCTGGCCGACCCCGACGGCTACAACGCCGGCCTGATCGCCAGCCTGCGCAGCCAAGGAGCATCAGCATGAGCGCCGCACGGCCGCCCGAAGGCGAAGGTGCTCCCGTGGGCATCGAGGTCATCGAGCCGGGGCTGGCGACAACGGTGCAAGACCTGGGGCGGCCGGGCTACTACCACCTGGGCATACCGCAATCGGGTGCGCTCGACCAATACGCGCTGCGGCTGGCGAACCTGCTGGTCGCCAACGATGAAACGGCAGCGGCGCTGGAATGCACGCTGCTGGCGCCACGGCTGCAATTTCGGCAAGACGCCATCATCGCGGTCACCGGCGCCGAGCTTGACGTGCGCATCGCGGGCCAGCCCGTCGCGCGCCATGCTGCGCATCTGATCGAGGCCGGACAGCAACTGAGCTTCGGCTTCATGAAAAGCGGCGCACGCGCCTACATCGCCGTGGCCGGTGGCATCGCTGTGCCGGTGGTGCTGGGCAGTCGCTCCACCTACGGGCTGGGGGCTTTTGGCGGCTTTGCCGGCCGCAAACTGCAAGCGGGCGACATATTGCCGCTGGGCATGGCCGCCAGGCCAGCCGCCATTGGCCGCGTAGCACCGCCGGAGTTCGCCGTGGCCACGCCCAAGGAGCAGCTACTGCGGGTTCTGCCCGGCCTGTACTTTCACAGACTGCACCAGGACTCGGCCGCCAGTTTCTTTGACGACTGCTGGTCGGTCGCGCCCGAGGCCGACCGCATCGGCTACCGCTACCGTGGCGGCCGGGCGCTGGCGTTCGAGCCGCGTGTGCAACCATTTGGCGCCGGCTCCGACCCCTCGAACATCGTCGACGCCGGCTATCCCTACGGATCGATACAGGTGCCCGGCGGCAGCGAGCCGATCATCTTGCACCGCGATGCCGTCTCCGGCGGAGGCTACGCAATGATAGGCACGGTGATCAGCGCCGACATGGACCGCATCGCGCAAATGCAGCCCCACCACAAGGCGCGCTTCATCCGCGTCGACATGGAGCAGGCGCTGGCCGCCAGGGCCGCTTACCGCGAGCGGCTGCACCGATTGCGCAGCGCGCTGACCACCTGACGCCACCCGAGCGCGCCGGCGCACCGGTACCCGGGCCTGCGACCGATCGTTGCCGTGGCCGCCGGCCGGGTGTGGCCGCGCTGCGGGGCTCGATGCCGGTTTTGCTCTGATCCATGAGAGACTGCAACTTACCGATGATTGGAAATTGCCGTCAACCACCATATCAGAAGCGCTGCCAGTGATATGACTGCTGCGATCCACATGGCGGTATGCATGCTGGCATTGAATGGATGGATGGCTACAGACAATGCCCCAAAAATTGCAACCCCAATGGATGCACCCGTTTGGCGGGACGAGTTTTGTACACCTGCGGCTACTCCCGCTCGACTCTTCTCGACGGTTCCCATCAGTGCAGTGGTTGCAGCCGGCGTGATAAGACCTGCTGCGAGACCGATCACTGGCAGGGGCAAAGCTATCATCCAATATGGTGAATCTGCAGTGACGGGTAGCAATCCGAAAAATCCTGTGGCATATAATCCAAGGGCCACTGCAACCGGCCAGCGCGGGCCGTATTTTTTTGTCAGGCGACTCGAAATCATACTCCCAAATGTGACCATCGCCGTCAATGGTAAAAACGAGAGACCGGTCTGGAGCGCTGAATAATTACGCACTTGTTGAAAATAGAGACTGAGCATGAATACGAGTCCATAAAAGATGAGGGCCGACACCATGGTCACAACCACCGACCCGGAAAATAATCCGTTCCCAAAGAATGACAGTGGCAGCATTGGCTGATCGCGCAACGATTCGATCACCAGGAACAGCCCTCCCGAGGCAATACTCACCGCAATGCCGATCAAAATCGGCAGAGATTGCCAACCCAGCACCGGCCCTTCGATGAGCACCGTGATCAGGGAGCCTAACGCCACAATGAGGGACAACTGACCACTCAAATCGAGATGACGGATTTGTGCTTCACTTTTGTCGCGTGCTACGCGCCAAGTCAACCAAACTCCAAGTAATCCGATCGGAACGTTTGCCAGGAAAATACTGCGCCATCCGAACATGTTGATCAATAGCCCACCGACCAACGGACCAGCAGCCATTGCAGCACCGCCGCAACTTGCCCAGACACCGAATGCCACGGCGCGTTCTCCAGGATCGGGATAGGCATGATTGATCAAGGTCAACGAACACGGCACCAGCAAGGCAGCACCCACACCCTGCAGTACGCGAGCGATGGTGAGAATGGTCAAATCGGGTGCGAATCCACACAAGGCCGATGCGGCGGTGAACAGGGCCAGTCCTGCCAAGTAAATATTTCTTGCCCCCCAGCGATCCCCTAGCGTACCCCCTGACAGCAAAAGACAGGCGAATGCCAATGTGTAAGCGTTCACCACCCATTGCAACCCCGAAATGTGGGTATGCAGGGCATTTGAAATGCGTTCCAGCGCAACATTGACGATCGATGTGTCCAATATCACGACGATATAACTGATGCTGGTCGCGGCCAAGACGCGTCGTTGCGAGAGAGATTGGTTTTTCATGAATGAAGTCCGCAGTCGATTCGATGGGGTGTCTAGCTAGCCATCATGCGCCAGCGTGTCGGTGGATTACGGCAGAAATCAGAAAATACCTGCGCGCCGCGTTTGGCATGGCGCGCCACCTTGGTCAGTTCCTCGGTGGCCAGCGTGTGGGCCATGCAATGGCTGGTTCACACGCAGGCCCGTCGCGTCGGCATGCGCGATCGGTTGGTTCAGGAACGCCTGGCATCGGCTGCAACACACGGATGAAACCCGCCCCACCCGGCTGCATGGAGCATCATCGCCCGATGAGCCTCTGGATCGACACCCACTGCCACCTCGACGCACCCGAGTTCGACCCCGACCGCGACGCGGTGCGGCGCCGGGCCGCCGCCCAGGGCGTGGGGCACTGCGTGATTCCTGCCGTCGAGCGCGGCAACTGGGACAGCGTTCGTGCACTTGCGCACCGGCATGGCGACAGCTATGCCTTGGGCATTCACCCGCTGTACACGGCGCGCGCCGATGATGGCGATCTGGCGCTTTTGGCCTGGGCGCTGGAGCAGCATCAGGCCGATCCGCGCCTGGTGGCCGTTGGCGAGATCGGCCTCGATGGCTGGGTGCCGGGCCTGGACCCGGCCCGGCAAGAACGCTTTTACCGCGCCCAGTTGCACCTGGCGCGCCGCTTCGGGCTGCCGGTGATCCTGCATGTGCGCCGCTCGGCCGATCAACTGCTCCAGGGCCTGCGCCAATTGCCGGTGCCGGGCGGCATCGCGCATGCGTTCAATGGCAGCCTGCAACAGGCGCGGGCCTTCATGGCCCTGGGTTTCAAGCTGGGCTTCGGGGGCGCTATGACCCATGAGCGGGCGCTGCGGCTGCGCCGCCTGGCACGCGAACTGCCGGGCGACGCCCTGGTGCTGGAAACCGACGCGCCCGACATTCCCCCGCACTGGCTCTACACCAGCGCCGCGCAGCGTGCGCAAGGCCAGCCCCAGGGGCGCAATGCGCCCGAAGAACTACCGCGCATCGCCGGCGTGCTGGCGCAGTTGCGCGGCCAGCCGCTGCCGTTGCTGGCCGCAACCACCAGCGCCAATGCGCTGGCCGCGCTGCCCCGGTTGCAGCATCTGTTGTGAACCCCCCCGTGGCGCCAGCAGCGGCTTGGCAAAGCCGGCCGCGCAGCCCCTGGCATGGGTTGCGCCCGTTGCAGCGCTCATCGGCAATGGATGACACGGCCCCGTCATTCCATTTCCAAATCGTTCGTGAACGCGAAGGCGGAGCGCAGACAGCACGAATGCACGGCAAGCGATGCCGACAAAGTGCACGGATGATTCAGAAATGGAATCACTGCCCTGCCAGTGTTGCGTCACCGATCAGATGTCGTAGGCTGCGCGCAGCCATCGAAGCGCAGCGCAAGGCGCATCGCGCAGCCCATACCGAGCGTATTGGCAAGCGATGCAACGCCGCGATGCGCTTCGATGGCCAGCGCAGACCGACAGATGATCGGTGACGCGACACGAGGGCCGGCGCCGCTATGACTGCCCGGTCTGGGCTGACTGGGCCAGGCGGATGTGCAGTCGGTGGAGCTTGCGGTACAGCGTATTGCGGCTGATGGACAGCGAGCGTGCGACCGTGCTGACGTTCCAGCGGTGCTGCTCGAGCAGGCCCAGCAGGGTGTCGCGCTCGCTCAGTTCGATGGCATTGAACTGCGCCAGCGTCCGGGCTTCGTCGCTTTGCATGTCGGGCTGCGCCGCCAGTGCCGAGGCGTGCGGTGCGCCGGCCTGCTGCGCGCCTTGCACGATGTCGGCCGGCAGATGCCGGCAAGCGATGTGCTCGCCGTCACACAGTGCCAGGGCGATGCGCAGCGCATGGCGCAGTTGCCGCAGATTGCCGGGCCAGGGGTAGTGCAGCAGCACCTGCACGGCCTCTGGCGCCAGCGTCGGTGGCGGCAGCGGCTGCGCTTCCTCGGCCAAGATATGCTGTATCAGCGGCAGTTTGTCACTGCGCTCGCGCAGCGGCGGCAGGCGCAGTTCGATGCCGTTGAGCCGGTAGAACAGGTCGGCGCGGAACTGGCCGCTGTGCACCAGTTCGGCCAGGTCGCGATGGCTGGCGCTGAGCAGTTGGAAGTCGACCTTGATCACCGTCTCCGAGCCGAGCGGCGAGACTTGGCGATCTTCCAGCACACGCAGCAGGCGCGACTGCAAGTTCATCGGCATGTCGCCGATTTCGTCCAGGAACAGCGTGCCGCCGTTGGCCTGGAGGATCTTGCCGCGCCGGCCTTCGCGCTGGGCGCCGGTGAACGCGCCGGCGCGGTAGCCGAACAACTCGCTTTCGATCAGGTTCTCCGGCAGCGAGGCGCAGTTGATCGCGACAAAGGCGCGCTCGCGCGCCGGGCTCATCTGGTGCATGGCATTGGCAAAGACCTCCTTGCCGCTGCCAGTCTCCCCGTGCAGAAAAACCGGAATGCGCCGCGTGAGCACGCGCTGCGCCAGCCGGACCTGCGCCTCCATCTGCGGGTCGCCATAGGCCAGCCGGGTGGCTGGCGCCGGTATGGGCACCTGTGTGGGCACCTGTGTGGGCACCTGTGTAGACACCTGTGCGGACGCCGGTGTGGCCGGGTGGCGCGGGGTGGCCGGGACGGCGAGCACGCCGGCCGTGCGCAGTGGCGCTGCGCCGCCGCTGCCAAGCCCGGGCTGGCGGGCCAGCATGAAGAATCGGTGCGCGGTGTACGCGCCATCCACCGGCACCGGGTGCGGGCCGTTGCGCGCGCACAGTTCCAGGATGTCGGCCAATGAGGTTTTGAACAATTCGTCGATGGGCTTGCCGAGCAGGGCGGGCAGCGCGTAGCCACCGAGTTGGAGCAGCGCACTGCGATTGGCGGCCAGCACCCTGGCGTTGTCGTCGAGAGCGAGCTTGCCCTCGTCGAGGGTGTTGACGAGTTCGGGGCGGCTGTGGAAGTGCAACTGGTGCGCGTGCCGGAAGCGCTCGTCGAGCATCCGGTTCTCTATCATCTGGCAGGATATTCCGAGCAGCGCCAGAGAATGCTGCTGTAGCAGCGGCGAGCGGCTGGTGACATCGAGCACCGCGCTCAGCACGCCATGCTCATTGAAGATGGGCGCGGCCGAACAGGTCAACGAGGTGTATTGCGCAAAGTAATGCTCGCTTTGCCGCACCGCCACCGGCTCGGCTTCGATCAGGCAGGTGCCCATGCCGTTGGTGCCGGCTTCGCGCTCGCTCCAGACCGCGCCGGTACGCAGGCCCAGCAGTTCGACGTCTTGTGAGAATTCGACCGACGAGAGCATGTGCACGATGACGCCATCGACATCGGTCAGCACCACGGCCAGATCGGGATCGGCCAGTCTCTGGTAGAGCATGCTCATCTGCGGCTGGGCGAAGGCGATCAGCTCGCTCATGCGGTCGAGCCGCTCGTTGAGCTCGGGCCGGGTCAGGATCGCAGGCAGGCGCTGCTGCGCGGGGTCGAGCCGGAAGTCGCGCAGGCAGCGCGTCCAGGACCGTGTCACCACGGCGCTGTGCTGCAGGCCGCACAACTGTCCGTTGACGACATTGAGAATCTGCTCGCCATGGCGACTGGCGGATTCGGGTATGGTCACCTGGCGCCTCCTTTGGCCTGCGGGGCGGTGCCGTGCAGTCTGGCGAGAACCATTGCAATGGGGGATGGGGCAACGGCTGCGCTGTCATCGAGACAATCCAGGGAACCGGCACCGCAGTTTTGCTGATGCCGGCCCACTATAGGGGCAACCCCTGAGCGCAGCATAGGGGTGAAACCCGGAGGAGCGAGGGGGAACCCTGATGGGGTTCCGGAGGCGAAACCTGCGGGTTTCACCGGCGCCCACAATGCAGGATGCAGGATAGCGCGCCGCCTTGCCCGGCACGCCGCGCAATGGGCTGCCTTCGCGTAGGTAGATGCTGGACATGACTTCGTCGCCCCCGTCTGGCTGGCATCTTCTTCCATTCGGCATGTGCCTCTTCAAGGAAGCGCAGGCAGTTCATGCCATGCACGGCGGCAAGCGGCGCGCCGCCTGCATCGAACGGTTCGCGTATTTCAACGGCCAGCGATTTCACGGCTTGCCAGCCGCAGCGCCTGCTCGGGGACTTCCTGCGGGGTGCGTATCTGTTCGCGCGACGGGTAGCTGCGCGGGGGGTGTCTGCGTTGGCCGTCTGACCGCTGCATCCGCGCCCACCGGCCCACCGGCCCACCGGCCCACCGGCCCACCGACCTACTGGCCTACTGGCCCGCCAGCTCGTAGCCGGTACTGCGCCCGCCGCCGGGCGATTTCTTCAGCACGCCCAGCTCCAGCAACTGCGTGATGTCGCGCAGCGCGGTGTCGGGCGAGCATTGGGCGATGGCTGCCCACTTGCTGCTGCTGAGCTTGCCCTCGAAGCCGTCGAGCAGGCGATTCAGCAGCTTGACCTGCCGTTCGTTCAACGGTGTGCCCGCCCAGCGTTGCCAGAAGCGCGCCTTGACCAGCACTGCGTCCAGCGTGGTCTGCGCGCTGGCCACTGCGCGCGCCAGCGTGCCGAGGAACCACGACAGCCAGCCGGTGACATCGAGCGGGCCCTTCTGTATGCGTTCGAGCACGTCGTAGTAGTCCTTGTGCTCGCGCTGGATTTGCGCCGACAGGCTGTAGAAGCGTTGCGGACTGCCGTCGGCTCGGGCGAGGAACAAGTCGCCTACGGCGCGGGCGATGCGGCCATTGCCGTCGTCGAACGGGTGCAGTGTCACGAACCAGAGGTGTGCGAGGCCTGCTTTCACGAGCGCAGGTTCGCCGGTTTCCTCGTTCGCCCACGACAGGAATTTCTCCGTCTCGACGGGTAGCGCCTCGGCGGGCGGAGCCTGGAAGTGAACCTTGCGCCGCCCCACCGGGCCGGACACCACCCGCATCGGCCCGTCGGCATCCTCGCGCCACTGGCCGACGGCTATTCTGTCCATGCCAGAGTAGCCGGTCGGGAACAAGGCTGCGTGCCAGCCCCACAGGCGCTCGGTGCTCAGCGGGGCAGCGGCGTGGGAGGTGGCGTCGAGCACCATCTCGACCACGCCTTCGACGTTCCGATCCACTGGCGCGACCGCGCCGATGTCCACGCCCAGACGCCGGGCGATGGACGAGCGCACGGATTCGACGTTGAGCACTTCGCCTTCGATTTCGCTGGTCTTGACCACGTCCTCGGTCAGCGCGGCAAGGCTGGCCTGATCGCGCAGCGCCAGCCCCACGTCGGCCAGACGGCCCAGCAGCAGGCCCTGGGCGCGGCTGACCTCGGTCAACGGCCACGTCAGCGCGGACAGGTCGTAGCGCCAGTTCGGCCAGTCGTCGGTTTGCCAGATGCAGCGTTTTTCTCCGTAAGTCATGCGGAGATTAAACACCCAATTCTCCGCAAGGCAAGCCATTTACCGCGCATCGCGCGGAGAATGATGCCGCCAATCTCCGCATCGGGCAGCCGGAAATGGGTGGAAATGGGCGTCAGAACGGCTGCGCGCACCGGCCACGGCGAACGGAATTTGCCCACGCTGTCGGCAAAATTGGGCAGCGACCAGTGCCATTGCCGGATCGACAGCAGATTGTGTCGCCACTGACGACACGATTTCGGAGCCATGTCGCATCCCGGACGATCATATGGCCTCTCGTGAAACAGATGCGGGTGCTCCGTGAGGTTCGCGCACCGCGTTTGCAGCAAGCCGTTGACGGCATCGCCGTCCAGCGCGTAGATCACGGGGTAGGCATCGGTGCCTTGGTCGTCACCGGCGGGCAGGTAACCGCAAAAAAAGGGAGGGAGTAAGGCGCGCCGGTGAACCCCGACTGGATGGATTCGGACATCATGCGGTCGGTGTCGGTGTCGGTGTCGGTGTCGGTGCCGGCTGCTGGGGCGCAGGCCCTGTGGTCGGAGGCAGTATCGGCAAGCCACCGCCCCATCCTCCACCGCCCCATCCGCCCCCTCCGCCCCCGCAGGCGGACACGGCCGCGAACATCACACAGCAGCCCCTCACCGCGAGCGCGCGGCGAAGCCATTCCAATCTCATGCTGGTTCCTCGTTCCCCGGCGCAAGACGCGCCGCTCGGGATACTCAGGGCTGGCTACGACGCCGTCAATGTCGCCATGCGACCCGGGCACCGCAGTTCATTCGTTCGTTTTCAATGCGTCAGATCCCGCCCCAGGGATGAAAAGACAACACCAGGGTAATCCCTGTTGCCTGCGCACCAACGGCCCCGAACGCCCCGCCCCACAAGGGAAACACGCCGCTTCCTGCCCGCGCCAAAGCCCTTCGCTCCTGGCCTGCTACTTGCGGCACCCTTCGAAAATGACAGAAAATTTTCATATCCATCATATATTTGTAAATATATTTACATCACACGCACCCTTCCAAGGTGCATCGCCCACCCCATGCGCACCAACGTCGACACCCCAGGCAGCACCGTGGCCCAGCGCATTGCGCAGGCGCTGCCGCGGCTGACGCGTTCGCACCGGCAGGTGGCCGACTTCGTGCTCGCGCATCCGTTGCAGGTCGCGACGCTGCCGATCGATGAACTGGCCGCTGCCGCGGGCGTGTCGGTCGCCACGGCCAACCGCTTCGCGCGGGCACTGGACTTCGACGGCTACGCCACCTTCCGCGCCGAACTCGTGCGCGGCTTCGAGTCGCTGGTGGCGCCGATCGAGCGGCTGCGCGGCAACCTGGAGCACCCCACCACGGTGGCCGAGGTGTTCGCCACGGCGCTCGACGAGAGCCGCCGCAACATCGAAGCCACGCGACAGTCGCTCGACTACGCCGCCTGCGAGGCCGCGGTGCAGCGCATCCTGAAGGCGCGCTCGATCTACATCGGCGGTTTCGGCGCCAGCGCCTGGCTTGCGGGGTTGCTGCAGCACGGGCTCGATGGTTCGTGCAACGACGTGCGCATGCTCTCCAGCGTGAGCGGCGTCACGCACTCGGCGCGCACGCTGATGCACGCGGGCCCGCAGGACCTGTTCATCGGCCTGACCTTTCCGCGCTACCTCACCGACACGGTGGCGCTGGCGCAGATCGCGCGCAGCCAGGGCTGCGCGGTGCTCGCGCTGACCGACCGCCCCAACGCCCCGATCGCGCCGCTGGCCGACGTGGTGCTCTATTGCCAGACCGAAACCAGCTACCGCCCCAACTGCGAGACCAGCGTGCTCGCGCTGATCGAGGCACTGACCAGCGCGGTCGCCCTGCGCGCACCCGGCGCGGCGCAGTCGGCCGGCCGCATCCTGCAGGCGGTGCGTCCGTGGCTGCATGACGGGCTGGGCCAGGGCCATGCGCGCGGCCAGGTCTCCATGCCTGCCCTCCTTCCCGTTGCCGTCGCTTCCGACGCCGGCAAGAAAAAGAAGAAAGCTTCCCGATGAAGAACGCCACGCCCGTCATCGCCATCCACGGCGGCGCCGGCACCATCAGCACCTCGACGACCAGCCCCGAGCAGGCGCAGGCGTATCACGATGCGCTGCAGACGGTCGTGCGCGCCGCGCAGGCCGCGCTGCTCGAGGGCTTGTCGGCGCTCGACGCCACCTGCCTCGCGGTCGAGATGCTCGAAGACTGCCCGCTCTTCAATGCCGGCTACGGCGCGGTGTTCACGCACGAAGAAACGCACGAGCTCGACGCGGCCGTGATGGACGGCGCCACGCTCGCGGCCGGCGCCATTGCCGGCGTGAGCCACGTGCGCCACCCGGTGCGCGCCGCGCGCGCCGTGCTCGAAGACGGCGCCCACGTGCTGCTGGCCGGCGCGGGCGCCGAGGCCTTCGCGCGCGACCGCGGCCTGGAGATGGTCGAGCCCTTTTTCTTCTCGACCGACGCACGCCGCCAGCAGTTGTACCGCGTGCGCGACACGGGCCGCGTGGTCACCGACCACGAAGGCGCCGCCATGACCAAGCCGCCGCTGGACGAAGACAAGAAGTTCGGCACCGTCGGCGCCGTGGCGCTCGACATGCATGGCCACCTGGCCGCCGCCACCTCGACCGGCGGCATGACCAACAAGCGCGTCGGCCGCGTCGGCGATTCACCGCTCATCGGCTCCGGCACCTACGCCGACGACCGCAGCGCCGCCATCTCGTGCACCGGCAGCGGCGAAATGTTCATCCGCGTCGCGGCTGCGCACGACATCTGCGCGCGCATGGCCTACGGCGGCGCCACGCTCGAAGCGGCCACGCACGCCGTGGTGCACGGCTCGCTGCCCGCCATCGGCGGCCCCGGCGGGCTGATCGCCGTCGACCGCCACGGCAACCTGAGCCTGGCCTTCAACACCGAAGGCATGTACCGCGGCCACGCGCGCGGCGACGCAGCGCCGGTGACGGCCATCTTCGCAGCATGAAGCACACCCCCAGTCTTCGCGCACTTCGTGTCGCTTCGCCACCCCCCTCGCCGGGGGCAGCACCAGCGGCCCGGCAAAGCCGGTTCTGCGGTGTTCCGCGCAAAGACCGTGGCACCAGCTCGCGCCACTGACCGCTTTCTCTTTCCGAGCCCATGCCCACTCCTGCCCTGAATCTGCCCGACGGCCGCGTCCTCGCCGTCGACGACCTCACCGTGCGCTTTTCGACCTCCGAGCGCACGGTCGATGCCGTCAAGCAACTGTCTTTCCACGTCGACCATGGCGAAACGCTCGCGGTGGTGGGTGAATCGGGGTCGGGCAAGTCGGTCACCTCGCTCGCGCTGATGCGGCTGGTGGAACATGGCGGTGGCCGCATCCTCGGCGGCAGCATGGCGTTTCGCCGCCGCAGCGGCGACGTGCTCGACCTGGCGCAGGCCCGCGACGGCACGATGCGCGGCATCCGCGGCGCCGACATCGCGATGATTTTTCAAGAACCGATGACCTCGCTGAACCCGGTGTTCACCGCCGGCGAGCAGATCGCCGAGGCCATCCGCATCCACCAGGGCAAAAGCCATTCGGCCGCGCGCGCCGAGGCGCTGCGCATGCTCGAACTGGTGCGCATCCCTGAAGCGCGCAACGTGCTCGACCGTTTTCCGCACCAGCTCTCGGGCGGCATGCGCCAGCGCGTGATGATCGCGATGGCGCTGTCGTGCAAGCCGCAACTGCTGATTGCCGACGAGCCCACCACCGCGCTCGACGTGACGATCCAGGCGCAGATTCTTCAGCTCATCCGCGAGCTGCAGAAAGAGATGCGCATGGGCGTGCTCTTCATCACGCACGACATGGGCGTGGTGGCCGAAATGGCCGACCGCGTGCTCGTGATGTACCGCGGCGACAAGGTCGAAGCGGGCAGCTCCGACGCCGTGTTTGCGTCGCCGCAGCACCCGTACACCAAGGCGCTGCTGTCGGCCGTGCCCAAGCTCGGCGCGATGCAGGGCACCGACCTGCCCGCCAGGTTCGAATTGCTGCGCACCGAAGGCAGCACCGAGACCGTGCCCTGCACGAACACCACGCCGCAGACCACCGTGCGCGAAGACGCCGGCCCGATCCTGTGCGTGCGCGACCTCGTGACGCGCTTCGACGTGCGCAGCGGCCTCTTCGGCCGCGTGAAGCGGCGCGTGCATGCGGTGGAAAAAGTCAGCTTCGACCTGTACCCCGGCGAAACGCTGGCGCTGGTCGGTGAATCGGGCTGCGGCAAGTCGACCACGGGCCGCTCGCTGCTGCGCCTGGTCGAGAGCCAGAGCGGCGCCATCGAGTTCGGCGGCAAGAACATCCGCGAGCTGCCCACGCGCGCGCTGCAGGCGCTGCGCCGCAACATCCAGTTCATCTTCCAGGACCCGTTCGCCTCGCTCGATCCGCGCGTGACAGTGGGCTTCTCGATCATGGAGCCGCTGCTCATCCACGGCATCGCCAAGGGCGCCGAGGCGCAGCAGCGCGTCGACTGGCTGCTGCAGAAAGTCGGCCTGCCGCCCGAAGCGGCGCAGCGTTATCCGCACGAGTTCTCGGGTGGCCAGCGCCAGCGCATCGCGATTGCGCGCGCGCTCGCACTGAACCCGAAGGTGGTGGTGGCCGACGAATCGGTGTCGGCGCTCGACGTGTCGATCCAGGCGCAGATCGTCAACCTGATGCTCGACCTGCAGCGCGAGCTGGGCGTGGCGTTTCTCTTCATCTCGCACGACATGGCCGTGGTCGAGCGCATCAGCCACCGCGTGGCCGTGATGTACCTGGGCCAGATCGTCGAGATCGGCCCGCGCCGCGCGGTGTTCGAAGCGCCGCAGCACGCCTACACGCGCAAGCTGATGGCGGCAGTGCCGGTGGCCGACCCGTCGCGCCGCCACCAGCCGCGCGCACTGCTCGAAGGCGAGATTCCCAGCCCGATCCGCGCCGTGGGCGACGAGCCCGACGTGCCGCCGCTGGTGCAGGTCGCGCCGGGCCACTTCGTGGCACGGCATGCCATCGGCGGCGCTTTCTGATTCCGAACCGTTTTTTCACCGCAGGCCCCCTGCATTTTTTCCACGAACCGACTGGAGTTCTTCCATGAAGCAATCTTCTTTCTCCATGCGCTGGGCATCCGCACTGCTGGGCCTGGCCGCGCTCGCCGCCTCGGGCTCGGCACTGGCTGCCAAAGACGTGGTGCTGGCCATCGGCTACCAGCCGGAAACGCTGGACCCGTACAACACCAACACGACCATCACCACGGCCGTGACCAAGACCTTCTACGAAGGCCTGTTCCAGTTCGACAAGGACCTGAAGGTGCAGAACGCGCTCGCCGAGGGCTACGAGGTCTCCAAGGACGGCCTGGTCTACACCATCGGGCTGCGCAGCGGCGTCAAGTTCCACGACGGCACCGACTTCAACGCCGAAGCCGTGAAGGTCACGCTCGACCGCGTGCTGAACCAGGACAACAAGCTGCTGCGCCGCAACCAGTTCAACCGCGTCGGCAAGGTCGAGGCGCTGAATCCGAGCACCGTGCGCATCACGCTCAAGGAGCCCTTCGGCCCCTTCATCCACTCGCTGGCCCACGCCTCGGCCGCGATGATCTCGCCGGCCGCGCTCAAGAAGTGGGGCAACAAGGACATCGCCTTCCACCCCGTGGGCACAGGCCCCTTCGAGTTCGTCGAGTGGAAGCAGACCGACGCGGTCAAGGCCAAGAAGTTCGACGGCTACTGGAAGAAGGGCTTTCCGAAGATCGACAACCTGCAGTGGAAGCCGGTGCTCGAAAACAACACGCGCGCCGCGATGCTGCAGACCGGCGAAGCCGACTTTGCCTTCCCCATTCCCTACGAGCAGGCCGAGCTGCTGAAGAAGAGCGACAGGCTCGAAGTGATGGCATCGCCCTCGATCATCATGCGCTTCCTGGCCTTCAACATGCTGCAAAAGCCGTATGACAACCCGAAGGTGCGCGAAGCCATCGGCTACGCCATCAACAAGGAAGCGCTGGCCAAGGTGGCCTTCGGCGGCTATGCGATTCCTGCGCAAGGCGTGCTGCCCCAGGGCGTGAAGTTCGCCGAAAAGATGGCGCCCATTCCCTACGACGTGAAGAAGGCCAAGGCCCTGCTGGCCGAAGCCGGCTACCCGAATGGCTTCGAGTCGGTGCTGTGGGGCGCCTACAACAACACGACCAGCCAGAAGACGATCCAGTTCGTGCAGCAGCAGCTCGCACAGGTGGGCATCAAGCTGCAGGTGCAGGCGCTCGAAGTGGGCCAGCGCACCGAGATGGTCGAAGCCTGGCCCGATCCGAAGACGGCCAAGGTGCGCATGTACTACACGGGCTGGTCGTCGTCCACGGGTGAAGCCGACTGGGGTCTGCGCCCGCTGTTCGCCTCCGAATCGTGGGCGCCGAAGCTCAACAACATGTCTTTCTACAAGAGCGACGTGGTCGACAACGCACTCGCCAAGGCGCTGATCACGGTGGACGACAAGGAAAAGGCCGCGCTCTACAAGACCGCGCAGGAAGAGATCCGCAAGGACCTGCCGCGCGTGCCGCTGGTCACCGAGCAGAACCTGTCGGCGCACGCCAAGCGCCTGTCGGGTGTCTACGTCATGCCTGACGCGAACATCAACTTCGACGCGATTGCCGTGTCGAACTGATCGCCGGTTCCTCGTTTTCTGATGGATTGTCCGGCCGGCGGCGGCACTGTGCCACCGCCCGCACGCGACATCTGCACCCCATGCTGAATTACTTTCTCAAACGCCTGCTGGGCCTGATCCCGACACTGCTCATCGTGGCCGTGCTGGTGTTCCTGTTCGTCCACATGCTCCCCGGCGACCCGGCGCGCCTTGCCGCCGGCCAGGGCGCCGACGAGCAGACCGTGGCCATGGTGCGCGCGGAGCTCGGGCTGGACAAGCCGCTGCTGCAGCAGTTCGTGGGCTTCTTCAGCCACATGCTGCAAGGCGACTTCGGCACCTCGATCCGCACGCGGCGGCCGGTGTCGACGGAGATCGGCGAGCGTTTCTTTCCGACGGTGATGCTGACCATCACCAGCATGGTGTGGGCGGTGATCTTCGGCATGGGCATCGGCATCATCTCGGCCGTGTACCGCAACCAATGGCCCGACCGCATCGGCATGACGCTGGCGGTGTCGGGCATCTCCTTTCCTGCATTTGCATTGGGCATGCTGCTGATGCAGATCTTCTCGGTGCAACTCGGCTGGCTGCCCACGGTGGGCGCCGCGACCTGGAAGCACTACATCCTGCCCTCGATCACGCTGGGCGCGGCCGTAGCGGCCGTGATGGCCCGCTTCACGCGCGCCTCGTTCGTCGAAGTGATCCAGGAAGATTTCGTGCGCACCGCGCGCGCCAAGGGTGTGCGCGAATCCAGCGTGGTGTTCAAGCACACGCTGCGCAATGCGCTGATACCGGTGGTCACGATGATGGGCCTGCAGTTCGGCTTTCTGCTGGGCGGCTCGATCCTCGTGGAGGCGGTGTTCAACTGGCCCGGCCTGGGCCGCCTGCTGGTCGATGCCGTGCAGATGCGTGACTACCCGGTGATCCAGACGCTGGTGCTGCTGTTCTCGCTCGAATTCATCCTGATCAACCTCGTGGTCGATGTGCTGTACGGCCTCATCAACCCGACCATCCGCTACAAGTGAGCACGCAGCCATGACGCAAGATTCCGGCGTGCCTGCCGAATCCATCGTTCCTCTTTCTCCTGTCGCCGTGGGGCAAACCGCGGGCAAGGTCCGCACGCCCTGGGGCGAATGCTGGCGCCGCTTCAAGAAGCAGCCCGTGGGCATCGTGGCAGCCATCTTCGTGGGGCTGCTGGTGTGCATCGCGGTGATCGCACCATGGATCGCGCCCTTCGACCCCGAGAACTTCTTCGACTACGACACGCTGAACAGCGGGCCTTCGGCCACGCACTGGTTCGGCGTCGATCCGCTGGGCCGCGACATCTTCAGCCGCATCCTGGCGGGCACGCGCATCTCGCTGGCAGCCGGCTTTTTGTCGGTGCTGGTGGGCGGCATCATCGGCACGGCCTTCGGCCTGCTGGCGGGCTACTACGAAGGCTGGTGGGACCGCATCGTGATGCGCATCTCGGACGTGCTGTTCGCCTTCCCCGGCATCCTGCTGGCGCTGGGCGTGGTGGCCATCCTGGGCAGCAGCATGACCAACGTGGTGGTGGCGGTGGCGGTGTTCAGCGTGCCGGCCTTTGCGCGCCTGGTGCGCGGCAACACGCTGGTGCTCAAGCAGCAGACCTACATCGAGGCCGAGCGCAGCATCGGCGCGTCCGACTGGACCATCATCGTGCGGCACATCCTGCCGGGCACGATCTCGTCGATCGTCGTGTACTTCTCGATGCGCGTGGGCACCTCGATCATCACGGCGGCCAGCCTGTCGTTTCTGGGCATGGGCGCACAGCCGCCGACGCCCGAGTGGGGCGCGATGCTCAACGAAGCCCGTGCCGACATGGTGACCTCGCCGCACGTGGCGCTGTTCCCGAGCCTGGCCATCTTCTTGACCGTGCTGGCCTTCAACCTGCTGGGCGACGCCCTGCGCGACGCGCTCGATCCGAAGATCGAGCGCCAGTAAGTTCTTCGTTCTTCTTTCTCGCTTCATGGCCTCGACGACCTCCCTGCCCTTCATCGGCACCCTCCCTGCGGGCACGCGCGACGCCATCACCGACGTCGCGGGCGTCACGGTTGGCCACCGCACGCTGGCCGACGGCCCGGTGCAGACCGGCGTGACCGTGATCCGTCCGCACGCGGGCGACCCGTTCCGCGACAAGGTGCCGGCCGCAGCCGTGGTGCTCAACGGTTTCGGCAAGAGCGTGGGGCTGGTGCAACTGGCCGAACTCGGCGTGCTGGAAACGCCCATCGCGCTGACCAACACCTTCTCGGTCGGCACCGTGGCGACAGCGCAGATCCGCGCGTGCGCGGCGGCCAACCCCGAGACCGGCCGCACGCTGCCCGCCGTGAACCCGCTGGTCTTCGAGTGCAACGACGGTTTTCTCAACGACATCCAGCGGCTCGCCGTGACCGAGGCCGACTATCTGCAGGCACTGGCCGCCACCGATGCGGACTTTGCGCAGGGCTCGGTCGGCGCGGGGCGCGGCATGTCGAGCTTTCAACTGAAGGGCGGCATCGGCAGTGCGTCGCGCCGCGTGGCGATAGTCGACGGCACGACCTGCACGGTCGGCGCGCTGGTGCTGGCGAACTACGGGCGCCAGCCGCAACTGGTGCTGGCCGGGCATGCAGTGGGCGAAAAGCTCGCAGCACTGCAGCAAGCATCGAAGGAAGCGTCGGAGCCCGAGCAGGGCTCGATCATCATCGTCGTCGCCACCGATGCACCGCTCGACGCGCGCCAGTTGCGCCGCCTCGCACTGCGCGCCGGCGCGGGGCTGGCCCGCACCGGTTCGGTCTTCGGCCACGGCAGCGGCGACCTGGTGCTGGCTTTCTCTACCGCCTACACCGTGCCCGACCGCGCCGACCGCCCCATGCCGGCCGTCGCGATGCTGCACGACACGCTGCTCGACGGGCTGTTCCAGGCCGCAGCCGACAGCACCGAGCAGGCTATTTTTCATGCGCTGTGGCGCGCCACGCCCGTCACGGGGCGCGACGGCAACCACCGCGCTGCGCTCGGCGAACTGCTGCCGGCGTCTTCCCTTTCACCTCTCGTTTAGAAAACACACGCTCATGAAAGTCCTGATCTCCACCGACATCGAAGGCGTGGCGGGCGTCTACCACCACGAGCAGACACGCCAGGGCAACCCCGAATACGAACGCGCGCGCGTGCTGATGGCACACGAGGCCAACGCCGCGATTGCCGGCGCCTTCGACGCCGGCGCCACCGAGGTGCTGGTGAACGACTCGCACGGCGGCTTTCGCAACATGCCGCCCGACATGCTCGACGCACGCGCCCGTGTCGTGCAGGGCAAGCCGCGCTACCTGAGCATGGTGGCCGGCGTGGAAGAAGACGGTGTGCAGGCGCTCTGCATGCTCGGCTACCACTCGCGCGCGCAAGGCCGCGGCATCCTCGCGCACACGATCAACGGCTTTGCCTTTGCGGGCATCCGCTTTGGCGATCAGGAACTGGGCGAGGCCGGGATCTACGGCGCGCTGGCCGGCGCGTACGGCGTGCCCGTGGTGATGGGCAGCGGCGACGACATGTTCATCGCCGAGAACCGCGCGCTCTTTCCGCACGCGACCTTCGTGCAGACCAAGAAGGCGACGGGCTTCAACAGCGGCGTGTCGCTCTCGTCGGAGCAATCGCGCCAGGCGATCCGTGCCGGCGTGATCGAAGCGCTGGCCGCGCGTGCCAATGCACGTCCGCTGGTCTTCAAGGGCCCGCAGGTGGTCACGCTGCGCACCCAGTCGCCGATGATGGCCGACCTGTTCTGCCAATGGCCGAGCTTCGAGCGCGTCGACGGCGTCACGCTGCGTTTCAGTGCTGACACGGTGGAAGCAGCCGTGCGCGTGCTGAACTGCTGCTCGGCGATGTCGTCGATGCTGCGCTGAAGCCGCAGCTTCTCAGAAGGTGCGAATGAATCCGGCGTGGCCGAGCAGCCCGCCCAGGCGCGTCCCCTCAAGGCGCAAAGCGCAGCCATAGCTCGGGCTATGGCGAGCATTTGCAACGCCGAGGGGGCGTGCCTGGGCGGGATGGGCGGGCATGGCGGCTTCGTTCACACCTTCTCAGGGCAGCGCGCGCGCTGGCCGGGATTTTCTCCGTCGCAGTCGGCCTGATGCTGCACAGCCGCGACAACATGTCCATTGTTCTTGACCTGGCGCTTGCCGTGTGCGGCGGCATCGTCGCGCTGGCTGGATTTGCTCACGGCTTGGCGCGCCGAGGGACGCAGTTCAAGCGTGACCCGCCATCGCCGCAGGATCGACGAGCCGGTCGTACTCATCGCCGCTGAGCAGATCCAAAGCAATGGCGGCCGCCCGCGGGGTGATGCCTTGCGCCAGCGCCGCGCGCGTGATGCCCGCCACACGGTCGTAGCCCAGCACGGGGTTCAAGGCCGTCACCGCCAGCAGCGCGTTATCAACGTTCGACGCAAGCCGCGCTCGATCGGGCTCTATGCCCTTGACCAGTCGCTCGGCGAACACGCGGGACGCATCGGCCAGCACGCGGATCGATTGCAGCAGGTTCTGGATGATCAACGGCTTGGCCACGTTGAGTTCGAAGTTGCCCGAGGCGCCCGCCATGGTGATGGTCACGTGGTTGCCCATCGCCTGCAGCGCGGCCTGCACCACCACCTCGGCGATGCTCGGGTTTCGCTTGCCCGGCATGATCGAGCTCGTAAGACCGTCGTCGGGAATGCGCAGCTCGCCAAGCCCGCAGCGAGGCCCGGAACCCAGCAATCGCACGTCGTTGGCCATCTTCACCAGCGAGGTCGCGAGCACGTTGAGCGCGCCCGACACTTCCACCAGCGCATCGTGCGAGGCCATGCCTTCGAACTTGCTGGGGTTGGGGGCGAAGTCCGCGCCGCACAGCGCGCTCAACTCCTGGCAGAACGCAGCGTCGAACCCTCGCGGCGCGTTGAGCCCGGTGCCCGCCGCCGTGCCGCCTTGTGCCAGCAGATGCAGGCGCGCCAGCGTGGCGTCGATGCGGTCGATGCCGTGGCCGATCTGGCGCGCGAAGGCATCGAAGCTCTGCCCCAGCGTCATCGGTACAGCGTCCATCAGGTGGGTGCGCGCGACCTTCAGCACATCCGCGAAGGCCTCGCTGCGTTCGCGCAGGCGGTCTTGCAACAACTGCAACGCGGGCCGCAGCCGTTGCGTGATTTCAAGCACGGTGGCGATGTGCATCACCGTCGGGAAACTGTCATTCGACGACTGCGATGCATTGACATGGTCGTTCGGATGCACCGGCGACTTGGTGCCCAGCGGCTGGCCCAGCAACTCGTTGGCACGGTTGGCGATGACCTCGTTCGCATTCATGTTGGTCTGCGTGCCGGAGCCCGTCTGCCACACGGTCAGCGGGAAGTGATCATCGAAGCGACCGCCCCGCAGCTCGGTTGCGGCTTCGATGATCGGCGCAGCCTTGGCTGCATCGAGCGCGCCGCAGCGCAGGTTGGCGCGTGCCGCGGCCATCTTTTGCAAGCCGAAGGCATGGATCAGGCATGCCGGGAAACGCTCTTCGCCGATCTCGAAGACGCCCAGCGCACGCTGGGTCTGCGCGCCCCAGTAGCGGTCGGCAGGAATCTCGATCGCCCCGAATGCGTCGGACTCGATGCGCATGGCTGTCATCGCATCCATCCCATCAGTCCAGGGAGATGTGCGCCTTGGCCGCCACGGCCTTCCAGCGCATCACCTCCGCCTCGGTGTGCTTTCCGAGTGCGCTGCCGGTGTACTGCTCGGGCGGCAGCATCTGTATCGCCTGCTCGGCGAGCCGGTCGGTGAACGCCTTGTCGCGCATCACTTTCAGATACGCCTGCTGCACCTTGTCGAGCACGGCTTGCGGCGTTCCCTTGGGCGCGTAGATGCCGTACCAGGTGGAAGCCTCGAAGCCGGGCAGGACGGTTTCTCCGAGCGTGGGCACGTCCTTCAGTTGCGCCAGCCTGGCCTTGGACGTCACGGCCAGTGCCCGGACCTTGGCCTCCTCGATCTGCGGCAGGGCGGTATTGGTCTGATCGAAGATGCCGTCGACCTGGCCGCCGATCACGTCGACCAACGCCGGCCCCGCGCCCTTGTATGGAACCTGCGAAATCTTGATGCCGGCCGAGGCGGCGAACAAGGCGGCGATGAGGTGCGAGCTCGAGCCGACACCGGCGTTGCTGATGAAGAGTTTGTCGGGATTGGCCTTGCCGAAGCCGACCAGCGCCTCGATGTCCTTGGCGGGATGCTCCTTGCGCACCATCAGCACCAGCGGCGTGTCCGGAAAGCGAAACACCGGCGCGAAGTCCTTGACCGGGTCGTAGGCGAGCTTCTTGTAGAGCGCGGGGGCTGCGCCCATGTAGCCCATGTGCCCGACGAGCATGGTGTAGCCGTCGGCCGCCGCACGCGATGCCTTCGCGGTGCCCACCGTGCCACCCGCGCCCGGTGCGTTGTCGATGATGATCGGCTGGCCCAGCCCGCGCGCCACCCTGTCCGCCATGGCCCGCGCCAGCGCATCCGTGGGCCCCCCTGCGGCGAAAGGCACGACCCAGGTCACCGGTCGGGCCGGGTAGGCCTGGGCGCACGCGCCATGCGCGGCGGCGGCAAAGGCCACGGCCAGCAGCGCGCGGGCTGCCAGCTTCTTCATGTCGGTCATCTGTCTGTCTCCTTGGCGGGTGGTGGTTCGCGGCGACTCAGGCCGTCACTTGGGCAGACCGCGCGATCGCGCGGTCCACCATCTGCGGCGCGAGCCCGAGGTAGTTGACGGGGTCGGTCAGGCGCTCGATCGCGGCGCGGTCGAAATGCGCCGTGACCTCGGGCAATGCCGCCAACGCTTCTGCCAGCGTGCCGCCTTTTTCGTTGACCGTGCGGCAGGCGTCGTAGACCACGTCGTGCGCCTGCTGGCGACCGATGTGGGGCGCCATACCCATCATTACCGCCTCGGCCACGATGAGGCCGCGGCTGATGCCCAGGTTGTGCTTCATGCGCGGTGCATCGACGATCAGCCCGCCGAGCGCGAACCTGGCCTGGTGCAGCGCGCCGGCCGTGAGAATGAAGCTCTCGGGAATCGCGATCCACTCGGCATGCCAGGGGCCAGTGGCGCGCTCGAAGTCCTGCACCATCGCGTCGACCATGAGCCCGGCATGCTGGCGCACCGCCTTCGAGGCCGCGAGCATCAGCTCGCTGGAGATCGGATTGCGCTTCTGCGGCATGGTGCTGCTCGCGCCGCGGCCTTTGACAAAGGGCTCGTAGACCTCGGCAAACTCTGTCGAGGCCATGATCATGATGTCCAGGGCGATCTTGCCCAGCGATCCGGTCACAAGCGCCAACAGGTTCACCGCCTCGGCGAAACCATCGCGTGCCACGTGCCAGGTGGTGGCGGGCACGCCAAGTTTCAGTTCCTCGGCCATCGCCGCCTGCACCTCGAAGCCCTTGTCGCCCAGCGAAGCCAGCGTGCCGGCGGCGCCCGCGAACTCGACCACGGCCACGCGCGGACGCAGCTCGGCCAGGCGCTGCTGGTGGCGATCGAACATCGCGAGCCAGATCGCGGCCTTGTAGCCGAAGGTCACGGGCAGCGCCTGCTGCAGGTGGGTGCGCCCGGCCATCGGCGTGTCGCGGTGCTTGCGCGCGAGGTCCGCGAGGATGCCGCGCAGGTCGCGGATCTGCGCATCGATGACATCGAGCGCGTCGCGCACCTGCAGCGCCACGGCCGTGTCCATGATGTCCTGCGTGGTCGCGCCCCAGTGCACGTAGCGGCCCGCGTCGCCGCACATCGCCACCAACTGGTGCACGAGCGGCAGGATGGGGTAGCCGACGATGTCGGTCTCATGGCGCATGTGATCGAAATCGATGCGCCCGATGCGCGATTCGCGCGCGATGGTCTCGGCCGCGTCGGCGGGGATCACACCTGCCTTGGCCTCGGCCCGCGCCAGCGCGACTTCGGCGTCGATGTAGCGCTGGATCAGCGCGTGGTCGGAGAACAGCGCGCGCATCTGCGCCGTGCCGAAGGCGTCACGAAAAAGGATCGAATCGACGACGGTGCTGGCCATCGGGATGGAGGCGGAAGGCATGCATGGATCTTCATATGTTCGGACATATTTACTTTAATATGTCCGAACATATGGACGATGCGCGTTTACCCTTGGGTCACAATCACGGCCAAGATGAATAAACCGCGCTTCACCGACATTGCCCGCCATCTCGAGGAGGGCATCGCCTCGGGCCACTTCCCGTTGGGCTCGCTGTTGCCGACCGAGCTCGAGCTGCGCGACCACTACCAGACCAGCCGGCATACGGTGCGCATGGCGCTGCAGGCGCTGCAGGACGCGGGGCTGGTATCGCGGCGCAAGAACGTAGGCACGCGCGTGGAGTCGGCGGTGGCGCGCGCGGGCTTCCAGCAGTCGCTGGCGTCGGTGGAAGACCTCATGCAATACGGTGCCGCGCACCTGCGCCTGGCGCCCGAGATCGACACCATCTCGAGCAATGCCGCGCTCTCTCGGCTGCTGGGGTGCGCGGCGGGAACGCGCTGGCTGCGAATCTCGGGCATGCGCATGGAGGCAGGCCCGCAGGGCCTGCCTCTGGGCTGGACCGACATCTACGTCGACACCAAGTACGAGGCGCTCGAAGCACATGTGCGTGCCGCCCCCGACACACTGCTCAGTGCGCTCATCGAGCAGCACTACGGCCTGCGCGTGGCCGAGATCGTGCAGCAGGTGCGCGCGGTCGACGCGTCGGCCGCGATGGCCAAGCGACTGCACGTCGAGGCTGGCAGCGCGACGCTGCAGATTCTGCGGCACTACCTGGATGCGGACGGCGGGGTGCTCGTGCGTTCAGTGGCCACGCACCCGGGCGAGCGCTTCTTCTTCACGACACGGCTGCAGCGGGCCAAGGGCTGAACACCACTTGCGCTCATCCTTGCCTGGGTGCGTTGTCTACGGGCGCAGTCCCGGTTGTTCGCGCAGCAGCGTCGACAGCGGCAATGCCATCTGGCGTGCGCGCCCCGGGTCGGGAAACCCGATGCGCAACACGCTGGTCTTCTGGCTCTTCATCTCGGAGATCACGCGCACGGCATCCGCATACCCCGCACTGAGCCCTCGCACTGCGTCCGCGAAGTTCAAGGCCCACGGTGTGAGGCTCGAATGGCGACATGCCGGGGTCAGCAGCTCGATGTTGAATTCTTCTTCCAGCCGCCGGATCGCCTCGATGACGACCGGCGAACCGACATCGAGCGCCTCCGCGGCCAGGGTCACGCGCCCATGCATGGCGCAGGCCAGGAAGTAGTCGATGTCGCGCAGATCGATCTGCATGGACAGCTTGTATCTTTAAACCGGCCCAGCGCGGTAGAGTCTGAACGCCGTTGAGGCGGCCAGACGGGCCCGTGCAGTTTGGTAGCGGCTGGGGTGATGGAGCCCGTGACTGAGTACAGAACGCACGGCCGCCGCGCTGGTCTTCGTGAAGCCCGAACGGTTACGCGCGCCAAGCTTGAGCGCGCATGCACAAGCAAGGGATCTGAAGATCATGTCTGTTACCTCAATGACGGTGGGCATCGACGTAGCCAAGGCGCACATCGATGTCTGTGTGCTGGAGCCCAAGAGCGGGGCCCAGCGGTTTACCAACGATGCTGAAGGCCACTCGGCCCTTGCAGCGCTTTTGCAGCCCCTGGATGTGGGCCTGGTGGTAATGGAGGCCACCGGTGGCTACGAGGTGGCGCTGGCGTGTGCCCTGCAGGCCGCAGGCCTGCCCGTGGCGGTGCTCAATCCGCGCCAGGCGCGCGACTTCGCCAAGTCCATGGGCCGGCTGGCCAAGACCGACGCGGTCGATGCACGCATGCTCGCGGAGCTGGCCGCGGTGCTGCTGCGCCGCGAAGACCTGAGCCGCTTCCTGCGCCCCCTGACCGACGAGTGCCAGCAGTGGCTGGCTGCGCTGGTCACACGCAGGCGCCAGCTGCTGACCATGCTTCATTCCGAACGCCAGCGCCTGCAGATCACCCCCGCGAAGCTGCACCCAAGCATCGAGGCCATCGTGGCTGCCATCAAGGCACAGCTCAATGAGCTGGAGACGCAGATGGTGGGCCATGTGCGGGAGCACTTCGGCGATCTGGACCGGCTGCTGCAGTCGGCCGCAGGCGTTGGTCCGGTGGCCAGCGCCACGATGATTGCCGAGTTGCCCGAACTGGGCCGGCTCAACCGGCGCGAGATCGCAGCCCTGGTAGGCGTGGCGCCCATGGCCAACGATTCCGGCAGCAGCAAGGGCCGACGACGGGTGCAAGGAGGACGCTTCGAGGTCCGGCGTGTGCTGTACATGGCAACGCTGACTGCCACTCGCTACAACCCGGCCATCAAGGCCTTCTACGAACGCCTCAAGGCTGCCGGCAAGCTGCCCAAGGTCGCTCTGGTGGCGTGCATGCGCAAACTCCTGACCACGCTCAACGCCATGGTCAGAACCGGCAAACCTTGGGATAAATCGCTGCACGGCACTTGACTCGGAAGACGGTTACTCAGTCCTGAGGGGCCAGTTCAACGTGCAGCCCGCCCAGCGTCGGCACCAGGACGATCTGGCAGCTCAGGCGCGACACGCCCTCCCGGTAGTGGTCCGACTCCGACAGCAGATCGACTTCGTCTTCATCGGGCAGATCGAGCGGCGGCGAACCTTCGCCGATGTACACGTGGCAGGTGGCGCACGATTTCGCGCCGCCGCATGTGGCGGCCACGGGAAGCCCCTGGCTCTTGAGGGCGTCCATGAGTGTCAGGCCCTCGGTGCCTGCAAGCTGGCTGATGCGACCTTTGCGGTCCGTGACTTCGATGGCGATATCGACCATGGGGTTTTCTCGAAAAAATGCGGGCACGATTTACGGGGTCGGTTCGTCCGTCGAGCGACCCAGACGGATGTCGCGCAAGCTGACCGACGGGTCGCACAGCAGCGCGGGCGCGAAGCTGCGCCGTTGCGCGATCATTTTTTTGGCCGCAGCGAAGTCGCCCGATGCGTTGACGCATTGAATCGCCGTGATGCGGTCAGCGTTCTGGTGGACGACACTGAAACGCCCGCCGTGCGGGTCACCGCGCAGCAGCTCGGTGTCGCCTGGCAAGGGCAGCCCCGCCATCTGCAGCTTGATGTCGAACTGGTCCGACCAGAACCACGGCACTTCATCGCTCACCGCGGGCTGGCCCAGCATCGCCGCCGCAGCCCGTCTGGCTTGCAAGGTGGCGCTCTGTACCGACTCCAGCCGCACAGGTGCGTCGAAGCCTTCATGGCGACTGACCGTGCAGTCGCCGGCGGCGAACACATGGGGGTCGGTGGTGCGGCCCTCGCGATCGACCACGATGCCGCGATCGACCGGCAGGCCGTTGCCCCGTGCCAGCGCGTCGCTGGCCTGGTTGCCGATGCTCACGAGCACGACATCGGCAGGGAGCCGCGTGCCATCGGCGAGGACCACTGCGGTGACGCGCTCGTCCCCCTCGATACGCGCCACGCTCGATTGCGTCAGCACGCGCACGCCACGCTTGTCATGCTCGCCTTGCAGGTAGCGGGCGATCACCGCAGGGAGCGAGCGCGACAGCACCAGGGCCTGGCTCTCCAGCACGGTGACCTCGCAACCGGCCCTGCAGGCCGTGGCCGCGAACTCCATGCCGACATAGCCTCCGCCGATGATGACGACCGATCGCCCTTCCACAAGTCGGCCTCGCAGGCAGACGGCATCATCGAGCGACTTGAGCTCGCACACGCCGTCGAGCTCGGCACCGGGCATCGTCAGCCGGCGTGCCTCACCGCCGGTGGCCAGAAGCAGCTTGTCGTAGCCCAGTACTTCGCCGGTGTCCAGGCGCACGCAGCGTCGTGCGCGTTCGATGGCCGTGACCTCAGTGCCCAACTGCAGTTCGATGTGCTGCTCGGTGTACGACTTGGCGGGGCGAAGCCAGAGCCTGTCGCGCGCCAGGTCGCCCTGGAGGAAGGACTTGGACAGCGGCGGGCGCTCATACGGTGGCCAGGCCTCGCGACCGATCATCACGATGCGTCCCTCATGGCCGCCATCGCGCAACGCGAAGGCGGCCTCGGCACCCGCCAGGCCCGCACCCACGATGACGATGCAGGAATCAGTGTTCATGGCTGTGGCGTCCCTTCGCTCACAGCGGCACGGCCAGCATGTTGTCGATGCTGAACGAATCGACGATCACCAGCCGCTTGCGCAGCTTGAGCTGCCCGTCGATCTCGAGCATCGTGTCGTCGTAGCAGCCGACGATGTAGATGGACGAATTGCCTTCCAGGTCACTCTGCATGACCAGCAGGTTGGCGCTGGCGGCAATGGTGCCGTCGGCCTCCTCGTGGACGCGCACGTTGGTGATGTAGTGCCGCAGGTACATCTGCCGGTACGTGAGCGTCTCCTTTATGAGCATGGACACGCGATCCTTCACCATGCCCGGCGTGTAGCAGCCCATCAACGGGGCCGGCAGGCCGGCGTCATGGTTCTCGCGAGAGACCACGCGGTAGTCGCAGGCATCGGCCGCGAACGACTCGGGCCACTCGGCGAAACGGCGCTGGTTCAGGGCATCCGCGTAATCGAAGTTGAAGCGCTCGACGCGCTGTTGAAGTGACGGGGCCATCAGACGGACTCCTCTTCGCGATTCGGGGTACCCGCCGGGGCGAAGCCCATCATGCGGTGGTAGTGCTGCCAGAAGCCGCGGATCGAAATCTCCTGCGACAGGTAGTCGGTGTCGTGCGGCTTGCCGATGCCGCCCATCTCGAGCACCGAGTGGTCGCCGCGGCGGGCCTTGACGCCTTCCTGCACGAGGCGCAGCGCCTCGCCGTCTTCCATCGAGATGTAGCCGGCGGGCCCGATGAGGTTGACCGCGAGCAGGCGGTTATGCAGTTGCTCCGGCGTGTCGCCCTCGAAACCCAGGTAAGCGATGTGCAGCTCGACCGCATCCGGTCCCTTGGGGCGCAGGTGGCGCACGGCGTAGGTGTTGCCCACCTGCGCCACGATCAGGGTCGGGAACATCGACAGGAGCGTTGTCTTATAGCCGTCGCCCAAATCGAGCGGGACCTGCAGCAACGACGGGTCGTGCATCTCCAGATCGGGCATGAGCTTGCCGGTATCCGCGTAGGCATCCGAGAGCTGGCCCAGGTTCGCGTTGTCGTTGGCCCCCATGATCGAATGGTTCCAGGTGTTCTTGCCGTCCTTGTCGAGCTTGATGCCGCCCTGCATGGCCGGCGTCTGGATGCCGAACGACACCTGGAACAGATGCAGCAGCGAGGCGTGGTACGGGTCCCGCACGTTCTCGTTGTAGAGCTTCCAGTTGCCCGGAATTTTCTGTCGCAGATAGCCGATGACCTTGGGCTTGCGTTGGACGAGCAGGCGATCGATCTGCGCCACGCTGTGCGGGCCGAGGTAATCCTCGAGGGGTTCGGTCGTGTCGCAGTAGGTGCCGAAGATCAGTCCGCCGCGCGTGGCCACGCGCAGCGTGCGCAGGCCGTGGTCCTTCTTTTCGAAGCACGGCGGCATGCCGCCCTTGCCGTTGTGACCTTTTTCCAGCGGCACACCGGTGAGGTCGCCCGCGAGGTTGTAGGTCCACAGGTGGTAGGGGCAGGTGTGGCGCTTGGCGTTGCCGCGCAGCTTGTCGACGATGCGCGCGCCACGGTGCGCGCAGCTGTTCTCGAACGCATTGACGGAGCCGTCCTTGGCGCGCGTGACCACGATCTGGGTGTCGCCGATCCAGGTGGTCTGGTAGTCACCCCAGGCCGGAATCTCACACTCCATGCCGAGGTAGTTCCAGACCTCGCCGCGAAAGAGCTTGTCCATTTCCTGGCGGTAGATCTGCGGGTCGGTGAACACGTCGTAGGGCACACGCGAGAAGTCCACGGTGGGCCATGTGATGGGCCGTTCGACGGTCGGCGGCGTCGATGCCGGAGTGTTGCTTGTCATGCCTTGCCTTTCCTTTCCTTTGATTGATTCAGTCGGTGCTCAGACACCGAGATAGCGGTGCCAGAGCGCGCGGTCTTGCGCCAGCGCACCTGAATCGCCTTCCCAGGCGACACGGCCGCGTTCGAGAATGGTGTGGCGATCAACGAGCTCGATGAGTCGCTCGACGTACTTGTCGATCACCAGAATGCTGAGCCCCGTCTCGCGCAACAGTGCGAGGCTGCGCCAGATCTCGGCGCGCACCAGGGGCGCGAGTCCCTCTGTGGCTTCGTCAAGGATCAACAGACGCGGGTTGGTCATCAGCGCGCGGCCGATGGCCAACATCTGCTGCTCGCCGCCGGAGAGCTGGTTGCCCATGTTGGCGGCCCGCTCAGCCAGGCGCGGAAACATTGCCAGCACGCGATCGAGCGTCCAGTGGCCGGCGCCCGATCGGGTGGCGGCAAACGCCGTGAGGTTCTCGCGCACGCTCAGGTTCGGAAAGATCTGCCGCCCCTCGGGCACGACCGCAATGCCCAGCCGCGCGATCTCGCTCGTCGACAAGCCGTCGATGCGCTGGCCGAGGAAGCGGATCTCGCCGCGCCGGGGCGGCGTCAGCCCCATGACCGAGCGCACGAGCGTGGTCTTGCCCATGCCGTTTCTGCCGAGCAAGGCGTGCGCGCAGCCCGCCTGGATCTGCAGGCAAACCTCGGACAGCACCTGGCTTTGTCCGTACGCGGTGTCGATGTCGATGATGTCCAGCAGTGCAGTCATCGGATGTCCTCCCCGCCCAGATAAGCTTGCACGACATCCGGGTTGCAGCGGATCTCCTGCGGTGTGCCTGTGGCAATGACGCTGCCGTAGACGAGCACGGAGATGCGGTCGGCCAGGCGGAACACGGCATCCATGTCGTGCTCGACGAGCAGCACGGCGACGTGCCCGCGCAGGCGTTCGACCATCTCGACCATGCGGCTCGATTCCTGCGGGCCCATACCGGCCATCGGCTCGTCGAGCAGCAACATGCGCGGCGCGGTGGCCAACGCAATGCCGACTTCCAGCAAGCGCTGGTCGCCGTAAGACAGGCTCTGCGCAGAACGCAGTGCGTGTTCGGCCAACCCCAGCCGGTCCAACACGGCCGCGGCTTCGTCGCGCAGCGCGGTGTCGCGCACGACCGGACGCCAGAACGAAAAGCTGTGCCCGCGCCGCGCCTGCACGGCGAGCGCCACGTTGTCCAACACACTCAGGCGGCGGAACACGTTGGTGATCTGGTACGAGCGGGCAATGCCGCGCTGCACGCGCGCGCTGGCCGGCAGGGCCGTCACGTCGTGCGTGTCCAGCGTGATCGTTCCGGCATCGGACGCCAGCGTGCCGGCGATCTGGTGGATCAGCGTGGTCTTGCCGGCGCCGTTCGGCCCGATCAGGGCATGCACCTCGTCGCGCCGCACCTGCAGGTGCAGGTCGTCGGTCACGCGCAGCGCACCGAACTGCTTGCGCAGCCCTTGGATTTCCAGCAGCGGCTCAGACATGCTGCGCCTCCTTGCGCGCGCTGCCGGGCAAGTTCCAACCGGCCACGCGGGCGAGCACCAGTGCGAGCAGCAGGATGCCCAGCGGCAACTGCCAGCGTTCGGTGTAGTGAGACAGCACCTCCTCCAGACCGAGGAAAACGGCGGCGCCGACCACACCGGCCCACGGGCGGCCGAGTCCCCCGATGATCACCATGACCATCAACATGCCCGATTGCGACCAGTGCATCACCGACGGACTGATGAAACGATTGAGCTCAACGTTGAGCACGCCCGCCAGGCCGCACAGCACCGCAGCGATCACGAAGGCCACGAGCTTGTAGCGGTAGACCGGAAACCCGATGGTGCTCATGCGGGTTTCGTTTTCGCGCACACCGATCAGGACGCTGCCGAAGCGCGACGGAATCAACCGGTGCAGCACCAACAACGCGAGAGCGAGCAGCACCAGAGCGAGGTAATAGAAGCCCATGTCGCCGCCGGTCGGCCACCAGGCTTCCCAGCCGAAGCTGGAGCGCCGGGCCATCGACAGGCCGTCGTCGCCGCCGTAGCTGCGCAGCGAGACGAAGACGTAATAGAACATCTGTGCCAGCGCCAGCGTGATCATCAGGAAGTGAACGCCCCGGGTGCGCAAGCTGATGGCCCCCATGACGGCACCCAGCAGCGCGACGATCGCCAGCGCGAGGGGCCACGCCACCCATGCGCTGCCCACGCCGTGCTGCGCGGCGATCGCCACCACATAGCCACCGATGCCGAGGAAGGCCGCGTGGCCGAAGCTGACCATGCCGCCGTAGCCGAGCAGCAGGTTCAGGCTGGTGGCAGCCAGCGCGTAGATCAGGACGCGCGTCAGCAGGCCCAGGTAGAACTCCTGCCCCGCTGCTGCGAGCAACACAGGCAATGCAGCAAGGCCGAGCCCCACCAGGAAGCTTGCAATGGCTCCGCGCTTCATCACGACGCACCCCCCGGTGCGGTGCTGCGTGCGAGCACGGGCGAGGGACGCATGCGCCGCCACTTCGGTAACAGGCTCGTCGCGCCGGGCGAGAACAGGCCCATCGGCCGGACCGCGAGCACGACGATCATCAGCAGGTACACCGACATCGATGCCAGCGCAGGCCCGAGATCGGAGACGAGCCGCGACGGGAGCACCGCGCCCAGAAGGCCGGGCAACCAGGCCCGGCCCAGCGAGTCGACCATGCCGACCAGCAACGCGGCGATGAACGCACCGCGAACCGAGCCGACGCCGCCCACGACCACGACCACGAAGGCAAGGATCAGCACTTCCTCACCCATTCCGACCTGCACCGACATCAACGGCGCCAGCGCGGCGCCCGCCAGTCCGGACAAGGCCGCGCCGAGCGCGAAGATGGCGGTGAACAGCCACCGCACGTTCACGCCCATCATCTGCACCATCTCGCGGTTGGAGGCACCGGCCCGCACCCACATGCCGACCCGGGTGCGCGCGACCATCCAGTACAGCAGCAGCGCCACTACAACGCCTGCGACGATGAGTGCGAGCCGGTACGCCGAGTAGCGCAGATCGCCGACGATGGGCACCGAGCCCGACAACGCGGCCGGCATGTCGTAGGGCAGCGGTTGCACACCCCACACGATGCGAACGGACTCGTTGAAGATCAGGATCAGCGCGAAGGTGGCCAACACCTGCGTCAGGTGATCCTGCCGGTACAGCCGCCGGATCAGCACGATCTCGAGCACCGCGCCGAACAGTCCCATGAGCAGCAGCGCACCGATGAGGCCCACGACGTAGGACCCGCTGAACGTCGTCAGTGCTGCAGCGAAATAGGCTCCCAGCATGTACAGCGAGCCGTGCGCAAGGTTGACCAGATTCATGATCCCGAACACCAGGGTCAGGCCGGCGGCGAAGAGGAACAGCATGAAGCTGTACTGCAACCCGTTGAGGAGTTGTTCGATCCCCAGCATGGGCTTGGCTCACTTGTGCTTGCAGGCCGCGCCATAGGCGTCGGTATGCTCGCCCAGGACGAGCGACTCGGTCTTGTTGTAGAGGCGCCCCTTGGGGTCGCGCGAGACGACACGGACAAAGAAGTCCTGCACCGGGAAGCGATTGGGGCCGAGGCTGAATTTGCCGCGGACCGACTTGAACCTGCTCTCGGACAAGGCCTTGCGCAGCGCCTTGGGATCGTCGGCGTTGCCTCCGGCCGCGCGCACCGCAGCGTCGATCATCATGATCGCGTCGTAGCCTTGGGAGGCGTAGAAGCTCGGCAAGCGACCGTAGGCCTTCTCGAAGCCGGCCACGAACTCGCGGCTGGGCACGGTATCGGTGTCGGTCGACCAGTGGCCGGTGTTGTAGATGCCGAGCATGGCATCGCCACTCGCAGCGAAAGTGTCCTGGTCGGCGGAGAACTGGCTCGTCAACAGGCGGGTCTTGTCCGGGATGCCTGCGGCGCGGTACTGCTTGATGAAGTTGATCCCCATGCCGCCGGGCAGGAAGAAGTACACGGCATCGGCTCTCTGTTCGCGCAGGCGCGCGATTTCCACCGCGAAGTCGAGCTGGCCCAGCTTGGGGTAGAGCTCTTCGACCACCTCGCCCTTGAAGAACCGCTTGAAGCCCGTGGTGGCATCGCGCCCGGCCGGATAGTTGGGCGCGACCAGCATCACGCGCTTGAACTCCTTGTCCTGCGCATATTTTCCGGCGGCCTCGTGCACCGCATCGTTCTGCCAGCTCACGCTGAAGAAACCGCTGTCGCATTGCGCGCCCGCATACTGCGACGGCCCCGCATTCGAACTGAGATAAACGTTGCCGTTCTCGAGCGCGACAGGTGCGGCTGCAAGCAGGATGTTCGAGTAGATGATGCCCGTGAGCACCTGCACCTTGTCCTTCTTGACCAGCCGCTCGGCGATCTGCTTGGCAGCGCCGGGATTGAACTGGTCGTCAGCCACGATCAGCCGGGTCGGCTGCCCGCCGACCTTGCCCGAGAGCTGCTTGACGGCCAGCTCGATGCCGTCCCGCATGTCGACGCCTGGCACGGCCTGGGCACCGCTGAGCGTCGTCATGACGCCGATGCGAAGTTCTGCGGCGCCGGCCGCGGCCATGCCGGTGCACGCCATGAGTGAAAGGCCCCAACGGGTGATTCGTTTCATCGCCGATCTCCTTTAGAAATCTTGTGCTTGCATCGCTCGATCGCAGGAGCTCAGGGTTCGGGCGGTGCGCCGGCCCAGGCACGCGCCAGCAGTCCGACAATGGCTTGGCGGTGCAGCGGGCGCGGGTTCGCGTACGGGTTGGTGAGCGCCAGGTCGGCCACGCGATCGAGGGCGTCGACGGTCACACCCAGGTCGCGCAACGCAGTGGGCGCACCGAGTTCCTTGGCGAGTTCATGCAGGCCCCTGCCGGCCTCGGGCCGACCCAGCGCGCGCGCGATGCGGCGCATGGCCTCGGGCACGGCCGGGGCGTTGTAAGCCAGGGTGTGCGGCAGCATCACGGCATGGGTCTGCGCATGGGGCAGGTCCAGGCTGCCGCCGAGCACGTGGCACAGCTTGTGATGCAGCGCCATGCCCGCCTGGCCCAGCACGGTGCCGCACAGCCAAGCGCCATACAGGCAGTCGCTGCGCGCCGCGAGATCGTGCGGTGCTACAGCCACACGCGGCAGGCCATCGGCCAGGGCGCGGATGCCCTCCTCGGCCATCAGGTCGAGCACGGGGTTGCCGTCGTGCGCATACAGCCCTTCTGCGGCATGCGCGATCGCGTTCAGGCCGCTGGCGATCGACAACGCCACCGGCAGCGCCAGCGTCAGCTCGGGGTCGTACACCACGGTGCGCGGCAGCACGCGCGCGTCGTGCCCGGTTCTCTTTGCGCCGCCTTCGGTCAATCCGTAGATGGGCGTCATTTCCGAGCCGGCGTAGGTGGTCGGCATGGCAACGATCGGCAGGCCCATGTCGAGCGCGATTGCCTTGGCCAGGCCGATGGTGGAGCCACCGCCGAGCGCCACGACACCATCGGCGCCGAGTGATGTGGCGTACGCGCACGCCTTGTGCGCCACCTCGACGGGGACATGCATGCGCGCACCATCGAACACACCCACGCAGCGCTCACCCAGCAGGGCCGCGGCCGCCTCGGCCAGAGCCGATTGATTCGGGGTGCACAGCACCAGCGCGCGTTCGATTCCCAACGCCGCTACTTCGTCCGTAAGACGTGCGCGACTGCCCGGAGCAAACACCACCCGCGCGGGCGATGCGTTGTAGACGAAGTCACGCATGGTTCGAGACCTCGCCAGGCACGTAGTCGACCTGATAGCGCGCCACCCGCAGGCCCTCGAGTTCGCGCCTGACGCGCAGATGCTCGGGGTGCTCGGCATAGGCCGCGAGTGCTTGCGGCGATTCGAACTCGGTGTACAGAACCACGTCGCAGGCGTAGTCGACGCCGCTTACGTCCAGGCCGACTTCCAATGCCAGCAGACCCGGAATCAGCGAGCGCAAGCCTTTGAACTGCTGCTTGACCTTCTCGCGCGTGGCGCGCCGCGCCTCGGGCGTGTCGCCCGAGACCTTCCACATGACCACATGCTTGATCATGGGGTCAGCCCTCCTTGCGCGCCGGGTTCAGCACGAAGTCGAAGTCCAGGGTCGAGAACGGCGTGTCGAGCATCCGGCCATCGGGGGCCGGCCCGCCCTCGTGGTGAACCCAGTCGGCCACCAGGGACGAACGCACGCCGAACACGGCATCCGAGTCCAGGTACGGGTCGCCGTCGCGGAACACGTGGGTCACGAGGGTTTCATAGCCCGGCGCGCTGATGCGGAAGTGCAAGTGTGCAGGCCGCCACGGGTGGCGGTTCAGCGCGTCCAGGAGCTGCCCGACCGGCCCGTCGTGCGGAATCGGATAGGGCGTCGCCACGATGCCGAGGAAGTGGTAGCCGCCATCGGGCGCCGAGCGCAGCGTGGCACGTGCGCGGTGCTCGTCGAACGCCTCGTACTGCACGTCGTACAGGCCCTTGGCATCGGCCTGCCAGACCTCGATCACGGCCCCCGCGACCGGCTCGCCGGCCAGGCCGCGGATGCTGCCGCGCACAAAGCAGGGCTCGCCCTCTGCCCCGTTCGCCACATCAGCGCCCAGCGGTCGTTCGGGAGAGCCTTCGACGTGGAACGGGCCGAACACCGTGGCCTCGGTGCAGCCCACAGGTTTGCGATGATTCTGAGCGGCCACCAAGGTCGACAGGCCCAGCGTGTCGGACAGCAGGATGAACTCCTGCCGGGTCGGACTGCAGGTGTGGCCGACGGCTGTGAGGAACTCGATGCCCGCCACCCATTCGGCCTCGGTCAGGTCGACCTCCCGCGCAAAGCCGTGCAGATGCCGCACCAGACTGGTCATGACCGTCTTCAGGCGTCGGTTCGTCGTTTTCGCGTGGCGCGCGATCACCGCCTGGGTGATCGTTGTCTCGTCGAGGTTTCGCATTCGTGGGCTCCTGTGCCTCCCCTGCAAAAAGCGCATGCGAGGAGGTTCGAAGCGAATGCTATGGATGACTCGAATGGAAATATATGACGATAATGAAAATGACATTTTCATTGGGCGGAAGAATCCCATGAGTCACTGGACCGAGTACGAGTTCTTCGTGCGGGTGGTGGAGCTGGGCAGCCTGAGCAAGGCGGCCGAAGCCATGGGCTTGTCGAACCCGTCGGCCAGCCGCCATCTCGCGGCCCTGGAACGCCGCCTCGGCGCGAGGCTGATCGAACGCAGCACGCGCCGCCTGTTCGTGACGGACGTCGGCCAGGACTTCTACCGCTGTTGCAAGAGGGCCCTGGACGACATGCAGGAGGCCGTCGAGGCGGTCAACGCGACCACGTCCAACCCGGTGGGTGTGCTGCGCGTGACCGCGTCGCTGTCGCTGTCGATGCAGCACATCGCGCCGCTGCTACCGGCATTCGCGCAGCGATACCCCAACATCCGCGTGAAAGTGGTCGCAGCCAATCGCTACTACGACATCATCGACAACAACATCGACGTGGCGCTGCGCACGCGCGAGTCCGAACCGGACTCGAGCCTCGTGATCCGAAGCCTGGCGACCACGCGGCGCGTGCTGGCCGTCTCACCGGCCTACCTCGAGCGCCACGGTGCGCCCCGCCACCCGCGGGAATTGGCGGAGCACCGGTTGCTGCTGTACACGTACCACGCCCCCGACTCGCTGACCTTCCAGCGCGGCGACGAGGCCGTGACGATTCCAACCAAGCCCATGCTCGAAGCCAACGACGGCCAGGTCCTGCGCGTGGCGGGCGTGCAAGGGCTGGGGATCATGGTGCAACCGATGTACGTGATCTACGACGACCTGGTGGCGGATCGCCTGATTCCGGTCATGACCGACTGGAAGCTGCCGCCGATGTCGGTCAACATCGTCTATCAGCACCGCCGCCTCGTCCCGGCGAAGACCCGCGCCTTCATCGACTTCCTGGTGGAAGACTTCCAGCGGCAGGATTACGAAAGGCGTTGGGCTTCAATGATGGCGGGTCGCGCCGACCGGGTCGCCCCGTGACCGTGTGGCCGTAGAGGGGCCTCTGACGAAGACGTCTAGTGTCGCGTCACCGATCATCTGTCGGTCTGCGCTGGCCATCGAAGCGCATCGCGGCGTTGCATCGCTTGCCAATACGCTCGGTATTGGCTGCGCGATGCGCCTTGCGCTGCGCTCCGATGGCTGCGCGCAGCCTACGACATCTGATCCGTGACGCGACACTAGGGCCAGTCATCCGGTGCGCGGGCTTGCGCCCGGTTCGTCAATCCACCTTGTCCGGTGCCGACTGTTGCCGCAGCCCCGCCGGCCGTCTGGGTTCCTCCGCGTCCACTCGTCGCGGCGACCGCAGTCGTCGGCACGGTGGCGGCGTCTGGGCCTCGAGGGCCTTTACTTGCGCCTGATCGGGCTCCTGGCAGCGCTTGCGATGGCGCTCGAATCCGCAGATGCGCATCGCTCGATGCGTGTCATCGGGGTCACCAGCGCGGGCGGGTGAATTTTGCAGGGCCGACTACAACGAGGTACGTCCCCACAGCAGCCTGCAATACGCGACCCCGGCGGAGTTCAAACTGGAACTCTGCAAAGAACTGCAACCCGCCGTCTTCCAGGAAAAACTGTCTCGATCAAACCGAGCAGGTCACGGTAAGACTCGGGAAGCCTCCACGCGTCGCATGCCTGAAGGTGCGCCCGAATCGCCGTTGGGTACAACTATTGGCGCTTCTCCAGTTGCTGTTCAACGCATTCAAGCAACGCAGAGGCTGCGAGCGATGGACGGGTGGCGGTGCGTTGCACTAGCCAAAGCTCCACCGGATACTTTGGGGCACCTCGAATTTCAACGAGCACAAGGCCCAAGTGCCGAGCGAAATCGCAGATGTAGCCGGGAACGACAGTGATGCCGAGGCCCGAGCGGACCATTCCCAGCACCGATGTCACCATGCTTGCTTCAATCTTGAAGTGAATGTCGAGATGGAGCTGTTCGCAGATTCGATCGATGCTGCGGCGCACGTTATAAGCACTGTGCAGCCCAATGTGGTCGTACTTGGCGAGCTCGGACCAAGACACCTTTTCCTCTTGCGCGAGAGGATGGTCAGATGTGCAAACGGCATACATAAAGTCCCGAAAGATGGGCCGCGTTGCCAATTCTGCATCCTTCACCTCAAGTGAGACGATGCCCATGTCCACCTTGCCATGGCGAACGTAGGTGATGGTCTCGTCCGTGGACAGCTCATAGAGGTCGAGCTTGATGCCAGGGTAGTTGCGGTGGTAGCTGGCCAGTGGATCACCTAAAAGGCCATACATCACCATGGGCGAAGCCGCCACACCCACGATGCCACGTTCCAGGGAACGCAGGCTGGACATGCTGCGTTCTGCGGCGCGCACTGTGCTCAGAATCTGTTGCGCGTAGGTATAGAAATCAGCAGCCCCCTCGCAGGGCGTGACGCTGCGCGTCGAGCGCTCGAACAGTGGTTGTCCGACCTCGCTCTCAAGCTCCGCACACAACTTGCTGACAGCCGACTGCGTGACGAACGCAGCGCGTGCCGCAGCCGTGAAGCTGCGCAGTTCGTACAGAGCGCAGAAGACGCGAAGCTGCTTGAGAGTGATGTTCATGCGCGTAGTTCAAGCCTCGCCGACAGCCTCCTGTTGCTGCACCCTGTTCGGGGCCTGCGATGGCGCCAAGCTGCGGATGGAGCCGGGTGTGCGGGAGAAGCGAACCGGGACATTGGTAGCCACCAGCGTTCCTTCGGTGGGATGCTCCACGCGCTTGAAGAAACCGGTGGCGGCCAGATGGGGATCGTCGAGAAGTTCCGGGATGCCCAGTATCCGCGAATGCGGGATATCGGCGTCCCCCAACAGATCGAGCCAAGCCTGCGTCGTGCGCTGCGTCACCACGTTGGCCAGGTCTGCATAGAGCTCGTCGAAGCAGCCGGCACGCGCCTGTGCCGTGGCATAGCGCGGGTCGAGGGCGAGCTCGTTGCATCCCGCTAGCTTGAAGAAGCGCTGCCACTGCGCGTCTGTGTACGGCAGCAAGGCGATGAAACCATCGCTCGTGCGGTACGGCTTTCGGTGCGGCGAGAGTACGCGCGCATAACCAGCGCCGCCGCGCGGTGGATCGAAGGTGTGTCCGCCCATATGCTCGACCAGCGAGAACGCCACCAGCGTCTCGAACATCGGCACTTCCAGGGTTTGGCCCTGGCCGGATTTCTCGCGTTCGTACAGCGCCATCGGAATGGCGTACGCCAGGGTCAGGCCGGCCACTTTGTCGGCCAGGATGGTGTTGATGTAGGCCGGTGCATCGCTATTGGCGCCCTGCAGCGACGCCAGCCCGCTCATGGCCTGGATGATGTCGTCGAACGCCGGCCGTCCGGCGTAGGGGCCGTCTTGGCCAAAGCCCACGGCCGAACAGTAGATGAGCCGGGGATTGCGTGCGCGCAATGCCTCGGCACCGAGGCCCAGGCGGGCCAGCGCCTGCGGGCGCACGTTGGAGACAAAGACATCGGCGCCGTCAGCCAGCCTCAGGAGCTCTTCGCGGTCTGCAGCTTGCTTGGCGTCCAGCGTCACGCTCTGCTTGTTGCGGTTCAAATTGAGGTACACGGCACCCATGCCCGTGTGCACCGAGGGGCCGGCTGTCCTGAAGACGTCGCCCTCGGGGGGCTCCACCTTGATGACCTCGGCGCCCATGTCCCCCAGGATCTGGGTGGCGAAGGGCCCCATGCCGACGGTGCTCATGTCGAGCACGCGCACCCCCGTGAGCGGCCCTGCGCTGCCAGTGGGCTGCGCGCTCACGGTGCAACCCCTTCGCGCTTGCGCGCCAGAAACGGGGCCATGAACTCGCGGGGTTCATTCGTTTCGAAGGACGCACCGAACATCTGCACGCTACGGTCCAGTCCGACCGGGATCGAGTCGCTTTCCCAGTGGCGCAGCAGCGTCTTCTGTGCACGAACAGCACGCGGTCCGCTGGCCGCGATGGGTGCGACGCTGTGCTCGACCAGGGCGTCGAGCTGGTCCAGCTCGCACGTGAATTCCAGGAAGCCCCATTGCTTGGCCTGCTCGGCGTTGACAGTTTCGCCAGTCAACAGCAACCAGTTGGTGGGGCCTGGGCCGATGATGGCGGGCAGCAGCACCGCATGGATCACCGAAGGAATGCCGATGCGCACTTCCGGCATGCCGAATACGCCGTTGTGTGCGCTCAGACGGATGTCGCACGACGCCGCCAGTTCAAGACCCGCACCGAGACACAGGCCGGCGATGCGCGCAATGGTGGGCACAGGGATTTCGCGCACGGCATCGCAAAGGTCGCGCAGGCAGGAGATGAAGGCACGTGCGCTCGCCGGTTCGAGTTCGGCCATCTCGAAGATGTTGGCGCCGCCCACGAAGGCCTTGTCGTTGATGCCGCGCAGGACTACCGCTTTGGCGTCGGGCTGCGCCGCGATCCAGCGGCAGGCCTGCGTCACGCCAAGAGTCACGGGCGTGGACAGGATGTTCAGGCTCTTGATGCCCTCGATGTGCAAGGTGTAGATGCCGCGTGCGTCGCGCGTGACGCGGCTGTGCCGGAACTCAGGTATGGCTGTGTTCATGTGTTCGATCTCCGAGTGAATGCCGCTCATGCGGCTGCTTGCAGCAGGCCCAGCGACCGCTGCGTGGTGATGGCCAGGTGGTAGACGCGCTTGAGATACAGGTGGGCGTCGTGCTCCCATGCGAAACCGATGCCGCCATGGACCTGTATGGCGAGCTTGCAAGCCCGCCGGCCGGCGCTTACCGCGAGTCGGTGCGCGGTGCCGGCGAGGTCCGGCGCGAGCGTGCCGTCCGCAGTTGCGCTCAGAAGTGAGCGCAGCGCATACCGGGCGTTGTCTAGCCCCATCCAGGCATCAACCAGTGCGTGCTTGACGGCCTGGAACTGGCCGATCGGTCGGCCGAACTGTTCACGCTCTTTGGCGTAGGCGATCGCCATATCGAGCGATGCGCCTGCCGCGCCCACCAGATGGGCCAGTTCGAAGGCGAAGTGGCGCTGGAGCACCGGCAGCACCACCTGGGATGTCAACGTGCCGGCGGTCACAGCCACCTGACCCAGTCGTCCCAGGCCGATGGTGGGGTCCATGCCCGGCAGCACGGCCACGGTGGACGGCGCATGGCGTTCCAGGCGCCAGGCGCCGTCTTCCACAGGCAGCAGGTGCAGGTATTGCGCGGCCTCGCCGAAATGCTCGATCCAACCGTCGTCCTGTTGCACTGAGCTGCACCGCACACTGGCGGGGAAGTCGCGCAGTGGCGACACCAGCCCATCAGCCAGCAGGCGGGCATCAGCTTCCAGCAGCGGCATGAGCAGGAAGGCCGTGCTGGCGTAGGGCAATGTCATCAGCGAGCGGCCGGTGATCTCGCCCAGCAGCAGTGTGTGGGCACCGTTCTCCTGCTGAAAGTCTCGGCAGCCGGCGTCGAGCCAGCCACCATCCGCCAGTTCGCTCCACAGCGCCTGCTGTGCTGGTGCGTCGCAGGGCAGTGCCTTGCGCGCTTGGGCAATGGGATGCCGTTCACCCACGAGCCGGCCGAAGGTGGACAACAGAAGGGTTGTCATTTCACTTTGCATGGGCACCTCGGTCTTTGGGCAGTCCGAGCGTGCGCTCGGCCACGATATTGCGTTGGATCTCGGATGTGCCCGCCACGATGGTTTCGGCGCGGGACCAGAGGAACTCGCGGACCACGGCAGCCGATTCGGGATGGCTGTCGATGGCTTCCGGGCCCAACAGAGCCGACTCACCGAGCAACTCCAAGCGGAACTCCTGAACCTGCTGGCGGGTTTCGCTCCAGAGCAGTTTGAGCATGGCGCCCTCGATGCCGGGCGTTTCACCCGCCGCCACCGCGTCGAGCACTTTGTCCACGCGCGATCGAACGACGCGGCACAGGTCGACGATGGATTGCAGTCGGTGCTCCAGCACATGCCGTTCGGCGGGGGGCACGGCGGCAGCGGCGAGTTCGTCCTGTAACTGTGCCAGCTCCTGCTCGAGCATGACCACGCGCGGCAGGAAGTACACGCCACGCTCGTACTCGGCGGCAGCCATCGCGATGCGCCAGCCTTCGCCCTCGGCGCCCAGTACCTGATTGGCAGGCACCTCGACGTTTTCGAAGAACACCTCGGCGTAGTCGGTCTCACCAGTGAGCTGCCGTATCGGTTCGACGCGAACGCCCGGTGCTTGCATGTCGACCAACATGAAGCTCAGGCCGCGGTGTGCCACGCCGGCAGGATCGGTCCGCACCAGCGCGAAACACCATTTCGCCAAGTGTCCCTGGGTGGTCCAGATTTTGTGTCCATTGAGAAGCCAGTGGCCATTCGACTGGCGCGCCGCTCGCGTGCGCACCGAAGACAGGTCGGAGCCCGTGCGGGGCTCGGAGTAGCCCTGGCACCAGATCTCCGTACCGTTGCGGATGCCCGGCAGGAAGCGCGCCTTCTGTTCGGACGTGCCGAACATCAGCAGCGTTGGCGCGAGGATGGCGTGCGCGATGCTGTTGATGGGTTGCGGCGCGCGGTGCCGAGCGCACATCTCATGAAATGCGATGAGCGTGGCAGTCGGCAGGGCGCGGCCGCCCCGGTCCTCCGGCCAGGTCAGGGCCACGAGGTCCGTGTCGCACAGCATGCGGTTCCAGTCCTGCCTGCAGGACGGCGTGTGCGAGGCCGCTTCGGCGTGCTGCGCGCGCAGCAGCGTCAGTGCCTCCCCCAGCCAGGTGGCCGCATCGTCCAGAAAATGGGATGTTCGAATCATGTGGAGGTTTCCTTCAAAGGCGGTGTGCGCGGCAGATCGATCACCGCGACTGGGCCGTCCAGGCGCACGGGTCCGGAGATCCATTCGTGCAGCGCGCTCACGTCCAGGCCCGGCACCAGCGCCCGGGGGACGAAGTGGCCGTCTCGCAGATCGAAGACACCGATATCGGTGTAGACCCGATTGACGACGCCGGCACCCGTCAGCGGCAGGGTGCAGTGCGACACGAGGCGCGGCCGGCCTTCGCGCGTGCGCGCTTGCATCATCACCCACAGCGCGCGGGCGCCGATGGCAAGATCCATGGCGCCCCCCACGGAGGGCAGCGGATCATCGGGGCCGAGCGACCAGTTGGCCAGGTCGCCGCTCGCGGACACTTCGAAGGCGCCCAGCATGCTCACGTCCAGGCGGCCACCGCGCATGATGGCGAACGAACAGGCGTGATCGAAGATGGCGGCCCCTTCGGTCAAGGCGATGAACTGTTTGCTGGCGTCGATGAGGTCGACATCCGGCGACTCGTCGCCGCCCAGCAGGCGCATGCCGAGAATGCCGTTTTCACTGTGCAGGAACACGCCGTGCTCCGCGGCCAGGTAGTCGGTCACCTGCGTCGGCATGCCGATGCCCAGGTCAACCACGGCGTTCTTCGGCAAGTCGCGGGCCACCTGCTTGGCCATCTGTCGACGGTCCAGGCGTTTCATGCGGCATCGTCCTGCAGGAGTCGATTGACGAACAGGCTGGGCGTGATGATCACATCAGGCGCCAACGCACCGAGTGCCACAATCTGCTCGACTTCCACGATGGTCGTGGCTGCGCCCATGCACATGATGGGACCGAAGTTGCGCTGCGCGTACCGGTACGCTAGTGTCGCGTCACCGGTCAGATGTCGTAGGCTGCGCGCAGCCATCGGAGCGCAGCGCAAGGCGCATCGCGCCGCCAATACCGAGCGTATTGGCAAGCGATGCAACGCCGCGATGCGCTTCGATGGCCAGCGCAGACCGACAGATGATCGGTGACGCGACACCAGGTTGCCGGTGGTATCGGCCTGGCTGGCGCGCACGAATGCAAAATCCGCCGCGAGCGGCTCCTCGAGCACATAGCCACGCCCTTTGTACATGCGGGTCTCCTTGCCTTGCGCCAGTGGCGTGCCGAATCCGGTGGGTGTGAAAAACGGCCCCTGACCCGCACCGGCCGCACGGATGCGCTCCACCAGGGTGCCTTGTGGCATCACGTCCACTTGCAGCCGACCGGCTTCGACCTGTTCGCGCAGCACCTCATTGCCGGGCATGCGGGGATAGGAGCACACGATGCGGCCCACACGGCCGGCACGCACCAGCCCCAGAAAACTCGTGTCTCCCGCGCCGGCGTTGTTGTTGATCAGGGTGAGGTCTTTCACACCTTGCTTGTCCAGCAGACCGCGCAGCAGTCGGGCTGGAATGCCCGAACCGCCGAAACCGCCGACGTAGATCGACGCGCCAGACATCACGTCGCGTAGCGCCTCGGTGACCGAGTGGCAGGTCTTAGCGCGCATCGTGGTGTTCCATCTGAATCCAGGACGCGCTACCCGTGGCGAGGTCTCGCTGATCCTGTTCGCAACGGCAGCGGAAGATGACCCCGCACGGCGTGCGCCAGAGCGCCACGGCCACAGTTTCACCGGGGAAGAGGGGGGCACGAAAACGCATGTCCAGTTCGCCCAGGCGGTGGTTCGGGTGCTGCTGCAGCTCGTGCTGCAGCACCCGGTCCACCAAGCCGAGGAGGGCCGCGCCATGCAGGATCGGGCGGTCATAACCGGCACGGCGCGCCGCTGCTGGGTCGATGTGCAAAGGGTTGCGGTCGGCGTTGAGGCGGTATAGCGCGGCCTGTTGGGCACTGGTGGGTACGCGGACCGTGCGATCGGGCTCGCGCGCCGGGGGGCTGGGGATCGGCGGGGGCAGGACATCGCTCAACGCCGGATCGCCCCCTGCATAGCCACCATCACCGCGGCAGACATTGGTCTGCTCGATGATGGCCACGGGCATTTGCGTGATGGAGTCAGACAGGATGCGCCGCGTCACGACGATCGCGCCCTTGCCTTCGCCTTTGTCGGCAACGCGGCTGACCGCCATCTGGCAACGCACTTGACCGGCGGCCGTCAGGGGGCTTGGGAAACGCATGCGTTGCTCACCGTGCACCACTTGCTGCCAGGCCACGCCGTGCTCGGGCGAGCGCATCCAGAAGCCCGGATAGGCCAGCACCGAAGCTTGGGTGGGCAGCGCGCGCAGGACCTCCTCGTACAGGAACTCCGTTTCGTCGCCCAGCCCCCCCTCCCCGCCCAGGCCGGCGCCCACACCCAATGCGTACAGGATGGTGGCATCGGCGTCGTAGGTCTGCGCGATCTCCTCGAAGCGAGTGGCCTTCAGGCGGTGGTAGTCCAGCATGGATGTCGCCTCAGACCGGATCCCAGGCGAATACCTGGGCCGAGGTGTCCAGCGGCATGAAGGACGCCTGCAGCGCAGCCATGCCGTGACTGGCGATGGTCTGAGGCGTCCAGCCGCCCGAATGGTGGACCGAGCGCACCGGGCGCGATTGGCTCATGAGGAACATCTCGTTCAACCGGATTGCGAAGATCTGGCCCGAAACGTGTGCCGAGGCGTCGGACGCCAGGTAGCAGATGAGGGGTGCGATCGTCTCGGGGCCCATGCTGCGGATCTTCTCGACGTGGCGCGCCTGCTCCGCTGTCTTGGAAGGAATGGTTTCCGTCATGCGGCTCCAGGCCAGTGGCGCGATGCAGTTCGAGCGCACATTGAAGGCGGCCATGTCAAGCGCGATCGCCTTGGACAGACCGACGATGCCTAGCTTGGCCGCGCAGTAGTTGGCCTGTCCCCGGTTGCCGATGACGGCCGAGTTGGACGTCATGTTTATCAGGCTGCCACCACCCTGCCTGCGGAAGTGCTCGGCAGACGCATGGCACAGGTTGAACGTGCCATAGAGATGCACCTTGACCACCGCGTCGAAGTCCTCGGGTGTGAGGCGGTGGAACATCTTGTCGCGTACGATGCCCGCGTTGTTCACCACCGCATCAACGCGTCCATAAGTGTCGATGGCGGCCTCGATGATGCGTTGCGCCGAGGTGTACTCCGACACCGAGTCACCATTGGCCACGGCCTCGCCGCCAGCCTGGCGAATCTCGTCCACCACCTGCTGCGCGCTCTGGCCCACGGAACTCGTGCCATCCAGGCTCACGCTCAGGTCGTTGACCACCACGCGGGCGCCCTGGGCCGCCAGCGCCATTGCCGCAGCACGTCCGATGCCATTGGCGGCACCGGTCACGACAACCACTTTTTCTTGCAACATGAATTTATCCTCGATGAATGGAAAATACGGTGCTGGCCTGCGCGCTCAGAACGCCGCCGTTGCCTTGCACCAGCGCGGTAGCGGCACCCGCGACCTGACGCGCACCGCAGTCCGCGCGCAATTGACGCACCGCCTCGACGATGCCGAACAGGCTGTACATGCCTGGATGCACGCACGACAGCCCGCCACCGTTGGTGTTGACCGGCAACGCGCCGCCTGGAGCGATACGGCCATCGGCGACGAACGGGCCGCCTTCCCCTTTTTGGCAGAAGCCCAGATCTTCCAGAAACAGGATGGGGTTGATGGTGAAAGCGTCGTACAGCTGGACGACATCGATGTCGTTCGTCGTGATACCCGCCCGCTCCATCGCCAACGGCCCGGAGATACGGGCGGCGGTTACGGTCAGGTCCTCCATGCAGGCGATCTGCCGGTGCGAATGCGCCATGGCAGTGCCCAGCACATGGACCGGCTTGCGCGGCCCATCCTGGGCAACGTCCGACGCCTGCACCACCACCGCCGCAGCGCCGTCGGTGACCAGGCAGCAGTCGCGCACGGTCAGCGGTGACGAAATCATGCGTGCGCCCAGTACCTCTTCCAGGCCCATCGGCTCGCGGCGATAGGCCTCCGGGTTGAGCGCGGCCCACGAGCGGGCCGCCAGTGCCACCTGGGCCAATTGCTCGCGCGTCGTGCCGTATTGGTGCATGTGCCGCTGCGCTACCAGTGCGTAGCCCGTGGGCGGATTGAACGGTGCGTAAGGTTCCTCGAACGGAAAGGGGTCCAGTTGCGCGCGAACGGGGGAAGTCGCGGCGATGCTGCCCCCACTGCGTGGCGTGGCGCCATAGGCGATGACCACGTTGCGGCACAGGCCGGCCCGAATCGCGGCTGCGGCGATTGACAAGTGCCCCACGAACGAGGCGCCGCCGATGCCAGTACTTTCGGAGAATGCGGGCCGTATGCCCAGGTACTCCGCCAGTTTGACCACCCACATGGAAGACGAGAGGCTGGCGCTCATGAGGCCGTCCACTTGGCTCATTTGCAAACCGGCGTCCTTGACCGCAGCGTGCACAGCCAGAGAAGTTGCCTCAAGATCTGTCAAGCCACCGGCATCGCCGATGGCCGCGGTCGCGCAACCTGTGATGGCGACGCTGCCTCGCAATGATGTGTCCCAGTGGTTCATGTCGTCATCCTTCGAAACACCACGCGTGGCTTGTCTTCCAAGCGGTCGATAGATGCCTGCACGCGCAGGCCAATCTGCAGGTCCGCGGCGCATGCGTCGAGCAGCGTGGACATCATGCGGAAGCCGTCGTCCATGTCGACCAAGATGACGTTGCGTCCAGGCGTCTTGCTGGAGGCAGGAATCTCCGAGTGGCTATAGAGCGTGCCCACCCCGGTGCTCGGGCGCCATTCGTGGTCGGCACCGTGGCAATGTGGGCAGTGCGTGCGCGGGAAAAAGAACGCACGCGCACACGCCTTACACCATTGAACTTCGAAGCGCCCTTGGGCCAGCGCGGCATGGAAGCGCGCTTCAGGCGACGCACTGGGCTCACTCATCTTTGACACCCGCTTCGGTAACGACAGACTTCCATTTGGCGAACTCCGCTTCGACGAAAGCCCGGTACTTGGGCAGATCCAGGTCGCCAGGCTCGGATCCGGTGGAGTGGATGTACTCCCGAGTGGCGGGCTGGTCGATGGCGGCGCGCATCTCGCGATTGAGCAACTCCAGAATGGGCTGCGGAGTCTCCGCTGGCGCATAAACGCCGACCCAGGTGGATAGATCGAAGTTGTGAAAACCCAGCTCGTTCAATGTCGGGACATTTGGGTAACGTATCAGCCGCTTGGCGGAAGCCACCGCCAGCGGAAGAACCTTTCCGGATTCCAGATAGACATTGGCAGTGACTGACTCCGAAATGCCGAATGGCACGTGACCAGCAATCAGGTCGGCCATGGCCGGCCCGGCACCGCGGTAGGAAATGTGATTCAGCGGCAGTCCGCTCTGCTTGCGCAGCAGCTCGCCGACAATGTGTGGCGCGCCGCCGGTACCGGCCGTTCCGTAGCTGATTGATGATCCAGTCTTGGCGTACGCCTGAAACTGGGCAAAGTTCTTGATGCCCTTGTTCGCGTTGACCAGTAGAAAATTGGGGCTTACAGCCAGAAGTGCCACAGGCGCGAAGGACTTGCGGGCGTCGTAGGGCAACGACTTCAACGCAGGATTGATGACATGGCTAGTGGCCCCCACCAGGACGGTGTAGCCATCTGGCGCTTGACGACGGACGTAGTCCGTCGCGATTTGGCCGGTAGCCCCCGCCCGGTTCTCGACGATGAACGGCCTTCCCAGCTTTGATTGCAGCGTGGCCGCAATGCGGCGGGTGAGGATATCCGTCATCCCGCCCGGCGCGTACGCCACCACCAGCGTTACTGGTTTATTCGGATAGTCACTCGCCTGGGACGCCAATGCCATCAGGCCCACCAGGCCGAAGACCGCGAGGGTTTTGAGTTTCATCTTTGTTGCCTCTGAACCCACGCCAATGTGGGCAAGATTGATTGAATGGATCGCCGGATGAAGTGAACTGCAATGCGCTCTTGCCATCCGAACTCACATTTTTGGCACCCTGTTTCATTCCGGCAATTGATTAATTGTCATGGTGCAATCTTGTTCTGGAATATATTTAAGTCTCCCGATCTCAATCTGTAAGCGCGGCAGGTTTCGCGGCTGGTCTGTCGATTGGCCGAAAAGGCCCCTCGGTGCAGGTGGCCGCCGGCCTGGTGCAGTACGCGCGGCGCTGGCTATCGCCCAACACCACCATCGACGGGCACGCGCTCCGTGCTCAAGTTCATCGCCACCTGGCCCACGGCCTGGTGCGGCGTGCCGGGCGGCATCTGCGCGCCCTCGCCGTCTATGAGTGCGGACATCGGCAATGCCGTAGGGTAGATGGTCAGCAGCGATCTCGGCCCCGCGTTGATTGCTCTGGGTATGGCCGGCTTTCTGGCCGCGGTGACGCAGGCACCACTCACCGCGTTCATCATCGTGATGGAGATGGTCGACGGGCACGCGATGGTGCTGAACCTGATGGCCGGGGCCCTGCTGGCCAGCCTGATCTCCCGCATGATCAGCCGCCCGCTCTATGACTCGCTCGCCGAGCATATGGTCGGCAAGGCCATCGCCACGTCGCCGGTCGACAGGCTGCGGCGATCATCCGCACACGCAGGAACGCCAAGCCTTGGGCGGATGGCAAAGCTGGGGCGCAGGCAAAAACATAGAGCCCAACACCCCCAGGAATGCCTCCTTCAGGTGAGAGCTCTCTTGATGGGCAGGCTCCAGCATCTTGGCGAGGATGGCGCGCATGGCCAGGCCGAGGGCATCCTGCCGAAGAAGGCCCAGTCCGCTCTCGATACGTGGACCGAACCGGCTCCTCATTTCTTCACGCGGGAGATGCAACGAGATCTGCTGTGAATGATGCCCGCCGAATACAAAGTCCATCGGGCGAGTCGAATCGACCAGCGCCACGTCACCGGGCTGCATCTGGAATTGCAGTCAAGCCTGGCAGATGTGTGCTTTCCCGTGGTCCTGGAAAATCAGAAAATAGTTGTCACCCGGATCGTGTCGGATGCAATACGCGTCCCTGGCAACGCGCTCCAGATCCTGACCGATGAAGATAGCGTCCAGCCCTCCGATACGGGATGGAGCCATCCCCCCGTGCACCACACGCCGCCCCGCCATGGGCACGACCGAAAAGTCGCCGCAGAACTGCCGTAGTTGCTGCGTCATCACATCCAAGGGCATCTCCCCATCAATCCTTGGACTCAACGTGCGGCTGCGCCAGCCGTCCGCCAGCGGTATTTCCGGAGCATTCAGAGTCCACCGACAGCCAGCGCTTGGATCATCCGCCATGCCGGCCAAGCCAGTCTTCAATTCAACAGAACTCATGGCGACCTCCGTAGATGCGACCACCGACCCGTCACGCACATGGCTCGCATGTGCGGTGATGTCGGCGCCGCGTGCTTGCGATTTGCAGTTGTCAGCCCGGCGAATGGATCACCACCTGCTGGTCGATGGCACCGAAAACATGCTCTCCGTGAGGCCCCATGGCGCAGATCCGCACACGGTCACCATGGCGAAGGTAGGGGCGGAGTCGATCCAGCGGTACGCCGGAGAGTTGCTCACGTACGCGCGCTTCCGTAATGCAGGCGCTACCCGATTCGGGGTCCGCATTGCTGATGGTGCCCGCGCCAACGATGCTGCCAGCCACCAAGCATCGGGTACGGGCCAGATGCGCGATGATCTGCGCAAAGTTGAAAACAACGTCGCTGTTGGCATGCGGCTCGCCGAAGCGCTCGCCGTTGAGTTCGATGCGCACGGGCAGATCCAGCATGCAGTCCTTCCACGCCGGACCCAGCGCGCCAGGCGTGACGGCAACCGGTGCGAAGCTCGTCGCAGGCTTGCTCTGGTAGAAGCCGAAGCCTTTGGCCAGTTCGCCAGGAATCAGTCCGCGCAGCGAGACATCATTGAGCAACACCACCAACGCGATGCGGTCGGCTGCTTGCTCGATCGTCACCCCCATAGGTACATCTGTGGTGATCACAGCTATCTCCGCCTCCAGATCCACCAAATGGGCCTCGTCGATCGCAACGATGGGTTCGCGCGGACCGATCATCCCATCTGAACCACCCTGGTACACCAGCGGCTCGTCTTCATAGCGTGGCGGGATGGGTTCGTTGCGCCATTGGTAGATCAGCCGGGCGTGGTTGCGGTAGACCGACGCATCTGCCCACTGGTAGGCCCGAGGTAGCGGAGCCATGCATTCATCAGGGTCGAATGTCTCTCCCTCGTTCCAACCGCTGGCGTCCAGCGACCGGCGGCGGCTCTCCAGCTCGGGGGCCTGCAGAGCCCAGTTGTCGAGCAGCGCCTGCATGGTTTTCACTGTGGGGCCTGCCGACAGCCATCGCTGCCCTGAGGGACTGACCAGCATCAACTCACCATCACGGGAGCCATTGCGGCGCGTGGCCAGGCGTAAATCCAGAAATGGCATCGTCATGATGACTTCCGCTCCGACCCAGCTGAACTGGAGTTGGAGCGTTTCAGGTGCGTCCAACCAGCGAGCGCTTCGTGCGCGTCCCGAGCGAACCCCGCCACAACCTCGGCGCTCGCCACTTCGACCGTGAGCTCGAGGCGCAGCCCGTTGGGGTCGAAGAAGTAGATCGATTCGATATAGCCGTCATGATCGGTGACACCCACCACATCCACGCCGTGGCTCTCGATTCGGGCCTTCATCGCGTGGAGATCGTCGCGGCTGGCTACGCGCAGGGCAATGTGGTTGACCCAGCTTGGCGTGTTTGGCGATGGCAAGGCGGCTGTGTTGTCGCCAAGATCGAAAAATGCGATGAAGGAGCCATCCAGCATGCGGAAAAAAATGTGGACGTAGGGGCAATGCTCACCGGTACTCGGCACGTGGTCGTTCTGGATCACATGCACGAGCGGCATGCCCAGCAGGTCTTCGTAGAACTGACGGGTTTCCTCGGCATCTTTGCAGCGCCAGGCGAAATGGTGCAGGCCTCTGACGGGGCGCGGGTTGTTGGATGCAATGGTCATGGCTAGCTCAGTCCAGAGATATCTGATTGGTCCGAATCACCTCGCCCCAACGCGCAGATTCGGATCGAGCCAGTTTCTTGAAGTCCTCCGGTGTGCCTCGCAGGGGTTCAAAGCCAAACTCCGTGAAGCGCTTGAGCACTACGGGGTCGGCGAGGGCCTTGTTCAGTTCCTGATTCAATCGCACCACCACGGGATCTGGCAGGCCCGCCGGCCCGAGAAGGCCCTGGAATGCGAAGACCTCTGCATTGGTCACCCCGCTTTCAGCAAGAGTGGGTACGTCAGGCAGCAGCGGTGAACGTGCCTGCGATCCGATCGCAAGCGTTCTTACCTTGCCGCTCTTGATGATGGACAGGCCCGAGGCGAGATCCAGGAACATCGCTGGCACTTGCCCACCCATGAGGTCCTGCATGGCAGGAGCTGCCCCACGGTATGGAATGTGCGTGATGAACGTTCCAGTACGATTCTTGAACAGCTCCATGGCCAGGTGGTGCGGCGAGCCGTTCCCCACTGATGCATAGCTCACCTTGCCAGGATTCGCTTTGACGTAGGCGAGAAAGTCCTTGAAGTTTTGCGCAGGAAAGCTGGGGTGAACGACCAGTGCCAGAGGGAACTTGCCGATGGCGCCGATGTAGGAAAAATCCTTTTCCGGACTGAAGGGAAGCTTCTTGAACAGGTGCTCGTTGAACGCGAGCACCGCGTTGTCCGCGGACATCACGGTGTATCCGTCAGGTCTGGCGCGGGCTACCAGTTCGGTGCCGATATTGGTCGCGGCGCCTGGCCGGTTGTCCACTACGATCTGCTGGCCCAGACCCACTCGCATGCTTTCAGCGAGCGTGCGTGCCAGGTTGTCAGTGCCACCCCCTGCTGGGTACGGCACCACCCACTTGATGATCTGGTCCGGGTACTGTCCCTGCGCTTGGGCAAAGGAGCTGGATGCCAGGGCTATGGCGGCAATGGCATGAAGAACGAAGTGACGGCGACTCATGGGTTTTTCCTTTACGTGTGGGCGGTACGAACCGGTCATCCGGCGGAAAGCGAAGGGGTGGGCAACTCATTCAAGGCTGCATCGATGGCTTCAAGGCATTGCTGCTCGTCCCTGACCTGCTCGAAAAGCAGCAGCGCCAAACGCGCGAGGAAGAGCGACTCCCGTTCTCGCCCAGCTTCAGCGATGGCATTGCTGCAATGGGCGTAGATACGGTCTTGCACGGCGGCCTGGTAGGTGGTTTTGTCGTTCATGTGAGCGTCCTTTTCTCGGCGCCGCAGGCCACTTCAATGGCTGCCAGTACCGTTTCTGCAGAGGGTGAATCCCAGCGGCCACAGAGGTGCCCGTCTGGCCGCACGAGGTACACCACATCCGGCCCCTCTGGAGGGTTGAAGGGCACCGGGAGGGCCGCAGGGTCTGTTTGCACCGTCACACAAACGCAAGGCAAGTAGGGCCAGTCCGGGGACTCCACTGCAGCGGCCACACCATCCATAGCTGGGCAGGGGCCGAAAGCCAGCAAGGTGAATGCATTGCGTGCCAGCAGGTCCGTGAGATGCCCGCCACCCGGCACCACCGCCTCCGCCAGGGGCGCGCCCAGCGGCCAGTCTCCAGCACCGCCACGTCCGTCGGAAGAGAGCGGTGACGCTGCATAGGTAATGGCATGGGTCTGGCGAGGGTTGGCCAGACGTGCGATCCCGGTATGGCGGCCTGCCAGAGACAGGCATGCCTCGCGCATCAACTCGAACCCCCCGTGGGGAGGTGACATGAACTCGGTGCTGCGCATAGCGCTCTCGGCATTGATGTGAAAAGCCTGTACGCGCTCCGAGCTGTAGCTGTCCAACAAAGCCTCCGTGCCGAGCCCTTTCACCACAGTGGCCAGCTTCCATATCAGGTTGTCCGCATCGTCAAAGCCCGAGTTGAGCCCTCGTACTCCGAAGATGGGCATGGCGTGGGCGGCATTGCCGGCAAAGAGGATGCGGCCGTGGCGGTAAGCATCCAGCGTCATCGCTCCCGCGCGGTAGAGCGATGTCCACACAGGAGTCCATGGCAGGTGGCCCTCACCTATCGCGTCCAGATGCGTTTGCACGAATTGTCTGATCTGCTCTGGCTGAAGCACTTGCGCAGCGTCCAGGCCCGCAGCCAGCTGGTAGTCAACACGCCATATGTCGTCGGGCTGCCGGTGCATCAAAATGGTAGTTCCACGGGCCCATGGAGGGTCAAACCATGCACGGCGCTCTGCAGGCTGGTCGCTGGCAAGTTCGATGTCCACGATCGCGTAGCGCCCCTGGTAACCGATTCCCTTGAGTTCGAGACCGAGGCTGGAACGGACAAAGCTCTGACCGCCGTCGCATGCTACGATCCAATCCGCCTCTGTCTGGTAGTTGCCAAGGGCATTCTCGACACGCAGCTCCACCCCATTGCTGCCTGGGCTGCACTCCACCACTTTGCTTGCCCAGCGAATCTCGACCATCCCGGGGGAACGCGCGTTGACATCGTCAATGGAGTCGAGCAGGTACTGCTCAATGTAGTATTGCTCCAGATTGATCATTGGGGGGTACTTGTCGCCTGTGCCGGTGGGCATGTCGAAAACCAGCACCTCCTGCACGCCGTAGAAGCTGCGCCCGCGGGTCCAAGGCAAGCCCTTGCGCAGGAACGGCGACACAGCACCCAGCCGCTCCAGTATTTCAAGGCTACGCCGCGAAATGCAGGCGGCCCGGCTTCCTTCGCACACAGAGTCGTCCGCTTCCACCACCACGCTGCGAATGCCCCAGTTCGCCAAGCCGAGTGCGGTGGCCAGCCCTACAGGGCCTCCGCCTACGACAAGCACCTGGTGACGTTTGGCTTCGTGGCCGACCTTGTCAAACGCTGGCAAGGTTGGCTCGAAGCGCCGGTATTCGAAGGGTCCAATTTTTTCAAGTGGCATTTGCGTCCTGCTCAAATTCACCGTTTAGCAGACCGTATTGTCTTGGCCTGGCAGTGCGAGAATGTCCTAATAAATCAGGACATGAAAACCCGCAATGAAACTGACCGCGCTTCAAAGGCAGGCTCCTGAACCAGCCGTTGCATTGACCGTAGGACTGTTGCAGGCTATCGGTGCGGACGACTTCGCGGGGTTGCTATTGCGGGCGATAGGCGCCGTGTTGCCAGTCAGCCATTGCACTGTTTTCGCACTGCGCAGCAGCGGGCGAGTGGAGCGCGTTTCTACCGCCAGCGCGGTGGGAGAAGTCGCATCACTCACCGCCGTGGAGTACATGCGTCTGGGCTTCGATCAGCAAGACTCCAACATGGTTTGGCTGGCCCGGCGCAAGCCCTCCAAAGCGCTGCAGTTGTGGATAGGCCACCAACTGGCAAACGAAGTGGCCAATGAAAACTATCGTCGTGTCTGCTACGGCGAAACGGGCATCCGCGAACGCTTGTCGCTTCTGGCTGTATTTCCGGATGGCTATCGCGTCGCCTTCAACCTGTACCGCAACTTTTCGTACCCTGACTACGGAGTCGAGGACATAGATTGGCTAAGCCAACACTCCACCGTGATCGCGATGGCCGTCATGCGCCACGTCGAGCTCACCCGGCGACCCATGGCAGAGCACCCACTGCAGGACCAACTCATGACAAAGCTGTCAGGTCGAGAGCGCCAGCTCATCACCCACGTGCTCTCTGGCCTGACGACGAAGGAGACCGCCCTTGAGATGGGCATTTCCGCTACAACGGCGTTGACTTACAGGTATCGAGCGTTCCAGCACCTGGGAGTGAGCAGCCATCGGGAGTTATTGGTGCTATTGGGCGCGAGCATTTCGCGATCCAGTCGGCGTAAGCGGACACATACTAGTGGACTGTAATGATTGAATAAGGAGTAATTCTCCGAGTTGGGTCGAAGTACTTCCACTGCACGGACTTGGGTGGCTCGTTGTACTTGCGGATGTAGCGCATGGGCTTGCCACCAAGTTCGGCAGCGAGCTTGCGCGTGGACCAGTGCGTGGAGCCATCGGCGGGCTTGTGCTTGGTCGTGCGCGCCAACACACGCGCCTCAAGACGGTCGGTGACCTTGTAGCGCTGGCGACCGGCATGGCGAGAAAACAAGCCTGCCAAACGGTCAGCGGCGAAGCGCTTGCTCCAGAGAGCAATGTAGCTGTCATTGCAATCGAGCTTGGCCCTGATGGCGCTCCAGGTCAGTCCCTCGGCAAGCAGCAAGATCAGACGCGCACGACGCGCCAAATCCGCTCGAACGGACCTTCCATTGGCTTGCTGGCGCAGTTCCACGATTTCGGCTTCGGTCAAGTTCATCGTGTCCTCAAAGGAGGTAATTTTACTATCTATTTGAACGTTATGGTTCACTAGACTTTGCAACGGCGGAGCGCATGAATGCGGCACCGTTGCTCACCTCTTCGGAGCGATGGCCCCACTGACGGTTCGAATGGCATTTGCAAACTCCATGAGGATCGCCGGCCGGGCCATGCCGTCGCGCCGAAAGAACAAGCCGAACGACGGCAGGACGACCTGGGGCCCGACCTTGAGCCTCTGCACGCCGCCGCGGGCGACTTCGTCCAGCGCATGCTCCAGCCGCACCGCGCACAGCATCGAAGGGTCCTTGCGGAGCAAGGTGCCGATCGTGACCGAGGACATGGCCTCGATGACCGGCACGGGCGGCGTCACGCCGCTGTTCAGGAAGACGGTCATGAACGCCTGCCTGACCAGCGTTTCCTTGGGCGGCAGCCCCCACTGAGCGGCACGCAGGTCGGCCCACTGCAACCTGCGTGCGTTGACGCCCGGGTTCGACACGGAGGCGAGCACGCACAGCTCGTCTTTCAGCAGCACGACGGGCTCGAGCAGCGGGATCAGGTCGCTGGAGATCAGCTCGGGCGTGATGGCGCCGAAGACGCAGTCGAGCTCGCCTTCGAGCAGGCGATGAATGAGTTCGTGCACGCGGCCCTCTCGCAACTGCACGGCGGCGCCCGGCAGCCGTTCCCGCAGCTTGACGATGGCGGCGGGCACGGCGGCGGTAACCGACGGTGCGCCGACGCGCAGCACCGCCGTGATGCCGCTTTGCATGGCGTCCACATCTGCGGTGGCGCGGGCCAGTTCATGCAGCACGGCACGTGCGCGAAACGCGGCGCTCGTCCCCAGCGCGTTGGCGTGGATGCCCTGGTGGCTGCGTTCGAACAGCCGGGCCCCGAAGCAGCTTTCGAGCTCGCCGAGCATCTTGCTGATGGCCGGCTGGCTCAGATGCAGCCGCGCCGCCGCACCGCGCATCGTGGGCGTCTCGGCCAGCGCCACGAGCAGCTCAAGGTGTCTCAGGCGCAGCGTTCGGACGAGGCGGTCGGTTTTGGTGTTCATTTCAGGCCCCATGGGGTATAGCGAATCGTGATCACTCCCTCACGATTATCGAATTTTCAATCATCGGAGAAGGCGATAACGTCGCGCCCAATGAACTTCGAATCCAAACAGACAACCGGCCGATCCGCCCCGGCAGCGCCACTGAAGAACGTGCGCGTGATCGACTTGGGGCAGTACATCGCGGGGCCCGGCGCTGCCATGGTCCTGGCCGAGTTGGGCGCACAGGTGATCAAGATCGAACCGCTTGCGGGCGACCAGGCCCGGCACATCGGCCGCTACGGCGAGTCGATGATCCGCGCCTACAGCCGCGGCAAGCAGTCCATCGCGCTCAACTTGAAGAGCGACGCGGGTCGCGAGATCGCGTGGCGGCTGATTGCAAACAGCGACGTCGTGATCCAGAACCTGCGCCCCGGCGCCGTCGAGGCGCTGGGCCTGGGGCCGTCCGCGGTGCGCGAACGGTTTCCCAAGGTCATCTACCTGTCGATCTCGGGCTTCGGGGACCTGGGGCCTTCGAGCGCGCGTCCCGGCTACGACATCGCGGCACAGGCCGAGAGTGGCTTGATGTCGGTCACGGGCGAGCCGGACCGCCTCCCGCAGAAGGTGGGGGTACCGATCATCGATGCGGCCGCGGCGCACCTGGGTGCCCAGGCGGTGCTCGCTGCGCTCTACGGCCGCGCGCAGACGGGTGTCGGCGAGACGCTGCGTGCGTCGCTGCTCGAGGTGGCGCTGCATCTGCAGGCCACCACGTGGTGCGACTACCTGGGCGGCGCGCCCGAGCCGACGCGCATCGGCGACGGCCAGCCCAACAACGCGCCCGCGGCCGAGGTGGTGCCCACGCGCGACGGGCACATCGTGCTGTCTGCCTATGCGGATGAGCACTGGGCGCGGTTCTGTCGTGTGATGGGACGCGAGCCGCTCGCGACCGACCCGCGCTTTTGCACCAACGCACTGCGGGTGCAGCACCGCAGTGAGTTGCGCATCGTGCTGCGTGAATGCCTCTCGTCCTTCACCAGCGAAGAATGCGTGGCGCTGCTGAGCCGCAACCAGATCGTGGTCGGCTTTGTCCGCAGCTACCAGCAGGTGCTGCAAAGCGCAGACGTGCAGGCCAGCGGAATACTGGTCGATGCACTGGGGGCGGACGGCGAACGCTATCCGTCGCTGGCATTGCCCTACCGGCTGGGCGACGCGCCGCGTGCCACGCCGCCCGCCGCACCCGCGTGCGGGGCCGACACCGATCGCCTCCTGGCCGAGCTCGGGCTTGCGGCGAACGAGATCGACGAACTTCGCCGCGCTGGCGCGGTGGCATGACCCAGGAAAAGAAGAGCCCCATGAATTCGAAGATCGTTCCCCTCGCGCACGGTTGCGACGCCGTCGTGATCCAGACGCTACCGCTGTTCGAGATGATGCGGATGCGCGCAGCGACCACCGCGCGCCGACACCCCGTGCTCGGGTTCGCTGCGCCGGATGCAGCGTCGGCCATGCGGTGGGTCAACCAGTTCACCCACACGCACCGTCGCCTCGGCCCGGAAGACAAAGAGGTCGTCAGCCCCAACAACGACACGGTCTACAGCAATGCCTGGCTCGACCTGTCCGAAAGGCCGGTCGTCATCGAATCGCCCGAGATGGGCGACCGCTACTGGACCCTCGGCCTGCTGGACGCGTGGACGAATCCCTTCGCCTACGTCGGGCGCCGCACGACGGGTAACAGGCCCCAACGCACGCTGGTGCATGGCCCCGCGTGGCGTGGCGTCGTCCCTGTGGACATCACGCAGACGATTGCCGCACCGGGCGATGACGTGTGGCTGATCGGGCGCCATCTCGTGGAGGACGACGGCGAAGACGCGGCGCGCGTGCGCGAGACACAAGCCCAGATGCGGCTCGTGCGCCTGGATGGCAGCGACGCGGCGATGCGGGTGGACACGTGGATGGACGGGCGCGATGCTGGCACGCCGGCTGCCGACCTGTACCTGTCGATCACGAGCGCTGCGCTGCGGCGCAATCCGCCGATGGCAGGGGAGTGCCAGGCGTGGCCTCCTGCCGCGGCCGAGCTTGAGGCGTCGCTGCCTGCCGTCTACGAGCGGCTGCGCACCAGCAACCAGCCGCACGACCTGGGCGGTGGCTGGGCGATCCCGGTCATGGTGAAGACCCACTGGAGCGACGACTACCTGACGCGTGCCCGCATCGCGCGCAACTTCATCGGCGCGCTGGGCGTCGAGGAGGCGATGTATCCCACCGCCGAGGTGGACGCGCGCGGCGCGCCGCTCGATGGATCCCGGCGCTACGAGCTGCGGTTTGCGCCGGGCAAGGGACTGAAGGTGGGCGCCTTCTGGTCGCTCACGATGTACCGCCGCAGCGACTGTCTTTTCGTGGCCAACCCCATCCACCGGTATTCGATCGGCGATCGCACGCCCGGCTTGCACCACGACGCCGATGGCAGCCTGGCCCTGCGGCTGCAGGCCGACGACCCGGGGCCGGGCGTCAACTGGCTTCCGGCGCCGAAGGGCGAGCTGTTCTACGTCGTGCTGCGGCTGTATCAACCGCATGCCGACCATCTGGAACTGCGATTCGACTACCCGCCGATCCAGCCGATCTGACACCCACAAAATCAACGGAAACACGCACGCATGACCACAATGAACCGCCGACACCTTCTCGCCACCGCTGCAGCCGGTCTGGCACTTCCCTGGAGCGCGTCGAGCCACGCACAGGCATGGCCGGCGCGGCCGATCCGCATGGTCTCTCCCTACGGTGCAGGTGGGTCGAACGACATCCTGACGCGTGTGCTGGGCGACTTCCTCGGCCGACGGCTCGGCCAGGGCATCATCATCGAGAACAAGGCCGGTGCCGGCACGCGCATTGCCAACGACTTCGTGGCCAAGGCGCCGGCAGACGGCTACACGCTGCTCCACGCGGCCGCACCGATTGCCATCGGCGAGGCGCTGTACAAGGGCCTGCCGTACGACGTGCACAAGAACTTCGCTTCGATCGCCAGCACGGCCATCGCGCCCTTGTTCCTGGTAGTCAATGCCAACGCGCCGTACAAGACGGTCGCAGAGTTCATCGAGCAGATGAAGGCCGACCCGAAGGGCGCGACCTTCGGATCGCCGGGGGCGGGCTCCGCGCCGCACCTGACGGCCGAGTTCCTGTTGCGCGCATCCGGCACGAAGGGCATCGTGGTGCAGTACCGCGGCGATGCGCCGGCCTACACCGAGCTCCTGGCCGGGCGGATTGACGCCACCTTGACGGCGATTTCGACCGCAATTCCCCACATCCAGGCCGGCAAGCTGCGGGTACTGGGCGTGGCCACAGAAGAGCGCTCGCCGCTATACCCGAGCGCGCCGACTTTCAGGGAGCAGGGCCTGCCTTCCGTCGTGGGCTATGGCTGGTACGGCATGCTCGCGCCGGCCGGAACGCCGGCCCCCATCGTCGAGCGGCTGAATGCGGAGATCAACGCGGCGGTGGCCGACGCGGATGTCCGCCGCAAGGCCGAGGCGGCGGGACTGCAACTGCGTGGCGGCAGCGCCGCCGAGTTCAGTGCATTCATTGCCAGCGAGACGCGCAAGTGGGCGCAGATCATCAAGGCCGCGAACATCACGGCCGAATGAGGAGCGCGATGCCTTGGGTACAGCTATGGACTGCACGTGCAGAGGTTGAGCCCTCCTGCGTTGGTTGCTCCCGGGATGCGCCCGATTGGAGTACGCAAGGGTGTACGGCGATGCTCGGAGAAAACGCCCTCAGACTGTTCGATCTGCCGCGAGGTGGTCATCGGCAGTGAAGGCGTTCAGGACTCCGAATCCTTGGGGCCTCGCCGCTGCAATGCGTGAGGGTGGTGCTGGGTGAAATGGTCGCGGGTAGCGGCCTCGACCGCCGGCAGGCTCTCATGCAAGCGGCGCAGCAGGTTCAGAAGAAGCTTGCGCTCCGCCGCCGCGAGGGCCGACATGAAGGCACGCTCGCTCTCCATCGCGGCCTCCCGGATCTGATCGTGTATGGCACTGCCGGACGGCGTCAGCGTCGCGATGCGGGCACGTCCGCCTTGGGGATCGAGGGCGAGTTCGATGAAGCCGCACTGTGCATGCCCACGGCCCTGCACAGTGCGGACGGCGATGCCGGACGACCGCGGCCGCGAGATGCTGAACACGACATAGGAGCAGTTCGGCCGGAACTACAAACGAGATTTCGAAGTGATCATCAAACGGATGCAGGAGTTCGGCATCGAGGCGCGATAGGTTCCCGGTAGGGAGATCGACAGGCGCGCCGTATCCGTCAAGACGCACATTTTTGAAGGGGTGGAGCCTGTGCTGCGCTGGCTCATTCCCTCAGGCGAGCAGACTGCCGAGGCAGTCCGCAATGGCTCCAGAGCATCGTCACTGATTCCAGAAAGCAATTGAGTCATGCGAATTATTCATTCGCCAGCCTAGTGTCGCGTCACCGATCATCTGTCGGTCTGCGCTGGCCATCGAAGCGCATCGCGGCGTTGCATCGCTTGCCAATACGCTCGGTATTAGCTGCGCGCTACGCTCCGATGGCTGCGCGCAGCCTACGACATCTGATCGGTGACGCGACACTAGCCTGTCGTATCTAGCATCGCATTTCGATTCTGGAGACAAGTACATGAAGTTGGTCAAAGGACTGCTGCTAGCGGCTACCCTCGTTGGGCAAGCAGCTTTAGCGCAGAGCACAGGCGATTACCCCAACAAACACGTTCGACTCGTCGTGCCTTTCGGCGCGGGTAGCGCGTCCGACACGGTCGCACGCATCGTGGCGGAGGAGGTGCGGAGCAGGATGGGCGTTGTCATCGTGGACAACAAGCAGGGTGCCAACGGAATCATCGGTGCGGGCAGCGTCGCCAAGGCCGTGCCAGATGGCTATACGCTGCTGCTGACTAGCAGTTCCACCCATTCGGGTATTGGTGCGCTCTTCAAGCAACCTGGCTACGATCCTCTCAAGGACTTCGTGCATATTGGGCGCATTGCCACCATCCCGATGATCCTGGTGGTGCGGCCAGATGCACCCTTCAATTCGGCGCAGGAACTCGCGACCCAGGCCCGCAAAACCCCGCTGCGCTACGCCTATGGCAGCGGTTCGGCTCAGATCGCAGGTGCAACCTTCAGCATCGTCGCCAATGCGCCTTCTGACGCGATTCCCTATAAGAGTCAGCCGCCGGCGATCACGGATTTGCTGGGCGGTCAGGTCGACTACGTGTTGGCTGATGCCTCGGTGGTGACTAGCTTTTTACGTGCTGGACGTCTCCGAGGTCTAGCGATAACGGGCCTGCAGCGTGCGAAAGACCTACCTGAGGTACCTACGATGACACAAGCCGGCTATCCCAGTTTCGACTTGGTGGTCTGGGTGGGACTGGCCGCCCCGGCCGGTACACCCGAGCCGATCGTGGTGCTGTGGAACAAGGAGGTCGCCTCGGCCCTGTCCAAACCGGAGGTAGTAGCCAAGCTCGCCCGCCTGGGTATGGTTGCCAGCCCAAATACGCAGCAGCAGCAGGCAGAATTCGCATTGGCTCAGCGCGACATATGGGTGACGCGCGCGGCCAAGGCGGGAATTCAGGCGGAATGAACGCGCACTCGACAAAGGCGCTCGCCGGCATCCGTGCTGGACCTCACTTCCGTCATCATGGGGTCAGTGTGCACTCAGATTCTCGCGGACTAGCAGGCTGCTGAAATACCTCACTCGAAGGACCCCTCGTAGGTGGGCCTGAGGCGTTGTTTTTGCAGACTCACGAAACCCTCTGATGCGCGGCCCCGACACATTCACCGAAGGTTTGTTCACCATGAGACGGCTGGACGACTTCGTTCCCGCCGATCACCCGCTGCGCCGCATCCGAGTGATGGTCAACGAAGTACTGGCCAAGATGGACGGGTTGTTCTCTCGGATGTACGAGGCCGACATCAAGGGCGGACGCCCGAGCATTGCGCCGGAGAAGCTGCTGCGCGCGATGCTGCTGCAGATCCTGTTCAGCGTGCGCTCTGAGCGCCAGCTCATGGAGCAGACCCAATACAACATGTTGTTTCGCTGGTTCATCGGCCTGGCAATGGATGACGCGGTGTGGGTGCCGACGGTGTTCAGCAAAAACCGCCAGCGCCTGATCGAGCACGACGCGGTGGTCGCCTTCTTCAACGAAGTGCTGGAGACGGCTGAGAACAAGGATTGGTTGTCGGGCGAGCACTTCAGTGTCGACGGCACGTTGATTCAGGCCTGGGCCGGACACAAGAGCTTCGTTCGCAAGGACGGGGACGACGATGGCGGCAGCGGCGGGGACTTCAAGGGGCAGCGACGCAGCAACGAAACACACAAGTCAAAGACGGACCCCGATTCAAAGCTGTACCGCAAGGGCAAGACGGCCAGCGAGCTGCGCTACATGGGGCACACGCTCCCCAACTGCTCAACGAAAAATCCATGACGAGTTCCTGCAACCGCTCTTCATCTCAATGGCCGACTGAGATCGAGGTCGAATGCACTCGCTCGCCCGAACTCAACTACGAACCCGCGACCGAGGTGGGACTGGTGCGCTGCCTGGAACACGGCTTTCCCACGCCGCTGGCGCGCTGGCATTGCCACGAGGAATACGAGCTGCACCTGGCACTCGCGCTCGTTGCGCCCGTCCGCCATCACGCTGAAACGCTGTCCGCGATCAGCCTGAAATGACTGTCCGGGATCGCTGAAATCCGCACCCGAGATCCAGCTGCTTCATGATCTGCAATATGAGTGTCCGTAGCCACTTGTGCGCGGAGTCTGCGTGGAGCCGCTCATGCCAGTACTGTTTGACCTGAAAGCTCGGCAGAGATATCGGCACTGGAACCAGCTTGATCGGGATGAGGTCGCGGAAAAGAAGGCCCAGATCTTCCGGAATAGTGACGACGAAGTCGGAGAAAGCCGCCAAAAAAGGAATAGCTCCTAAACGAGGAATTCGGACGGCGATGTCGCGGGAGAATCCACGTTTGGCTAGTGCCTCGTCCAGGCGGCCGTAAGTGGAGCCGTGCGTCCAGTACATCGCATGACGCGCATTGAGGTACTGCGTCAATGTCATCGTGTCACCGATGCTTGGATGATCTTTGCGCATTGCGCAGACATAGGATGTGTCGCGCAGATGCTGTTGTCTCGCCCAGTTTGGGACACCGACAAAGTAGCCGATCGCAAGATCAATTTCTCCAACGTCGAGCGCGTTCACGACTTCGTCTTGACGAAGGTCGATAACGGTCAGCTGAGTATGCGGTGCATCCTGGTTCAACAGCTGCACGATCTTCGGGAGCGCCAACATCATGCCGATGTCGTTCACATAAATCTTGAACTGATTCTTCGCCGACTGCGGTTGAAACGGTGTCGGCTCGTCCAGCCTTCGGACTGAATCAAGCACATGGGCAATCTTCGGAGCAAGCGCATCTGCCCATGGTGTGGGATGCATGCCGTTGGAGGTCCGTACGAAGAGCGGATTGTCGAAATGCACCCTGAGCTTGTTGAGCGCCGCGGTGACAGCGGGCTGCGTCAGATCAAGCTCTTGCGCTGCGGCCGAGACGCTTCTATGTCTGTAGATAGCGTCGAAAAAAGTCAACAAGTTGAGATTGAATTCACTCAGGTCCATGACTGGTCTCCTCGGAATGAGGTGGGGATATATAAATTCTGATGATTGATTGTATCAATCCAGTTGATATAAAAAAAGAGATCTGGTTCTTACACTTTTTCCCAGAAGGTGCCTTGAAGGCCCTCTGTGCCACTTCCGATGGAAGAGCGCCGACGGCGTTCCTTCAGTCGAAATCGTCGCAAAGCCATGGAGACAAAAAATGAGATCGAGAGCAGTTTCAGTGCAAGCGGGTCTGCCTTCCTATGGCAGAAGCACTCAGCCCAGAGCGCAGACTCTTGGCAACAGCACACGCAGAGTGCATGTGAGCTGCCAGCGCATGGCCGGAATGCGTTGGCGATGAAACGTAGGGCACTCCTGAACGAGGTCGTCGACGCTCCTGCCGCCGCCACGCAGAGAGATCACGCCGCGAGGCGGACTTGGTGCGGGACGCTTCGGGTCCGCGAGAGTCCTTTCCCCATCTGCCGCCTCCAGTCCTCTTCTTCGGACGTACATATCAGCATGGCCTGAATTGCAAAGCGCGCATTTTGGCTTTTCCCCCTCAGAAAGACTCGCAGTGAAAAGATCCCTCGTCGCCCTGGCTGCCTTGGCCATCACCGGTTCCGCATCGGCTCAGTCTTCCATCACGATGTTCGGTGTGGTGGATGCAGGTATCAGCTACTACGCAAACGAGAACACCGCAGGTGTCACGGCCAGTCAGAAAGCTGTCTCCAACTCAGGGTACAACGCCAGCCGCTTCGGCTTTCGTGGGACTGAGGACCTTGGCGGTGGTCTGGCCGCCAGTTTCTGGCTCGAAGCGCCGATCACCAACGATGACGGTCAGGGCATCTTGATGTTTTCCCGTCGATCGACGGTGAGCATATCGGGCGGCTTTGGTGAAATCCGAGCAGGCCGCGACTACACGCCGACGTTCCGAAACGACGTTGTGTTCGATCCGTTCTTCACGGCCGGCGTGGGCGCCAACATGCTCTATTTGGCGAATCACGGCTTTGGCAAATGGCTCGCAGGCACACCCGCAACCGGCAGCACCTATGTTCGATCGGGCAACAGCGTTGGCTATTTCTTGCCTCCGAACCTCGGCGGCTTCTATGGCCAGGTGATGTACTCCTTCAACGAGCGCGAAAAGTTCGATCCGGGTACGGCGACGCCGGCCACATTGCACACGCAGCGCACCGGTCGCTACCTCGGCGGCCGTGCGGGCTATGCCAATGGACCGCTGGATGTCGCCGCCTCCTACAGCAGCGCCATCATCGGGGATGATTTCTACGCAGGAACCACTACCGCAGTGAAGACCTGGAATCTCGGCGCGTCGTACGACTTCGGTGTTGCGAAGCTGATGGGAGAGTACTCGAGTGCCAAGAAATCCGTTGATTCGGCACGCCCGTGGGTTTCGGCGCCAGACAATGGGCTCAAAGGCTATCTCATGGGCGTCACTGTTCCGATTGGACCTGGGCTGATCCGTGCGTCGTACTCACAAGTCAAGTACGACCAGAATCAGCCATCCGGGTCGAATGCGGCCAAGAATCCGCAGGCCGGCAAGTTCGCACTCGGCTATGTACACAACCTGTCGAAGCGCACGGCGCTGTACGCAGCGGTGGCCCGCTTGAGCAACAAGCACGGTGCGGCGTTGTCGGTGGCCGGCCCTGCGTTCGCGCAAGGGCAGGAGGCCCTGCCGAAGACGTCGACAGGCTATGACTTCGGCATCCGTCACGCGTTCTGATGGGCAAATCACCTCTTCCGTTCATGACCATGACCGATCTCCAGAGGCAATCACTCCAAACGCCGATGACCGTGCTCGCCCTCAACGGCAGTTTGAGGGCGGGTTCGTTCAATGGCCACGCGCTCGCTGCAGCGGAAATTCTTGCTCCCCACGGCATGTCAATGGAATTTTCCTGCTGTACCGGCATTCCGCTCTTCAATGAAGATGAGGAAAGGCTGGGAATTCCGCCTGTTGTCGAGCTTCTGGGAGATCGAATTCGCAGCGCGAACGGCCTTGTGATCGCCAGTCCCGAATACAACTTCTCAATCAGCGGCGTGCTAAAGAACACCATCGACTGGCTGTCGCGACTTCCGTCAAGACCGCTGAAGGGCAAGCCCGTCGCGATTCTCTCGGCGACCGCAGGCGCCTTCGGCGGCGCCAGGCATCAATACGAGCTTCGCAAAGTTCTGCTCGGGCTCGATGCGCTGGTGCTGCAGCGCCCTGAAGTTCTCATTGGCAATTGCCGGGCGAAGTTCGATGAAAACGGAAACCTCACCGACGCCGCCACGCAGCAAGCAATCGCCTCCGCGATGCAGGCCTTTGCCGCGTGGATTTCACTGCTGGAGTCAGGCAGCTCGGCCGTGACGACGGACGCGGCAACGCACATCGCACTTGCGGTCTGAACCTGAAGAACATCAATACAACGGAGACATCACCATGCACCTTTCTTCTACTTCCCGTCTCGCCTCCTTGCTGATGGCGGGGCTGATTTCCGTCGCTGCGATGCCTGCAGCGTCCCAACCTATCAAGCTGGGCATCATTACCGACCGGGTGGGTGCCGCCAAGCCGTACGCGGAACCTGTTTTGCAGGGCGCGCAAGTGGCCGCCAAGGAGCTCAATGCCAGCGGTGGCGTGTTGGGACGCCCGATCGAGCTCCTGGTGGAAGATGATCAGGGCCGCCCGGATCTCTCGGCAACAGCGGCACGCAAGCTCGTCGATTCTGGTGTGGCTTTCATCCTGTCGATTTCCTGGACCTCGGCCACTCAGCAGGCGCAGTCGGTGACCGTTGAAACAGGTACACCGCACCTCGCGCCCAGCAACAGCGGCGATACGCTGACCACGCAGATCGCCAACCCCAACTTTTGGCAGACCGGACCGCTTGCGTCCTCGCAAGTTTCGACGTTGCTCGCGTATGCACGAAGCAAGTCCTTCAAACGCGTCGCGATCATTGGTGACAACACGGGGCTGGGCCAGCTGATGACGCAATCTTTCAAGGCTGGTATCGAAGCTGCAAAGATCCAAGTTGTCAGTGAGGAAGTGGTTCCACGTGGCGCCAATAGCGCTGATGCCCAGATTCAGAGAGTTCGGGCGTCGAATCCGGACGCGATCTTTCTCACCGGAATCCTCGCTCCAGAGAACACACTGATTCTGCGCGCCTATCGACTGCTGGGCCTCAAGGCGCCACTGCTCGGGAACTTTAGTTTCTCGAACATTCAGTACGCATCGGTCGCAAAGGGGTTGTTGGACGGGTTGGTCTTCATCGATGCGTTCGATCCCACCAAGCCGCAAGTGCAGCGGTTCATCGCGACCTATACCAAGGCCGCCGGAACTGCGCCCGACAACATCAATGCTTACGGTTACGACGGGGTGATGCTTGTGGCCGACGCGATTCGCCGTGCGGGCGGAACGGACAAGCTCAAGGTCCGCGATGCGATGCAAGCAACCAAGGGGTTCGTAGGCGTGCTGGGAGCGCAGGGAGCAAGCTATGGCTTCGCCAACGGAAAGCGCACGGGTTTCGATGGTGATGGCTTGGTGGTGCGCATCTACGAAGGTGATCGCCAGGGCAAAGTGCAATTCACCGGAACCCGTTGAACAAGCGCAGCTCTCGCTATGCAAGACTTCTTCGAACTTCTGGTCAGCGCCGTATCGACCGGTTGCATCTACGGGCTTGTTGCCTTGGCCTATCTGCTCATCGCTCGTCCCACAGGGATTATCAATTTCGCGGTAGGCGAATGGGCAGCCTTGGGTGGTTTTGCTGGCTATCTGGCCCTGTCGAAATTTGAACTTCCCTATGCCGTGGGGATGGCAGCAGTCGTCATATTCATGTTCTTCGCAGGATGGGCCACCGAAAGGACAGTGGTGAGGCCCTTGATTGAACGCCACGCGCCACCGCTGGCGCCAGTGCTTGTGCTGCTCGGCATGCTCGTCGTTTTTCGCGAATCCTTGTCGTTGGGATTTGGTCCGGACCCGTACAGCGTCCCGGCTGGGTTGGGCTTCGGCCGGTTTGAATTTGGACTGTTCGCGGGAGCCTACCAAAGCCTCTTCATCATCGCGACGGCTTTGACGATCTTCGCTGCGGCATGGCTATTTTTTGAGCGCAGCCTCACTGGAAAGAGCTTCGCGGCTGTTGCCATCGACCGGCGCGTTGCAGCATTGATGGGCATTAACCTCGGCCGGGTGACCTCGATGTCATTCGCCGGTGGTGCCGTGGTCGCGGGAATGGCAGGTTTGCTGTCGGCGCCGACCACCTCTGTGCACTACATGATGGGCTTGCCGCTGGCCATCCAGGGCTTCACCGCCTTGGTGATTGGCGGTGCGAATCGCGTTGCCGGCGCACTGTTCGGCGGACTGCTCCTGGCATTGGTAGAACAACTCACGATTCGCTATCTGCCGATCGCTGCAGGTTTGAGCATGGGCGTTCCGCTGATCGTGCTGATTGTATTTTTGCTGGTCAAGCCTGAAGGATTGCTGGGCTTGAGAAAGGAGCGCGCGTGAAAACGTCGCTGAAGTATCTGTTGGTCGTTCTGGTGTTGCTGGCTATCGCCATCCCGATGGGGGCGTACCACACAGACGTTTACCGCAAGCTGTTGCTGTGGAGTGCGTTGGCATTGAGCTTCAACTTCCTGTTCGGAATTTCAGGGCAATTGGCGTTGTCTCATTTCACCTTCTATGGGTTAGGAGCCTACGCAATCGTTATCTTGTCGCATCAGGTGGGGTTGCCTTTGCCGCTGGCTGCGATGGGGGCATTGGCGTTGTGTATCGTGGTTTCAGCCGCAGTGGCCATTCCCGCGACGCGCCTGGAGGGTTTCTACCTGGCGCTGGCCACACTGGCACTGGCGCAATTGGTGACCGTGTTGCTGAATGAAGGCGGGGCCCTGACTGGCGGTTCGAACGGGTTGGCCAACTACGGCGTCCCGAGCGTCTTGGGATTTCGCCTCGAAGGAATGAATCTCACAGCCGCGGTGATCTTGCTGCTGGTGCTTACCTTTGGGCTTCTGCGTCGGCTCGACCGTTCGCAGTTTGGCAGGGCGTGCCGCGCCGTGCGCGACGATCCCGCCGTGGCTTCGGCCATGGGCATCGACGTGTCACGGACCAAGATCGCCGCATACATGCTGGCCAGTTGCCTGGCTGCCGCAGCAGGCATGTGCTACGCCTTCGTTGATCGAAACGTGAACCCCGCTGCGTTTGGCATCGAGTATGGATTCCTGCTGCTTTTTGCGGTCATCGTGGGCGGCGTCGGTTCCCAATGGGGCGCCATCTTCGGAGGGGTTCTGGTGTTCGTTCTGCCCCTTTTCCTTGCACCTCTTATCGGGCATTACCACGCCCTGATCTTTGGCATCGTCGTGGTCTTGATCATGTTGCTGGAGCCGCGTGGTTTGGTCGGCGTTTGGCTGCGTGCTCGCTCGGCCAGGAGTTCCTCTTGACCGCTTCAATTCTTCTGGAAACTTTCGGCATGTCGCGGCGCTTCGGTGGGCTGCATGCCGTGAGCGATCTCGATCTCAAGGTTCACGTCGGTGAGATCGTTGGTGTGATCGGGCCCAACGGGGCCGGCAAGTCGACCACTTTCAATATGCTCGCCGGCGCCTTGCCACCTTCGGCGGGAGCGATTCATTTCGAGGGCCGGCGCATGGATGGTCTGCCTTCACATCGAGTGGCTGCGCTTGGTATTGCCCGCACCTTCCAGCACAACCGGCCATTTGCCGGCATGTCGCTGACCGAGAACGTCATGGCGGGCATGCATCTGCATCTGCACAAGCCGCTTTGGCGTGAGATTGTCTTCTCGCACCAGGCGGCATGCGCCGAGAGAGAGGCCGCGGTCCGGGCCGATGGACTCCTTGAATTTGTCGGGCTGGGGGATTTCAAGAAGGCGGACGTGAGCACACTGTCGTTCGGTCAGGGTCGGCTGCTTGAAGTCGCACGCTGCATGGCGGCGAAGCCGAAATTGCTTCTGCTCGACGAGCCGGCTGCAGGCCTGACGCATGACGAATGCGATCGCCTCTGCGAGATTATTCGCAGCGTGGCGAAGCAGGGCGTCGCAGTACTCCTGATCGAGCACGACATGCGCTTGGTGATGGGGCTGACGGAACGCATCGTCGTCTTGAACTTCGGTCGAAAGATTGCCGATGGGACACCGGCCGAGATACGCGTCGATGCAGGCGTAGCCGCCGCATATCTTGGCGACAACGCCGAAGGGAGCGCTTGATGCTTGATGTTCATGATCTGTGCGGGGGCTACGGGCAGGCTCCGGTCTTGCACAACGTGAAGATGCGACTGGGCCGTGGGGAGACCGTGGCGCTGCTCGGGCCGAACGGCGCTGGAAAGTCGACCCTGTTGGCGGCTCTGACCGCCACCCTGCCTGTTCGATCAGGACGCGCAGAGATGAGCGGCCATGATCTGATCGGAATGCCGAGTCATCGCATCGTGGCCGAGGGACTCGCGCTCATCCCCGAGGGCCGGCATGTGTTCGCACCCATGACCGTGGAAGACAACCTGCTGCTTGGCAGCATCAGACTACAAGGGCGCAGTGCCGCTGCGGTCCGCAGCCGCTTCGAGTATGTGTACGACCTATTTCCTCGACTGGCGGAACGGCGTCTGCAACGAACCGGCACTTTGTCTGGCGGCGAACAGCAGATGGTGGCCATCGGGCGGGCTTTGATGTCAGCGCCGCGTCTGCTGCTGTTGGACGAGCCGTTCATGGGCCTTGCGCCCATGGTCGTGCAGCAGATTCTCCAGGCGCTGCAAGTCTTGCGTTCGACGGGTATGACGATGTTGCTTGTCGAGCAAAAACTTGACATTGCCCTGAAGCACAGCGATCGCGCCTATGTGCTTGTCAAAGGACGCATCGTCTGCACGGATCGATCGATCCAGCTCGCTGCGCGCACCGATCTTTCTCAGCTTTATCTGGGGTCGGGCTAGTGTCGTGTCACCGATCAGATGTCGTAGGCTGCGCGCAGCCATCGGAGCGCAGCGCAAGGCGCATCGCGCGGCCCATACCGAGCTGTATTGGCAAGCGATGCAACGCCGCGATGCGCTTCGATGGCCAGCGCAGACCGACAGATGATCGGTGACGCGACACTAGTTCACCGGCGGATTTCGCATTCACTTTCAAACCAACTGCAAGAGTTCACCATGCCAGGATTCGTTCCCGTTCGAGGTCTTCACCATTTCGCTTATCGCTGCCGTGACGCGGAGGAGACGCGGCAGTTCTATGAAGGAATTCTGGGGCTGCCTCTGGTTCACGTCGTTCGCGCGGAAGAGGTTCCGAGCACGGGGGAATACTGCCCCTATATGCACCTCTTCTTTGAAATGAAGGATGGCAGTTGCGTCGCGTTCTTCGATCTGGACGACGACACCGTTCCGTTGCCCTCCTCGAACACGCCGGTCTGGGCACAGCATCTGGCACTGCGAGTGGACTCGGTCGCTGCCGTTGAAGAGGCCAAACGCAAGTTGGAGCAAGCTGGAGTCAAGGTACTGGGGCCTGTGGATCACGATGGGTTCGTATGCTCAATCTACTTCTTCGACCCTAACGGTGTTCGCCTGGAGCTGACCACCGACACCGCTGACTCGACCGAGATGGCGCGTTACCGCCGCGAGGCCCGCCCGGGATGTGACGCGTGGACATTGGAGAAGTCGCTGCGGCGGGCGACGGGCCAAGGCTCGGTCTTGCGCTGAAGGAGATATCACCATGAAGCGCACAATCACACCGGTCCACGAGGTCCAGACTGAATGGGTTCACCTGCACTACGCTGAGTCCAGCATCTTCAAGGAGGTTTACGGCTTTGTAGGGACACAGGGTACGGTGAACCTGGAGGGGGTTCGTTACACCCCGGTGGGTCGCCCATCGAAGACATTGCTTGTGTTCATGCATCCCGCGTCGACCTTGCAATTGCTGCCCATGCCCCGCGAACTTGCTCGCCATGGGGCGCATGTGCTGTGCGCTGGCAGCCGATATCAACGCAATGACAGCGCGCTGATCATGGAAAACGTCGTAGTCGACCTTGGCGCGTACATACGCCATGCAAAGGAAGTCTGGAAGTACGAGAAGGTGGTGCTTGTTGGCTGGTCCGGTGGAGGATCGCTGTCATTGCTGTACCAGTCGCAAGCTGAAAATCCAACAATATCCACCACGCCCGCTGGAGACCCCTGCAGTATCAAGCAAGCCGGCCTGATGCCCGCCGATGCCTTCATTTTCCAGGCAGCACATACGGGAAGGGCCCGGATGCTCTCGGAATGGATCGACCCTTCGGTGTTGGATGAGAACGATCCGGATCGCATTGACCCTGGGCTGAACTTGTATGCGACGACATGCCGTCCGCCATACAGCGCCGACTTCCTCGCCGCGTTCCGTGCGGGCCAGCGAGCACGGCTGCGCCGACGCACCGCGTGGGTCAAGGAAACCCTGGAAACACTCCGTCGCAAAGGTGGCCAGGAGGTAGAGCGCGGGTTTGTTACCCATCGAACCATGGCGGATCCACGCTTTCTCGACCCGACCATCGAGCCCAATGATCGTCCGATCGGGCGGTGCTTCATGGGTATTCCCGAAACGGTGAACAACGGCCCCGTGGGCATTGCGCGCTTTTCCACGCTGCGCGCCTGGTTGTCCCAATGGTCGCCGGATGACAGCAACGCAGATGGCGTAACCTGTGCGAAGTCTCTCACTGTTCCGTTCCTGGCCATCGAGCACAGTGCCGATGACGCCGTGCCACAGTCCCATGTGCGCCAGGTATTCGAGGCTGCGAGCGCGACCGACAAGTCCATGACGGTGCTTCAGGGGGCGACGCACTACTTCCTCGGACAGCCGGAGATGTTGCAGCAAGCGGCAACGATCTGCCTCGACTGGCTCGCAGAGCGAGGACTGCACGATTGATGCGTGAACCGGCCCTCGAACGGTCGAGGGCCGCCACCGTTCTACAAAGAGCAGATTCAAGATGAACCAGCGCACCTTGTTCGACAAGATCTGGGACGAGCACGTGGTGGATGTGGGGGCGGACGGAACAACCTTGCTCTACGTGGATCGTCATTTTCTGCACGAAGTGACGAGTCCGCAGGCGTTCCGCGGCCTGCAGCTAGCGGGCCGCAGGCCATGGCGCAGCGATGCCAACCTTGCCATGCCGGACCACAACGTTCCCACGAAGGATCGCGCTGCGCATCTCGACGATGCCCTTGCGCGTGCGCAGATCGAAGCACTGGATCGGAACTGCGCCGAATTCGCAGTGCCGTTGTTCCGGTTGTCCGATCCCAGGCAGGGCATCGTGCACGTGTCCGGACCCGAACAAGGCGCGTCATTGCCGGGGAGCGTGATCGTTTGCGGCGACAGCCATACCAGCACGCATGGCGCGCTGGCCACCATCGCCCACGGCATCGGAACCTCCGAAGTGGAGCATGTGCTGGCGACGCAGACCCTGCTGGCACGCAAGCCAGCCCGCATGCGGGTCAACTTCCACGGTGTTGCGGGAGCGGGTGTCAGCGCCAAGGACATGGCGCTGGCCATGATCGCGAAGGTCGGCGCCGCTGGCGCGCAAGGCTACGCCATCGAGTACGCCGGAGAAGCCGTTCGCTGCTTGTCTGTAGAAGCCCGAATGACACTGTGCAACATGTCAATCGAGGCTGGTGCCCGGTGTGGCATGGTCGCTGTCGACGACAAGACAATCGAGTATCTGCGAGGGCGTCCGATGGCGCCTCGTGGCGAAAGCTGGGATCTGGCCGTGCGCACCTGGCGTGCCTTGGTCTCGGACCATGACGCGCAGTTCGATGTCGAGATCGAGATCGACGTGGGCATGCTTGGCCCTCTCGTGACCTGGGGGACATCGCCGGACATGGTGATCTCCGTCGACGAAAAAATCCCTGACCCCGCGGCGGAGAAGGACGGTACACGACGGGCGGGGATGGAGCGGGCATTGCGCTACATGGACCTTGCCCCAGGCACGCCGATCACCGATGTTCGCCTGGACAGAATATTCATCGGCTCGTGCACGAACTCCCGCCTGGAAGACTTGCGGGCCGCTGCCGAGGTTATCCGGGGAAAGCACGTTGCGGCCTCGATCCGCCAGGCGCTGGTGGTCCCAGGGTCGGGGCTCGTGAAGCAACAAGCCGAGAACGAGGGCCTGCACCAGCTCTTCATCGATGCAGGCTTTGAATGGCGCGATGCCGGATGCTCGATGTGCGTGGGCATGAATGCAGATCACCTGCTGTCCGGAGAGCGCTGCGCATCGACCTCCAACCGAAATTTTGAGGATCGGCAGGGTGTCGGAGGTCGGACTCACCTGGTTAGTCCGGCGATGGCAGCCGCGGCAGCGATTGCGGGCCACTTCGTCGACATCCGGCGATCGTCATGAGTCCTGCTCCCGCGAATTCCGAAGCCATGTCAGTGGTCCTTCTGTCGTTTGCGAAGTGGTTCGCCTGGCGACATCGCTGACGTTTTTATTCGATTCCTTCACACACTCAAACTTCTATGCGTATCGTAGACATTCGTGAAATCTCCGTTCCTCTCAAAGGGAACGTATCCAACGCGCTCGTCAATTTTTCAGAGCACACTGTTTCTCTGGTTGCTGTTTTCAGCGATGTAGTTCGCAACGGAAAACCGGTGGTTGGCGTGGCCTTCAACTCGATCGGCCGCTTTGCGCAACATGGATTACTTCATGAGCGGTTCATCCCGCGCATTTTGAAGTGCACGCCCGAATCGCTGCTCGAGAGCGACGGGAGAACGTTCTCTGCAAAGGCGATTTTCCGAGCCGCCATGACGAACGAGAAACCGGGCGGACATGGAGATCGCGCCACCGCGGTCGCGGCGCTCGAACTCGCCATCTGGGACCTCAATGCAAAGCTCGCCGATGAACCCGCGTATGTGACGATTGCACGCGCAGCTGGGCGGCCTGCACAAACAAGGGCAAAGCCTGTCTATGCGGCTGGTGGGTATTACTACCCGGAAGATTCCTCGAATCGCTTGCGCAGTGAGCTTCAGGCGTACCGCGACCTTGGTTTTGTCGACTTCAAGATCAAGATCGGTGGCGCCTCGCTCGAGGAGGATCTCAAACGCATCCACATGGCCCTCGAAATCAGTGAGGGAGGAGAGCACCTCGCCGTCGATGCCAATGGCCGTTTCGATCTGCAAACTGCACTCGCCTATGCCGATGCTATCGCGCCGCTGGCGCTGCGGTGGTACGAGGAAGTGGGTGACCCGCTGGATTTCCGACTCAACGCGGAAATCGCCAGCCGTTATCGAGGCGCTATCGCTACCGGGGAAAATTTGTTCTCGACGATCGACACCGTCAATCTGATGCGCTTCGGCGGCATGCGTCCAGGACTCGACGTGTTCCAGATGGAGGCAGGCCTGAGCTACGGTCTCACGGAGTACATGGCAACGCTGAAGGAACTCGAAGCCCATGGCTTTTCTCGTGAGCAGGTTCAGCCGCATGGGGGGCATCTGATCAACCTCCACATCGCAACCGGACTGGGATTGGGCGGGTGCGAGGTCTATCCGGGTGTGTTCCAGCCGTTCGGCGGTTACTCGGCGGCCTGCATGGTGTCGGAAGGCTATGCCATGCCGACTCAGGCACCAGGCTTCGGCCTGGAGGAGAAGCCCGGGTTGAGCGAGGCCATCGCTGAACTGATCAAGAGGTGAGGGGCAAGTCGTTATGAAAATCGCAATTGTGGGCTGCGGGGCGATGGGTTCCGTCTATGCGGGATTGCTGGCGTCCGCAGGGAACTCGTTATGGATCGTGGATCGCTGGAAGGCACACGTGGAGGCGATCAACAGTCGGGGGTTGCGACTGGAAGGACCGCAGCGTGATCTCACGGCCTTCGCACACGCGTCGACGACAGCGCCTGACGAGCCGATGGACTTGGTCATCATCGCAGTCAAGGCCTCCGACGTGGAAACTGGCGCTCAGCAAACGCTGTCAATGATCGGCCCCGAAACCATTGTCTTGACGATCCAGAACGGCCTTGGCAGCGCTGATGCTGTGGCGCAAGTGGTGGGTGTTGACCGGCTTGCTGTCGGCATCGCCAGCGGATTTGGGGCATCCCTGAAAGGGCCGGGGCACGCTCACCACAACGCGATGCAGGCGCTGCGCTTCGGTGCCTACTCAAGTCTTCCGTATGAGCGGGTCGTTGCCGTGGCCCGCGTATGGGAAAGTGCGGGATTCGATGCGAAAGCAATCCGTGATATCGCTGTGATGCAGTGGGAGAAGCTCATCTGCAACGTCGCATACAGCGCGCCCTGTGCGTTGACGGGCATGACGGTCGGGGAGGTCATGAATGACCCGTGCATGGGGCCGGTGAGTCAGGCCGCGGCGACTGAGGCGTGGAGCGTCGCCAGGGCGCTGGGAATTCAGATCGATGTGGACGACCCCGTGGCGCATGTCAGGGCGTTCGGGGCACGGATGCCGGCCGCGAAGCCCTCGGCATTGCTGGATCACGAGGCGGGGCGCATCAGTGAAATCGACGTCATCAATGGAGCCGTGCCGACGCAGGGCAACAAGCTGGGCATTGCGACGCCTGTCAACAGCACATTGACGCAGTTGGTGAGGGTCAAGGAACGTCAGTTTCGAAAGTAGCGCACCTATGAAGTCCTTCGTCCTTCACCGAGGTCTCGCGGTCCCGATGGCACGAGCCAACATCGACACGGATGCGATTCTTCCGAAGCAATTCATGAAGTCGATTGAGCGCACAGGCTTCGGAGTTCACCTGTTCGATGGTTTTCGATACCTCGATGCTGGCTCGCTTGGCATGGACTGCAGTCGCCGTCCTGAGAATCCCGATTTCATCCTTAACTGGCCTCGTTATCGCGAGGCGTCAATTTTGCTCGCGGGGGCCAACTTCGGTTGCGGGTCCAGTCGCGAGCACGCGCCATGGGCTATCGAGCAATACGGATTCCGTGTGCTGATTGCTTCGAGTTTTGCTGACATCTTCCGCGACAACTGCTTCAAAAATGGACTCTTGCCAATCGTCCTTGCTAGCGAAACGATGGACAGACTTTTCGATGAGGTGAGCCACCAAGTCGGCTTCGAACTCGAAGTCGATCTCCCACGGCAGACGATCTCCTGTCCTGCGGGATGGTGCATTGAGTTCGAAATGGACTCCATCCGCAAAGCGCATCTCCTGGAGGGAATCGATGAAATCGGATCCACCTTGTCGCTCTCGAAAAAAATAGGCGACTTCGAACGTGCTCGGCGCCAGTCGCATCCTTGGTTCTTTGGTGCATGAGGTCCATACAGCCGAATCGTTGCCAGATATGAATAACTTCCTACGTATAGAACGCTACACATGATGAATCAAGAAAAATTCTTAACGGCGCGACGGCGGATACAAGTGGTGGTGCTGGCAGTGGCGGGCGCTGTTGCCGCCGTGGCGGCTAGCGCCAACGAATTTCCATCACGTCCGATCAAACTGGTGGTGCCATATCCGGCAGGCGGCACGCTGGATATCGTGGGCCGCAACATCGCCAAAATGGCCGAGGCTTCGTTGGGGGAGCCCATCGTCGCAGACAACGTGCCTGGTGCCTCTGGCGTGATCGCACATTCACAGATCGCCCGCGCGCCCGCTGACGGCTACACGATTGGCATCTCCGGCTTGTCACCACTTGTGCTGGCGCCGCACCAATACAAGAATCTGCCCTATAGCCCCCTGAAGGATCTTTCCTATGTGGCATGCTTTGGCGAGACACCGTTGGTGCTAAATGTCGCAATCTCGTTGCCAGTCAAGACGGTTCAGGAACTGGTGGCGTATGCCAAGGCCAACCCGGGAAAACTCAACTATGGCTCTGCGGGCATTGGCAATGCGTCGTATCTTGCCGCAGCGTTGTTCGCCCGCCAAGCGGGTATCGAGATCAGCCATGTGCCCTACAAAGGTAACGCACCGGCCATGATCGATCTGGTCGGAGGACAGATTCCGATTCTGTTCGATCCTCCGCAAACCACATTGCCTCAGGCCGCTACTGGCAAGGTGCGGCCACTGGCAGTCACCAGCAGCCAGCGCTTTCCCGGACTGCCGACGCTGCCGACGATCGCCGAAGCGGGATGGGCCAACTACGAGTTTTCGATTTGGTATGCCCTGGTCGCGCCTGCAGGCGTGACCCTGCCCCCGAAAAACGTATCCCTTGCTGAGTGGTTCAATGCAAGCAAGGAAAACGGAAATGACGAAGACAGTGCGGGCGCGCTACACGCTGGAATTCAAGCAGCCGCAAGGGCAACTGCTGGGACAACGCCTGCAGCGAGACCCTGTTCGGTTCGTTGAAGGTGGAGCGACTGCATGGGCAGCGCTTCGTGACGCGGCGCCAGGCCAAGGACGAGGTCATCGCCTGGGTACTCTGGTACAACCGCACCCGGCTGCACTCCACGCTGGCGTACGTCAGCCCGGTGCGGTTCGAGCAAGACTGGCATGCGGCTCAGGCCAAGCAAGCCAATTCGTGACTCCGCTATGGGGTACGGATTCCAGGGGCAAGGTCAGGCAGACCTACCTAACCTTGTCCATCAAGTCGTACACGTCTGCTTTACCAGGTGAATCCATCCTCGAAACGCTCCATGCGCATCCGGTGACCGGAGATGCGAACCTCCGCTACGCCTATCAGATGACCAGAAGGGCTAACGCAGAGAACAAGGCTACCCTTGGCTACGGGGATTTAGTGCTCGGGGGCGAAGACAAGGAACTCTTAGGTAACTACTGGACGAACTCGCCGTCCACTGGCCGTATAAGCCTCACCTTGCTGACACGGGATTGCGACGACATTCGCTCGTTCACGGATGCTCTGAGGGACAAAGCACGCCTTGAGTCAAAGTCGGCTTCTGTGTAAGAGCAGGGCTGGTTTGATGTCCTTCCCGGGTAGTTACCTGAGTCGCCTGAGTCTGACAATGTGCTGCAGGCGCAACTCCTTGGTGAGGCTGTTCACACCGTGCCAACGACACCCTCTCACCGTGCGAACTCGAGGTGTCACCGGCGTCGGCGGAAAAGGCTCCGGAGCTTTGTATAGGGAGGTCTCGGAGGATTGCGTGCCACATGCTGAACGTCGCGAATGGTGACAGGCACACGCCGAACTGCGTAAACCTGCCCGTTCAAGCGAACGACGCAGTCCATGAAGTGCCGCCCCACGTAAGCGGTGTGCTCCTCAACGCTGAGAAGACGCATTCCAACACGTCGGTGTCCCAAGTCGCTCCGCTGGTCGGCTTCTTGGCCCTCATTGCGGACAGTCCACTCTACCGTCGCAAACTCCGGGACCACATGCGGGTTGACAATGGCGAATGAGAGCATGCAGTCCTTTGCCACGCCTGGCACCTCATTGCGATACGTTGCTACGGGGCGAGGAGGAGTCCCAGTGCACACCTTGACTTCAATCTCAGGCAACTGCATGACTGCTCGGCCGGAGCCTTCGTCGACTATCTCAACTTGGTCGGTCTCCGGCAGCGGCATAAGGAACGAGAATGCTTCCGACCAGATAAGCGCGGCCGATGCTTCATCTTTGGCGTCGCCAGCGCGCTCAGCAATGTCCTGTAACGCAGCAAGCCGGGGCAAGAATCCGTCCCATGCCTCCGCTGTCATTCGATTGAGGTCTTCGTTCTTGTCGACCGGGTTCTCGACCTTGCGGTCATCGAACAATCGGTCGTGCATCTTCTTGATGACTGCCAAGAGCGCATCGTCATCAGCCAAGCCGAGAAGGCGCTGCGCCCACAAGTCCTGATAGGCCTCAGTGGCAATGACGGTCAGGAAGATGGATGACGGCCGGGATCCAGGAGCATCGTCAAAGGAGACTGCTGCCCAGGCCTTGAGATACCGAACAAGCCGTCGAAGCTGGTCACGATCATCGCCGCTGACCGCTTCTTTGAACCACTTATAGAGTTTCTTCGGGTCACTGTGTTCCCACTTCCCAGATAAACAGGCCAAGCGTCGGACGTCAGAGTCTGTGTTGAGGTGGTAGACCGGCGTGTCAATGTGGAACTGTTGAATATATGAGGCACGGGAGCAGCGCTCCTTAGGCGGCACTTCCACCTTCTTCAGCTCTTCGCACGCCTTCTCGTACTCAAGAAGCTCGGCTTGTACCCAGTCCCGGAGTTGCTTGGGCGTTGGTTCTGCGTCTTGGTCGTCGTTCCACTCGAAGTACAGGCCGACGTCAACGTCATACTCTTCACCGAGGTGAACCGGCTTGATGAGCGTGGCGTACTTGTAGGAGCCCTGAAGCCACGTGGAGATGGTGTAGCCGTGCTTGGCAAGTGCCTGCTTCAAGTGGTCGGCGAGGTCGTTCCATTGCTGCTGCAGGAACTCTCGCTGCTCCGTCGTCGGGGTGACGCGTCCGATGAGCGTCTGGTCGGTATTTCCGTTGAACAGCTTCGAGGCTTGGCCCATCAGCCTTCCTTCAATAGTTTGGGTTGTGGTTGTCGCCGTTGGCCATGCTTTACTAGCGACGCCGGCTCCGCCCAGGCCAAGGCAGTTGCCCAGTAAGCTCAGCCAAGCCACCATCGTCCTCGACGCGTACACCGAAGCGGTTCACTTCGACCTCGGGTAAATCTTCGTTGTCGAACCACAGCAGCGAGGTCGTGGTGTCAGTGCCTGCGTAGTGCCTGGAAAGTTCCCACAGGTCGAGGCCCTTTTCCCAGTTGTCGAACCAGATGTCTTGTGCAACCTCATCCGTGTCCGCAGCACTGCTGCCTGAAGAACGGAGACGGTGAGCCACGGAGCCGACGGGGATGGCAGATCTGGGAGATATCCAAGCGCCCGCCTGTCGCAAGCTGGTGGAGCGTGCCGCATAGCGTACTGCACCGCGCTCCATGGTGACGAAGGCGCAAGGGATGTCGCTGAGGGAGGCGAATCGCGACGCTGCGGCGGGAAATGATGTGCTGAAAAGGGCCGCCATGCGCTGGATTAGCTCCAGCGAAGGTTCTTCCTTTGGCACAAGCGACAGCCATTGCTGATATGGCATCAGCAATTCAGCGGCGAAGGTGTCGCACGCGATTTCGTTCGGATGCCGCTTCGCATAGGACCAGGACGGCACCTCTTCGTGGCTCGATTCCAGCGCAAGGACGATATGCGCAATTTCGTGGCAGACCGTGAAGCGTTGGCGTTCTTCTGTCTCCAGCGAATTCACCGTGATCACGTGCTTGCCATTCGGCTTGGTGATCGTGTAGCCGGACTCCCCCTCACCAAGTTCATCCTTTTTGACCTTGGCGTTGGCCGCGACCACATAGGGCGTCAGGTCTTCTCGGATGCCGGACACATCAACCTTCGCAACAAAGGCCCGCGCTTTCTGTCTAACATCCGCTTCATCCATGTTCAGTCGTCCTCGTCCTCGAATGCTCGCTGTATACGGGCGATCAGTGTCGCGGGATCGGGCCTTGTATTTCCACGATGTCTCACACCTGCTGCAGCCGAAAAGATGTCGATGCTGATGGAAGGATCGTTCAGCACGAATTCAACAAGGCGGGGATCGGCCTCCGCATGGTCGACAAGCCACATCACCAGCGCAGCATCTCTTTCACTTGGTTTGAGAACCTTCAGCAGTTTCTCGACTAAATCGGATGAGGGGTTTGTCTTCTCGCCGGACTCCAGCCGGTGGACATAGGCATGGTCCACAGAAGACAGTTGACCGATTTCGCGCAGTGAGAGGGTTCTGCGCTCGCGTAGCGTCTTGAGGGCGACGCCTAGGCCTGTTTGTGACATCCGTTCCGTTCCTTGTGGCTGCGGCGGGCACCGCTGTGCGTCCGGTCCGCAGCAGTTGCGTTCTGCGGCACCAAGCCCACCATTTGCAGCCTGGCATCAAGTCTGATACATTGTTGTCCAGCCAGACAACAGAAGTGAGTTCTACGACTGCAGCAAGTTGATTTGGCTTGACTCGCCCGTTGTCTGCAAGAGCAACGCATTTTGCTTCAACAGGTGGTCATTGGCAACCCGGCCGTCTGGCCGGGGTCTCGATGGTTCAACTTTAGGAAATTCGCCATGACAGGCAAAAATCAGCATGTAGTTCCTCACCAGGACGGTTGGGCCGTCAAGGGTGCCGGCAATCAGCGGGCAACCTCCGTGCACGACACGCAGCAGCAGGCCATTGACGCGGGGCGGGACATCGCGCGTAACCAGCAGTCCGAACTGGTCATCCACCGCCCGGATGGCCGCATCCGTGACAAGGACAGCCACGGCAACGACTCCTTCCCGCCGAAAGGCTGAGTGCCATGACGGGCGTGCCCACCTACCATGTGCTCGCCCTGTCTGGGGGCGGCTATCGCGGCCTGTACACAGCGACGGTTCTGGCCAAGATCGAAGCCGTGCTGGGCCGCCCCATCGCTTCGCACTTCGACCTGATCTGCGGCACTTCCGCAGGTGGGATGCTGGCCTTGGGGCTGGCCGCGGAAATCCCGGCCATTGAACTCAAGGCTTTGTTTGAAAAGCAAGGCTCCCGCATCTTTGGTTGCCGCAGTCTTGCGAGGCGCCTTCTGGGTTTCTGGTTGACTGCCAAGCACGACTCGGTAGGGTTGCGGGGTGTGCTGACCGAACGCTTCCAAGACACCACGATCGGCAACTTGAAGCACCGCGTTCTCGTGCCGACCGTCAACTACTCGACGGGGCGTGGACAGTTCTTCAAGACGCCCCACCATCCTTCCTTCGAGTTGGATCACCGCCTGAAGATCGTCGATGTGGCGTTGGCTACCGCCGCCGCGCCTGTGTACTTTCCGCTGGCGCGCAACGACCGCGGCGTCTTCGCTGATGGCGGATTGGTCGGCAATGCGCCCGGACTGTTCGGGCTGCACGAAGTCAATACGTTCCTCGCGCCGAAACAGAATGCACTGGTCCGGGTGCTGTCCATCGGCACGATGACGATCGGTGCAACAGTCCGCGGCGGCGCCAGCCTCGACCGCGGATTCGGCAAGTGGCGCGGGGGGCTGTTCGATCTGGTGATCTCCGCCCAGGAGTCGTCGGTGGACTACATGCTGCGCCAGTCGTTGGGTAGCAACTACTTCCAGATCGACGACAAGGCCACGCCCGATCAAAGCAAGGACGTGAAGGCGCTGGACCGGGTTTCCATCGGCGCCACGAATACGCTGAAGGACCGCGGCAATCATGCTGCGCAGCGCGCGCTTGGCGACCCGCTTTTCCAACCGTTTCGAGCGCACAAGGCCGGCGCACCCACCTTCTATCACGGCCCTAACAAGAATGTGTCGGAGGCCACATGCTGAACCTGAGCCCGCTTTTCTTTACCACCGTCGATGACGAATCCTGCATGCATGACGAGCTGGATCTGTCGCCCGGGCAACGAGCCTGGATCGCCAGCGCCCGAAATGATGTCAGGAACTGCCTTCGCACCGGAATTCCGCGCGTGCTGCGCGAACGTGGGTACACGGAAGACGTGCCGCAGCCGCGCTTCTTCACGCAAGGATCGTGGGCGTACAAGACCTTGAATGGCCCGGCACAACGGCCCCAGCAGGCGGATGTCGATGATGGTTGCTATCTGCCGTTGAGTTTTGTCTCGCAGACGAAGCGTCCCAGCCGCGCAACAACGGTGTTCTTTGCCGCTGCAGAAGAAGCGTTGAAGCCGCTGGTCGAGGAAAAGCGCTGGAAGCTCGTCACCGACAAGCCGACCTGCATCCGGATCGTCATTACAGCGTATGCCCACATCGACATTCCGCTGTACGCCATTCCCGACGAAGAATTCGTCACGCTCGCGAAAGCCTCGATGGAGCGATACGGCTATGACTCGCTGACGGAGGCGGTGAATATGGCAGAGCGGGATGCCTGGACGGCATTGCCCGCTGACAAAGTTCTGCTGGCGCATCGTGAATGCAACTGGATGTCTTCGGACCCCAGGCCCGTGAAGGAATGGTTTCTGGGCGAGGTGGAAGCCAAGGGCGAACAGTTCCGCCGCGTGATTCGCTACTTGAAGGCGTTCCGTGATTGGCGGTGGTCCAGCGGCGGGCCGGCTTCGATTCTGTTAATGGCCGCTGCGGCTCCGCTGTTCGAGAAGCGGGATCGGCGCGACGACCTGGCATTGTTGGCTGTTGTCGCGGCATTGCCGGCCCGGCTGCGTGCGGGGGTGAACAACCCAGTGGATGAGTCGGAGTCACTCACTGTACGCCTTGGCAAAGAGGGCGTCGAAGAGGCTGCGAAAGCGTTCGAAGCATTGGAAAAGGTGCTGCGCGGTGCCACCGACGCCGGCAGTCCTTCACAGGCCTGCATCTGGATGCAAGGCGAGTTCGGTCCACGTTTTCCGAACGAGCCGGACCGGGTCAAGGTGGTATCCGTTGCCGCCACCATTGCCGCAGCGCCGGCCACAGATGGTCCGAGTGAATTGGTCGGGCGAACGAAAGCCGGATGAGCAGCGTCGCCGCAGTCGCGGACGTGATCGAAGCCTTCAAGCAGCAAGGCTTCGAGTTTGTCGGTAAGACGGACGACGGTTGGTTCAAGCTGCGGGGGCCGCTGACCCCGCTCGGAGCAGACAAGGGGTGTCTGTGTGAGGTTCAGCTCGACCCCACCTTCTTCGACCTGCCTCGCATTCGGCTGCTTGAAATACCACCTGCACTGCCCAACGCAGTTCCTCACCTTGGCGCGGATGGCGGCCTTTGCTATCTGGCCAAGGGAACCGTCGTGATGGACATCTACGACCCTGTAGGGCAGTCCTTGGCATGCCTGCAACGTGCGGCCGCGGTGCTCGGGCAGATATTGAAAGGCGAGATAGTCGAGGATCTTGCCGAAGAATTCTTTGCCTACTGGAACGGCTGGCTTTGCTTCGTGGACATGCAAGGCGAAGATCTGGGGTGGCAGAACTGTATCGTTGCGCAAGCCAATGGGAATCCGCTCTGGTTCATAACCGACAACGAAGATCGAACAACAAGAAAGCTGCATTCACTCGGCTACCAGGTCACCGATAAAACGGTGCTGACTTACCGGGTCAAGACCACCGCACAACCCCGACCACTGACCAGCCACTGGCCACCGGAGACAGTGGCGGATATCTTGGCTTGGCAAAGCACCCTGGACTCTCGGTGTCGGCGCAAGATTCACGAACGAGTCAAGGAAGGGCAAAGCAAAAAAGCAAATGGCGTCCTGATCATCATCGAATCGCCACTGATGACCTACGGCTTTGCCGTGCTCTTTGACCACCAAGTGAGTCAAAAGACCAAGCTCGCTGATCGCAGGGATTCGAGTTTTGGGCTGAAGGTGATGCCCGTCTCGGTGATCCGAATTGATGACCGGTATCTGGCCCAGCGCAACATCCCCAAGTCGAGAACGCTGGCAGGGAAGCGAATCGCACTTGTGGGTTGCGGCACGATCGGCGGATACCTCTCGGACATGCTGGTCAAGGCCGGGGCAGGCTCATGCGGGGGGAAACTCACACTGGTGGATTTTGATGGCCTCCTTCCGCAAAACATTGGACGGCATCGCCTCGGCTTCCCGGACCTGTTGTCGAACAAGGCCGAGGCGATGGTGAAGGAACTCAAGCGCTTGTCGCCAGGCGCCGAGGTTCATGCGCTCCCCGTGGATGTCAGGCAGGCCCAACTGGGAAAACTGGACCTACTCATCGATGCCACCGGCGAAGAATCCCTCGGACATTGGCTGTGCGGCCGCTTCATGGCACCCACGCCCATGCTTTCTGTCTGGATCGAAGGGCCGGGAACGGCTGTGCGTGCGCTCCTGAGAACGAACGCATCGGGTGCGTGCTACCGATGCCTATGGCACAGCTACAGAAGAGGCGAACTTCGCTCGACCCTTGATGCTCTGCCTAACATCTTGGCAGGCCATGGGTGCGAGGGCTTGTATGTGCCATTTCCGGCTTCGGTGTCGGTGCAGGCTGCCAGCTTGGGTGCTGAGATGGCCCTTGATTGGATCAACGGCGTCCACTCTCCTGCGTTGCGGACCCGGCTGATCGACCAGACCCATCAGCTGGCCACGCCTGACTGCGATCCTCTGCGAGATCGGGATTGCCCGTTATGCAATTCCTAGGGCGTGTTAACAATCAATGGACTATGTCTATACTTGATCTTTGAATGAATAGGAGTCCAAGATGCAAGAAGTCAGAAAACTACTATGTGATGAACAATGGGAGAAATTATCTCCGTTATTACCGGGTAAGCCGAGCGATCCTGGGGCGACCGCCCAGGACAATCGGCTATTTTTGGAAGCGGTGTTGTGGATCATGCGCACGGGTTCACCATGGCGAGACTTGCCTGCAGAATTGGGCAACTGGCACACGACATACACGCGGTTCAAACGCTGGGGCGAGTCGGGCGTATGGCAGCGGGTCTGCGAAATTGTCAGTGGCGACAGAGATTTGAAAATGCTGATGATCGATAGTACGGTGGTGCGTGCACATCAACACGCTGCTGGTGCCAAAAAAAAGAGGGGCCACAGGCAATAGGCCGTTCGCGTGGTGGATGGACGAGCAAGATTCACGTCGTTGTCGATGCGCTCGGTAGCCCAGTGCGTTGGCTGCTCACGGGTGGCGAGGTAGCCGATATTACACAAGCCAAGTCGCTGTTGGAAGGCTTGAAAGCCGATGCGGTACTGGCTGACAAGGGCTACGATGCCGATGCCCTGATTGACAGCATTCAGGTCGCTGGTGCGACGGCGGTCATTCCACCCAGGCGCAATCGTGTGGTACAGTGAAGTTATGATCGACATCTGTATAAGGAGCGCAATTTGGTCGAGCGTTTTTTTAATCGGATCAAGCAATTCCGAAGAATCGCAACTCGTTATGAAAAGCTGGCGCGTAACTACCTGTCGTTTCTCAATCTGGTTTGTACTTATATCTGGATTACTTGATTGTTAACACGCCCTAGGCACTCGCGCTCGTTGCGCCCGTCCGCCATCACGCTGAAACGCTGTCCGCGATCAGCCTGAAATGGCTGTCCGGGATCGCTGAAATCCGCAGCCTGGAACCTCAACTGGACCGCGATCCACGACCCGCTGCGCCTCTCGCGCACGATCACGCGGGCCGCCCCCGAATCCACCGAGAAGGACTACCTCGGCCGCCAGCTCAAGACCCTGCTGCACGAGCTGGAGCACGTGTTCGGCGCCGGCTCCGGCGAGTACTACAACGCCATCGCCGTGACCGACACCACCGAGGTGGCGCCCAAGGCCGACCTCGAACTCGCCAAGCTCACCGACCGCTACTGGTGGCAGCGCCAGCAGTGGCGCCTCGACCCGCTGCTGGGGACCGTGTTCGAAGAGCGCTTCGACCCGCCGTCAACCGCGTCGCCACGCTGGAGATGATCCGTTTCACCGAAGGCACCAAGGCCAACATCAACACCGACTGGAGCGACTGGCCCAAGCTCGGCAGCTCGAAGTACATGGCCACGACCACCGCCACGCAGGTGCGCGTGACGGATCGCGAGACCGGTGCGGTGTTGGCAGGCGCGCAGGTCTCGGTATGGCGCGACCCCGGTGCGCAGAAGCCGCTGGAGCCGCTCGCACAAGGCGTGGCCGATGCCAGCGGCCTCTTCGCGTTCGACTGGCGCTGCGGCTTCAACTGCTTGGCGGTCGGCAAGACCAACCTGCTCGTGAAGGCGCAGGCACCGGGCCGTGCGCCGGGCGCGACGTGGTTCACCATCTTCGATGCGTTCGAGCAGAAGGCGGTGCAGGGCCAGGCGGCCTTCACCATCGACCTGCCGCTGGGCATTCCCGATGCCTACAAGCCGACCGTTTCGCTGGCCGCGCCGGCCATGGCCACGGTGGGCCAGCCCACGCCCCTTGCACTGGTGGCGGTGGACAACGTGGGCGTCTTCGGCGTCAAGGTGCTCGGTGCCAACAGCCTGCCGATCTGCACCTTCACGGCGCCGCCGTACACCTGCATGTGGACGCCGACTGCGCCGGGCATGCAGACGATTCGCGTGATCGCGCTCGATATGGCCGGCAACTCGGCGGTCGCCTTCGCGAACGTGATCGTCAATCCGCCGACCGACACCGTGCCTGCCGTTGCGTTGGCAACGCCGGCTCACGGCTACGGCATCTGACAACGTCGGCGTCTCGGAGGTGAAGTTCATCATCGATGGCAAGGCCGTGTGCGCGCTGCGCGCCGCGCCTTATTCCTATTCGTGGACGCCTGCGAAGACCGGTGCCGCGAGCATCGAGGTGCTTGCGGCCGATGCAGCGGGTAACGTTGCCAGCGCTTCGGTCAACGTGCGTGTCGAGGGGATGCAGCCGGAAGACCTGTAGCCCACCAGTGCGGCCTCAGGCCAGGTTCGTGAAGCTCGCGTTGCCCAGCCCCGTGCCGATGGTCAGCACGCCCCAGTGCTTCACCTCGCGCATGAAGGGCAACTCGCTCAGCCCCTGCACCACGGCGTCGTGGGCTAGTGTCGCGTCACCGATCATCTGTCGGTCTGCGCTGGCCATCGAAGTGCATCGCGGCGTTGCATCGCTTGCCAATACGCTCGGTATTGGCTGCGCGATGCGCCTTGCGCTGCGCTCCGATGGCTGCGCGCAGCCTACGACATCTGACCGATGACGCGACACTAGAGCAGCCGTCGTAGGCCGCATATCCAGCGGTGCTCAACGCCTGGTTGCCCAAGAGGCTCGCTCGATCAGAGCGTATGGGGCTACCACGGTGCGAGGAGGGGCGACGATCTGAACGCGTCCAGAAAGACGATCCAGAAGTAGTGCCTTGGCATGGGCAGCGACAAGCTCCGCATCGGTGCGCAGTGCGGTGATGGGCGGGTCGTGTGTTTGGGTGAAGTCGCTGTCACCAATGCTCACGACGGAGAAATCCTGCGGGACTCGACGCCCGGTTCGTGCGACTGCCCTCAATGCGCTGACAAGAATGTGCGTGCCTTGGGCGATCAGGGCGGTAGGAGGGGCAGGACCTTCGAGCATGCGCAGCAGGTCTTCGTAGACGGAACTGGTCGGAGTTGGCTGGCGCAGGATGAGATCCGGTGGTTCCATTCCCGCGGCGCAATACGCCGCCTTGTAGCCCTCGATGCGTTTTCGGACCGGCCGACTGTCTGCATTCCACAGTGCCAGCGCGATGCGTTCATGTCCGAATGCAAACAGCTGGTTGCAAGCGTCCTTCATGCCACGCACATGGTCGAACAGGAGGGCATCGGCACGCGTATCAGGCATTTCTCGGTCATAGAGCACGATCGGCATCGACATCGAGTTCATCAACGCCACCAGCTCTGGAGCGCGCTCATGTCCGGGTGCACAAATCACCCCATCCATGCCGCGCGTCTGGAACGTGCGCAGGCTTTCGAGTTCACGTTCGACATCGTTCAGCCCATGCGCCAGCAACAGCATGTACCCATCGGCGCGGAAAGCATCTTCAAGCGTGCGGAATGCACGTGCATAAAGGGGATTGGTGATGTCGGAAAACATGCATCCGATGGTCCTGCTGCTTCTGGAGCGCAAAGCCCGCGCGGTATGGCTCGGCTGATATTCCAGCTGCGCCATCGCGTGCTCGACCTTCGCGCGCACATCTGGCGAGACATTGGCTGCCTGATTGAGCACGCGCGAGGCGCTGCCCACCGAAACGCCGGCCATCGCGGCGACGTCCTGAATTCGAATCTTCTTGTCTTGCATACGGGAAAAGGCGCTTTCTTCTTCGCTTGAGGACGCATTTCAGCACAGCGGGGCAATCAGCCGAGCAGGAGGTAACGGGTAAACCCCAATTTGGTGAATCGATTCATATTCTACGATTCGGCTCATCATGAATCGATTCACCAACTGTGCTCCTTCGGGCTCGGTCGCCTCCGAGATCTGCACGGCTTCGCCGCTTTCGCGCCGTGCTCTTCTGTTGGCCGCCGTGGGCTGCGTGCCGGCCCTGGCGGGCGCGCAGGGGCGTGAATTTCCGCAGCGGCCGATACGCTTGGTTCTGGGTTTTCCTCCCGGCGGGGCCACCGACAATTCGGCCCGCCTGGTCGCCCAGAAGATGGCTGAGGGGTTGGGGCAACCCATCGTCGTGGAGAACCGGCCGGGCGCTTCGGGAAACATCGCCGCGGAAGCCGTTGCACGCAGTGCGCCGGATGGCTACACGCTGTTCTATACGACCAGCACCATCCACGGCATCAACCCCAATGTGTTCGCCAAGCTCCCCTACGACCCGGTCGCGGACTTCGAGCCGGTGCTCTTTGTGAGTCGTACGCTCATGGTGCTGTTGGTGCGTAGCGACCTGGGTGTGACCTCCACGCGGGAGTTGATCCAACTGGCCAAGTCGAAGCCGGGCAAGCTCACGTATGCGTCGGCTGGACTGGGGAGTACACAGCATCTGGCGGGGGCGCTCTTTTGCAGCAAAACCGGTGTCGACGCATTGCATGTCCCCTACAAAGGGAGTTCGCAGGCACTGACCGACCTCATGTCGGGCCAGGTCGACTTCATGATCGACACCTTGTCGGCCTCGTTGTCCTTCATTCGCGGCGGAAAGCTGCGCGGGCTTGCGACCAGTGGGCTGGAGCGCTCTCCGGTCCTCCCGGACCTGCCGACCATCGATGCTGGAGGCGTGCCAGGCTACAACGTTGCCGCGTGGGGCGGATTCCTGGTGCCCAAGGGCACGCCGGCGTCCATCATCCGCGCCCTTAACGCCGCCGGGAATCAGGCGATCAGATCGCAAGAGGTCGCCTCGCGCGCAGCAGCCACCGGCAGCGAGCTGAAAGGGGGAACCCCGAAGGAGTTCGGCGACTTCATTCGCCATGAACTGGCCACCTGGAAGCTTGCCGTGGCCGCAGCGGGAGTGCCCAAGCAATGACTGTCTCTTCAACGGCATCGAACGCGACGCTCGCAGCGCTGGCTCACGAGGGTGGGAGCATCGGCGGGATCATCCTCTCGGCCATCGGCCGGTATCCCGATCGCGTGGCGTTCATCGACGGCGATCGGTCCATCACCTACACGGAACTGGGTCGCCTCGTCGGCAAGGCCATGGCTGCGTTCTCATCGCTGGGATTGCAGCGTGGCGACGGCGTGATGCAGCTTTCCGGCAATCGGGTGGAAGTCTTCGTCGTAATGGCCGCCGCGTACCTGCTCGGCCTGCGTTCCGTCACGTTGCACGCCATGGGCGGCTACGACGATCACGTCTATATCGTGAACGACGCCGATCCCTCCGTGTTCATCTCGGAGCAGGCTCACCAGCAACGTGCGGTGGCCCTGCGCGCGGGGTGTCCGGGAGTGCCTCGATGGTTCGCGCACGGTTCCTGCGAGGGCTTTGCCGATTTTTGGGAGCTGGCCGACACCATGGAGCCCGCCCCACTGGTCTCGCATGCAGCCAGTACCGACATCATTCGCCTAGCCTACACCGGTGGTACGACCGGCAAGCCCAAGGGCGTGATGCTCGCCAACCGTTCTGTATGGATGCAGGCGGTACTGCTCATGGCCGCGCGCGGCCTTCGGCCAGGAACACGCGTTCTGTGTCCGACCCCGATCTCGCATGGTGCGGGCGCCATGATCGTGCCAACGCTTGCACTGGGTGGCACGTTCGTTCTGCAGCGTGGATTCGATCCGGATCGCTTCATCGACGCGGTCAAAGAACATCGGATTGGTTCGGTGTTCCTGGTGCCGACGATGATCTACAAGTTGCTCGATCATCCACGGTGCGCGACGGCCGACTTCTCTTCGTTGGAGCTGTTGTCATATGGCGCATCGCCCATGACGCCCGCGCGCATTCGCGAAGCGATCTCCCGCATCGGGCCCGTGCTGGCGCAAAGTTACGGGCAGACGGAGTGCCCGAGCAACATCCTTCACCTGACGCCCGAGGACCATTGCCGTGCGGACGTGGACACGCTCGCATCAGCGGGTATGCCTTATCCGGGTGTGACGGTGGCCCTACTGGACGCAAACGATCAGCCGATCGAGCCTGATGAGGTGGGCGAGCTCTGTGTGCGCAGTCCCCTGGTCATGGACGGCTACTGGAAACAACCGGAGCAGACGGCAGAGGCGCTGCGCAATGGCTGGCTGCACACGGGCGACATGGCGCGCCGCGATTCCCACGGCTATTACTACCTGGTGGATCGACGCAAGGACATGGTCATTTCTGGTGGCTTCAACGTCTATCCGAAGGAGATCGAGGACGTTATCGCCCAGCACCCATCAGTCGCCGCAGTGGCCGTCATTGGCGTACCGGATGAACGCTGGGGTGAAGCTGTCAAAGCCATCGTCGTCATACGGCCGGACGTACGAGTCGGCCCGGAAGAACTTCGCGAGTTCGTGCGTCACGCAAAAGGTGCCGTGTGCACCCCCAAGACCGTGGACTTCGTGGAGGCCTTGCCGCTGACCCCGCTCGGTAAGCCCGACAAGAAGGCGCTGCGCGAGCGCTATTGGGGCAGCTTGGCCAGATCGATTCACTGAAGATGGTTTCCTCGAGGACTCTAGTGTCGCGTCACCGATCAGATGTCGCAGGCTGCGCGCAGCCATCGGAGCGCAGCGCAAGGCGCATCGCGCGGCCCATACCGAGCGTATTGGCAAGCGATGCAACGCCGCGATGCGCTTCGATGGCCAGCGCAGACCGACAGATGATCGGTGACGCGACACTAAATATGCAATCCAACGAACGTTCATTCGATCGCTCCCTCGAGGAGCGGGTCGCCATCGTCACCGGCGCAGGAGCACGCGCGGAAGGTATTGGCAATGGCCGCGCCGCGGCCATCCTCCTGGCGCGCGATGGCGCGCGCGTGCTATTGATCGATGCCGTCGAGGCATGGGCTGAAAGGACGCGCGAGATGATCGTCCAGGAAGGCGGTGAGGCGACCGTCTGTGTGTGTGACGTCAGTCGGGATGAAGACTGTCGGGGCGCCGTGGCGCAGGCCGTGGATCAATGGGGCCGCGTCGACATCCTGGTGAACAACGTGGGCATCGGCGGGCCGCAAGGCACGGCCGTCGATCTCGACCTGGAGGCCTGGGACCAGGCGCTGCGTGTGAACGTCACGTCGATGATGCTGATGGCGCGCCATGCCATTCCACACATGCAGGCCATCGGCAAGGGGGCGATCGTCAACGTGGCCTCCGTGGCCGGTCTGATCGGCGGCCACCCCAGTCTTCTGTATCCCACGTCCAAGGGAGCGGTCGTCAACATGACCCGGGCGATGGCTGCACACCACGGCGCTCAGCGCATCCGCGTCAACTGCGTCGCGCCAGGCATGGTGCATACGCCCATGGTCTATGCCCGCGGCATGAGCGAGGAGACCCGGGAGGTTCGCCGCAAGCGTTCGTTCCTTCAGACCGAGGGCAGCGGCTGGGATGTGGGCCACGCGATCCGCTACCTGGCCAGCGACGAGTCCGGTTGGGTGACGGGTGCGATCGTTCCCGTGGATGCAGGCGCCACGGCCGGCCGTCATTCGTACTGAAAACCAGGGAGACCGAATTGCAGCGCGGAAGTCTTTTCAGTCGAGCGGTCGGATGGACCGCCGCCCTTGTCCTTTGCAGCGGCGCGGTGCAGGCGCAGGTGCAGCCGTACCCCCAACGTCCAATCGTCTTGGTGGTGCCGTTTGGCACCGGCAACATTGCCGACAACCAGGGCCGGATGATCGCCCGCTCCCTGGCGGCAGCGCTGGGACAGCCCGTCGTGGTCGAGAACAAGCCGGGGGCGGGCGGAAGCATCGGCACCGAATTCGTCGCGCGGGCACCGGCCGACGGCTACACGCTTCTGTACGGAACGCACGGGACGCAGGCCGCCAACTCTGCGCTCTATGCCACCGGACGCATCCATCCGGCTCAGGATCTGCGGGGTGTCCATTCGTTGTTTCGCCAATCCACGGTGCTGGTGACGCCGGCGTCCCGGCCCTGGCGCACGCTGAAGGACATGCTGGATGCCGCACGCGTGGCGCCAGGGCACCTGACCTACGCGTCGTCCGGCGTCGGCACGCAGACGCACCTGGCCGCGGCGAAATTCCAGGGCGCCACGCAGGTGACCTTCACCCACGTACCCTACAACAACCAGTCGTCGATGACCGATCTGCTGGCGGGCACCGTGGATCTGTCGTTCAGCTATGCGGAGAGCGTGCTGCAGCACCTGGAGGGCGGGCGTCTTCGTGCGCTGGCCATCAACGGCAAGACCCGGCCGAGCGCCTTGCTGGACGTGCCGACCGTCGGAGAGGCCGGATATCCCGGCGCGGCACTCGAAGGTTGGTCCGGCGTGTTTGTTCCTCGCGGGACGCCCGACGCCATCGTGGCCCGCCTCGCCAAGGAGATTGCCAAGGCAACCGAAGCAAGCGATGTGAAGGCTTCGATGGCAAAGATCGGGAGCTACCCCATGGGCCTGTCCGATACCGCGTTCCAGTCCTTCGTCGAGGCCGAAGTGCCCCGATGGAGGGAGATCGTCAAAAGCGCCGGCGCCGAGGCGCGCTGAGTCCCGGGAAAGAACACCATGCTCAAGAGCTACATCGGCGGCGGCGATGCCGAGCACATCCGCATCCGCGGCCACGACCTTGTCGAGGACCTGCTGGACAAGCACGATTTCGTGGATGTCCTGTGCCTGGCGATTCTGGGCGAGTTCCCCGATCAGAAGATGCGCAGGGTGATCAACAACTCCCTTGTCACATCGATCGACCACGGGCTGACGCCCAGTGCGCTGGCGACGCGGCTGACCTTGCATGGCGCGCCCGAATCGCTTCAGGGCGCGGTGGCCGCGGGTCTGTTGGGAGCCGGCAGCCGCTTCCTTGGAACGGTCGAGGTCAGCGCGAGTTTCATGAAGGAAGCGATGGGCGCGTTCAAAAGCGTGGCCGATCCCAGTGACGCGCAACTGGGTGAGCTGGCCGACGCCGCCGTTGCGCGCAGTCGCGCAGCGCGACGCAAGATTCCCGGCTTCGGACACCCCATTCACGTCAATGGCGATCCGCGCACCCTGCGTGCGAAACGCATCGCCGAGGAAGAGGGCTACTTTGGCCGGCATTTTCGCTTTGCACTGCAACTCGAGAAGTCGCTGTCGGCCGATGTCGGCCGACCCATGCCGCTCAATGCCACGGGCAGCAAGGCTGCCGTGCTCCTGGACCTGGGACTGAGTCCGGAGTTCGGCAAGGCACTCACGCTCATCGGCCGTGTCGCCGGCCTGGTCGCTCACGCGTTCGAGGAGCGTACCCGGCCCATCGGACCGGACCTCTGGAACATGGCCACCGCCGCGTCCGAGAGCGGCGAGCCATGACCGGCACCGGGCGAACTCGCCGCTGGGTTCGCCGGCCGGCCCAGTCGAACTGGGGTGATTTCGGCGAAGACGACCAACTCGGGAGGCTCAACCTGATCACACCCGAGAGCGTGCTTCGCGCGATCCGGGAGGTGCGAACGGGGCAAAGCTTCTGCCTTAGCCTGCCGCTGAATCTTCCCGGGGGCAATGTTCTGAACCCACGCCGTCATCCTCCTCGGCTGTCGCCGACGGTGCGGGACGGCAGGCCCGTGTTCAATTTGCCGATCGGCGATGCAGCGCTGGGCCAGACCGATGTGCTGTGCGACGACGCCGTGCTCATTCACACGCAATACTCGACGCAATGGGATGCGTTTTCCCATGTCGGCCATCTGTTCGATGTGGACGGAACCGGCCATCCGCAGGCTGTTTACTACAACGGGTTCAGGGCGGGCACGGACCTCATCGGCCCGAACGACGCCGGGGGACGCGCTGCAGGAGCCCATCGGCTGGGCATCGAGACGTTCGCGGAGAAGGCAATCCAGAGCCGCGGCGTACTGCTCGACTTGCAGGCGATGGCCGGATCGCAACGCGTGCGCATCGGGTACGACGCGTTCATGCGTGCGCTCGAGGCTTGCGGTACGCAACTGCAAAGCGGCGACATCCTCTGCCTCTACACCGGCTTCGCAGATCTGGTGATGGACATGGGCGGCACCCCGGACCCTGCCTTGCGCGACGCGCTGTGCGCGGTGCTGGACGGCCGGGACGAACGGCTGCGGCACTGGATCGCCGACAGCGGCATCGCCGCACTCTGTGCCGACAACTACGGCGTCGAAGACATTCCTGTAGGGGGGCCTCATGCGTGTGGTGCGCGCCTCCCGCTGCACGAACTTTGCCTGTTCAAGCAAGGCATCCCCCTGGGGGAACTGTGGTACTTCAGGGATCTGCAAAGTGCCCTGAAGGAGCAAGGGCGTTCTACGTTCCTTCTGACAGCACCTGCGCTGCGGCTGCCAGGCGCCGTTGGCTCACCTGTCACGCCCGTTGCAACGATCTAAACCAGCTTGCGTATTGATCATGGCCGAAAGAGTCTCAGTTGCGTCTGAGTGATCTTGCTTCGATTTCATGTGCAGCAAGAAGTTGATAACTTCTGGAGTACGGAGAAACGAATGAGAGATGGCAATTCCGCCCAAGCGGAAATAGACGGTACTGGCGAATCCCGGATCGAAGTCATCAGGCGCCGGATTCGGTGGTGGCCATGATGCCACACAAAAAAATTCTCTCGGCGGCATTGAGCGACTCATCGTTTGAGCTCGTGCTCAGCGCAGGCTGAGGGCTGGAAGGCACGCATGCTTCGCGGCGTTCTCGAGCACTTCAGCGCGGGGGATATGACTATGACATGTCGCATACCAATTTCGTCCTCGCAAATGTCGGAGGTGGCACTGCATTCGCGCGAAAGCTGGACAAGCATGGCCTGATCGTTCGTCCCGTGACATCCTACGGCCTGACGGACTGGGTGCGCATCAGCATTGGGACCTCCTCCGAGATCGATAGGTTTCTGAAAGCGGCGCGCCCGGAATAGGCCGACGAGTCGTGACCGGAGTGCGGTGCGCCTCCCTACCCACAACGCCCCGTCGCGGGGAGCGCGCTCAGTTGGGCGAGGCACTCTTGCCTGGCTCAGGCTTGCGATGGTTCAGCCAACTCCTCGCGTCCCCTGGGAAATGTCTTGCCCAGCCAAGCTCATTGCCTGGGGCGAGCGCATCGGCGTGGGGTGCGCTGCGCTCGTGCGCTGGCAGATGGACAACCGCCCGCACCCGGAGCAAGGCTACCGCTGCTGCCTGGGCCTGCAGCGCCTGGCGCGCCAGTTCGGCCACGAACGCCTGGAAGCCGCGTGCACGCGGGCGATGGCCATTCACTCGCCGATCTACCGCAGCGTCCATTCGATCCTGGCCAGCGGCACGGACCGCCAGCCGCTGCCGGCCCAGCCGACCCAGACCTCGCTGCCGCTGCACGAGAACGTGCGTGGCCCTGATTACTACCACTGAAGGAGAACCTGTGATCCCTGCCCACACCCTGGACCAACTCAAGACGCTGCGCCTGGACGGCATGGTGGCCGCACTGAGCGACCAAGCCATCAGCAGCGCGGCGGCCGCGCTCGGCTTCGAGCAGCGGCTGAGCCTGCTCGTGCAGCGCGAGATCGACTGGCGCGATGACAAGCGTCTGACGCGCCTGCTCAAGTGCGCCAGGCTCAAGGTCAGCAGCGCCAGCATCGAAGACATCCTCTGGCGCGACTCGCACAACCTGGAGCGCAACCTGGTGACCTCGTTGGCCGGCTGCGACTGGGTGCGTCATGCGCGCACGGTCCTTCTGACGGGGGCCTCCGGCACGGGTAGAACCTGGCTCAGTTGCGCGCTGGCTCGGCAGGCGGCGCGTTGCGGCTTCAGCGTGCTGTACGCACGCACCACGCGCCTGATGCAGGAACTGCGCGTGGCCCACGGTGAAGGCGGCTTCGCCCGACGCCTGGCGCAGTTCGCCCGCGTGGACGTGCTGCTGCTGGACGACTTCGCCGGCGCGCCGATGGAGTCGGGCGAGCGAGGCGATCTGCTGGAGCTGCTGGATGACCGGGTCGGTGCGAAGGCGCCGCTGATCACCAGCCAGTTGACGGTCAACAAATGGCATGCCTGGCTGGACGACCCCACCGTCGCGGACGCGATCCTGGACCGCATCGTGCACTGCTCGCACCGCATTGCGCTGAAGGGGCCATCGCTTCGCAAGCGCGAGGATCAGGGCAAAGGCCACAGCCACGAACCCGAGGAGCCAGAGTAGTGAACATCGCTTCGCGCAGGACCGTGATTCACGACGATGCGGCCCTGAACACGACTTGCCCACCGCGGCGTGCGTTCGTCGCAAGCGACGCCCGCCGCCGTGGACAAGTCTGCATCGTTGAGGGAGCAAAAACCATCGCCTTCAGGCTGATGCCGGACACCTGAGCTACGATGATGCCAGGCACTCGCGCTCGTTGCGCCTGTCCGCCATCACGCTGAAACTGACCCTGCCCCCGAAAAACGTATCCCTTGCTGAGTGGTTCAATGCAAGCAAGGAAAACGGAAATGACGAAGACAGTGCGGGCGCGCTACACGCTGGAATTCAAGCAGGAGGCAGTGCGACTGGTTCACGGCGGCCAGAGCATCGCAGCGGCGGCCAGGACGCTGGGCGTGGTGGAACAGACGCTGTTCAACTGGGTCAAGGCGGATCGCCTGGGCAAGCTCACAGGCGCTGACAGCAAGGCAGTGAGCGTCGAGCAGATGGAGATCAGCCGGCTGCGCGCGGAGCTGGCACGCGTGAAGATGGAGCGTGACATCCTGGGAAAAGCGACGGCGTACTTCGCGAAGGCGCAGAGCTGAAGTACGCCTTCATTCACCGCAACCGCCAGGCGTGGCCGATCTCTGTGCAGTGCCGAGTCCTGCAGGCCAGCATCACCGGCTACCACGAACACTTCGTTCGTAGAGCCAGCGCGGCCCAGCGGCACCATCTCAGCGACGACGCGCTGCTGGTGCACATCGAGGTGATCCACGCCGAAACGCGGGGCGGCTACGGCTGGCCGCGCACGTGGAAGGAACTGCTGGCCAGGGGCATCCGGGTGGGCAAGGAGCGGGTGCGCAAGCTCATGCAACTGCACGGCATCCAGGCCAAGGGCAAGCGCCGCTTCAAGGTCACCACGGACAGCAAGCATGACCTGCCGATCGCCCCCAATCTGCTGGATCGGCAGTTCGATGTGGCCGAACCCGACAAGGTCTGGGTGGGCGACATCACCTACATCGCAACCGACGAAGGCTGGCTGTTCCTGGCCGTGGTGATCGACCTGTTCAGCCGCCAGGTGGTGGGCTGGTCACTGCGCCAGGACATGACGCGCGACATCGTCATCGATGCTGTGCGCATGGCCTGGTTCAAGCGCCATCCGCGCAAGCATGCCGGGCTGATCTTCCACAGCGACCGGGGCAGCCAATACGCCAGCGAGGACTTCAGGGACGTGCTCGTCCAGTGCGGCATCACGGCCTCGATGAGCCGCAAGGGCAACTGCTGGGACAACGCCTGCAGCGAGACCCTGTTCGGTTCGTTGAAGGTGGAGCGACTGCATGGGCAGCGCTTCGTGACGCGGCGCCAGGCCAAGGACGAGGTCATCGCCTGGGTACTCTGGTACAACCGCACCCGGCTACACTCCACGCTGGCGTACGTCAGCCCGGCGCGGTTCGAGCAAGACTGGCATGCGGCTCAGGCCAAGCAAGCCAATTCGTGACTCCGCTATGGGGTACGGATTCCAGGGGCAAGGTCACGATCGCTTTCGGTGCTGGTTGCCATCTAAGAAGGCCTGGCCAGCGAAGCCGTTCCCTCGGGCATGAACAGCATCGCCCGCGGCAGGCCCAGCACTGCCTCCATCTCGGGAGCAATCTGGCCCTCCATCGCGATGCGCGTGAGGTTCTCGACTTCCTTCGGCAGCTTGCCGAGCTCGCCTTCGCGGTAGGACAGATAGAAGGACCGAGAAGGACCGCTTGAGCAATCCATACGGCCGGCCCTTGATCCGCAACGATTCGAGCGGCACCATGCGCAGCTCCGGCGCGAAGTGACGCGACTGCCACAGGCACATCGGCGTCGTGATCGCGAAGCCGAGTCCGGCGGCGACCAGGCTCAGCAACGGGTCGGTGGTGTCGAACTCGCAGGTCCGCTCGAGCTGGTCGCCGTGTCGCGCGAGGAACGCATCGATGTCGTCGCCGATGGTCGAGCGCGCGCTGTAGCGAATGAGCGGCAGCTTGCGGCCCAGGTCCGAGAAGGAACAGAAGGCGTCGAAGGCGTAGTCGCGCGGCATCACGAGCACGTACTGCTCGGTGAAGATCGGCGTGTGGCCGACGCCGCTGCCGGCCATGCTGGTCGCGGTGGTGATCATGAGGTCGAGTTGCCGATTGACGAACTGCGACGTCAGCGACGGCGTCAAGCCCGACCACAGCCGCACCTGCTGCGTGGTGCTCGACAGGGCGCGGTACAGCACCGGCCCCACCGCCGCGGCGAACGAATCGACGCAGCCCAGGCGCACGACGGACCGCCTCGCGCGGCTGATGCCGCGCACGTTTTCGAGCATCTCGTCGGCGCCCTTGAGCAGCTCGGTACTGGTTTCGTAGAGGCGCTGGCCGGCGAGCGTGACCTTGGCCGGTCGCGTGCCGCGGTCGAGCAGGTCGGTGCCGAGCTTGCCCTCGAGCATCTTGACGCGCATCGACACGGCCGCCTGCGACAGGCCGAGCCGCCGGGCCGCATGCGACACGGATTCCGACTCGACAACCGCGACCCAGGCACCGAGAAGCCCCCAGTCGGGATAGTCGTTGGTCGGCTCGTCGTTCATGCACTCGTCCGGGTTTCGGTCATCGATTCACCGATGGGGCCATCGGCAATACTGCTGCAATGCATCAATGCTGCTGATGATCAGGATGTCGCCTGCCCATGCTTGGAAACTGCCAGTTTGCCTGTCGAACTTTGCCTTGCGCATGAGGATTCCATGAACTCCCGCTCCCTCTTTCCCCGTCCCGAGAACGAGCCGACGTGCAACTACGCGGAAGGCACCGACGCACTGACGAAACTCCGGACGCATCTCGCCGACCGCACCGTGGTCGAGATCCCCGCGGTCGTGGGCGGCAAGAAGATCTTCTCGGACGACGTCGAAATCATCCATGCGCCGCACGACCGCAGCCGCGTCCTGGCCCGCGTACATCGGCCGAGCCAAGCGCAAGTGGACGACGCGATCCGCAGCAACCTCGAGGCCGCGCACGATTGGTCGCGCATGGACTTCGCCGACCGGGCTGCCATCATGCATCGCGCCGCCGGCATCGTGCGCGGGCGGCTGCGCCACCGCATCAACGCGGCGACCATGCTGGGCCAGAGCAAGACCCTCGACGAGGCCGAGGCCGACAGCGCCTGCGAGCTGATCGACTTCCTGCACTTCAACACCTTCAACGCGCAGCAGATCGTGACGGACCAGCCGCTGTCGGTGCAGGACGCGCAGAACCGCTGCGACTGGCGTCCGCTCGAAGGCTTCGTCTACGCGGTGTCGCCCTTCAACTTCACGGCGATCGGCACCAACCTCAGCTGCGCACCGGCGCTCATGGGCAACACGGTGCTGTGGAAACCGTCGAACAAGTCGACCTGGTCCAACTACCTGTTCTTCGAAGCGCTCGAGGAAGCCGGCCTGCCGCCGGGCGTCATCAACTTCGTGCCTGGCGAGGCCTCGCTCGTCACCGACGCGGTGTTCGCATCACGGCACTTCGCGGGTCTGCACTTCACGGGCTCGTCGGAGGTCTTCCGCTCGCTCTGGAAGCGCGCCGCCACAGGCATCGCCGCTTATCGCACCTTCCCCCGGATCGTCGGCGAGACCGGCGGCAAGGACTTCGTGCTCGTGCATCGCTCGGCCGATGCCCGCGAGGTCGCCGTCGCGCTGCTCAAGGGCTCATTCGGCTACCAGGGCCAGAAGTGCAGCGCCGCATCGCGCGCCTACATGCCCGCCAGCCTCTGGCCCAAGGTCAAGTCGATCCTGTGCGACCTGATGGCGCAGGTGCGCATCGGCGACGTGGCCGACGTGTCCACCTTCATGGGCGCCGTGATCGACCAGAACTCGTATCGCCGTCTGGGCGATGCGCTCGGTGCCGCCAAGGCCGATTCGCAGGTCAAGGTGGTGGCGGGCGGCACCTTCCAGGACGAGGTCGGCTATTTCGTGCAGCCGACCGTGCTGCAGGTCGAGGACCCGAGCCATCGGCTCATGAAGGACGAGTTGTTCGGGCCGGTGCTGTCGGTGTTCGAGTACCCCGATTCGGCCTGGACCGAAGTGCTGGAGGCGGTCGACTCGGTATCCGACTATGCGCTGACCGGCTCGATCTTCTGCACCGACCGTGCCGCGCTCAAGCAGGCGCAGGACGCGCTACTGCATGCGGCCGGCAACCTCTACCTCAACGACAAGCCGACGGGCGCGATCGTGGGCCAGCAGCCCTTCGGCGGAGGCCGTGCGAGCGGTACCAACGACAAGGCCGGTTCGTGGATGAACCTGCTGCGCTGGACCTCGCCGCGCGTGGTCAAGGAAACCTACGCGCCGCCGCGCGGTCTCTGAGGCTTCGCCGCTTCGAGCAGACGGGCCCTTTGGGGCCCTTTGCATTTCTGGCGCTCTCGCACTCAGGGAAAATACGCATGGCGCCAGCGCGCCGATGACTGCGATTGGTGCGTCTCCACCCCAATTCGGGTCGGATTGATCAAGGCCCCTGATGCAGATGATCATAGCGGCAGATGCTGAAAGAGCGACGTCGTTCGCCACTTATGTTCGGCGCATCGAGACGGAATCGCCTGCGCTTGGCCGGAACTTCCACCACCGACCTCAGCCCATCGACCACCCATGAACGTGACCCACAAGTACGCCGGCATCCTCACCGCGGTCCCCACGCCGCTGACTTCGGACCTGCAGGTTGACACCCGCCCGTTGAGCGCCCACGTGCGCCGCATGGTCGAGGCGGGAAGCCGCGGCATCGTGCCGCTGGGCGGGACCGGCGAGTACACCTCGCTGTCGTTCGACCAGCGCCTGTCGGTGGTCGAGGCCTCGCTCGAAGCCGCCAGCGGCGCGACCGCCGTCATCCCCGGCATCCTGTCGCCGGGCATCGGCGACGCGATCGACAACGCCAAGGCCTTCGTCCGGGCGGGCGCGAAGGCGTTGATGGTCGTCACGCCCTACTACTTCAGGCCGACGCAGGACGGCATCGTCGAGTACTTCGAGCGCTTCTCGAACGAGGTTGACGCCGACATCATCCTCTACGAGATTCCCTACCGCACCGGCGTGTCGCTGAACTTCCAGACCGTGGACCGGCTGGCAGGCCTGACGCGCGTGGTCGGCATCAAGGCCTGCAATCCCGATCTCGCGCAGCAGATGCGCGTGGCCGAACTCGCGGCTTCCAAGATCGCGATCCTCACAGGCGAGGAAGACGTCATGCCGTTGCACGTCGCGATGGGCGCGGTCGGCGCGGTCATCACCAGCTCCAACCTGCTGCCTCGCCAATGGGACCGCGTGCTCGAGCTCGGCCTCGCCGGCAAGCTGCAGGAGTCGATCGCCCTGCATGCCACGCTGCGTCCGCTCATCGACGCGGTCTTCGCCGAACCCAATCCCGCGCCCATGAAGGCCGCGATGGACTTCCTCGGCTGGGGCATGGGCTGCGACGTCCTGCCACCGATGAAGCAGGCCAGCGCGAAGATCAAGGAGCGCATCGCCCAGGTGCTCCCGCCGCTGCGCGATCGCGAATAACCCGTTTCCGTCAACCCTCTCAAGGTGGTCATGATGTCTTCTCCTATTCCTACGAATCACGGTCGTCGCAAGTTCCTGCAGACCACGGGCGCAGCGGCCGCATCGGCAGCGATCGGTCTGCCGATGCTGGCCACGCCGCGCCGTGCATCCGCCGCCGAGAAGCTGGTCGTCGTCAGCTGGGGCGGCAACTACCGCACCGCCGTGGAAGAGGCGCTCGTGCGCCCCTTCGAGAAGGAATTCGGCGTCGCCGTTACGCTGGTCGACACGCCGGACCTCGCTAAAGTCAAGGCGCAGGTCATGACCAAGAACGTCGAATGGGACGTCTTCGACGCGGTCGGCCCGATGGCCATGACCGGATCGAAGGCCGGCTACTGGGAGACGCTGGACCCGGCGCTCTTCGACCGCAACGATCTGGTCGCACCGATGACCAAGGAAGCCGTGCCCTTCTACGGCTTCACCGGCGGCATCTTCTGGGATGCCAAGAAGTTCCCGGAAGGCAAGGCACCGCAAACCTTCGCCGACTACTTTGACGTGACGAAATTCCCCGGCAAGCGCACGCTGCGCAACCGCGCGAGCGAGACGCTCGAGATCGCGCTGTTGGCCGACGGCGTGGCGCCGGACAAGATGTACCCGCTCGACGTTCCGCGTGCCTTCAAGGCCCTTGAGCGCATCAAGCCGCACATCGCGAAGTGGGTCGACCAGACGCCGCAGACCACGTCGCTGGTCGAAACCGGCGAAGTGGACTACAGCTACACCTACGCGACCCGCGCCAAGGCATCGCAGGAGTCGGGCAAGCCGACGCAGTTCTCCTTCAAGCAGAACCTGATCGGCCTCGAGTACCTGGTCGTGCTCAAAGGCGCGCCGAACAAGGCGAACGCGATGAAGTACGTCCAGTTCGCGCTGCGTCCCGACCGCCAGGCCGCGCTGATGGACCTGCACGGCAATACGCCGGCGAGCAAGAAGGCGCGCGCGCTGATGAAGCCCGGGGTGAGCAAGTGGCTGTCCGACCCGCAGAACAAGAACAACCTGCTGAGCAACGACGCCTGGTGGGCCGACCACTACGACGAACTCACGCTGAAGTTCAAAGAGTGGGTCCTGAGCTGATCGACCGATGAACGCGCGCAAAGAGGGCTGGATCTACGTCGGTCCCGCCACCCTGTTCCTCTTCCTGGTGATGCTGGTCCCGCTCGCGTACGTCGCGTACACGAGCGTGACCAACGCCGGCGGAGACTTCAGCCTGGCTTCCTACCATCGGTTGTTCTCCAGTGACCTCTTCAAGCGGACACTGGGAACCACCTTCCAGATCAGCATCCTCGCATCGCTGTGCAGCCTCGCGCTGGGCTATCCGATCGCGCTGCATCTGGCACGGCAGACGCCCCGCATGCGCGCGATCTACATGGTCCTGGTGCTGGTGCCCTTCTGGACCAGCATCCTCGTCAAGAGCTACGCCTTCACCGTGCTGCTGGGGCGCGCGGGGCTGGTCAACCAGCTCCTGTCTTTCGTGTCGGGCAGCACGGTGCAGCTGCCGATGCTCTTCAACCGATTCGGCGTGATGGTCGGCATGACGAACTACCTGATTCCCTTCATCGTCTTCCCCGTGCTCGCCAGCCTGCTCGCGATCGACAAGTCGCTGTACCGCGCCTCGGAGATCATGGGCGCGAAGCCGCCCCGCATCTTCTTTCGGATCACCCTGCCGCTGAGCCTGCCAGGCGTCGCAGCGGGCGTGCTAAGCACCACCGTCATGTCGATGGGCTTCTTCGTCATTCCCGCGCTGCTCGGCGGACGCCAGGACGTGATGATGTCGAACCTCGTCGACTTCTACACCCGCGAGACGATGGACTGGAACATGGCGTCGGCCATCGGCGTCATCCTGCTGGGCATCGTCACGCTGGCCGCCATCCTCGCCGACCAGGCGAAGCGGTTCGGCAGCCGCCCCGGGGTGCCGGCATGAGCACATCGGCATCGCGCGGCGTGATCGATCGCCAGGGCAACTTCTACGGCGGCGTGCGCAACCTGCTGGCCGTCTTCGTCTACGCGTTCATCTTGGTACCGACGCTGATCGTTATCCCGATCTCCTTCGGCGGGTCGGGCGAGCTGTCCTTTCCGCCGCGGGTCTGGACCCTCGACCTCTACGGCCAGCTCTTCTCGTCCACGCCATGGATGGCGTCGATCCTGCAGAGCCTGAAGGTCGCGGTCATCACAACGATCGTGTCGATGCTGATCGGCATCCCGGCCTCGTACGGCCTGGTGCGCTTCGAGTTCCCCGGCAAGAAGCTGGTCATGCTGCTGCTGATGAGCCCGATCCTCGTGCCCGTCATTGTGATCTCGCTCGGTCTGTACCTTTACCTGTCGCGACTCCAGGTCGTCGGCACGACCATCGGCCTCGTGGCGAGCCATACCGCCTACGTCGTGCCGTTCATGATGATGACCGTGATGGCAGGCGTGCGAAAGCTCGACCCCGCGCTGGAGTTCGCGGCGACCATCATGGGCGCCAGCCGCTCGACCGTGTTCTTCAAGGTCGTGCTGCCGCAGCTCAAGCCGTCGCTCCTGGCGGGCGCGCTGTTCGCGTTCCTGGTCTCGTTCGACGAGGTCGTGATCGCCTGGTTCCTGACCAGCCCGTCGACCACCACGCTGCCCGTCAAGATGTACAGCAGCATCCAGTGGGACATTTCCCCCGTGATTGCCGCGGTCTCCGCGTTGCTCACGGCCCTGTCGTTCGTCTTCTGCTGCATCTCCGTCTTGTTCCAGCCGGCGGCGCCGAGCGACGGCAATCCCTGACACCATGAATGCCAGCACCCAAGAACGTCGAAACATAATGAAGATGATCAGTCCGACTCCCGACGACGCCATGATCGTCTTCGACGGCGTGAGCAAGTCGTACAACGGCGCCGTCGCGCTGCACGAGACCGCACTCGCCGTGCGCCGCGGCGAGTTCCTGAGCCTTCTCGGCCCGAGCGGGTCGGGCAAGAGCACGATCCTGAACATCATCGCCGGCGCGATCGCGCCGAGTTCCGGACGCATCTTCCTGAACGGCGCCGACGTCTCGACGGTGCCGCCGCGCGAGCGCCAGCTCGGCATGGTGTTCCAGAACTACGCGCTGCTGCCGCACCTCAACGTCTACGACAACATCGCGTTCCCGCTGCGGATCCGCGGCGCGAGCAACGCCGAGATCAAGCAGAAGGTCGGCGATGCGCTCGAGCGCGTCAGCCTGGTCGGCTACGAGAAGCGCAAGCCGCGCGAGATGTCGGGCGGCCAGCAGCAGCGCGTCGGCATCGCGCGCTGCATCGTCTACTCGCCTTCGGTCATCCTGATGGACGAGCCGCTGGGCGCGCTCGACAAGAAGCTGCGCGACCAGCTGCAGGGTGAGATCAAGAAGCTGCACCGCGACCTCGGCACGACACTCGTCTACGTCACGCACGACCAGGAGGAAGCGCTGAACCTGTCGGACCGCGTCTGTCTCATGAACGGCGGCCGGATCGCGCAGCTCGGCACGCCGGACGAGCTCTATTTCGAGCCGGTCGACGAGTTCGTCGCCGACTTCGTGGGCGAGTCGAACCTGTTCGCGGGCGTGCTGCGCGACGATTATCAGGTCGAGCTCGACGGCGGTTGGCTGCTGCGCGTCCGCAGCGCGCAAGGCTTCCTGCCGGGCGAGCGCGTGAAGGTGATGGTGCGGCCGGAGAAGGTCGAGGTGGCCGCGCCGGGAGATGCGTCGGACGCCCATCCGAACCGATGCGTCGGCACGGTGAACCAGATCTCCTTCGTCGGCGGCATGACGCGCTTCGAGGTCAGGCTGGCGGACGGCCGCACGGTGCTGGTCAAGGGCATCTCGGACCGCGCCGCGGATCGCATCGAGGTCGGCGCGTCGCTCGCGCTGCGCTGGGCCGCGCACAATACCGTCGTGATCAAGGCGAACCAGGGATGAGCGACAACGAACTGCTGCAAGGACTGCGCGCCATCGTCGGCGAGAACGGCGCCACCGAGGCACCCGACGCGCTCGCGCCGCATCTGGTCGACTGGCGCAAGCGCCATGTCGGCGTGGCCGATGCCATCGTCTTCCCGCGCACGACCGAACAGGTAGCCGACGTGCTGCGCTTCTGCGCGGCGCATGCGATCCGCGTCTTTCCGCAAGGCGGCAACACCAGCGTGTGCGGCGGCTCCGTGCCGGCGACCGAGGGCCGCAACATCGTGCTCGCGCTCGGCAAGATGAACCGAATCCTCGACCTCAATCCGCGCAACAACTCGATGACGGTGCAGGCCGGCTGCGTGCTCGCCGACCTGCAGGAAGCGGCGTCGAAGGTCGACCGCCTGTTCCCGCTGTCGCTGGGCGCCGAAGGCTCGTGCCAGATCGGCGGCAACATCGCGACCAACGCCGGCGGCACGAACGTCGTCCGCTTCGGCAACACGCGCGACCTGGTGCTGGGCCTCGAGGTCGTGCTGCCCGACGGCCAGATCTGGAACGGTATCCGGACGCTTCGCAAGAACAACAGCGGCTACGACCTGAAGAATCTCTTCATCGGCGCCGAGGGAACGCTGGGCGTGGTCACCGCGGCCGCGCTGAAGCTCTTCCCCAAGCCGAAGTCCGTCGCGGCGGCGCTGATGGGTTTCGAGACCGTCGACGCGGCCGTCGACGAAGGCATTCGGCTGCAAGGGCTCTTTCCGGGCGAACTGGTCGGGCTCGAGCTGATCTCGCGCTCGGAATTCGAGATCTCGCTGCGCCACGGCCATGAGCTTCGCAACCCGTTTCCCGACGGCGTGCCGCCGTGGCTCGTGCTCGTGGAGCTGGCCTCGTCGAGCGTCGGCGACGCGCTGACCGCGCAATTGCAGGACGCGCTCGAAGCGGCGTACGAATCGGGCGCCTGCCAGGAAGTGGTGGTCGCGACCTCGGATCAGCATCGCAACGAGTTCTGGCGGATCCGCCACAACGTGACCGAGGCGAACGGCCGCGAAGGCATGGGCCTGACGCACGACATCGCGGTGCCGATCTACACGATCCCGGCCTTCATGGAGCGCGCCGCGGCCGCGCTCGCGACGCACTATCCGCAGGCGACGCAGGTCGTGGTCGGCCACATGGGCGACGGCAACCTGCACTACATCGCGATGTTCTCGCATGCGATCTGGGCCGAGGTCGCGGACAAGGCCGCGTTCCAGCGCGACCTGAGCCATCGGCTCTACGACATCGCGGCGGAACTGGGCGGCACCTTCAGCGCCGAGCACGGCATCGGGTCGCTGCACGTCGACGAGATGCGCGTCTACAAGAACCGGGTCGAGATCGAGCTCATGCAGAAGATCAAGTCGCTGGTCGATCCGCAGGACATGATGAATCCGGGACGCGTGCTGCCGTCCTGAAGCATCAGGCAGCTTCGGCTGCCTGACGCCCGGCGACGCATCAGATCGTCGTCGTCAGTTCCGGCACGGCCACGAACAGATCGGCCACCAGTCCGTAGTCGGCCACCGAGAAGATCGGTGCCTCCTCGTCCTTGTTGATCGCCACGATCACCTTCGAGTCCTTCATGCCCGCCAGATGCTGGATCGCGCCCGAGATCCCCGCGGCGATGTACAGCTGCGGCGCCACGATCTTGCCCGTCTGGCCCACTTGCCAGTCGTTCGGTGCGTAGCCTGCGTCCACTGCAGCGCGGCTCGCGCCCAGCCCCGCGTTCAGCTTGTCCGCCAATGGGGTCATCACTTCGGTGAACTTCTCGGCGCTACCGAGCGCACGTCCGCCGGAGACGATGATCTTCGCGGCCGTCAGCTCCGGACGGTCGTTCTTGGCGATCTCCGCACCGACGAAGGCGCTCTTGCCCGAGTCGGCCACGCCTTCGGCGTTCTCGACCGTCGCGCTGCCGCCGGTCGCGGTCGCCGCGTCGAAGCCGGTCGTGCGCACCGTGATCACCTTCGTCGCGTCCGCGCTCTGCACCGTCGCAATCGCGTTGCCCGCGTAGATTGGACGCTCGAAGGTGTCGGCACTGATGACCTTGGTGATGTCGCTGATCTGCGCCACGTCGAGCTTGGCCGCCACGCGCGGTGCGACGTTCTTGCCGCCCGCGGTCGAGGGGAAGAGGATGTGGCTGTAGTTGCCCGCGATCGTCAGCACCTGCGCGGCGACGTTCTCGGCCAGGTTGTGCGCCAAACTCGGGCTGTCGGCGACGATCACCTTGGCCACGCCCGCGATCTGCGCGGCGGCCTTGCCGGCTTCGGCCGCGTTGGCGCCCGCCACCAGCACGTGCACTTCGCCGCCGCAGGCGATGGCCGCGGTCACGGTGTTCAGGGTCGCGGGCTTGATGCTCGCGTGGTCGTGTTCTGCGATTACCAGTGCAGCCATGTCAGATCACCTTCGCTTCGTTCTTGAGTTTTTCAACGAGAGCGGCCACATCGGCCACCTTGATGCCCTCTCCTCGCTTGGGCGGCTCGCTGACCTTCAGGGTCTTCAGGCGCGGCTTGACGTCCACGCCCAGGTCCTCGGGCTTGAAGACGTCGAGCTGCTTCTTCTTGGCCTTCATGATGTTGGGCAAGGTAACGTAGCGCGGCTCGTTCAGGCGCAGGTCGGTCGTGATGACCGCGGGCAGCGACAGTGAAATGGTTTCGAGGCCGCCGTCGATCTCGCGCGTGACCTTGACCTTGTCACCGTCGACCTCGACCTTGCTGGCGAAGGTGGCTTGCGGCAGGTCGGCCAGTGCAGCCAGCATCTGGCCGGTCTGATTGGCGTCGTCGTCGATGGCTTGCTTGCCGAGGATGATGAGCGAGGGTTGCTCCTTGTCGACCAGCGCCTTCAAGAGCTTGGTGACGGCCAGCGGCTGCAGCGCTTCACGGGGACCAGAATCTTCATGTTCGTACCAGTTAGTGAATCAATCTGTAGAGGCCGCTTCAGGACCTCGGCTTCGCGGCGAGCTGCTTCAGCGCATCGCCCAGCATCGTCTCGAGCAGCGACCGCACCTTCTCCGCAACGTCCGGGCGGTAGTCGAAAGGCGGCTCCTCGTTCATGTAGAGGTGCTGGCACATCTCGAGCTGGATGGCATGCATGCCTTGCTCCGGCCGGCCGAAGTGCCGCGTGATGTAGCCGCCCTTGAAGCGGCCGTTGACGACCTGCGTGAAGCCGCCGCCGGTGCGTTCGACACCGCCGAGCGCGGCCGCGAGGACGTCGGGCGCGCAGCTCTGGCCGTCGTTGGTGCCGAAGTTCAGGTCCGGCAGCTCGCCCTCGAAGAGTCGCGGGAGCACGGTTGCGATCGAGTGCGCTTCCCAGAGCAGCACCTGACCGTGAATCGAACGAAGCCGATCGAGCTCCGCACGCAACGCATCGTGGTATGGCTGCCAGTACGCCTCGCGGCGCCGTTCGATCTCCGCCGCGTCGGGCTCGCGACCGGCGCGGTACAGCGACTCGCCGCGGAAGGTCTCGGTCGGGCAGAGGCCGGTCGTGGTCTGGCCCGGATACAAGCTGACGCCGTCCGGCGCGCGGTTGACATCGATTGCATAGCGCGACAGCCGCGCGCCGAGCATCGAGGCGCCCATGTCCCGCGCGAAACCATAGAGCGTTTCGAGATGCCAGTCGGTGTCGCGCAGCATGAGGCCGACGTCGCTGAGTCCGGACCGGACTTCGGCCGGCAGCTCGGTTCCGCGATGCGGAATCGAGATCAGCAGCGGGATGCGGCCGCGGTGAAGATGGAAAACGTCGGAATCCATGCGGCGGTGAAGAAGAAGTTGCGGGCCGGATGATGGACTTCGCGCCGGCCGACCGCGCTCAGCTTCACGCTCGCTGATGCTAATGATCAGCCGACGAGATGACCGCGCCGCATCGAAGGTTCGCGCCTACGCTTGCCGCCATCCATTTACTTCCATCAGGACACAGAGATGCGCAGCTTTGACGCAATCGTCGTGGGTGCCGGCGTCATCGGGACCTCGGTTGCCTATCACCTGGCCCGGCTTGGTTGCACGAAGGTGCTGGTCCTGAACCGCACGCAGATCGGCGCCGGCACGACCTCGCAGTCCAGCGGCATCCTGCGCACGCACTATTCGGTGATCGAGAACGTCCGGCTCGCGCAAGCATCCTGGCGCGTCTTCAACGACTTCGCGAACTATCTCGGCGACGAAGAGGCCTCCGCCGGCATGGTGAAGTCGGGTTACCTCATCGCGGCGCCCGACGGCGCCAAGCTGGACGCGTTGCGTTCGGCGCTCGATGCACAGCGCGCGCTGGGGATCGAAGTGCGGGAGCTTGACGCGCAGCAAGCGTCTTCGTTGCTCCCGATCGCGCGCTTCGACGATGCGGCGCTGATCGGCTACGAGCCGGAAGCGGGCTTCGCCGACGCCTACCTGGTTGCGACCGGCTTCGCGCGCGCCGCGCGCCGCCTGGGAGTGAAGATCATGGAAGGCGTCGAGGTGAACAGCCTGCGCATGGAAGAAGGCCGCGTCGTCGGCGTCGAAACCTCGCAAGGCGACTTCTCAGCGCCCGTGGTCGTGAGCGCACAGAACATCTGGGCCAAGGACATCGAGCGCTGGACCGGTATCGAACAACCGGTGAAGGCAGAGCGCCACGCGGTGTTGGCGCTCGAAGGACCTCAGCCCTACACCTTCCAGATGCCGGTCTACAAGGACCTGGGCTCGCCCGGAATGCTCTATTGCCGCAGCTACGGCGGCAACCAGATGCTGGTGAGCGAAGGCATTGTCGGCGACAAGTTGGACTCGCCGGACAACGAGCAGGGCGACATCAGCATGGACTACATGGTGGAGGTTGGCGCCCAGGTCGCCGATCGCTTCCCGAGCTACGAGACCGCCGGCGTCGCGTCGTCGTGGACTGGCGCCTACGACGTCACGCCCGACTGGAACCCGGTGCTGGGCCGACTGCAGGACGTGCCCGGCCTCGTGGTCGGCTACGGCTTCTCAGGCCATGGCTTCAAGCTGTCGCCGGCCGTCGGGCTGGTGCTGGCGCAGTCCGCGCTGGGACTGCAGACCGAAATCGACATCACGCCCTATGCGCTCGAGCGGTTCCGCAACGGCGGCCTGCTGACCGGCAAGTACGGGCTCGGCGCCGTCTCCTGAGCCGTGCGGCGATTCAGCCTCGACCGGTGTCCGCCGACACCCTGGCGCAACGGCGGCGGATTGACGCGGGAGATCGCGAGGGGTGCGAGCCGTCCCGCGACGGCGAACGAATGGGACTGGCGCCTGAGCGTCGCATCGATCACGGCCAGCGGCCCGTTCTCCACCTTCGCCGGCGTCGATCGCGTCGCGGCGCTGGTGGACTGCGCAAGGCGAGGTGCACGACTTCCAAGGCGACGATGAATTCTTCTGTCGCCTCGCCGCACCGTGCGTATTTCAGGCCATCGTAGACGGTCGTTTCAGATGAACGTAGACGGCATTTCAGGCGAGCGTGGACGCTGTTTCAAATGATCGTGGACGGCGTTTCACGTTGATCGTGGACGATTCAGGCGCGCGGGAGTGATCCGACCGCGGGCATAGGCCCACCGCTTTTTTTGCGGACCAGACCTATGTCCACTCCGAGGATCACGATGCGCCAGATACGACAAGTTCTTCGCCTGCACCTGGATGCAGGCCTTCCCTATGCGAAGGTCGCCCGCGCGCTTGGCCTGCCGAAGTCCGCCGTGGGCAAGTTCGCACTGCTGGCGCGCGCCGCCGGCGTCGATTGGGCTGTTGCTCAGACGCTCACCGACCAAGAGCTCGAAGCCCGGCTGTACCGCTCGGCGGTGCCGCGTGCGGCGCACCACCTGGAACCCGACTACGCGCTCATCCACCAGGAGCTCAAGCGCCCCGGCGTCACGCTGCAGCTGCTCTGGAAGGAGTACGCCCAGGCCAACGCGCTGGCCTACAAGTACACCAGCTTTTGCATCAAGTACCGCGCCTGGGCGCTGGGCCTGAAGCGCTCGATGCGACAGACCCACATCGCCGGCGACAAGCTCTTCGTCGACTACGACGGCGACACCGTGCCGATCGTGGACGCGGCCACCGGCGAGATTCGCCAGGCACAGATCTTTGTGGCGGCCCTGGGTGCCTCCAGCTACACCTATGCCTGCGCCACCATGACGCAGACGGCGCCCGACTGGGTCGCCTCGATCATGAACGCGCTGGAGTTCATCGGCGGCGTGCCGCGGCTGGTGGTGCCCGACCAGCCACGCGCCGTCGTCGCACGGCCCGACCGCTACGAGCCCGGCCTGGGCCGCCTGGTCGAGGAGTTCTGCGATCACTACAGCGTGGCGATGCTCCCGGCACGCCCGGCGCGCCCGAAGGACAAGCCCAAGGTCGAAGTCGCGGTGCAAATCGTCCAGCGATGGATTCTCGCGCGGCTTCGCAACCGCCGCTTCTTCAGCCTGGGCGAGCTCAACTGCGCTCTCGCCGACTTGCTGGCCGATCTGAACCAGCGCCCCTTCAAGAAGCTGCCAGGCTGCCGACGCGAGGCCTTCGAGAAGTTGGACAAGCCGGCGCTGCGTGCGCTGCCGCCCGCGCGCATGCCCATCGTGCGCTTCAAGAGCGCCCGCGTGAACATTGACTATCACGTCGACCTCGGCGGCCACTACTACAGCGTGCCGCACCGACTGGTGCGCACCACGGTGGAGTTGCGCATCGCCGGCGCGACGCTGGAGATCTTCGCCGGCCAGCAGCGCGTGGCCGTGCACCCGGTGAGCACTGCCAAGGGCAAGCACTCGACTATCTCCGAGCACATGCCGGCCTCGCACCGCGCCCATCTGGAGTGGACGCCGGCCAAGCTCATTGCCTGGGGCGAGCGCATCGGCGTGGGGTGCGCTGCGCTCGTGCGCTGGCAGATGGACAACCGCCCGCACCCGGGGCAAGGCTACCGCTGCTGCCTGGGCCTGCAGCGCCTGGCGCGCCAGCACGGCCACGAACGCCTGGAAGCCGCGTGCACGCGGGCGATGGCCATCCATTCGCCGATCTACCGCAGCGTCAACTCGATTCTGGCCAGCGGCACGGACCGCCAGCCACTGCCGGCCCAGTCGACCCAGACCTCGCTGCCGCTGCACGAGAACGTGCGTGGCCCTGATTACTACCACTGAAGGAGAACCTGTGATCCCTGCCCACACCCTGGACCAACTCAAGGCGCTGCGCCTGGACGGCATGGTGGCTGCGTTGAGCGACCAAGCCATCAGCAGTGCGGCGGCCGAGCTCGGCTTCGAGCAGCGCCTGAGCCTGCTCGTGCAGCGCGAGATCGACTGGCGCGATGACAAGCGTCTGACGCGCCTGCTCAAGTGCGCCAGGCTCAAGGTCAGCAGCGCCAGCATCGAAGACATCCTCTGGCGCGACTCGCACAACTTGGATCGCAACCTGATCACGTCGCTGGCCGGCTGCGACTGGGTGCGTCATTCGCGCACGGTCCTTCTGACCGGTGCCACCGGCACGGGCAGAACCTGGCTCAGTTGCGCGCTGGCCCGGCAGGCCGCGCGTTGCGGCTTCCCACTCCACGATCACGCTGAAACGCCGTCCACGATCGCTGAACTACGCACCATGCATCGTGGCGCAAGGTGCGCCCACCTCCGGTTGCACTCGATGACGCCGCAGGCCGCAATCTGCTGACGCAGTGGGATGCGACTGGCTTCGACATGCCCAACGACCCCTGCTGAAACCTCCCGCAGCGGCGGGTGTGCAAGGCACGCGTCTTGCGGACTGCTCGCAGGCTCAGACGGTACCCAGGCCATCTCCCGAAAGAATCACATCGGCTGCGCATTGAATATCCATCGCGAGGCCGTTTCTTGCGGCCAGGCCATCGTGCGCGCGCAAACCGTCCAGCATCGCGCGGTGCGCACGCACCGACGGAGGATTCGCAAGCCGACTCGACCCGTTGCGGATGTCCAGATTCAGTACCGGGCCGATGCGCAGCCACAACCCTTCGATGAGGGTTAGCAACGTGGGCATGCCAGCCGCCTCGTAAGCCCCGAAATGAAATTGCTTGTTGATCTGGATGATCCGGTTCACGTCGGGCGTCGCAAGCCGCCGCTCTGTGCGAAACGCCTTCTCCAACTCCGCTAGCCGCGCCAACTGCGCGTCCGTGATCAAACTGGCGGCCGTCTGCACGGCCAGCCCCTCCACGGCAATCCGGATGGTGACCAGTTCCTGGAAACGTGTGCGCGTCATGACGGGGACGCCCACGGACTTGTTGGGAAGTATCTCCAGCGCACCTTCGGCCGCCAGTTTCTGAACCGCTTCCCGGATCGGCATTGCACTGGTGCCAAGCGCGCTGGCCATCCCTGCCAGCGTGAGCCGCTCCCCAGGCTGTACTTGGCCCGAAATGATGCGCTCCCGCAGGTCCTCATACACCCGGGCTGACAGGGTGAGGTGAACGAGGGGCTGCATCTTCTCCAATGTCATAGGACTTTCTTCACATCCGCAATGTGGGCTTGCGCTGCGCAGTCGGCGTGCGCCTTGGAGCAGCGGCGCGCGCCGTGTTTTCACCAGGATTTTCCCTGAATTCTCAGATGAATTTTGCGCTATGGGTTGCACTATCAAATCCAGAGTAATATATTTGATCACATCGATCATTCATGCAACCCGGAGACAACCATGACCCAGCGCTCTTTTCCGCCCCTGCAGCCGCAGGCATCGTCGACCCGCGCGCCATCCACGAGCCGTCGCCGTCTGATGACTGGTTCGGCTGCGATGGCAGGCGTTGCCGCGCTGGAGGTCCTCGGATTTCCATCCATCGTCTACGCGCAATCGGACAAGATCCGGATCGGTCACCTGACGCCGCGCACCGGCTTTCTCGGCCCGCTGGGTGAATATGCAGTGATGGGCATCTCGCTCGCTGTGGAGGAGATCAATGCCACCGGCGGCGTGCTGGGTCGGCCGTTGGAATTGATCGCCGAGGATTCGGTCAATCCGTCTACGGCTTCGTCGAAAGCGCAGCGACTGCTGGAGCGCGACGGCGCGGTAGTGTTGATCGGCGAGATCTCCTCAGCCTCGGGCCTGGCCATTTCCCAGGTGGCAACCCGCAATCGACGCATCTTCGTGAACACCGGCTGCAATTCGGACGAGCTGCGCGGCAAGAACTGCAGCCGCTACATGTTCCACGTCGAGGCCGCCAACACCACATACGTGAAGGCCTGCGGCGGCGCGCTGCTGCGCGACAACATGATCAAAGGCAAGAAGCTGTTCGGACTGACGGCCGACTATGCGTTCGGCCACGACCTGCTGAAGGCGGCCAAGCGCTTCGTGACGGCCAACGGCGGCAGCTTCGTACAGGACGAATTGGTCGCCACCGATGCCACCGACTTCAGCCCTTATCTTCTGAAGATCCGCCAAGCGAAACCCGATGTGGTGGTCTCCAACCTGTCGGGCAACCAGATCACCAACTTCATCAAGCAGTACGCGGAGTTCGGCCTACCCTATCCGATCGCCGGCTTCGCGCTGGACACGGCGCTGGCCTGGGGCGCCGGCGCCGACAACTTCGCCGGCATCTGGCCCCTGACCTGGCACCACGAGGTGCCGGCCCCAGCGGCCCAGGCATTCGTGGCAGCCTTCGTCAAGAAGTACGGCAGGCCGCCGGAGAACCAGGCCTGGGGCGAATACGTGGCCCTCAAGGCCATGGTGCAGGCGATGGCCGAGACCAAGGGCACCGATCCGGCCAAGATGATCGAGTACTTCGAGAAGGGCGCGCCGATCGAAGTGCTCAAGGCCCGCAAGGGCAGTTTCCGAGCCTGGGACCACCAGTTGCTGCAGGAGATGTATACCGTCCGCCCCAAGCCGAAGACCCAGGTCAAGGACAAGTGGGGCTTCATGGCTGTGGATGCGGCCGTGCCGGCTGCCAGTGCTGCGCTAGAGACCCTGGCGCCCACGCGTGAAGAGAACGCCTGCACGTTGTAGCCGTCCCCGCCGCTCGCGGGTGGGCAGCCCGCGCCTTCCGCGCAGTACCCACCAACGGCGGGCTCGCCGGGGCATCGGTCGCATTGCGCATGCCTGGAATCTCCATGGAACTCGTCTTTCTGCTTGAACAAATACTCAACGGGCTGCTGGTCGGCGGCTACTACCTGCTGCTGGCGCTGGGTTTGTCACTGATCTTCAGCCTGGGCGGCATCGTCAACCTGTCGCACGGCGCCTTCTATGCCATCGGTGCGTACCTCGCTGTGGAGCTCACCAAGCACCTCGGCTTCGCCGGCGCGTTGGTGCTGTCGCCGCTGCTGGTGGGCTTGCTGGGCGTGCTGTTCGAGCGCTTCCTGCTGCGCCGCTTCTACTCGGCCGATCCGATCCTGGGCCTGCTGCTGACCTTCGGCCTGGCGATGGTGGCCGAGCAGGTGATCCGGATGGTCTGGGGCGCAGCGCCGCTGCCGGCGTCGATCCCGCCAGCGTTCAAGGGCCAGGTGGTGATCGGCGACTTCCTGTACTCGCGCTACCGCCTGCTGATGCTGGGAGTCGTCATCGCGGCCCTGGTCGGCATCTGGCTGCTGCTCAACAAGACCGCGTTCGGCCGCGTCGTGCGCGCCGGGGTGCAGAAACCGGACATGGTGGCCGTGCTGGGCATCCGGCTGCAGCCCTACATGACGGCCATCGTGGTGCTGGGCGTGGGGCTGGCGGCGCTGGCGGGCGTGCTGTTCGCTCCGATCTCCGGCGTGCACCCGGCGATGGGCGCCGAGATCATGACGGCGGCCTTCGTGGTGGTGGTCATCGGTGGCCTGGGCAGTTTCTGGGGCGTGGTGATCGCGGCGCTGCTGGTCGGCGTGGTGCGCGGCGTGACCATCCATTTCTACCCGCCCGCAGGAGAGGCATCGATGTACCTGCTGATGCTGCTGGTGTTGATGTTCCGCCCGCGCGGCCTGCTGGGCGAGCGCATCGAGCGCTTCGACTGAGACTCGCGAGGAAACGCACCGTGAATCCCAACTACCGCCCGCTGTGGATCGGCGCCATCGCTTTGGTCGTCGCTCCCTTCCTGCTGCAGGCCCTGGGCCTGACGCTCACCTCCTCGACCGACGTGGTGATCTTCGCAATCGCCGCGATGGGCCTGAACCTCCTGGTGGGCTACACCGGCCTGACCTCGTTCGGCCACGGCGCCTGGTTCGGCATCGGCGCCTACGCCGCGGCGCTGTTCCAGAAGCACTGGCTACCGGGCCAGTTCGTGCTGCCGCTGCTGCTCGCGGTGCTGTTCATCGCCTGCGGCTCGACGGCCATCGGCTTGCTGATCCTGCGCCGGCGAGGCGTGTATTTCTCTCTGCTCACGCTGGCCCTGTCGGCCTTGACCTTTGCGATCGCCTTCCGCTGGACCGCCCTCACGGGCGGCGAATCCGGCCTGGGCGGCGTGGTGCGCCCCGCCATCGGCCCTGTGAACCTGGACGATCCGCTGGCTTACCTGGTCCTGGTCAGCCTCATTGGCTGGGGCGTGCTCTACCTGCTGCTGCGCGTAGTGCGCTCGCCGTTCGGCCACACGGTGGTGGCGATCCGCGAGAACGAGCAGCGCGCCACCTTCCAGGGCTACGACACGAGCCGCTACAAGCTGACCATGTTCGTGCTGTCGGCCACTGTGACCGGACTGGCCGGTGCGCTGATGGTGTTCCACCACCGCTTCGCATCGGCGGAGCCAACCTCGGTGGCGTTCTCCGGCGAACTGCTGGCCATGGTAGTGATGGGCGGTATGCGCAGCTTCCTCGGGCCGGCACTGGGCGCGCTGTTCTACATGCTGTTCCGCGAGTTCCTCTCGATCTGGACCGGCAACTGGCTGCTCTGGTTCGGGCTCGCCTTCGTCGGCTTCATCCTGTTCTCGCCGACCGGGCTGGTGGGCGTCTGGAGCCGCCTGACACGGCGCTGGCAGCCTCCGTTGGAAGTGGGCGCAGCCATGGGCCAGCGCCAGATCTTCGAAGGGCTGCCGCTGCCGGGCTTCCTGCGGCCCAAGGCGCAAGAAGGACTGGTGCTGGAAGTGCGCGACGTCGCCAAACGCTTCGGCGGAATCCATGCCGTCGAGTCCGCGAGCTTGACGCTGCACGCGGGCCAGATCCACGCGCTGATCGGCCCCAATGGCGCAGGCAAGACCACCACCTTCAACCTGATCTCCGGGATGTTCGCGCCCAGCAACGGCTCGGTACGCCTGCACGGCCATGAGATCCAGGGCCTGGCGCCGCAGCAGATCTGCCAGCAGGGCCTGGCACGCTCGTTCCAGATCACCAACCTGTTCCGCGGCCTGTCGATCTACGAGAACCTGCGCCTGTCGCTGCAGGCGCGGCACCCCGCGCGCTTCAACATGTGGCGCGACATCGACCGCTACCCCGAGATTCATGCCGAAACGGGCGAGCTGATGAAATTCCTCGGCCTGCAGGGCATCGAGCAGATCGAAGGCGGCGCGCTATCGTATGGCGGCCAGCGCCTGGTCGATCTGGGCATCGCGCTGGGCTCCAAGCCGCAGGTACTGCTGATGGACGAACCACTGGCCGGCTTGGCCGCTGCCGAGCGCGAGCGGGTGTCGCACCTGGTCAAGACCATCGCCAGCAACATCCCGGTGCTGATCGTCGAGCACGACATCGACCGCGTGCTGGGCTTGTCGCAGCAAGTCACGGTCATGAACCAAGGCAGCGTGTTGATGACCGGCACGCCGGCCGAGGCCCGTGCCGACCAACGCGTCCAGGAGATCTACACCGGCACGGGCACGCCGCCCGTCACCGGACGCGTCGCCGGCGATGCGCAGGACCGGCCGCAGTTGCTGCGCTTCGAGGCGGTGAACGCTTTCTATGGCAAGAGCCACATCCTCGATGACGCCACGCTGGAGGTGCGCGAAGGCGAGATCGTCGCACTGCTGGGGCGCAACGGCGCGGGCAAGTCGACGCTGCTCAAGACCCTCACCGGCTTGCTCAAGCCGGCGTCGGGACGCATCGAGTACGCCGGGCGCGACATTGCCGGCTTGTCGGCGCCCGACATCGCGCGCATGGGCATCGGCTATGTGCCGCAGGGGCGCGGCCTGTTCTCGGGCATGACGGTGGCGGAGAACCTCTCGCTCGGCCGGCTGGCGCGCAAGACCGATGGCAGCACGGGCACGGTGTGGAGCGAAGAAAAAATCCTGCAGTACTTCCCGCGCCTGAAGGAGCGCCTGCACACCCACGCCGACTTCCTCTCGGGCGGCGAGCAACAGATGGTGGCCGTGGCGCGGGCGCTGTCGGGCAACGTGCGCCTGCTGCTGCTCGACGAGCCCTTCGAGGGTCTGGCGCCGGCCGTGGTGCAGGAGCTGTTCACAGTGTTCGACCGGCTGCGCAAGGAGGTGGCGATCGTCATCGTCGAGCACAACCTCGACCTGGTGCTGGCGCTGGCCGACCGCGTGTTCGCGTTGGAGCGCGGCGCTGTGTTCCACACCGGACCGGCCGCGCCGCTGCTGACCGATCTCACCTACCGCAAGCAAATTCTCTGGCTCTGAACCCACTTCGACAAAGGACTTCTCATGGACATCGGCCTCAACGGCAAGCGCGTGCTGGTCACCGCAGGCGCACAGGGCATCGGCCTGGCGATCACCGAGGCCTTCGTGGCCGCAGGCGCGCAGGTGCACATCTGCGACGTCGACGAGGGCTTCTTGGCCCAGGCGACGCGGCAACTGCCGCAGCTCTGCCACAGCCGCACCGACGTCTCCGACGCCGCCCAGGTCGATGCCATGTTCGCCGGCATCGCCGAGCGCTGGGGCAGGCTGGACGTGCTGGTCAACAACGCAGGCATCGCCGGCCCCACCTCCGCAGTGGAGGACACGGCGCTGGCCGACTGGGAGCAGACCATCGCCGTCAACCTGACCGGCCCCTTCCTCTGCACGCGGCGCGCCGTGCCGCTGCTCAAGGCGGCGGGCGGGGGCTCCATCGTCAACCTGTCGTCGGCGGCGGGTCGGCTGGGCTTTCCGCTGCGCACCCCGTATTCGGCATCCAAGTTCGGCGTCATCGGTCTGACGGAAAGCTGGGCCATGGAGCTGGGGCCCTCTCGCATCCGCGTCAACGCCATCCTGCCGGGCATCGTCGCCGGCGCGCGGCAGGAGCGCGTGATCGCCGCCAGGGCGGCCTCTTATGGCATCGACCATGAAGCGATGCGCGAGAGGCTGCTGTCCAAGGTGTCGCTGCGCAGCATGGTCACGGCGCAGGACATCGCCAACCAGATCGTTTTCATCTGCTCGCCGGCGGGCGCGACGATCAGCGGCCAAAGCCTTTCGGTGTGCGGCAACGTCGAACATCTGGGCTGAGCCGATGCAAGACCGCATTGCCATCGTCGGTGCCGGGCTCATCGGCCGCGCCTGGGCCATCGTGTTCGCGCGCGCCGGTTGCCAGGTGCGTCTGCACGACGCCGACCCGCACGCTCTGGCCGACTGCCAGCGCCTGCTGCTGGAGAACATCGGCGACCTCGCCGGGCATGGGTTGATCACGGAAGCCCCGGCGGCCGTGCTGGCCCGCATCAAACCGACCGCCAACCTGGCCGAGACGCTCGAAGACGCGGCGCTGGTGCAGGAGAACGTGCGCGAGACCCTGGAAGCCAAGCGCGCCATCTTCGCCGAGATGGATGCGCTGTCAGCACCCGATGCCATCTTGGCCAGTTCCACCTCGTGGCTCATGGCTTCGGAGTTCTCCGAAGGGCTGCCAGGGCGCCACCGGGTCATGGTCGGACACCCCGTCAATCCGCCCTATCTGATCCCATTGGTCGAGGTCGCGCCAGCGCCGTGGACGTCCGATGCCGCCGTGCAGCGCGCCCACGCGCTGTACCGCCAAGCCGGGCAGTCGCCCGTGCTGCTGCGCAAGGAGATCACCGGCTTCCTGCTGAACCGCATCCAGGGGGCGGTGCTCAACGAGGCGCTGAACCTCTACGCCGGCGGCTATGCCTCGGTGCAGGACTTGGACAAGGTGCTCAAGGACGGCCTGGGCCTGCGCTGGTCCTTCATGGGCCCATTCGAGACCATCGACCTGAACGCACCGGCCGGCCTGCTCGACTACGCCAGACGCTACGGCCCGACCTACCGCGACGTGGCGCGCGGCCAACAGCCCAACGACTGGGACGACGCGCTGGTGGCGCGCATCGATGCGGAACGCCGGGAAGCCTTGCCGGCCACCGAACTGGCCGCGCGTGCACGCTGGCGCGACAACCGCCTCATGGCCCTGGTCGCGCATCAGCGCACCCAAGCACGCGACGCCGATTGACCCATCCATCCACCCCTTCCAACCGGAGCACCCCGTGCGCAAATCCAACAAAGTCATCATCACCTGTGCCGTCACCGGCGCCATCCATACGCCGTCCATGTCACCCCACCTGCCCATCACCGGGCCGGAAATCGCCGAAGCTGCCATCGGTGCTGCCGAGGCCGGCGCGGCCATCGTGCACCTGCATGCGCGCAAACTCGAGGATGGTTCGCCCTCGCAGGACCCCGAGTTGTTCAAGGCTTTCCTGCCGCAGATCAAGGCGGCCAGCGACGTAGTGATCAACATCACCACCGGCGGCGCGCCAACCATGCTGGTGACGGAGCGCCTGGTGCCGGTGCACACCTTCAAGCCCGAAGTCGCGTCGCTGAACATGGGCTCGATGAATTTCGGCCTGTACGGCATGCTCGGGCGCTTCAAGGACTTCAAGTACGACTGGGAACGACCCTACCTGGCCAACAGCGACGACCGCGTGTTCAAGAACACCTTCAAGGACATCGCCCACATCCTGGAAAGCTGCGCCAGCAACGGCACCCGTTTCGAGATCGAGTGCTACGACATCGGACACCTCTACACCGCCGCGCATTTCATCGACCGCGGACTGATCGAGCCGCCCTTCCTGATCCAGTCGGTGTTCGGCCTGCTCGGCGGCATCGGGCCGCACCCGGAGGACGTGCTGCACATGAAACGCACAGCCGATCGCTTGTTCGGCGACGACTACGTCTGGTCGGTTCTCGGCGCGGGCCGCAACCAGATGCCAATCGCCTCGCAGTCGTTAGCCATGGGTGGCAACGTGCGCGTCGGCCTCGAAGATTCGCTGTGGGACGGCCCAGGGCGGCTCGCCAAATCCAATGCCGACCAGGTCAAGCGCGCGCGATCTCTCGTTGAAGGGCTCAGCCTGGAGGTAGCGACCCCGCAACAGGCGCGGCAGATGCTGGGACTGAAGGGACGGGACAACGTTAACTTTTGAGCCCCCAACGGCTGGGCTCTGCCCAGCCCTCCACGGGATCTGCATGACGGCGGCAATGCTTGACCGATTGCTGCACCACGCCCACATCGTGCAGATCACCGGCGAGAGCTTCAGGCTGAAGGACAAGCGCAAGGCCGGCCAGGCAGCAAGGAGGATGGCCGCATTGAAACCCGTCGCTGCACGGCAGTGGGCGATCTGGATTGGCTGGCTACCCTGGGGCTCAAGGAACGCTGGAAGAAGATCACTTCGGTGGCCTGTATCGACTCCAGCCGCGTGATCGGCAGCAAGACCGAGACAGATCGGCGCTATGTGATCAGTTCACTGCCCGCCGACAGTGAGCGCATTTTGCACGCTGTGCGCATGCACTGGGACATTGAAAATGGCTTGCACTGGTGCCTGGATGTGACCTTTGGAGAGGACGCCTGCCCCATCCGGCTACGCAATGCCGCACTCGACTTCTCATTGCTGCGCCGTGCCGCCATGAACCTGTTTCGTGCTGACCACTCTCGCGCCATGGGCCTGCCAAAAAAACGCAAGGCCGCTGCCTGGAACCCGGACTACCTCGCCAATATCCTTCATCTGCGGGAAATTTGATGCTCCGGCCCTGGGAAAACCGGGCGATCCCGTGCATTTCCGCGTTGCTTCAAACCCTCGACGGTCTGGAGTTCGATCCTCAAACCCGGATCGAACTGATGCATTTCGCCCCGGCGTTCAGAGAACCGCTTCCAGCCCCTTACGCTCGATGATGTCCAGCAGCTTTTGCGACGGGCCACTGGGGCGCTTGTCGCCACCCTCCCACTTGCGGACGGTGGACGCGCTGGTGTTGAGCACCGAGGCCAACACGGCTTGGCTCAGGTGCAGACGCTCGCGCAGTGCCTTGACCTTGACTGCGTCGTAGTCCTGCACCGGCTCCAGGCACAGCACGTCGTACTTCTGCATCTTGCGCTTGTCGATGAAACCCAAGCGATGCAGATCGTTGGCCGTCTCATGGACGGCTTCAAGGATGCGGCTCTTTGCTTTGGTCTTGGTAGTCATTGGCAGATCTCCTGCAACGTGCCGTCGGCGACGGCTTCATCCAACTGCTTTCCGGTACGGGCCAGCAGGTCGGTGGCGATGGTTTGCAAGCCTTCCAGTTCCTCGTCGCTGATGTTGGCCCGGTCGTTTTTCTCGAAGCCGAACACGAAGAACCAGCGATTGCCCTTGTTCGTGGCGACCAGCGTTCTCGCTCCGCCACGCTTGCCGCGTCCAGCCAGCCCGACACGTTTCTTCACCACGCCGCCGCCGAGATCGGCGTCGATCGACCCGCCAGCCATCTCCTCGACGGCCTTGCACAGGGCGGCATCGGTCAGTTCCGTCTTGCGCATCCATCGCTGGAAGTGGCGGGTTTTGAAGACTCGCATCATTGATCATATTGTGCCACTTAGTGGCATGGTTTGACCCTGCCCCCGAAAAACGTATCCCTTGCTGAGTGGTTCAATGCAAGCAAGGAAAACGGAAATGACGAAGACAGTGCGGGCGCGCTACACGTTGGAATTCAAGCAGGAGGCAGTGCGACTGGTCCATGGCGGCCAGAGCATCGCAGCGGCGGCCAGGACGCTGGGCGTGGTGGAACAGACGCTGTTCAACTGGGTCAAGGCGGATCGCCTGGGCAAGCTCACAGGCGCTGACAGCAAGGCAGTGAGCGTCGAGCAGATGGAGATCAGCCGGCTGCGCGCGGAGCTGGCACGCGTGAAGATGGAGCGTGACATCCTGGGAAAAGCGACGGCGTACTTCGCGAAGGCGCAGAGCTGAAGTACGCCTTCATTCACCGCAACCGCCAGGCGTGGCCGATCTCTGTGCAGTGCCGAGTCCTGCAGGCCAGCATCACCGGCTACCACGAACACTTCGTTCGTAGAGCCAGCGCGGCCCAGCGGCACCATCTCAGCGACGACGCGCTGCTGGTGCACATCGAGGTGATCCACGCCGAAACGCGGGGCGGCTACGGCTGGCCGCGCACGTGGAAGGAACTGCTGGCCAGGGGCATCCGGGTGGGCAAGGAGCGGGTGCGCAAGCTCATGCAACTGCACGGCATCCAGGCCAAGGGCAAGCGCCGCTTCAAGGTCACCACGGACAGCAAGCATGACCTGCCGATCGCCCCCAATCTGCTGGATCGGCAGTTCGATGTGGCCGAACCCGACAAGGTCTGGGTGGGCGACATCACCTACATCGCAACCGACGAAGGCTGGCTGTTCCTGGCCGTGGTGATCGACCTGTTCAGCCGCCAGGTGGTGGGCTGGTCACTGCGCCAGGACATGACGCGCGACATCGTCATCGATGCTGTGCGCATGGCCTGGTTCAAGCGCCATCCGCGCAAGCATGCCGGGCTGATCTTCCACAGCGACCGGGGCAGCCAATACGCCAGCGAGGACTTCAGGGACGTGCTCGTCCAGTGCGGCATCACGGCCTCGATGAGCCGCAAGGGCAACTGCTGGGACAACGCCTGCAGCGAGACCCTGTTCGGTTCGTTGAAGGTGGAGCGACTGCATGGGCAGCGCTTCGTGACGCGGCGCCAGGCCAAGGACGAGGTCATCGCCTGGGTACTCTGGTACAACCGCACCCGGCTACACTCCACGCTGGCGTACGTCAGCCCGGCGCGGTTCGAGCAAGACTGGCATGCGGCTCAGGCCAAGCAAGCCAATTCGTGACTCCGCTATGGGGTACGGATTCCAGGGGCAAGGTCAGTTTGTCTATAGGCTGCAAACTGGCGCGCTGCGCACTGATGGTCACGGGTTCCATGCAGGTTTTGCATGGAGAACTCGACGATGACCTGAAGCTGCGTGCATTGCGGCCAAGGTGCGCTTCGACACCAGCCTGACGCCCGACGCCACGGTCACAGTCCGGCTGGATGAGACCAACCAAGCGCCGCTGGACTACTACCTGTTGCCGCGTCTGGATTTCGACCAGTCGGGCATCCATCTGGCCGGCCGATCACAACGGCCTCGAATTCGAGAGCTACCGCTTCGACAGCCTGGACTACCTCTACGGCATGGCCGAGCGCAGCCGCATCCGGAGGGCCGCATGACCAGACCGCACCACGCCACCGACTTGCAAATGATCCCGGTCGATCAGATCGCCGTGCTCAACCCGCGCGACCGCAATGGCCGCGTGTTCGAGGAGATCGTCGGCAACATCAAGAAGATCGGCCTGAAGAAGCCGGTCACGGTGACGCCGCGCGACGATCTGGAGGACGGCAAACGCTTTCTGCATCTCGACGAAGATGCGGTTCATCTCCGTGAGGCGTTCCTGATGCCGCTGGGTGGCCTCGGCGATGGTGTCAGAGGTGAAGATGGCGGCGAACACTTCCCAGCGGAAGCGCAGGTGCTCGATGCCCGTCATCAGCACCTGCACCATGAAGATGCCTGCCTTGCGGACGATCTCGAACTTCTCCGAAAGCCACGTTCCGATCTCCCAACCGATGATGGCCGCACCGAGCACGCCGAAGGCCACGCGCAGCTTGCCCACCGTGGCGATGGCGTTCGACAGCGACAGGTTGGCCGTTGCCCACGCCGCCGCCGTGGTGCTGGCCGCCGTCACCGCCGCCGCGCCTGCCGTCTGCCACGCGATGATCAGCGCCGGAATCAGCCGGTAGATCAGCACCGCCAGACCCACTTCGGCGATGCGCTTCAACCACTGCATCACCGTGTCGAGGTTTTCCGACAGCCACGTCAGTGCCTCGGCGACCTTCTTGGTGAAGCCGGTCGATTCGTCCAGGCGGCTGATCCACTGGCCGAAGGCATTGGACAGCCGCGTGAATGCCTGGCTGACCGTCATCGGCAGTTGCGCGTACTCGGCGGCCAGCTTGTCCTTCTGGCTCATCAACGCGTTGACCACCACGTCGGCGGTGAGCCGCCCTTCCTCGGCCAGCTTGCGCAAGCGCCCGATGGGCACGTTCAGGCCATCGGCCAGCGCCTTGGCCAGACGCGGGCTGTTCTCGACGACGGAGTTGAATTCCTCGCCGCGCAGCACACCCGCCGACAGCGCCTGACCGAACTGCAGCAGGGACGACTGCACCTCGGTCGCCGATGCACCGGAGATGCGCAGCGCCTGCGAGATGCTTTCGGTGAGCGATATTGCATCCTGTTGCTCGCCGCCCAGCATCCGCACTGCCTGCTGCAGCCTGCCGTAGAGCGTGGCGGTTTCCTGGATCGGCACGCCGATGCGCTGGGCGATAGCGAACAGTTCCTTCTGCGCGACCGTGTACTCGCGGCTGCCCGCGGTGGCGAGATTGAGCCGCGCGGACATCATGTTCCACGCGTCGGCGATCTGGACGATCTCCTGCAGTTTGCCCGCCGCCCAGTTGATGGTGAGGAAGGCCAGCAACTGGGTCTTGGCCTTGTTGATTTGGTCGCCGAAGGCCGACACCCCGGCCTTGACCTCGGCCATCCCGGCGGCGGCCTTGTCGCTGGCGGTCTTGGCGCTGGAACTCAGCCCGCCGAGGCTGCGCTCGGCGTTCGTGATCGCGCGCTTGAGCCCTTCGTCCGCGCCTTCGAGCGCGACGAGTAGGGAAATACGGTTTGCCATGAACGTGGGAATCGGATGAAATTAAGACCATTTAGGTCAGACCTGTGTGGTCTTTTGGAGGTTGATCATGCAAAGCTGGCAAATGCAAAACGCCAAGGCGCGGTTCTCGGAACTGGTCAAGCACGCGGCCCAGGAGGGGCCACAAGACATCACCCTGCACGGCAAATCCGTGGCGGTCGTGCTGTCGCGCGAACTGTTCGACCGGCTTTCCGGCAACGAGCAGTCGCTGGTGGAATTCATGCGCGCCTCACCGCTGGCGGGGCACGATGAGATCGCGTTCGAACGCGACCGTGGCCCCGGCAGCCTGCCGCGCGAGATCACGTTTTGAGCTACCTCGTCGACACCAACGTCCTGTCCGAACTGCGCAACCGCAGGGCCGACGCAAAGGTCGTGGCGTGGATGCAAGCGCGTCCGCGCCAGTCGCTGTACCTCTGCGTCCTGAGCCTGGGTGAAATCCGCAAAGGCATCGAAGGTGTCGCCGACCCCGCGTTCCGCCAGACCCTCACGGACTGGCTGGAAGTGGAATTGCCCAACTACTTCCTCGGTCGGGTGCTGGGCATCGACGCGGAGGTCGCCGACCGCTGGGGTCGCGTGCAGGCCAGCGCCGGTCGCACCTTGCCGGTCATCGACGCGCTGCTGGCGGCCACGGCCTTGCAGCACGACCTGACCATGGATCACGGCACCGGCGTCGTCATTGGCGAAACCAGCATCGTTGGCGACGATGTCACGATTTTTCAAGGTGTGACGCTGGGCGGAACAGGCAAGCAATCCGGCGACCGGCACCCCAAGGTCGGCGCTGAGGTCTTGTTGTGCGCAAACGCCACTGTACTGGGAAATATTCAAATCGGCCGGGGCTCCAAGATCGGCGCCGGCAGTGTGGTGCTGGAGGATGTGCCGGCCTGGTCCACCTATGTGGGCGTGGCCGCGCGCGCAGTGGTGCGCCCGATCGAGTAGCCGGTAGTTGTGCGCGGATCCTGGATCAACGTGGGAGAATCCAGCACGATGCAACTCGGGTAATCATCGAACAGTCCAAGGAATCTATGTTCATGAAGCAATCCATTAGACATGTAGTTGTTGTCCTGGCCTGCATATTTTTGCTGCAAGCGTGTTCAGAGCCGCCTACGGCTTCTCCGGTTGGCGTGTCTTTCATTTCTTTTGCGGACTCCAAGCGAACAGCCTGGGAATCGAATGCCCCCCGGCCTTTGGAAACCGTGCTCTGGTTTCCCGCCGAGACCGGCACTCCCACGGAAGACTGGCGCGCCGGCTTTTTGCTTGCCGGTCCCCATGCATTTCATGCTTCCTTGCCTAAAACGCCGCAGAAGTTTCCGTTGATCCTGCTGTCGCATGGAACGGGTGGAAGCGCTCAGTCCATGGCCTGGTTCGCTCGCGGGTTGGCCGAAGCGGGGTACATCGTCGCCGCGGTCAATCACCACGGCAACACAGCGGTGGAGCCAAAGTATCTGCCGCAGGGCTTCGCTCTCTGGTGGGAACGCGCCCGCGATTTGTCTGTGCTGCTCGACAAACTGATCGCCGACCCGGCCTTCGGGCCGCGCATTGACATGAACCGGGTCGGCGTGGCGGGTTTCTCTCTGGGGGGCTACACCGCACTGACGCTGGCCGGTGCGCGCACCGATTACGCCCAATGGCAGCATTACTGCGACAAGGCTCCCAGTGACAGCAGCTGCAAATTGACTGCCGAAGCCGACTTTGGGATGGACAAGATGAAGCGCGTGCTTGACACGGATGCGCGGGCGCGGGCTTCGCTGGCGCGTGCCGGCGACAACTACCGCGACGAACGCGTGCGCGCTGCGTTTGCGATGGCGCCGGTGCTTGCTTTGGCCTTTGATAAGGCCAGCCTGGCGCACATCAGCATCCCGGTTTCAATGCTCGTGGGAGAGAACGACGACCAGGCGCCGCCTTTAAGCAACGCTGCCCTGCTGGCAACGCAGATACCGATGGCCCAGCTGCATGAGATCAAAAACGGCACGCACTACATGTTCATTGCGCGCTGCACGCTCTTGGGTAAGGTACTTCATTTTCAGATTTGCACCGATCCATGGACTCTCACTCGCAGTCAGGTTCATCATGACACGGTCGCGCAGGCTGTGGCCTTCTTCAGCGTGAAGTTGGCGCCCTAGGGCGTGTTAACAATCAATGGGTTATGTCTATACTTGATCTTTGAATGAATAGGGGTCCAAGATGCAAGAAGTCAGAAAACTACTATGTGATGAACAATGGGAGAAATTATCTCCGTTATTACCGGGTAAGCCGAGCGATCCTGGGGCGACCGCCCAGGACAATCGGCTATTTTTGGAAGCGGTGTTGTGGATCATGCGCACGGGTTCACCATGGCGAGACTTGCCTGCAGAATTGGGCAACTGGCACACAACATACACGCGGTTCAAGCGCTGGGGCGAGTCGGGCGTATGGCAGCGGGTCTGCGAAATTGTCAGTGGCGACAGAGATTTGAAAATGCTGATGATCGATAGTACGGTGGTGCGTGCACATCAACACGCTGCTGGTGCCAAAAAAAAGAGGGGCCACAGGCAATAGGCCGTTCGCGTGGTGGATGGACGAGCAAGATTCACGTCGTTGTCGATGCGCTCGGTAGCCCAGTGCGTTGGCTGCTCACTGGTGGCGAGGTAGTCGATATTACACAAGCCAAGTCGCTGTTGGAAGGCTTGAAAGCCGATGCGGTACTGGCTGACAAGGGCTACGATGCCGATGCCCTGATTGACAGCATTCAGGTCGCTGGTGCGACGGCGGTCATTCCACCCAGGCGCAATCGTGTGGTGCAGCGAAGTTATGATCGACATCTGTATAAGGAGCGCAATTTGGTCGAGCGTTTTTTTAATCGGATCAAGCAATTCCGAAGAATCGCAACTCGTTATGAAAAGCTGGCGCGTAACTACCTGTCGTTTCTCAATCTGGTTTGTACTTATATCTGGATTACTTGATTGTTAACACGCCCTAAGATTGATGTCATATATCCCAAGATGCTGATTGCAATAGAATAACCTGCCGCTTCAGCCAGAATCAATTTCTGCATGCTTAAAAAAACACTGGTGGCTCCGGATAACAGCAGCAGTGTATTGGTTGACCCGGGTGTAATAAGCAGCATGCCGGTCAGAAAAAGAATTTGAGAAACCTCCTGCCAGGTCGATAACATATTTCTATCCCATACTGAGGGGTTGTCGAGTAAATGAGCAAAACCAAACTTTTCCGGCTGTCGCAACATGCCGGAAAGCGTCATTGAAACCGTGTTAGCCTTTTTTGCTCAGACCAAACTAACGCAGCCTGCGTTGTAATTAGCGATTGGTCGCTAACCAGCGCTCCTTGGTCAGGACATAAAGGCAGTGTCGTTCAAGCTCATGCCCGCTCTCCAGTTTGGGATGATTGAATTCCTCGCCGGTATTTTTCATGCCGACTTTAATCATTACCCGCTGTGATGGCGTATTGACCTGTGCCGTAAAGGAGTACACCGCGTCCAGCGCCAGCTCTTCAAAGGCAAATTGCAAGACCCGCCTTGCGGCTTCAGGCGCATAGCCCTTTCCCCAGTTAGCAGCCAGAATGCGCCAGGCGATCTCCGTCAGCGGCGCATGGGGAATGCCGCTGTCACCAGCCTGCGTGTGCAAGCCGGATATCCCGATAAACTCGCCGCTGGCTTTCAACTCCACCGCCCACACCCCCCAGCCCCTTTCTGTTATCAGCGAACGCAACTTATCAGCCTGTTCATGGCTCTCCTGCACGGGCAACGCACTGGGGAAGTAGCGCATCACCATCGGGTCTGCATTCAGCCGGGCATACGCAGGATAATCCTCATCCTTCCACTGCCGTAGGCGTAATCGTTCCGTTTCTAACATCGCTATGCACCCATAAATTTTTTAAGGCGGGAGATCCCCGCCGGGACGTTAACATTTTTCCGCCTCAAGGAAAGCGCGATGCTGCCGCCGCGTGAGGTTGCCGCGCTCTCCGTGCTCGGCAAGGCGGTCAAGCCAACGACGGTGGATCAGTCGTTCGTGCTCTGCCCCCATTGCCAGCAACATCGGGCGCAGGTGTGGGGTGATGGTCGCGGCGGGCGGATGTGCCGATGTCCCGACTGTGGGCCAGTGGCCGTCGAAGCGAACGATGGGGCAGCGTTGATCCTGGACGAGGACTGGCTGCGGCAGAAGATGCGCCTCGCGCTTGGCATCGAGAGCCGCGACGGCATCGATGATCTGGGCGACGGCGTATGGCGGCTCGGCGATGCCCGCTGTTCCCCAGTGCTGCTGGCCCGTGATCTGACACGGGTGCTGCAAGAACCTGCGTTACTGGATCGGGTGCGCGTGGCAGGAGGGGGCATTCGCGTGATCACGCCAAGGCCGCGCGAGACGCGCGGATCGCCCTTCGGTACCGGCGTCGAGTGGCTGGTGCTGGAGGAGCGTTTTACGTTCTACGGCGGCGGCATCGCGCTCATTGGCACGCCTTCACCGCCCCCGGAACCGGCGGTCGCCGATCCGGCCGCACCGGTGAACGGGCCGTTCTCGGCAGACTTCAGGTGGGTGACGCTTCCGGACGGCGACGGCACGCCGATTCAATTCACTGACGGTCAGGCGAAGGTGCTGGGCGCGCTGTGGTCGTTCAAGGGCGAGGCCACAACGGCAGATCGGATCATGCAGCGCGCGGGTCTGGGCAGCGCCAAGCCGAGCGACCTGTTCAAGATCAAGGCGAAGGACAAGGGCAAGCTGGAGCCTACGGCGCAACATGCAGCCTACGGTGTGCTGGTGGTCACGCAGCAACGCGCGGGGTTGTACGCGATGCCGTGGGCGGCGGTCGCGTTGGCGTGATCCCTCGATCCCATGAGATCAAACATCGAGAAAGGAGACTTCCATGACGTGAACTCACCACCCGATGCGCCGAGGCTCGCGCCGACGTCAAGAGCCTGTGTTCTCACATTTTTGGAGTGCTTGAAATGACCGGAAAAAACCAGTGGGTTGTCCCCATCAATGGCGGTGATCAGTGGGGTGTGCGCGGAGAAGGTAACGACCGCATCACATCCATTCATGACACCCAACGAGAGGCGATTGACCGCGCGCGCGGGATTGCCATCAACCAACAGAGTGAGTTGCTCATCCAAGGACGAGACGGGCAGATCCGTGAGCGCAACAGCTACGGCGACGATCCGTTCCCGCCCAAAGGATGACCTGGGGCTGGCCTCGCATGTTGCACAGCGACTCCGCTCGTGCAAACACGCAGGCAAACCATTCCCGGCGGCACACGCACAAGTGCTTGATGGACAACACTGCCTGCGTGTGCCTCGGCGAAGAAGTTGGCGCAGGTTTCGAGAGAAGATAGGGCGGAACAGGGGCGAACCAGGCACGGTGTCGCCCCTTGCCCGACGACTGGCGGCACACGCAGAACGGCCCGGAAGCCCGCGTGCTGTGTGGAAGCCGCAAACGAAAACGCCCAACCGAGAACGGTTGGGCGCTGAATAGTGGTGGCCTGGGGCGGAATCGAACCACCGACACAAGGATTTTCAGTCCTCTGCTCTACCGACTGAGCTACCGGGCCAAGGCCTTGGATTCTAACTGATGTTGCGCGGCGCGATGGTGCCACCTGCATTTGCCTCAGCTGTGCGCAGGCACTGTGGGAGGCATTGACGAGCCACTTTGGTCGGGAACCCAGCCATTTCCTTGCTGTAGACCATCATCCGCAACTTGATGCAACAGCTATCGAGCGAGCGTTGACGCGGTACAGCGCGGTCAGCCGGCTGAGGCCGCGCACCGCATGGCCTGTGCAATGGGCGCCATGCCAGCAGGTCTATTCGCTCGCGCCTGTCCATGCCTTTTCCTGAATGGGATCGCCAAAGATCAGCACGCCATCAGCACTCTCGACCTGTCTGGCCATGCTGCCTGCCGTGGCCCTTTGCCGTGTAGTCTTTGCCTGACAGAAACCGTGTGACGCTGCCGTGGTTGACGCCCTCGCCCACCATCGCAGACAGCCCGGTCGCCGTCTCCGCTTCAAAATTACTCGACACGATTGACCTGCCGGCAACTGCCAGTGATTGATGGGCGTGCTCTGGTTCTGTCGGTGTTGCGCGCAATGCGCAGGAGTAGCAGGCGCATGCCGAGGTGCTGACGCAGATCGACCAAGCCAGTGGTGGCAAAACGATGTGACGCGGGCTACCACCGACCTGAAAATGCTGAAAAAACTATGCCATAGTGCGCGGCTGTCATGGCGCCAGCCGGTGCGCAGGGGCGTCTGGTTTTGACACTGGTGAGCACCGCGTCGATGGCCGCGGCGCCAACGTCGCAGGCCGGCTTTAGTCGACTGCCGGACCTGAGGGTCGACGATGCGCAAGTCCGCCCAGTTTCATTGGGTACCCAACCCAATACACCGAAACATGAAGTGAGCATAGGCCGTTTGCGGATCGAAGCAGGCAAAGATGCGCCACCCTTGCCCGACCCGCATCCGCTGATCGTTTTCTCGCATGGCTCAGGCGGCTGGTCGATGTCGCATTGGAAGACGGCGCGCTATTTTGCCCGTCGTGGTTGCGTTGTGCTGGCGCTCATTCACGACAATGCTGACGTCAGCAATTCCCGCAGCAGTTCAACCCTTGCTGTCTGGCAGTCACGTCCGAAGGAATGGTCGGCGGCGCTGGATACCTTGCTCGCATCGCAATTTGCCGTCTTGGTTGACCGCAGCCGCATTGTCGCAATGGGGTTTTCGGCGGGTGGCTACACGGCCTTGACCGTTGGCGGTGCGCGCCCGTCCTCATTGGCCTTGGATGATTACTGCCGCGCCCATTCGGAACAGCGCGATGTGCTCTGCCTCGGCTTACCAAATCAACCCGCTGCCGAACGCGAACCTGGACAACGGAAGGAAGCGCTCGGATTATCGGGAGATGCGCGCGCGTGCCGTCGTCGCGATGGCACCGCCCGGTGCGACGCTGTTTACCAGGAGGCAGGGGATTGAAAGTATCAAAATCCCCGTGCTGCTGTTGCAGGGGGAGCAGGATATGCTCTTGAAATACCCCAACGATGCGCGCTTTTTCAAGTCGGCTACCCGGGCGGAGCACCACATCGTCCCTGGCGACCATTTCGTGTTCATGTCCATCAACCCACACTCGCCCTCGCAGAATGCAGGCGCCGATGATGGGCCAGACACCTTGTCTCGTGTGCATGCGCTGGTGGCCGATTTTTTGATGCGCGCCCTGCCCTAAAGATAACGCCGCCGCCAGGCCAACACCGCCAGTTCCCAAAACGCGGCGACGCCATCCACCCTGGCCACCTCCAGCCCCAGAAACCTTGCCGCCTCGTGCAGCAAAGTCAGTGACCGATTCAGGTTCAGCGCTTGCGCGCCGTTTTGCTTGGACAGTTTCTCACCATCGGCATGGGTGACCAGCGGCAGATGCAAATAGGTCGGTGTCGGATAACCGAGCAAGGATTGCAGATAAATTTGCCGTGCCGTGGAACCCAGCAGATCGGCGCCGCGCACGATGTGGGTCACGCCCTGCTCGGCATCGTCAACCACCACCGCCAATTGATAGGCCCAGAAACCATCGGCGCGCCTGAGCACGAAGTCGCCGACGGCGCTGGCCAGATGCTGGCGTTGCCAACCCTGCCAGCGGTCTTCGAAATCGATCTGCTCCAACGCCTGCCCCGGCTCCGGCACACGCACGCGCAGCGCATGCGCCCGCTTGCCTGCGGCCAGCCCGCTGCGACAGGTGCCGGGGTAGATGGCAGCGCCGTCGGCAGCCATGCCCAGGCGTGAATCGGCAATTTCCTTGCGTGTGCAGCCGCAGGCATAGACCCGCTCGCCCAGTTGTGCGCAGGCGCGTTGATAATGCTGCTGGCGCCGGCTTTGCACCAGCACCGGGCCATCCCAGTGCATGCCCAGTTGCGACAGGCTCGCGGCGATATCTTGCGCGGCGCCTTGCACGGTGCGCGCTTCGTCGACATCTTCCATGCGCAACAACCAGCGCCCCTGATGCGCGCGCGCATCCAGATAGCTGGCCATGGCCGCAACCAGCGAACCTGCGTGCAGCGGGCCGGAGGGCGAGGGCGCGAAGCGGCCTGTGTAATGTGCAGACTGCATGGCGTGCCGGATTTTCGCGACGATATCGAAGGGGTTATCATTATGCCGGCACGCATTCAAAACGCCTGAATCAAACCCCTTTTCAAAGCGGCACGCAAAAATAATGGTCAAACGCTCACGGGGCATGCTGCTACAGTCCATCGCCCTGGATCGCAACGGCGCGCAGTCTCTGTCCACCCAGATCTACCGGCAGTTCAAGGAATTGATGCTGGATGGCGCCATCTCGGCGGGCGACCGCCTGCCATCGACGCGCACGATGGCAAGCGAGTTGGGCGTGGCGCGCGCCACCATCGTCGAAACCTTCGAGCGGCTGGTGGCAGAGGGTTTGCTGGAGTCGCGGGTCGGTGCCGGCACCCACGTCAGCCAGGCCCTGCATGCGCGTGTGGCGCCGGTCGATGCGCCCCTGGACATCGAATCCATCGCCAGCGCCAAACTGACGCAGGCCATTGCCATCGCCAAGCATTTCGGCTCGCGCCTGGTGCACAAATACCAACCGTTCACGACCGGCACACCCGCCTTCGACGCCTTTCCGATGGCGCAGTGGTTGAGGTTGTCCGGCAAATATTGGCGCAACTCGCGCAGTCCGCTGTTGAGCTATCCCGACCCGCACGGCGACCTGCACCTGCGCGAAGCCATCGCCACCCATTTGCGCATCAACCGCGGCATCGCCTGCCATGCCCGGCAGATATTCATCGTCGGCGGCGCCCAATACGCCTTCCAGTTGATCGCAGAAATGCTGATCAACGCGGGCGACACCGTGTGGTTCGAAAACCCAGGACACATCGGCGCACGCAACTGCTTCATGCTGGCCGGCGCCAACGTGCTGGCCGTGCCAGTCGATGAATGCGGCCTGCAAGTCGAGCACGGCCTGCGTCTGGCACCATCGTTCAAACTGGCCTTTGTCACGCCATCGCACCAGCAGCCCCTGGGCGTCAAAATGAGTCTGGAACGGCGCTTTGCGCTGCTCCAGGCAGCCGAAGCGGGCGACGCCTGGATTATCGAAGATGACTGGGTGGGCGATTTTTGCGTCACTCCCCTGCCCACACTCAAGGAAATGGACCGCGGCGGGCGTGTGATTTATGTTGGCAGCTTCAGCAAATCGCTCTTTCCCTCGCTGCGATTAGGCTTCATTCTGGCGCCGCCGCCACTGGTGCCTCTCTTTTGCACCAGTCTGGAAGCGTTTTCTCCGGGCGTACCAACGCACTTGCAAGCCATCGTCGCCGAATTCATCAGCGAAGGGCATTTCGCCACCCACATCCGGCGCATGCGCAAACTTTACAAGGAACGCTACGACGCGCTGGTGCTGGCCTTGAACACCCACCTGTCGCCCTGGCTGAAAGTGGCGCCCACCCAGACCGGCCTGCACACCTGCGCCTACCTGAAATGCAGCATCGACCTGGAAGCCCTGTGCGCTGCCGCCGCCAGGAAGGGCGTGACGCTCACCCCGATCAGCCGCTTCAGCATTGCGCCGGTCGAGCAGGTAGGCATCGTGATGGGCTTTGCGGCCTACACCCCCCGGCAGATCGAAGAGGCTGTCGTCGTCATGCGCGGACTGTTTGAGGCCGCGCCGCGTGTGGATTGATGCGCGGCGCGGGGCGGCTGGCGCGCGCCGACCTCAGGGAGGCGCTGGATAAATCAGCATCGGTCATTGCGCACTATCTGGCTGCGAATAAATCAGTGCGTCCCTGGGTTGCGTCAACCCGGAGCCAGCAGTTCCACTGCAAGCAGGCCAATGCTGCCACTCCGTTTTGAAACTTGGTACACCCATTCTCGACTGACTTCAAAACGCTTGGCAATATCGGCAGGACGATTTCCTCATTTCATCGCCCTCAGTACCCTATCTCGTAAATCCTGCGAATACGCTTGCATTGCATACTCTTCCACCCTCAATCATTTGACCAGAATCCCCGGCATCAAAAACACCCGTTCGAGCTTTGCGCTCAGGCAGGTTAGGCACGAAACGGCGCTGTCCTAACCACGCATCCACGCCTGAACCTCAAGCCACAACCCGCTCAAGGCATGCGCCGCAACTGCTCCAGCAGTTCTTCGCGCACCACGCCGGTGATGCGGCTGCGGCGGCCGTTTTCCAGGATGCCCAGGCGGCGCGCGATGGGACGGCTTGGCAAGTGCAGGACGCGCAGGCAGGAATCGCTTTCCCAGTCGAAGTTCTTGAGCAGCGGTGCCATGGTGAAGCCGACGTTCTTGCGCACCAGTTCGATGATCGATAACAGGGAATTGAGTTCGAGGAATTCATTTGGCACCAAGCGCATGTCGCGCATGATCTTGTCGATGTGCGCGCCGGTCGGCGTGCGGTGGTCGAAACGGATGAAGGGGTGCGCGGCAAACAGGCTGGCGATGCTGGTGTCGGCGTCGGCTATGCTGGCGTTTGCAATGACCGTCAGCGTCTCGGCATAGCATTGCGTCCACAGCAGGCCCTGGGGCCACTGGCGTTCGACCACCAGCGCCGCATCCAGCGCGCCGCTGACAACATCGTCCACCAGGCGCGACTGGTCCTGCACGCGCAATTCCACTTCCAGGTCGGGATGCCGGCACTTGAGTTCGGCCAGGGTCGTCGATAGCAGGCCCATGCCGGTGATTGGCGAACCGAGCTTGAGCGTGCCCGCAATCGATTGCTGGTCTTGCACGTCGCGGCGCAGGGCGTCGTATTGACCGAGCAAATCCATCGCGCGCGGCAGCAGCAGATGTCCGGCGGGTGTCAGGGCCATGTTGCGCCCGGTTTTGTCGAATAGCGTGGTCCTCAATTCTGCTTCGAGTGCGCGCATTTGCTGGCCGACCGCCGCCTGGGTCAGCGCAACCCGGTCGGCGGCAGCGGCAAAAGAGCCACCATGCGCGGCAGCCACGAAGGTGCGAAGAAATCGGATGGTGCTCATGGGCGCATGATAAAGAAATTCTTTAGGCGCGGCGACCATCCATCTGCGCGCTGGCGCGCCCGGATGGGGCGTGGATTGCCCCGCGCAAACCCGCAGCCATGGCGGTTTCATGGCGGCTATTTGCAAGGCCGCAGATGATTTTAGTCCGGGCTGTGCGCTGCGCGGGGGCTGGTTTCTCCTTGCCTTTCGCTAAATGATTTCTGCATTTTTATTCTCCCTTGCTCATCACATAATCAAAACGCGACTTGCATGGCAAGCAGCCCGAAGCCGGGGTTTGCCTGTGTCGACAAGGTGCGAGGCCGTGCTGCTGCGCGCCAGTCTTGCGCAACTCTTGAGCAACTTCGTTTTTCAACGCAGAGAACCCGACGCATGCTTCGTTTCACGCTCGATCGCTTGCTCATGGCCTTGCCCACCTTGTTCATTGTCGCGGTTGCCGTTTTTGTGCTCATCCGCCTCATTCCTGGCGACCCGGCGCAACTGCTGCTCGGTGATCTGGCTGACACGGCGCGTCTGCTTGAGTTGCGCGCGCATCTGGGGCTGGATCAGAGTTGGCTCGCGCAATTTGGTGTCTGGGGCGGCCATGCCCTGCGCGGCGACCTCGGCGTTTCGATCACCACTGGCGAGCCGGTGTTGCAACTGGTGACGAGCCGCTTTCTGGTGAGCGCGCAGATCGTTGTGCTGGCCGTCTTGCTCGCTGCGCTGGTCGCCGTGCCCGCCGGCATGATCGCCGCGTGGCAGCAAAATCGCCTGCCCGACCTGGCCTTGATCGGTGCGGCCACCTTGCTGGTGTCGCTGCCGACGTTCTGGCTGGGCTTGTTGCTGTTGCTGTTTTTTGGCTTGAAACTGGAATGGCTGCCGGTGGTGGGCTATGTCTCTGTCATGAGCGACTGGAAGGGCGGCCTGCTGTATCTGGCGATGCCGATCATGACGCTGTTCCTGCATGAAATCGGCGTGCTCATCCGCATGGCACGCGCCAGCACGCTGGAAGTATTGCGGCTGGATTACATCACCCACGCCCGCGCCAAGGGACTGCCTGAACATGCGGTGATGCTGCGCCACGCCTTGCGCAATTCCTTTGGCCCGACCTGGACCCTGATCGGTCTGGTGCTGGGCAATCTGCTCGGCGGCGCGGCCGTGGTGGAAACCGTGTTCACCGTTCCCGGCCTTGGCCGTTTGCTGGTGGATGCCATTTTTGCGCGCGACTATCCGGTGATTCAGGGATGTCTGTTGCTGGTGGCCGTGGTCTATGTGCTGACCAACCTGGTGATCGATCTGTGCTATCCCTTCTTTGACCCGCGGGTGCTGGCCGAATGAAAAAATTTTGCACACCGCAAGCGCTGCTCGGTCTGCTGCTCATCGCGCTCATGCTGGGGGCGGCGCTGCTGGCCTTGGTGTGGACGCCGCACGATCCGCTGAAGATCAGTTTCTCGGCGCGCTTGCAGCCACCCGGCGCCGAATGGCCGCTGGGCACGGACGAATTTGGCCGCGATGAACTCTCGCGCCTGATGTCGGGCGCTGCCAACAGTCTGTGGATCAGCTTGCTCACCGTGCTGCTGGCCATCGTCGCCGGCACCGGCATCGGTGTCGTCACCGGCTTCGTGCGCGGCTGGCCGGACCGTATCGTGATGGCGTTCATCAATGCGCTGCTGGCCTTTCCCGGCCTGTTGCTGGCGCTGGCCCTGCTGGCCGTGCTCGGCGCCAACCAGTACGGCATCATCCTCGCGCTGGGCCTGGCCTATACCCCATCGGTCGCGCGCATCGTGCGTGGCACGGTGTTGTCGCTGCGCGAGAAAGAGTTCATCGCATCCTCGCGTGTGCTCGGCAACTCCGAGCTGTACACCATGTTGCGCCACATTTTGCCGAACTGCATTGCGCCGCTGACGGTGCTGGCGACATCCATGTTCGGCTGGGTCATCCTGGCCGAGAGCGCGCTGTCCTTCCTCGGCCTGGGTGTGCCGCCGCCGGCGCCGACCTGGGGCAATATGCTGGCGTCGGCGCGGCCTTACATGGCGCAGGCGACCTATCTGTCGATCTTTCCCGGACTGTGCATCGCGCTCACGCTGCTGGGCATCAATTTTCTCGGCGACGCCGTGCGCGATCTGCTCGACCCGCGCATGAAAGGTCTGCCATGACGGCGCCTGCCGATCACCTCGATCACGCCAGGCACGGCTTGCTGGAAATCTCCGGCCTGAGCATCGCTGCCCGTGGCCGGGCCATCGTGCGGGAGGTTTCCTTTTCCGTTGGCGCCGGTGAATTCGTCGGTCTGGTCGGCGAATCCGGCAGCGGCAAGACGCAGGTGGCGCGTGCCATCATGGGACTGACGCCTTTGCCGCTGGTGCGCACGGCCGGCAGCATCGTGTTTGCAGGCCAGGACCTCGCGCCGGCCAGCCGGGCGCATCTGCGCTCGCTGCGCGGTGCGCATATCGGCATGGTGTTTCAGGAGCCAATGAGTTCACTCAACCCTTCTGCGACCATCGGCGCCCAACTCGAGGAAGGTCTGGCCCTGCATCGCCCGCAATGGAGCAAGGCCATGCGCCGCGAACGGGTGCTGGAGATGCTGGCCCAGGTCGGCATCCCCCAGGCGGCGCTGGCGGCATGGCCGCACGAGTTTTCCGGCGGCATGCGCCAGCGCATGATGCTGGCTTCGGTGATGCTGCTGGAGCCGGCCCTGCTGATTGCCGACGAGCCGACCACGGCGCTGGACGCGGTCGTGCAGCGCGATGTGCTGGAACTGATGGTCAAGCTCACCCGCGAGCGCAATACCGCCGTGCTGCTCATCAGCCATGACTTGCCGATGGTGGCGCGCTACACCGAACGCCTCATCGTGATGCAACAGGGCGCCGTGATCGAAGCGGGCAATACCGCCGCGCTGCTGGCGGCGCCGACGCAGGACTACACGCGCAAGCTGCTGGCGGCAATTCCGCGCCGTCAGCCGGCACGCCCGCTGCCGCAAGTGAAAGTGCAAGCGCCGGCGCTGATCGAAGTGCGTCGTCTGGCGGTCGATTACGCCTGTCATCCGCGCCTGTTTGCAAGCACTGCCGCCAGGCGCGTTCTGCATGGCATCGACCTGACGGTGCAGCCGCAAGAAATCGTCGCCGTCGTCGGCGGCTCCGGTTCCGGCAAGAGCACGCTGGGGCGCGCCATCGCCGGGCTGATCGCACCGAGCGCGGGCGAGATTCTGTTCAAGGGCCAAGCCACCCGGCGCGGCGCGCCCGGCTGGCGCGATTACCGGCTCAATTGCCAGGTCGTGTTTCAGGACCCCTACTCCTCGCTCGACCCGCGCATGACGATTGCCGAACTGGTCGGCGAGGGCCTGCGCCAACTCGGCGGCATGTCGAACGCCGACAAGCGCGAGCGCGTTGCGCAGATGCTGCAAGAGGTGGGCCTGGACAGCCAATACGGCGAGCGCCACGCCCACGAATTGTCCGGCGGCCAGCGCCAGCGTGTGGCGATTGCGCGCGCGCTGGTGCGCCATCCGTCGTTCGTGATTGCCGACGAACCGGTGTCGTCGCTGGATGTGACGGTGCGCGCACAAGTGCTGGAACTATTCGCCCAATTGCAGCAGCGCCACGGTTTTTCATGCCTGTTCATCAGCCACGATCTGGGCGTGGTCGAGCAGATTGCCGACCGCGTGCTGGTGATGCAAGACGGCCGCATCATCGAGCAGGGTAGCCGCGATGCCATCTTCGATCAGCCGCAGCAAGCCTACACACGCGCCTTGCTATCGGCCATTCCGGTGCTGCTCCCGACGCCCGGCGGCGGCATGCAACTCAAGTGGCGCTTTGACGAAACCAGGCCATGCCATCTGCGTCCCTCTGCGCAATCTGCGGATGAATCGATTCTCCAATCCGCGGATGACGCAGATTCACACGGAGTGGGAAACAGGCTGAACTGAATTTCATCCATCGATACGAAGATCGACAAGACTTCACCCACCTTCATCGAGGAAGCCGCCATGCCACCTTCAACCTCTCTGCCACGTCTGACAGCGCCAGCGGTTTTCCTGCTGCTGGCTGCAATGAGCGCAATGGGGGCAATGGGGGCAACATCGACCCACGCACCGGCGCACATCGTGGTGGCGCAACCGGCGGATATCCGCTCCACCAATCCCGGTGTCAATCGGGACAATACCACTGACGGCGTGCTGCTCAACATGCTCGAAGGTCTGGTCGGCTACCATGAAAATGGCTCGGTCGGACCCTTGCTGGCCAAGGCCATCGATGTCAGCGCCGATGGCCTGACCTACACCTTCACGCTGCGCACCGGCGTGAAGTTCCACAACGGCGAGCACATGACCTCTGCCGACGTGCTGTGGAGCTGGAATCGCTACATGAATCCCAAAACCGACTGGCGCTGCCTGAACGATTTCGACGGGCATGCGGGCACCAGGGTGGTGTCGGCGAGCGCGCCCGATGCGCAAACCTTCGTGCTGCAAATCGACAAGCCCTCGGCGATTTTTCTGGACAATCTGGCGCGCACCGACTGCGCCATGGCCGCCGTGATCAGCAAAAAATCGGTGCGGCAAGATGGCAGTTGGGACAAGCCCATCGGCACCGGCCCCTACAAGCTCGATGAATGGAAGCGCGGCGAATATGTCGCCATGAGCGCCTTCGCGGATTACCAGTCGCCGCCGGGCAACGAGCCGGACGGCTATCTCGGCCTGAAGAAGCCGCAGATTGCGCAGGTCAAGTTTCTGGTCGTGCCAGACCTGTCTGCCGCCAAGGCCGGCCTGCAATCGGGCGCCATCGATGCCGGCCAGATCACTTCGTCCGATGTCAAGGAGTTGAGGGCGCATCGCCATCTGCGCGTGATCGTGCCCGGCGAAGCCAGCAAGAACACCTTGCTGATGCAAACCCATGATCCGGTGCTCAAGGATGAACGCATCCGTTTGGCCATCGCGCTATCGCTGGACATGCGGCAGATCGTCGAAGCGGCGTCCGAAGGCCTGGCCCAGGTCAACAACTCGGCCATCCACGGCAAGTCGCTGTTTTACAGCGCGCAGCAAAAAAAGGGCTACCCCTACGACCCGGCCAAGGCCAGACTGCTGCTGCAACAGGCCGGCTATCGCGGCCAGCCCATTGTGATTCAGGCCAACAAGCGCGCGCATGTGCCGAGCTACACCGTTGCCGTGCTAAGCCAGGCGATGATGCAGGCGGCGGGCATCAATGCGCAGATCGAAGTGCTGGAGTGGGCCACGCAACTCGATCGCTACAACAGCGGCAACTACCAGATGAGTTCCTTCACCTATTCCTCGCGCCTCGACCCGGCGTTGAGTTATGAGCAGTTCTCCGGCAGCAAGGCCGTGCAGCCGCGCAAGGTCTGGGACGATCCCGATGCGCAAAGGCTGATCGTGCAGAGCTTCGTCGAAGCCGACAGCAAAAAACGCCAGGCGCTGTTCGACCAATTGCACGCCATGATGATGCGCCAGACGCCGCTGATCGTGCTGTACAACACGTCAGGCGCCTGGGCCATACGCAAGCGTGTGAACGGCTACACCGTCTGGGAAGGCAAGCCCCTGATGTGGACCGCCAGCGTGAAAGACTGAAGCCGCCGCGCCAGCGGGCAGCAGCGCGGCGCATCGATACCATTTACTCCCGAATCCAGACACCATGACGACGACCATCGCACAGTTTCCTTTCATCTCCATCTCCGGCACCGCGCATGAACGCGGTGTGCAATATGGCCAGCAAGCCGCCGACCGCATCCGTGGCAGCATCGCCTTGTACGGCCAGACACTGGCCAGGCTCGGCCATGGGGCGCAGGCGCAGGCGCGCCTGATCGATTTTTTTGCCCGGCAGATTGGCGACTACGCGCCGCATTACATCGATGAAATGCGCGGCATCGCCAAAGGTGCCAACGTCGACTTTGCCGACATCGTGATGATCAATGCGCGCACCGAAGTGCTGGCCAAGGCGCGCGCCGCTGTGACGCAAGAACCGGTCGATGGCTGCACCGGCGCGCTGATCCTGCCCGAACGCTCGGCCAGCGGCAACCTGCTGCACGGCCAGAACTGGGACTGGCGCGCCGAGTGCACCGACACCGCCATCGTGCTGCGCGTGCGCAACGATCACGGCCCCGATTTTCTGAGCTTCGTCGAAGCAGGCGGGCTGGCGCGCAGCGGCTTCAACAGCGCCGGCGTGTCCATCACCGCCAACTATCTGGAATCGAGCCGCGACTTCACGCAACTCGGCGTGCCGCTATCGCTGATTCGCCGCAAGGTATTGGAGCAGGAGGTTTTTTCACTGGCGATGAAAGTCGTCGCCACCACGCCAAAATCCTGTTCCAACAACATCATGCTGGGCATGGCGGAAGGCTTTGGCATCGATTTCGAGTGCACCACCAATGAGTTTTTCCCCCTCTATCCGGGCGCGGATGCGCTGATCGTGCATGCCAACCACTGGGTGTCGCCCGTTGCGCTGGGCAAACTGGTGGACATCGGCATTGCCAATTCACCGGACAGCCATTACCGCGACTGGCGTGTGCGCAAGCTGCTCAACGCCGCCGGCCCCAAGCTCAGCCGTCAACACCTGAAGGATGCCTTCTTCGACGACTTCGGCCAGCCCTGGTCGGTCTGCCGTCCGCCGCGCCCGGGCAGCCACGACAATTTGTCGGCCACGGTAGCCACGGTGATCATGGAGCCTGCGATGCGCGAAATGGACATCACGCCGCTGCCGGCCTTGAACAAGGTGTTTACGCGCTACAGCCTCGATCGCGCGCCGGAGTTGCTGATGGCGGCTTGATCACGGCACCTGCAAATAGCGCTCCACCAGCCGCGTCCAGTAAGCCGCGCCGAGGCTCACATTGTCATCGTTGAAGTCGTAGCGCGCATTGTGCAGCATGGGCTTGCCCGCGCCATTGCCAATACGCAAGAAACATCCGGGGCGCTGTTGCAGGAAGTAGGCAAAATCTTCGCTGCCGGCAATCGGATCAAACGGGGCGATGATTTTTTCTGCCCCGACCAGCTCCAGCGCAACCTGCCTGGCAAATTCGGTTTCGGCATCGGCATTGACCAGCACCGGGTAGCCGCACAGGTACTCGATTTCGGCCTTGGCGCCATAGCCTGCTGCATGCGACTGCACCAGGGCGCGGATGCGTTTTTCCAGCAAGGCGCGCACTTCCGGCTTGAACGAGCGCACGCTCAATTCCATCGTGGCATGTTCGGGAATCACGTTGGCCGCATGGCCGGCATGCAGCGCGCCGACCGTCACCACCGCCGCATCCATGGGGTCGATATTGCGCGAGACCAGCGTTTGCAGCGCCATGACCAGGCTGCTGGCGGTCACCAGCGGATCGATCGATAGTTGTGGACGTGCGGCGTGGCTGCCCTTGCCGATGATGTCGATCTTGACCGTATCGCAAGCCGCCATGAACGGGCCGGAGCGGAACATGAAGACGCCGGTGGCAACGCCGGGGTGGTTGTGCATGCCGAAAATCGCATCGCAGGGGAAGCGCTCGAACAAGCCATCCTGCAACATCTGCACGGCGCCGCTGTTGAAACCGGCTTCTTCGGCGGGCTGGAAGATCAGGTTGACGATGCCATCGAACTGGCGTGTGCGCGACAGTTGCAGCGCGGCGCCGAGCAGCATCGCCGTGTGGCCATCGTGGCCGCAGGCGTGCATCTTGCCCTGATGCCGGCTGGCGTAGGCCAGGCCGGTCATCTCGTGAATCGGCAGCGCATCCATATCGGCGCGCAGGCCTATGCTGCGCGTGCTGCTGCCAGCGCGCAGGGTGGCGACGACGCCATTGCCGCCGATGTGGCGCGTGACGGCATAGCCCCAGCCTTCCAGGCGCGCTGCGACCAGCGCCGAGGTGTCGGCTTCCTGATAGGACAATTCGGGATGCTGGTGGAGGTGGCGGCGAATGCCGATCAGCTCGCTTTTGATGTCGTCCAGATCGGATATCTGGCAAAACGCTGCGCGCATGTGTGGGCTCCTGATGCGGGATGATGCAGATTCCGGCATGGTCATGATCGATGCGACGATTCATGCGATGCGCTTCTGCGCGCCAGCACTTGCGCTCCCTGCTCCGCCAAATCCCAGAACAGGCCAGCCATGATTTGCAGCGCTTCACGCGAGACGCTGGCCAGTATATGCTCGTTCGGCGCATGCTGTGAGCAGGCCGGGTAGGAGTGCGGCAGCCACAGCGTGGGCAGGCCGAGCACCTCGGAGAACACGTCATTGGGCAGCGAGCCGCCCAGGTTCGGCAGCAAGGTGGGCGTCTTGGCGCTGGTTTTTTGCATCGACGCCAGTCCCCAGCGCACCCACTCGTCATCGGGGTTCAAGCGCGTGGCGGAAAACTGGACGCCCGAGAGCGTCACCTCCACGTCGGCATAGGCATGCGCATCGAGGTGTGCGCGCAGGTTGGCGATGAAGTTTTGCTCGTCGCTGCCGACCACGAAGCGAATCTGGCAATGCGCCCAGGCGTGGCCAGGAATGGCGTTGACCGGCGCTTCCGGGTTGCCGGTCTTGAAGGCCAGCACTTCCAGCGTGTTCCAGCCGAATACGCGCTCGGCGGGCGTCATGCCCGGCTCGCCCCAGTGGGCATCGACGGGCGGGTCATCGGGGCCGCCGCCGACCTTGACATCGCGCAGCGCATTGCGCACGCTGGCCGGCAAGGATGCCGGCAGCAGGCTCGGCACCAGGATGCGCCCCTTGCCATCGATCAGGCAGGCGATGGCATTGGCCAGGCGCACGCCCGGATTGCGCAGCAGGCCGCCCCAGTTGCCGGAGTGGTGGCCGCCAGCGCGCGCGTTGACGCGCAAATCGAAATTGCAGCCGCCGCGCGAGCCGAGGAACATGGTGGGCGTCGACGCATCGATGCGCGGGCCGTCCGAGGCAATGAACACATCGGACTGCAATCTTTGCGCATGCTGCGCGACGATTTGTTTGAGGCCGGGGGAGCCGGTTTCTTCGCCCATCTCCAGAATCACCTTGACGTTGTAGCCGAGCTTGCCGCCGCGCAGTTGCATGACTTGCGCCAGCGCCGCGAAGTTGATGGTGTGCTGCCCCTTGTTGTCGGCGCTGCCGCGGCCATACCAGCGCTCGCCTTCGACGACGATTTCCCACGGGTTCAACCCTTCCCGCCATTGCTGGTCATAGCCGCGCACGACATCGCCATGGCCATAGGTGAGCAAGGTGAAGGCGGCGCCGGCTTCCAGGCGTTCGGCGAGCAGAAACGGCGCCCCGCCTGGCAGGGGGTTGTCGATGATGTCGAAGGTGAAGCCCATGCGCTCCAGTTCGGGCGCGATTTCCTGATGCAGATAGCGGTACAGGATGGGCCGGCTGGCGGCTTCCTGGCTTTCGGTGCGCATGGCGACCCGCTTTTGCAGCGCTGCCATGAAATGCCCTTGGTCGAAATAGGCGCTGGCCTGCGCGATGGCTTGTGCTCTGCTCATAGGGTTTCTCCTTGGTTTTGCAAGAGGCTGGCTGTCGGGTGCGCTCACTCGCTGGCGGCAAGCTCTGGAATCCCCAACCCCGGTTCAGGCGTGAGCGCCGAGGCCAGCAACATGCGGGTGTAGGGGTGTTGGGCGTTGCAGAAAATCCTTTCGCGGCTTTCCAGCTCGACGATGCTGCCCTTGTGCATGACGGCGACCTGATCGGCCAGATGCTCGACCACGCCGAGATCGTGGCTGATGAAAAGGTAGGCCAGGCCGAATTCGGCTTTCAGGTCCAGCAGCAGATTCAGGATTTGCGCCTGCACCGAAACGTCCAGCGATGAGGTCGGCTCGTCGCACACCAGAATCTCCGGCTGCAAGATCAGTGCGCGCGCAATCGCCACGCGCTGGCGCTGGCCGCCGGAAAGCTGGTTCGGGTAGTGGCTGTCGGTGCGCTGCGGCATGCCGACCAGATCGAGCATCCTGCGCACCGACCTGGTTTGCTGCGCGGAGTTGCCGATGCGGTGCAGTTTGAGCGGCAGGCCAACGATGTCGGCGACGGTCTTGCGCGGGTTGAGCGAGGAATACGGATCCTGAAAGATGGGCTGGATGCAGCGCGCATTCTCCTTGCGCCGCGCCGGGCCGACTTGCTGGCCGTTGACCAGCACATGGCCGGCGCTCGGTTCCAGCAAGCCCAGCAGCATCCTGGCCAGGGTGCTCTTGCCGCAGCCGGATTCGCCCACCAGCCCCAGCGTCTGGCCGCGGTGCAAGCGCAGCGACACCGCATTGACGGCCCTGATTTCAGCCGCAGGCTTGAACATGCCGCGCTCGAGCGTGTAGACCTTGCTCAGTGCGCACAGCTCCAGTGCGATGGGGGCGGCGTTCATGCGCGCACCTCGCTCGGCACGGCCTTGTGGCAGCGCACCTGGTGCGGCCTGGCGGGGGAGGTGTCGATCATGGCAGGCTCCTGCCCGCAGGCGTCGTGTGCCAGTGGGCAGCGGTTGCGGAAGGTGCAGCCGCCGAGCGCGCCAACCAGGTTCGGCACCACGCCGGCAATGGCTTGCAGCCGGCTTCCCGGCGGCGTCTTGCCGCGCACCGGGAGGCAGTTGAGCAGGCCGCGCGTATAGGGGTGCCGGGGCGCGGCGAACAGTGGCGCAACGTCGGCGCTTTCCACCACCTGCCCGGCATACATCACGATGACACGATCGGCGATGCGCGCCACCACGCCCAGGTCGTGCGTGATGAATATGACGGCGCTGCCGAACTCGCGTTGCAAGTCGCGCATCATGCGCAGGATTTGCGCCTGTATGGTGACATCCAGCGCCGTGGTCGGTTCGTCGGCGATGATCAGGTCGGGGCCGCACATCAGCGCCATGGCGATCATCACGCGCTGGCGCAAGCCGCCGGAGAGTTGGTGCGGGTATTGGCGCAAGCGGTCTTCGGCATGGTCCATGCCGGTGCGATGCAGCAGGTAGATGGCGCGCTCGCGGGCTTCGGCGCGGGTGACGCCGGGCAGTTCCAGCATCGCCTCGCACAACTGGTTGCCGAGCGTGTAGGCGGGGTTGAGCGAGGTCATCGGTTCCTGAAAGATCATCGCCATGCGCCGGCCGCGCAGCTTGTTCCACTGTTTTTCCGGCAGGCCCGGCAAGTCGATGCCGTCGAAACGCATGCGCTCGGCGGTGCAGACGGCCTGGCGCGGCAGCAAGCCCATCAGCGCCAGCGAGGTCATCGATTTGCCGCAGCCGGACTCGCCCACCAGGCACAGCATCTCGCCGCGCCGGACCTGGAAGTCGATGCCGCGCACCGCATGCAGCATGCCGTTTTCGGTCGGCAGATCGACGCGCAGGTTTTTCACATCGAGTAATACGCTCATCGCATGTTCCTGTCCGGGGACCGCATCAGTGACGGCCATCAGGGGCGTCGATGTCGCGCAGACCATCGCCGACCAGGTTGATGGCCAGCACCAGCATGGCCAATGCCAGGCCGGGGATGACGATGATCCAGGGCTTGAAGAACATGTAGGACTTGCCCTCCGCGACCATCAGCCCCCATGACGGCGTGGGCGGCTGCACGCCGAGGCCCAGGAAGGACAAGGTGGCTTCCAGCAAAATCGCGTGCGCCATTTCCAGCGTGATCACCACCATCAACGCGCCCATGATGTTGGGCAGGACTTCGCGCACCAGGATGTAGGGTGTGGAGGCGCCGATGGCTTTGGCGGCGGCGATGAATTCGGCATCGCGCAGTTGTTGCGTGGCCGCGCGCGTGACGACGGCGAAGCGGTCCCACAGCAGCAGGCCGAGCAGGGTGATCACCACCTCGATCGAGCCGCCCACCAGCGAGGCCATCGCCATTGCCACCAGCACCACCGGCATCGACAGCCGTGTCGTGATGAGGTAGCTGATCAGCGCATCGACACGGCCGCCGAAGTAGCCGGCCAGCACGCCGAGCGTGGTGCCGATCAGGCCGGAGATCAGCGCTGCGGCAGCGCCGATGATCAGCGACACGCGCGCGCCGTAGATCAGGCGGCTCAGATAATCGCGCCCCAGCTTGTCGGTGCCGAGCACATGCTCCCAACTGCCTTGCGCATGCCAGATGGGCGGAATCAGGCGCTGCGCGACGTTTTGATCGAAGGGATCATGCGTGGCCAGCAGCGGCGCAAAAATCGCCGCCAGCACGATGAGCGCGAGGATGGCGCCACCCAGCATCAGACCGCGATGGCCGAGCAGGCGGCGGAGCTTGCGGCGCCACAGCGGTGCCGGCATGGGCAGGAGTTGCGGAATGCTCAGGTTGGCGGACATGGCGTCATTATTTAACGGGTGCTTTAACGGATGCGAATGCGCGGGTCGAGCAGCGCGTTGATGACATCGGCCAGGAAAGTCAGGCCGATATAAAACATCGCAATGATCAGCACCACGGCCTGCACCACCGGATAATCGTTGCGCGAGATGGCGTCCCAGGCCAGTTGCCCCAGCCCTTGCATGGAGTAGACCGATTCGATCACGACCGAGCCGCCGAGCATGAAGCCCAGTTCCACCGCCGCCAAAGCCACCACGGGAATCACCGCATTGCGCAGCGCATGCTTGAAGATGACTTTGTTTTTTGCGAGGCCCTTGGCGCGGGCGGTGCGGATGTAATCGGAGCCGAGCACTTCGAGCATGCCGGCGCGCGTCAAGCGCATCATGGCGGGCATGGCGTAATAAGCCAGCGCGATGGCCGGCAGGACGAAATTTTCCCAGCGCTCATTGCCGGCCACCGGCAGCCAGTGCAAGGTGACGGAAAAAATCAGAATCAGGCCAAGCCCAAACCAGAAACTCGGCATGGCCTGCCCCACCACGGCAAGCGCCAGGGCAATGCGGTCCAGCCAGGTATCGCGGTAAATTGCCGCCAGCACGCCCAGCGGAATCGCCACCACCGTCGCCAGCAGCAAGGCGATACTGCCGAGCTTCATGGTAATGGGCAGCCGCTCGGCAATCAATTGCATGACATCGGCCTGGAAGTAAAAGGATCTGCCGAAATCGAGCTGCACGGCCCGGCCAAGCCAGTCGAGGTATTGCGACAGCATGGGACGGTCCAGGCCAAGCTGCACGCGAATCGCCTCCACCTGGGCAGCGCTGGCCTCCGACCCGGCAATCGCCGTGGCCAGATCGCCCGACAGGTGCAGCAGCAAAAAGCTGACGATGGAAACCGTCACGGCAACGCACAAGGCAATCGCCAGACGATGCAGGATATGGATCAGCATGGCGATGGCCTTCACTGGCGCACTGTGGCGCTACTTCCAACTGGCCTCATGAAAACGCGGCAACTCGTCGGGATATCCCTGAAACCTGAGCGCCGAGCTATGGGCGTAGTAAGTGGAATAAGAAAACATCGGCGCCAGATAAGCCTGCCGGGAAATCAACGCCAATGCCTTGGCGTAATTCGTTTTGCGCACGGCAGGGTCGGTCGAGGTGTCGGCCGTTTCCAGCCATTGGCGCAGTTGCGGGTCCTTGACGATGTCGTCGCTGCTGCCCTTGAAATACACGCCGGTAAAGGCGGACGTGTCATTGATCGAGTACGAGCCCCAGGCATAAAACGTCATCGGCGCCTTGCCGCCGCGGTACTCGACCTGCATCGCATCGTGCTTCATGTAATGCAGCCGTGCGCGAATGCCCACCTTGTGCAAATCGCCGACGATGGCTTCGGCGAACTCGCGCTCGCGATAGGCATACAAATCGGTGTCGAAACCGTTGGCGTAACCAGCGGCGCGCAATAACTCTTTCGCCTTGGCGGGGTTGTAGTCATAGTGGACCACCACCTTGTCATCGCAACCGAACTGGGTGCGGAAACAGGCGGTGTAGACCGGCTTGCTGCCGCCGCGCACCAGATTGTCGGCGATACCCTGGCGGTTGATCGCATGGTTGACCGCCTGGCGCACACGCACATCCTTGAACGGCGAATGGGGCGAGGAGTTGCCCGCCGCATCGATCACCAGAAAACCGACGCGCATGGTTTCGCCGCTTTGCACGGTGATCCCGGGCGTGCTCTTGAGCGACTCGGCCTGATCGGCGGGCACGCGCCAAATCCAGTCGATCGCGCCGGTCATCAGTTGTGCCGAGCGTGTTTCAGGGTCGGGAATGACGACAAATTTGATATTGCCAATCTTCGGCTGGCCTTGCGGACTGTCCTTGAAATAATTGCCGTTCCTGACCATGCTCACGCCTCGCCCCGGCGTCACGCTGACGACCTTGTAAGGGCCGGTGCCGATCGGCGCCTTGGCGAATCCTTCCAGGCCGACTTTCCTGAAATACGCGCCGGGATAAATCGGCAAGGGACCGGCCAGGTATTCCAGCGCAGCCGGAAAGGGCTGCTTGAGGTTGATGCGCACCTTGTAGTCGCCGAGTTTGTCGACGCTCTTGATCCAATCGACGTTTTGCCGTGTGATGACCCTGGATTCGCTCGACACCGCATAGTTGAAGGTGAAGGCAACATCCTCCGCCGTGAACGGATCGCCATTCTGGAATTGCACACCCTGGCGCAAGTCCATCACCAGCGCCGTCGGCGACTCCCACTTCCAGGCGCTGGCCAACTGCGGCTTGTAGTCGCCGGTGCGGGGGTCGCGCCAGACCAGCGTATCCCAGATCAGGTGCGCCAGAATCACGCCTTCGCGCACGTTATTGTGGTACTGGCTGATGTTGGGCGCCTCGCTGTCAGAGGCATACACCAGCGTGTCATTGGCCTTGCCCGCCAACGCAGGCGCCGGCACGAAGGCCGGCAGCAAGGCGCAGCACGCCATGCCCTGCGGCAGCATCCTCAGCCAGAACCGATGGGCGACCTTCGTCATGAGATTTGCGTTCATTCCAGAGCTTCCATCAAAAATGGTTGGAGAGAAAACGGCATCGCAGTGGCGGCATGCCTGGGTGCTGCGTGAATGGATACTAGGCCGAACCTGGCAACACTACAATTACAGAATTCCTATGCCTGCATTGCCAAAATGAGAAGGCAGGGTTTTCAGGGCTGCGCTGAATCAACCGCCGCGCAACCGTCACGGCGCCAGCTTCACACTGCTTGCAAAGGCCAGACATGAAATCCGAATACCTGCAAGACATCGCCTTGCGCTATTTTCTGGAAGTGGTGCGCAGCGGTTCCATCGCCGCCGCCTCGCAGCGCCTGAATGTCGCCAGTTCGGCCATCAGCCGCCAGATCAGCAGCCTGGAGGGATTGCTCGACACGGTGCTGTTCGAGCGGCGACCGCGCGGCATGGTGCTGAGCGTCGGCGGCGAGATGCTGGCAGCGCATGCGCAAAAGGTAATGCTGGAGTCCGATCGCGTGGTGGCCGACTTGCTGGCCTTGAAGGGCTTGCGCAGGGGGCGTGTTCGCGTGGCGGCGTCGGAGGGACTCGGCGTGGACTTCGTGCCGCGCCTGATTCGCGCTTTTCAGCAGCAGTATCCGGCGATTCAGTTTCAGGTCTATGTCGGCCCGCCGGCGCTGGTATCGCGCCATGTGCGCGACGGCAATGCCGACATCGGCGTGACTTTCAACCGACTGCCCGAACCCTTTATCAAGATCGTGTACCAAAAACCGGCACCGGTCTTGCTCTTGATGCGCAACGGCCATCCGCTGAGCAAATTCAAGAGCGTTGCGCTGTCACAATTGCACCCCTACCCGCTGGCGCTGCCCGACCCGGATACCACGCTGCGGCAGTTGTTTGATTTGGCATGCAGCCACCAGCAATTGCTGTTCGAGCCAGCCCTGACCAGCAACTATATCCAGACGCTGCACAATTATCTGCTGGAAGGCGACGCACTCTCGATCACCGGCGAAGTGACCGTGCGCTACCGCATCGCCAGAGGCGAACTGACCATGGTGCCAATCCGCGACCGGGTGTTGAATGGCCGTTACGTCGAGGTGCAAACCCTGTCGGGACGCACTTTGCCGCGCATTGCGGAAATCTTTCTGGCGCATTTGCTGGGGGAACTGAATAAGGGCGAGGCTGGATAATCATATTCCAATCAGGCTATCGGGTTCGCCCGTACAGACATCCACTGCGCCATAGGCGTAGGTGTATTCGTGCGTCGACAGGCCTTGGCCAATTGGGTGTCATGGCTTGGGCACCCAGCATTTGCGCATATCCGGGCTTTCGGCCAAAGCGCGCCTCGTCTTGGAACATCAGCCCGATGGTTTTGCCTTGCGCCCAATCTTGGTGGATATCGTGGCGCGTTTCGGAGCGTTTTTCCCCCACTCCTGTTGAGCCAATGGGTCGCTTTGCGGATGACGCTTGTCGGGAGCGGGCTTTCTCCAGCCATGGCGGTGCAGCAGATGGCAGGCGCAATCGGCGTCCGGCCTCTGTGACCGGGATTTCAGTGGCATCGGGGCCGCGCCGGCCCTTGCGCGCTCTATGCCCCGTAGGCGCGACGGGCCAGCGCGGCCGCCAGCACCTGCGCGGGATCGACCAGGCTCAGCCCGGCCATCGCAGCCGAGCCCTGCAGCCCCAGCGGCACCTCGGTGCAGCCCATGATGATGGTGACGGACCCGTGGCGCTCGGCCAGCCGCAACGCGACCTCGGAGAAGCACTGCCCGGCCAGCGGCATGTTGCCGGCCTTCACGCCGTCGAAGATGCCGCGCATGATGGTCTGGCGCTCGTCGGCCAACGGTACGTGGCAGCCGAGGCCGGCTTCGGCCAGCGCCTGTTCGTAGAGACGCACGCGGTAGGTGCCTTCGGTGGCCATCAGCGCCACCTCGGTCGCACCCTGCGCGGCCAACGACTGCGCGGTCTCGCGCGCGATGTGCAGCAGTTCGACCTGCGGAAAGCGCTCCTGCAGGTTGGCGTGCCAGGCATGCGCGGTGTTGCAGGCGATGGCCACGGCGCGGCTGCCGAGCGCGGCCAGCCGGCCCAGCGCCTGCAGCATCGGCTCCAGCGGCTGGTGCGCGCCGCTCACGTCGGAGACCAGCGCGCCGGTGCGATCGGGCACCGGCACCTGCGCGAGCCAGTGCTCGGGAAAGGACTGGTCGCGCACCGGCTCGCCGCGCGCGCGCATCTGCTGCGCGCAGGCCTGCACGAAGAGCCGGACGAAGTCGGCGCCCGCCGCGGGGCCCATGCCCCCGAGGATGCCGACGACCCGTGTCGCTGCGGCCATGTCTTTTCTCTTTGCGCGAACCGGATCAGGTCGCCGGCTTGTCGCTGAAGGCCTTGAGGTTCTCTTTCAACTGATCGTTCATCGGCAGGTTCAGCGGCACGTTCTTCGGCGGGATCGGCTGCATGAACCACTTGGCGTAGAGCTTCTCGAACTCGCCGCTTTTCATCATGTCGATGAAGGTGTCGTCCACCAGTTTCTTGAAGGCCGGGTCGTCCTTGGGCAGCATGCAGGCGTAGGGCTCGACCTGCAGCGACTCGCCCACCACTTCGTAGTCGGCCGGGTTTTTCGAGTTGGCGATCAGGCCGAACAGCAGGATGTCGTCCATCGCGAAGGCGACGACGCGGTCGCTCTCGACCAGCAGGAAGGCGTCGGCGTGGTCCTTGCCGAGCACGATGTCCATGCCAAGATTCTTGTCGGCGTTGTACTTGCGCATGACCTGCGCGTTGGTGGTGCCGGTGGTGCTGGCCACGGTCTTCTTGGCGAGGTCGGCGTAGTCCTTGATCTTGGAGGACTTCTTCGCCAAGAGCCGCGTGCCGGTATAGAAGTGATTGACCGCGAAGGCCACGTCCTTGCCGCGCGCGCTGTTGTTGGTGGTGGAGCCGCACTCCAGATCGACGGTGCCGTTGGTGAGCAGCGGAATGCGGTTCTGCGAAGTGACGGGCATCAGCGCGACCTGCAGGTTGGGTTTGTTCAACTTCTTCTTCACCGCTTCGACCACGGCGTTGGAGAGTTCCACCGAGAACCCGATCGGCTTGTTGGCGCCGTCCAGGTAGCTGAAGGGCACCGACGACTCGCGGTAGGCGAGCGTGATCTTGCCGGACTCGGCGATCTTGGCGAGCGTGTCGGCGGCTTGCGCGCCGGTGGCGCTGAAGAGCACCGCAGCAGCCATGGATGCCATCAGGACGGAGCGTTTCATTCGAGCCTTCATTCGGTTGGATTGAACAGGCGGCCAGTGTAAGAAGGAACGACGCATCGCGACAATTCCAAATAACCAAATGACCCCGGGGTCATGCCCAAAGGTGATGGGCGGGGGTTCTTTTGGCATTTTTGGGTGGTGCGGGGCGACACTAGCCTACAGTCGCAGGCAATCCCTTGTTTGTCTCCACTCCCGGAAAGTTGCCTTCATGCATGTGTGTGTGCTCGGTGCCGGCATCGTGGGCCTGGCCACCGCCTGGCAGCTCGAACGCCGGGGCCACCAGGTCACGGTGATCGACCGCGCGGCGCCCGGCGCCGGCGCGAGCGGCGGCAACGGCGCGCAACTGAGCTACTCGTATGTGCAGCCGCTGGCCGATCCGTCGATCTGGAAGCAGTTGCCCAAGCTGCTGCTCTCGCCCACCTCCCCGCTCAAGCTGCGCCCGCAGCTCGATCCGCTGCAGTGGCGCTGGGGCATGGCGTTTCTCGCGGCCTGCAATGCGCAGACTTCGCGCGACACCACGGCGAAGCTGCTGGCGCTGGCCGCGTCGAGCCGCACCGAGTTCGAGGCGATGCAGGCCGACATCGCGCCCGACTGCGACTTCTCGGCCACCGGCAAGCTGGTGCTGTACGCGAGCGCGGCTGCGCTCGCGGGCGCGCGTGCGCAGCTCGAACTGCAGCGCACCATGGGCAGCCAGCAGCGCATCGTCGCGCCCGACGAGTGCATCGCCATCGAACCCGCGCTCGCGAGCTACCGCAGCCAGATGGCCGGTGCGGTCTACACACCGAGCGAATGCGCGGCCGACTGCCTGAAGGTGTGCGCCGAGCTGATGCGTTCGCTCGAAGCACGCGGCGTGCGTTTCCTGCCCGGTACCGACGTGCACGGCTTCGCGCGCAATGGCCATCGCATCGCGGCGGTGCACACGAGCCAGGGCGACATCGAGGCCGATGCCTTCGTGATGGCGCTGGGTTCGGCCTCGCACAAGCTCGGCCGCGCGCTGGGCGCGTATCTGCCGGTGTACCCGCTCAAGGGCTACAGCATCACGGTGGCGGTCGATCCCTCGCCCGGCGCGGCGCCGACCGTGAACGTGACCGACAGCGCCCGCAAGGTGGTGTTCGCGCGCATCGGCTCACGCCTGCGCGTGGCGGGCATGGCCGAACTGGTGGGGCACGACGCGGGCATTCCGGCGACACGCATCGCGACGCTGGCAGCCGCCACGCGCGCCCTGTTCCCGCATGCGGGCCGGCTCGAAGAACTGCACCCGTGGACCGGCATGCGGCCCGCCACGCCCAGGGGCCTGCCGATCATCGGGCGGCTGGCGCGCGCACCGTCGAACATGCTGTTCAACACCGGCCACGGCGCGCTGGGTTTCACGCTGGCCTTCGGCTCTGCGCTGCGGGTCGCCGAGGCGCTGGCGTCTTGCGCGCCGACGCCCTGAGCTTGCCGCCCAGGCGCCGCCAGCCGATCACCACGCCGGTCAGGCTCAGCAGCGCGCCGCCGAGACTCAGCGTCACGAGCAGCATGTCCCACACCGGGCGGCGGTCGAGCAGCGGCAGCCAGTCCCAGCTGTGCAGCATCGCGAACAGCCAGCGGCGCAGGCGCCGCATGTCGTCCGAGCGGCCGATCACCGCGCCGGTGTGCGGATCGACATGCACCCAGGTGGCATGCGCGTCGGCGAACACCACGCGCCAGACGGGCAAGGGCTTATCGGTGTCGCCCGTCATGGTGTGCGGCCCACGGGTGTAGTAGTGGCTGTCGTAGGCGGCGAGGATGTCGATACGCTCGATCGCATCGGGCAGCAGGCGGGCGACTGCGGCGCGCAGCACGGCAGGGTCGGACAGGTGCGGCCGGGCGCTCTGCGCATCGCGCACCAAGGGCCGGCCAGTGCCCGTGCTCGCAAGCACCAGCGTCTGCCCGGCAACGCGCACCCAGCGCAGTTCGCGCACGCCGGCGCCGGTGGAGGCCAGCAGCGCAGCGGGCGTCGCGTCCCCTGCGGCGACGACGAGCGCTCCGCCGTTCATCGCATCGGTGCGCAGCGCCGGCGCGCCGCTGTCGAACACGCGCCATGGGTTCATCGACATCAGCCCGCTGAAAATCCACGTCAGCGTCACCAGCGCGAAGAGCAACCCGGTGATGTGATGCCAGCGCATCACGAAGCCCTGGTACGGCGAGTGCGAACCGCTGCGATAGGTGCGCCGGAAGCGCCAGCGCAGCACGCCCACCACCGTGCCGGTCAACGTGACCGCGATGCCGGCGATGGAGAGCCCGTTGACGATGTCCGCCCAGTAGCGGTCCAGCGCGGTGCCGCGCAGCGGGTACAGCCAGTGGATCCACGCGCCCGCGTAGTTCCAAAGCCGCTCGGCGCGTGGCGCATCGCGCACCACCTCGCCGGTCTTGCCCGACACGTAGAGCCGCGTGGCCTGTGCATCACCGAGGTCGGCCACATGCAACGGGCGATGGCCGTCGAGCCTGCGGGAATGGGTGAAGGCGTCTTCGCCGATGGCGCCGTGGTAGTCGATCGGCACGCCCGCCCCTGCATAGGCCTGCGCACTCGCGAGCACGCGGGCGCGGTCCACGGCGCGCAGCACGGCGCCGGTTTCGGCATCGATCACCACCGTGCCGCTGCCCGGCGGCGGGCGGCGCCGGCCGGCCTCGGCCTTGCGTGCAGGCAGCGCCAGATACACCGCGCGCGCGCCGCTGGCCGCTGCCAGCCGCAGCTCGCTCAGGGGTCCGGCGATGCCGGCGGCATCGAGCGCCTGGCGCGGCCCCAGCAAGGGCGCTGCTGCGTCGAGCGGCGGCAGGTGCTGCAGCCGCTCGGCCTCGGTGAGCTTCGGGTAGCCCACGTACATCATCACCACGCCCGAGACGAACCACATCGCGAAGAAGGCGCAGAGGACCACGCCGAGCCAGCGGTGGATCAGGAACAACCAGCGTTTGGCATGCATGGCATCTCTCCGTTACTCAGAACGCCACGCACAGCGAGACATCCGCCGTGCGCGGCGCACCGAGGTAGGCGGTGGCGCTGCCGACGTGCACCGCGTGGATGCGGTCCGTCGCGTTGCGGATGCGGCCGACCACGGTGACGGCCTTGCTGACCTTCCAGCCCAGCCCGAGGTCCAGCAGCGTGTAGCCCGGCCAGCTCGCGGTGTTCTCCGCATCGGCGTAGACCTTGCTCACATGCCGCACGCCCAGGCTGGCTTCCAGGCGGGGCGTGAACGCATACGACACCCAGAGGTTCGCGACCATGGCCGGCGTGTTGGTCGGCGTGCGGCCCGCGAGCGACACGCCGCCCCGCATGAAGCGCTCGTAGCGCGCATCGACGGACGTGAGGTTGCCCTGCAGCGACCATTGCCGCGTCGGCCGCAGGCCCAGCGCCAGTTCCACGCCCCGGGACGACTGCTCGCCCACGAGCACGGTGAGCGCGCTGTCGTTCGGGTCCTGCGTCGCGATGTTCTGGCGGCGGATGCCGTAGGCCGCGAGCGTGGCCGTGCCCTTGCCCTGCCAGAAATCGAGCTTGGTGCCGATCTCCACCTGCCGGCCGGTGGTGAGCTCGCTGTTGTTGCGCACGTCGGCGAACGATGCGGTGGACAGCACGCCCGATGGCGGGTCGGCTGCCGTGGCGTATTGCGCATACAGGCTCGCGCCCGGCGCCACGTCCCGCACCAGCCCGATGCGACCGGTCGTGGGCTTGTAGCCGCGGTGGAAGGTGGCGGGGTTCGCCGCATCCACCGTGCGGCGGTTCACCAGGTCCAGGTCGATGCGCTCATGGCGCAGTGCCGTGACCAGGTGCAGCGAAGGCGTCAGTGCGGTGCGGTTCTCCAGATAGAACGCCGTGGTCCGCACCCTGTTGTCGCGGTCGGGACGCAAGCCCGGCACCATGCCCGTCACCTCGAAGAAGCGCTCGGTGACGAAGGCATACGGGTCCACCGTGCTCACCGTGCCCGGAAGGCTGTTGGGAAAGCGCGTCTGCCGATTCACGCTGAAGTCCAGGCCGAAAGACCAGTCGCTCTTCGCGCTGCCGAGCCGGCCCTTGTAGAGACCCTCGATGCGGTTGCCCCACATGTCCTGGTCGTGCCGCTGCAGCAACGCGCCCGAGCGGATCACCGCAGTGTTGCCCGGGTCGTAGCGGTAGCGCTCGACGTTGCGGTAGTCGCGCAGTGCGTCGTAGGCATAGAAGGTGTTCTTCCACTGCAACGCATCGGTGGCCTGCCATTCGGTGACCGAGCGCAGCCACTGCACGCGCTGCGCATAGATCGCGTCGCTGCTGTTGAAGTTCTTGAAGCGGATGCCGGGGTCGATACGCATCGTGCCGGCCACCGGGTTGAGCGCGGGCGTGCCCCAGTAGGGCCGGGCGACGTTCTCGTCCTGGAACTCGTAGGCCAGCGTGTGCCTGAGGCCCCCGCCCAGGTCCGAGAGCAGCGAGGCCGCGAGCTGTGTGGAACGTCTGCCGGTGCCGTCGGTCCAGCCGTTGGCATCGCGGTGGTTCACGTCGATGCGCGCGTAGTGGCTGCCCGCGCCCCCATCGCCGGCCACGCGGCGGTTCAGCCCGAAAGAGGCTTCCCGCAGGTGCTGCGTGCCCAGGCGCAGCCGCGCTTCGGCGAAGTCGCTGCGTTCGGGCGTCTTGGTGATGTAGTTGATCGAGCCGCCCAGCGCGCCCGAACCGAAGAGGAAGCTCGAAGGCCCGCCGATGGCCTCGACGCGGTCGTAGATCCAACTGTCCACCGGCCGCGCGGCAATCGAATACTGCACGTTGATGCCGTTGAACATCTGGCCGATCGAGCCGGCGCCGAAGCCGCGGTAGCTCACGCCGATGTTGCCCGGCGCGTCGTGCGCGGTCACACCGGGAATGGCGCGCAGAATCTCCTGCGTGTTCTGCGCGCCGCGCGCGTCGATGACCGAACGGTCCACCACGGTGACCGAGGCCGGCGTCTCGCGCGGCGTGAGGCCCAGGCGGCTCGCGGTGTCGGAGGGGGTGTCGAGGTCGAGCCGGCCGTTGGGACTGGGCGCGTCGTCGGTCACTTCGACCTGCGGCAGCGACCGGGCGGCCGCACCAGCTTCTTGCGCGATCGCGAAACCGGGCGCGCAGGCGGCGCCGAACAGGGCCGCGAGCCCCAGCGTGGGGGCGGAAGGAATACGGGACATGGAATCTCTCTGGCGGCGGCGTGCGCAAGCCCGACAGGGGGCGACAACGCTGCGCCGGCCGCAAAACGACCGAAGACCCACCGCGTGCCGCGTGGCACGTCAGGTGGAGGAAAAGCGGGAGTTCAGGAGAGCGCGGGCGGCCCGCGCGCCGGCAGCGGCGAGGCCGTGGCTGCCGCGATGCGGGCAGCGGGAATCGATTGCAGCGCGCGGCCCAACGGCAGCGGCGTGGGCAGTTTCACCTGCGTGGCGGCGGGCGGCGGCGTGGAGACCACGCACAGCGGACAGTCCATGGCCGCCATGCCCATCCCGGAGGAGCCATCGTCGCCCTGCACGATGAGCTTGACGCTGCCGGAGGCGGAACACACCAGCTCCATCGCCTGCGGGTTCACGAGAGGCGAAGCCCCCGCGACCAGCAGCGAGGCCATGAACCATGCCAGCGCGAGTCGGCGCAGGAAGCACAGGGATCGAAGGACATGCATGGCGCCAGATTATGGCGCGCGCCGATGCCCGCCCCGCCCCTTCATCCGTCGGACGTGACCCGTTTGAACCCGATCACGCCCGCCGGGATGAGCGCGATGCACGGCAGCCGCATCGGCGCGGCCGAGTCGCCCGGCACCACCATGCCCACGATCGCGGTGCCGGCTGCGCCGATGCCGGTCCAGACCGCGTAGCCCGTGCCCATCGGCAGGGTGCGCATCGACAGGGTGCGCATCGAGAGCGCATGTCGATGCAGTGGGCGCAGCCGTCGATCTGCGACACCCGCAGGCAGACGAGATCGACCCGTTGCTTGGGCAGGCCGCTTTTCCGGACGGCGACGTACGCCCCGCCGAAGGCCTTGTAGACATCGGGCGCAACCTTGGCGTAGTCGATGCGATGGCCCATGATGCATTTCAGTCCTCCGACGAGAGCTCGAGCCCGCCCGTTTCGGGCAGCAGCAGCGAAGCGACGATCACCAGCAGGTAGCCACCCGCCGCCATGTAGCCGATGGCAATGCCCAGCGGCATCGAGGTGCTCATGTAGCCGATGAGCGCCGGGCAGATCGAGCCGACGGCGCGGCCGAAGTTGTAGCAAAAGCCCTGGCCCGAACCGCGCACGCGGCTGGGAAACAGCTCGCTCAGATAGGCCCCCATGCCCGAGAAAATGCCCGAGAGAAAGAAGCCGAGCGGAAAGCCGAGCACCAGCATCATCCCGTCGGTGATCGGGATCTGCGTGTACGCAATCACCAGCAACCCGGCGCACAGCGCGAACAGCATGAAGCAGCGGCGGCGACCCAGCTTGTCCGAGAGCCACGCGCTCGTGAGGTAGCCCACGAAGGAGCCGAGGATCAGCACCAGCAGGTAGCCGCTGGTGTTGAACACCGAGAGGTTGCGCTCCATCTTCAGGTAGGTCGGCAGCCAGGTGGTCACCGCGTAGTAGCCGCCCTGCATGCCGGTGGCCAGCAGGCCCGCGAGGATCGTGGTCTTGAGCAACTGGGGCGAGAAGATCTCCAGGAAGTTGCCCTTGTCTCCCTCCTGCGCCATGCGCGCACGGGTCTGGTGATAGACCTCGGGGTCGCTGATGTTGCGGCGGATGTAGAGGATCAACAGCGCCGGCAGCACGCCGATCCAGAACAGCACGCGCCAGGCGAGCGCCGGCTCCAGCAAGGCATACACGGCCCAGAACGCGATGGCCGAGACGCCCCAGCCCACCGCCCAACTGCTCTGCACCAGCCCCACGGCCTTGCCGCGGTGGCGCGCCTGGATCATCTCGGCAATGAGCACCGAGCCCACCGACCATTCACCACCGAAGCCCAGGCCCTGCAGCGCGCGCGTGACGAAAAGCTGCTCGGGCGACTGCGTGAAGCCGCTCAGGAAGGTGAAGAAGCTGAACCACAGCACCGTGAGCTGCAGGATGCGCACGCGGCCGTATCTGTCGGCCAGGATGCCCGCGAGCCAGCCGCCGATGGCCGAGGTGACCAGCGCGCCGGTCGCGATGTAGCCGGCCTCGGTCTTCGTCATGCCCCACACCAGGATCAGCGTGGGGATCATGAAGGTGTAGATCATGTAGTCGAACGCATCGACGCCGTAGCCGGCAAAGGCCGCGACCAGCGTCCGGCGCTCCTGGGGTTTGGTTTCCTGCAGCCACATGGTGGAAATCCTCCGGGTGATGAAAAAAAGTGTGGAAAAACCGGGGGCGCTCAGGCGAACGGGAGGTCGCGGTTGAGCATGTCGGTGATCAGCATGTAGCCCGGCGAGTGCGTGATGCACAGCGCGGGTTTCGCGGCCATCACCACCGCCTGCGGCGTCACGCCGCAGGCCCAGAACACGGGCAGTTCGTCGGGCGCGATACGCACCGCATCGCCGAAGTCGGGCTGAGTGATGTCGGCAATGCCGATGAGCGCGGGGTCGCCGATGTGCACCGGCGCGCCGTGCACCTGGGGTACGCGCGCGGTGATCTGCACCGCGCGAATGGCGTCGGCCGCCTTCATCGGGCGCATCGACACCACCATCGGCCCGTGGAAGGGGCCGGCCGGCACGGTCTGGATGTTCGTCCTGTACATGGCCACGTTCTTGCCTTCGTCCACATGGCGCAGCGGAATGCCCGCCTCGATGAGGCCGTGCTCGAACGAGAACGAGCAGCCCAGCACGAAGGCCACGAAATCGTCGCGCCACAGCGCCTTCAGGTCGTCCACCTCGCCCACCAGCACGCCATCGCGGTAGACGCGGTAGGCGGGCACGTCGGTGCGGATGTCGATGTCGCGCCCCAGCGTGGGCAGCGCCGGGTCGCCGGCCTGGCCGACCGCCAGCAGCGGGCACGGCTTCGGGTTGCTCTGGCAAAAGCGCATGAAGTCCGAGGCCAGGTCCACGGGCAGGATCACCAGGTTGCCCTGCACGTATGCCGGCGCGAGGCCGCTCGTGTGGCGGCGCCAGCGGCCGGCGCGGATGGCCTGCCGCGCCTCCCGGGTGTCTGCGAACGTTGCGTCGGGCGCCTGCATGGCACTGCCCGTATCCACCCATTCCATTGCGTACCTCTCGATGTCATGCTTTTGTGCCGGTGCAGGACTTGCCTGCCGGCACAGCATCGATGTCAATGTCAATGTCAATGTCAATGTCAATGAAGGGCGATGAAATCACGGCACGCCGGTGGCGTCGACTCAGAAATTGTTCGCGCCCTCGATAAGATTTTTTTAAGAACCGCCTTGCACCGAACACCGACGGACCGATGAACACACGCTTTCTGGAGACGCTGGTCGTCCTTTCCCGCCTGAAGAGCTTTCGCGAGACGGCGCAGGTGCTGCACACCACGCAGGCGGCCGCATCGCAGCGCATCGCGGCGCTGGAAGACGAGCTAGGGGTTTTCCTTGTGGACCGCTCCCATCGCACCCTGACCCTCACGCCCGTCGGCGAGCAGGTGGTGCGGCAGGCCGAGCGCATGCTGGCGCTGGAACGCGAGCTCAAGCGCGCGACGCAACCCGATGCGCCGCCCGCCGGGCGCGTGCGCATCGGCGTGATCGAGACCGTGGTCCACACCTGGCTCACGCCGCTGATCCACGGGCTCACGCGCCGCTTTCCGGCGGTGGACCCGGACATCACCGTCGAGCCGGCGCGCAACCTGCGCGAGCAGTTCCGCCAGCACAAGCTCGACCTCTTGATCCAGAACGACCCGGTCGAAGAAGCAGCCGGCAATGTGGAACTCGAAGTGACGCCGCTGTCGCGCTTTCCGATCCGCTGGATCGCGCGGCCCGATGTGTGGCGCACGCAGGACATGCTGACGCTGGAGGACCTGGAGCGCATTCCGGTGCTGACCTATGTGCGCACCTCCAGCCCGCATGCGCATGTGCGCGCGCTGTTCGCGGGCCGCGAGACGGAACCGCGCATCTGTAGTTTCCCGTCGGTGCAGTCGATCGTGCAGCTCGTCAAGGAAGGCTTCGGCGTGGCGGCGATTCCGCCGATCTTCGTGCAGCGCGAGATCGAGGCCGGCGACCTGAAGCTCTGCGAGGGGCCCGCCCTGCCTGCGCTGGTCGTGACGGTGACGCGGCCCCGGGAATCGTCGCCCGCCGTGGCGGCGATCGGCACCATCATCCGGCAGGTGGTGGGGAGCTACTGCAAGACGGCCGGCCCGCCGTGGGCCATCGACCTGCAGGCGGAGGCCGGGTCGGCCTGACCGGTCAGGCCGGACCAGATCAGGTCCAGCGGCCTTCCACCGGCTTTTTGCACCCGCTTCAGCACGCTGGAGAAGTCCAGCGCACCATGGCCCGCTAGTGTCGCGTCACCGATCAGATGTCGTAGGCTGCGCGCAGCCATCGGAGCGCAGCGCAAGGCGCATCGCGCAGCCCATACCGAGCGTATTGGCAAGCGATGCAACGCCGCGATGCGCTTCGATGGCCAGCGCAGACCGACAGATGATCGGTGACGCGACACTAGGCTGCGCGCCAGGCCACCGAGCGGCGTGGCGGCGCGAACGGCCGGCGCGTTCTCCTGCGCCAGTCCCGGGTCCTTGGGCATCAGGTCGGTGCCGAAGCCGCCCGCGTAGTTCTTCGAGACGGGCGACGTTTCCATCACGCCCGGCATCGGGTCGTACTTTTCGGGCGCCCGGTTGCCGCAACAGATCGACGTTTTCACTCCTCATGGGTTCCGGCCCTGGTCATCGGCCGCAGGGGCCGATACCGGTCGCCGCCCCCGGCTAGAATTGCCGGTTACCAACCGGTTACCACCAGCGCGGCTGGCCCGCAGCCCCTTTGCCGACCTTGTCCCGACCTTGAACGGAGTCTCGACCATGCCCCTCGTTTCGATGCGCGAACTGCTCGACCATGCTGCCAGCAACGGCTATGGCATTCCGGCCTTCAACGTCAACAACCTGGAACAGGTCCAGGCCGTGGTCGCCGCAGCCGATGAAGTCGGCGCCCCGGTGATCCTGCAAGCCAGCGCCGGTGCGCGCAAATACGCTGGCGCGTCGTTCATCAAGCATCTGATCCTGGCCGCCGCCGAAGCCTATCCGCATATTCCGCTGGTGATGCACCAGGACCATGGCGCATCGCCGCAGGTCTGCCAGGGCGCCATCGATCTGGGTTTTGGCTCGGTGATGATGGACGGCTCGCTGCTGGAAGATGGCAAGACCCCGGCCACGTTTGAATACAACGTCGCCGTGACGCGCCAAGTGGTACAGATGGCGCACCAGGTGGGCGTCACCGTCGAAGGCGAGCTCGGCTGCCTGGGCAACCTGGAAACCGGCGCTGCCGGCGAAGAAGACGGGGTCGGCGCCGAAGGCCGGCTCGAGCGCAGCCAGATGCTGACCGACCCCGAGGAGGCGGCCAGCTTCGTCAAGGCCACCCAGCTCGATGCGCTGGCAATTGCCATCGGCACCAGCCACGGCGCCTACAAATTCAGCCGCATCCCCAGCGCTGACATCCTGGCCATCGACCGCGTCAAGCAAATCCACCAGCGCATCCCCAACACCCATCTGGTGATGCACGGCTCCTCGTCGGTGCCGGCGCCGCTGCTGGCCATCATCAACCAGTACGGCGGCAAGATCAAACAGACCTACGGCGTGCCGGTGGCGCAAATCCAGGAAGCCATACGGCATGGCGTGCGCAAGATCAATATCGACACCGATATCCGCCTGGCGATGACCGGCGCGGTGCGCCAATTCCTGCACGAAAACCCGGACAAATTCGATGCCCGCGAGTGGCTCAAGCCGGCCCGCGAAGCGGCCAAGGCGGTGTGCCGGCAGCGCTACATCGATTTCGGCTGCGAAGGCCAGGGCGCCAGGATCAAGGGGCACAGCCTGCAAGCGGTGGCCGCCCAGTACGCTGCGGGCACCTTGGCGCAGGTGGTGCACTGATTTCCGGGCCATGGGGCCACGGCCCGGCGCCGGCCAGGGCGGCAACCCCCGGGATTTCTTCAGGTAAGCTCGCGGCCAGCCATTTCACTGCCCCATCGAGGAGATCACATGCTGATTGGTGTGCCGGCGGAATCCAGCGCAGGAGAGACCCGGGTCGCTGCGACGCCCGAAACCGTCAAAAAGCTCAAGGCCCAGGGCCATACGCTGCGTATCGAATCAGGTGCCGGCACGGCGGCGAGCGTGCCCGATGCGGCTTATGCGGCGGCCGGGGCCGAACTGTCCGATGCCGCAGGCGCCTGGGGCGCGGACCTGGTGCTGAAGGTGCGCAGCCCCTCGCCGGCCGAAACACCACGGCTGCGCGCTGGCGCCACGGTGGTGGGCATGCTCGATCCGCTCGATGCGGCGGGCCTGCAACGGCTGGCCGGCGCGGGGGTGACGGCCTATGCGCTGGAAGCGGCCCCGCGCACCACGCGGGCGCAGAGCATGGACGTGCTGTCCTCGCAGGCCAATATCGCCGGCTACAAGGCCGTGATGATTGCCGCCGACCGTTACCAGCGCTTCTTCCCGATGCTGATGACGGCGGCCGGCACGGTCAAGGCCGCGCGCGTCGTCATCCTCGGCGTCGGCGTGGCGGGCCTGCAGGCCATTGCCACAGCCAAGCGCCTGGGCGCCGTCATCGAGGCGTCCGACGTGCGGCCGAGCGTCAAGGAGCAGGTCGAATCGCTCGGCGGCAAGTTCATCGAGGTCTCCTACGACACCGATGAAGAAAAGCAGGCCGCCGTCGGCGCCGGCGGCTATGCCAAGCCGATGCCGGCAAGCTGGCTCGCGCGCCAGCAGGCCGAAGTCGCCAAGCGCGTCGCGCTCGCCGATGTCGTCATCGGCACCGCCCTCATTCCGGGCCGCGCCGCGCCGACGCTCATCACCGCAGACATGGTCAAGTCCATGAAGCCGGGTTCGGTGATCGTCGACATCGCCGCCGGCAAGGGCCCCGGCGGCGTGGGCGGCAACTGCCCGCTGTCGGAAGCCGACAAGACCGTGGTGCAACACGGCGTGACCATCGTTGGCGCGACCAACCTCGCGGCGCTGGTGGCAGCCGATGCCTCGGCGCTGTATGCGCGCAATGTGCTGGACTTTCTCAAACTCATCATCAACCGCGAAGGCGCGCTGCACATCGACCTGCAGGACGACATCGTTGCCGCCTGCCTGATGACGCACGAGGGTGCGGTCAGGCGCGCATGAACCGACGCCGGCGGTTGCCCCATGCAACCTGCGCGCCAGCAACGCTCAACGAAAGACCCCCGATGGACACCGTCTCTCCCACCCTGATCAACCTGATCATCTTTGTGCTGGCCATCTACGTCGGCTACCACGTCGTGTGGACGGTCACCCCAGCCCTGCACACGCCGCTGATGGCGCTGACCAACGCCGTTTCTGCCATCGTCATCGTCGGCGCCATGCTGGCTGCGGCCCTGACCGAGACCCTGCTGGGCCAGAGCATGGGCGTGCTGGCCGTGGCGCTGGCCGCAGTCAACGTCTTCGGCGGCTTTCTGGTCACGCGGCGCATGTTGGCGATGTTCCGCAAGAAAGCCAAGCCGGCCGCGCCCCAGGCCGAAGGAGGCCGGACATGAGCATGAACCTGGTCACGCTGCTGTATCTGGTCGCCAGCGTCTGCTTCATACAGGCCCTCAAGGGGCTGAGCCACCCCACCACCTCGATCCGGGGCAACCTCTTCGGCATGGCCGGCATGGCCATTGCCATCCTGACCACGGCAGCGCTGATCGTGCAATTGTCCGGGGCGTCCGCCGGCAAGACCCAGGGCATGGCCGCCTTGCTCACCGCCTTGCTGCTCGGCGGGGCCGCCGGCGCGGTCATGGCCCACCGGGTCGAGATGACCAAGATGCCCGAATTGGTGGCCTTCATGCACAGCATGATCGGCCTGGCGGCGGTGTTCATTGCCATCGCCGCCGTGGCCGAGCCCTGGGCCTTCCAGATCGTCGCCAAGGGCCAGCCGATACCGGCCGGCAACCGGCTCGAACTATTCCTCGGGGCGGCCATCGGCGCCATCACGTTCAGCGGCTCGGTGATCGCCTTCGGCAAGCTGTCGGGCAAGTACCGGCTGCGGCTGTTCCAGGGCGCGCCGGTGCAGTTTGCCGGCCAGCACCTGCTGAACCTGGGGCTGGGCCTGGCGACGCTGGGCCTGGGCCTGGGGTTCATGCTCACCGGCAACTGGGCGGCCTTTTTTGCGATGCTGGCGCTGTCGTTCGTGCTCGGCCTGCTGATCATCATTCCGATTGGCGGCGCGGACATGCCGGTGGTGGTGTCCATGCTCAACAGCTACTCGGGCTGGGCGGCGGCCGGCATCGGTTTTTCGCTGAACAATGCCATGCTGATCATTGCCGGCTCGCTGGTGGGCAGTTCCGGCGCGATCCTGAGCTACATCATGTGCAAGGCCATGAACCGCTCGTTCTTCAACGTGATCCTGGGCGGCTTCGGCGGTGACGCAACGGCCGTCGCAGCGGCCGACCAGCGCCAGCGCAGCGTCAAAAGCGGCAGCGCCGACGATGTTGCCTTCGTGCTGGGCAACGCCGAAACCGTGGTCATCGTGCCGGGCTATGGCCTGGCCGTGGCGCGCGCCCAGCATGCCGTCAAGGAACTGGCGGCCAAGCTCACCAGCAAGGGCGTGACCGTGAAATACGCGATCCACCCGGTGGCCGGCCGCATGCCAGGCCACATGAACGTGCTGCTGGCCGAGGCCGAGGTGCCCTATGACCAGGTCTTCGAGATGGAAGACATCAACGGCGAATTCGGCCAGGCCGATGTCGCCATCATCCTGGGCGCCAACGACGTGGTGAACCCGGCCGCGCACACCAAGGGCAGCCCGATCTACGGCATGCCCATCCTGGAAGCCTACCGGGCCAAGACCGTGATCGTGAACAAGCGCTCCATGGCGGCGGGCTATGCGGGCCTGGACAACGAGCTGTTCTACATGGACAAGACCATGATGGTCTTTGGCGACGCCAAGAAGGTGGTCGAGGACATCGGCAAGGCGATGGAGTGACCCGTTGCCGTTGTGCCGTTGCCGCCAGGCGCCGGAAAACGAGTCCAGGCCAGCGGAAACCCTGTTTGGATGATGGCCGCCCGTCCCCTCCTGGATGATTCGGCGCTCGCCCCGGACGGTTGGCGCCCATCATTGCGGCCATGGTGCCGACGGGTGCCGTGGCCTCGAACTGGCACGCAACTGGCTTGGGGACCTTGGCATGACGAGACCCTCTGACCGCGACACACAGCCCGCTGCGGCAGGTCGATCGAGCGCCTGCCCGGGCCAAGCCAAGTGCAGGTGCAACCGGCGTCTGCCGGGGAGGCCGGCCAACGAAGCCGCAGTGCGCCCAGGCGGCCGGCGCACAAGCGTTTGCCAGCCAAACTGCGGGCCTCGGGCCGCGAATCGTCGTTGTCCGAAGACCGCCGGGTCAAGTGGCCATGGGGCTGCGTCGTGCGCCGGCAGCTGATCGAATCGATAGCAGCGGCCAAGGCGCGCGGCCACTGCGCCGGCCATGCGGCCATCGCCCCTCGCACCCTGTGCGCACCATGGTTTGGGAAAGGCCAATGATCCGATGAACCCTCTTGCCGTAGCGATTCGAGTAGCCCAGGTGACCATGGTCTACCCCGGCGCGCCCAATGACAAGGCTTTGGACAACGTTGGGCTGGACATTTTCGAGAACGAATTCTTCACCCTGCTAGGCCCTTCGGGCTGCGGCAAAACGACCTTGCTGCGCCTGATTGCCGGCTTCGAGCAGCCCACCCGGGGAGAGATCCGGCTCGATGGCGCATCCCTGGTTGGCAAACTGCCGTTCGAGCGTCCGGTGAACACCGTATTTCAAAGCTACGCCCTGTTTCCGCATATGACCGTGGCGCAAAACATCGCCTTCGGTCCGCAGATGCAGCGCAAACCCGCAGCGCAAACCCGCAGCGCAAATCAACGCGACGGTAGAAAAAATGCTGGCACTGGTGCGGCTCACGGAACTGGGCGCGCGCAAACCCGCGCAGTTGTCGGGCGGACAGCAGCAGCGCGTGGCTTTGGCCCGCGCACTGGCAACCCATCCGCGTGTGCTGCTGCTGGACGAATCCCTGTCCGCGCTGGACTTGCAACTGCGCAAGGAAATGCAGGTAGAACTCAAACGCTTGCAGCGCGAGACCGGCATCACCTTCGTGTTCGTGACGCATGACCAGGAAGAAGCCCTGACGATGTCGGACCGCATTGCAGTCATGTGCGCAGGCAGAGTCCAGCAAGTGGGGTCGCCGGCGCAAATATACGAGCGGCCAACGAACCGCTTCGTCGCAAGTTTCATTGGTGAAACCAACCTCTTGCGCGCCATCGCGCAAGAGGGCGTGCTGGACTTCGGCCATGCCGGACGGATGGCCTTGCCCGACAGTTCGTGGACGGGGCCACTGACTCTGGCCGTGCGGCCCGAGCGGCTGCAATTGATCACCGCCGAAATGGCGGCCGCATTGCAATCCCAAGGCGCATCCGTATTGCAGGGCACCGTGCGCAACCTGGTGTACATGGGGCATGACACCACCTACTCAGTGCAACTCCAGGGCCAGGCACTGTGCAGTGTGCGAACGCAAAACGCGCAGGGTGCGGCGCAGGTGTTTGCGGTCGGCGATGCAGTGGGTCTGCGCCTGGATGCAGCCGCATTGCGGCGGCTGAACGATTGACTGGAACTACCATGCAGATGCCGCGCATTGCCCCGCCTGCCTTGCGACGCTTCAGCCAGCGCTGGGGACAGTGGCTGCTGCTGGCACCCACATTGGCGACCCTTGGCCTGTTCATGGTGCTGCCGATGCTGTGGGTGGCTGTGATGTCACTGCTCGAAGCCGCCCCCTACGGCGGCGTGCGTTGGGGGCATTGGACGACGGATGCCTATTTGCGCTTTTTCATGGAGTTGGACCTCGATGGCCATTGGGTCCTGAATACCGACTACATGGCCATATTCTCCAGATCATTCGGGCTGGCGCTGGCCGTCGTGGTGATTACCCTCGGTGTCGGTTTTCCGCTGGCTTTGCACATTGCCCTTCAGGAAGAAAGCAAGCGCAACCACATGCTGCTGTGGATTACCATTCCATTTTGGGTCAACCTGCTGGTGCGCACTTACGCCTGGATATTGTTGCTGCGCAACGGCGGAGTGATCGAACAAAGCCTGAACCTGGTGGGCTTTCAGACCGGGGGACTCAACATTTTGTACACCCCGCTGGCGACAGGCATCGGTCTGGTCTACGCCTATCTGCCCTTCATGGTGCTGCCAATTTATACCAGCCTGGAAAAAATGGACTGGCGTCTGTTCGAAGCGGCGCTGGACCTGGGCGCTACGCGGTGGATGGCGCTGCGCCGGATCGTCATCCCTTTGGCCATGCCGGGGATTGTCGCGGGCTGCCTGCTGGTATTCATTCCGGCGCTGGGCGCTTATTACATCCCGGAACTGCTGGGGGGTGGCAAGCAAATGATGATTGGCAGCCTGATCCAGTCGCAATTCGGCGTGGCACGCAATTGGCCCTTCGGTTCGGCACTGGCTTTCGCATTGCTTTCGATCGTGCTGGCAGGCATGTTGCTGTATACGCGCCGGTTCAAAAAGGCTCTGGACACATGACCCACCGCAACACCGCGCTGTGGCGCTTTCCCGGGCTGGGATTGAACTTCGGCATCGCATTGGTCTTTTTGTACCTGCCGATCGTGCTGCTGGTGCTGCTGTCGTTCAATGAAAACAACGTGGCCACCCTGTGGACCGGTTTGTCCCTGCGCTGGTACGGCATTGTCTTTGACAACCCGAACATCCTGCGGGCGGCCGGAAACTCGATGCTGGTGGCATGTGTCGCCACCGTCGTCTCCACGGTCTTCGCCGGCATGGCCGCGCTGGCCATGGCGCGCCGGAATTTCAAGGGCCAGAACGTGATCAGCGGCATGTTGGGGCTGCCGTTGCTGGTGCCGGAAATCGTCACTGCCGTGGCATCGCTGCTGTTTTTTCTGTCCTTGGGCATGGATTTGGGGCTGCGCACGGTGACGATAGCGCACATCGTGTTTTGCATTCCGTTCGCTTACCTGCCGATACGGGCGCGGCTGGCGAACATGGACCCGCGGCTGGTCGAGGCGGCGGCAGATCTGTACGCATCCCCCGGGCAGGCATTCCGCCGGATCACCCTGCCCTTGTTGATGCCGGGCATCATCAGCGGCGCGATGCTGGCATTCATCGTGTCGCTGGATGACTTCGTCATCACCTTCTTTGTCGCCGGCCCCGGCGCCACCACATTGCCGGTCTACATCTTTGGCATGGTGCGCATGGGGATCACGCCGGAAGTCAACGCCCTGGCGGCCTTGCTGCTGATCGCATCCATGGTGTTTGTCGGTCTTTCGTGGTGGATTGGCCAGCGCGACCGCCGTTGATTTTTGATCCGATGGAGATGAAGATGCTTGGGAAAATCGTGACCAAACTGGCCGCCCTGGCCATGACAGCCGGTATTTTGCTCTCCGGAGCAGCGCATGCCGAAGATGCCATCAATTTATACAACTGGTCCAACTACATTCCACCGGACTTGCTGAAGAAATTCGAGAAAGACACCGGCATCAAAGTGCACCTCGATGTCTACGATTCCAATGAGACATTGCTGGCCAAAATCAAGGCCGGGGCTGCCGGCTATGATGTCATCGTTCCGACGGATTACATGATAAAGATCATGATCGACGAAAAGCTGCTCACCCGGTTCGAGGCCGGCAAGCTGGCCAACTTCAAGAACGTCATGCCCCCGCTGGACAAGCCTTCCTTTGACGCAAAACGGGAATACTCCGCGCCCTATATGTGGGGCGTCACCGGTTTCACATATGACAGCGCGCGCGTTCCGGGCGGCAAACTCGAAGACAGTTGGCAATCGTTCTTCGAACCCCCCGCCGCGCTCAAGGGACGGGTAGCGGCGCTGAATGATGCAAACGACATATTTTCCGCCGCATCCCTGTACCTGGGCATAGACCAATGTACCGAAGACCCGAAAGCCGGTCAGAGGATTCTGAACGTTCTCGAAAAACAAAAACCCTTTCTGGCCACGTACAACTCGAATGGAACCATTGAACGCATGCAAGCCGGGGAAGTGATAATGCATCACCAGTGGAACGGTAGCGCCTTCCGCACCAGGGAAAAGCTCAAGACCGCCGTGTTCGTGATTCCACGCGAAGGAGTGCCTTTCTGGAACGATAATTTTGCGATTCCCGTGGGCGCAAAAAATCCCGAAGGGGCCAGGAAATTCATCGATTGGATGATGGCTCCAGAGAACATTGCCATCGCCTCCAACTTCACTGGCTACAACAATGCCATCAGGGGTGCGGACCAATTCATGAATGCCGCTTTGCGTGCCGACCCCGGCGTGAATCCCGGCGACGAAATGCGCAAGCGCTTCCGGCCCAACCAGATCTGTAGCCTCAAAGCCATGGAATTGCGCAACAGGATCTGGACGCGGCTGATGCGCTAGTGTCGCGTCACCGATCAGATGTCGCAGGCTGCGCGCAGCCGTCGGAGCGTAGCGCAAGGCGCAGCGCTTGCCCATACCGAGCTGTATTGGCAAGCGATGCAACGCCGCGATGCGCTTCGATGGCCAGCGCAGACCGACAGATGATCGGTGACGCGACACTAGGGCGCGGCAAGTCCTTGCGCCATGCCGGCCACCGCCCCTGCCCCTATTCGGTCTCGTCGAACACCAGGGCCGGGATGGCCATGACGCGCGCGATATCGGCCAGATCGGCAATGACCCGGTTGGCGAAGTAGCTGTTTTGTGTGTCGGGCTCCAGCGCCGCCACGGCCAGGGGGGCGCGGGGCTGGTTCAGCGGCACATAGAAGCTGCCGGCGGGCGCGTCGATGGCGCGGCGCATCGGCGTCACCTGCACCCGCAGGATGCCTGCGTTGCCGGCAATGCTGCCGCGCACGTCCTGCCGGTCGCCGGATTCGCGCGCGGTTTCGAGGTAGGTTTCGGCCAGCATGGCGCCAGGCTCGGCGATGCGCATGACTTGCAGGCCCAGTTGTTTGAGGCGCTCCACGGCGGCTGTGGCGCTCGCTGCCAGCCAGTAGCCGCAGGGGCGAAAACGTGCCTTGACGAGGCGCAAGGTCAGCGAGGAGTTCCAGACGACGCTCAGGCGGCGGTCGGCGCCCGTGTCGGGGTCCAGAAAGTCCAACTCGCGCCGGGTTGGCGTGGCGGCAGCTTCGACCACCACCTGACCACGGCAGGCCTGGGCGCTCACCTCCCGCGCCACGAAAGAGCGCACCTGCTCCAGATCGGCGGCCCGCTCGGCCGTGCTGCGCAGGGCGCTGGCGATGGCCGTGACCTGGGTGTGCACGCGGCGCTGTATATGCATGCGCCCTATGCCCACGCCACGGGTCTCGATCAGCAGGCTGACCGCGTTCTTCAGGCCATTGACGTTGCGGCTGGTATCGGGCCGTATGCCGCCCATCGAGAGGCGCTGGTCCTGCATATCGGTCGAGGTGGTGTAGTACCAATGGCTCGTCAGGTCTTGCGCCGCGAGCGCTGCCAGCAGCGGCTGGTGGTACCACTCCTCGGAAGCCTTGGTCAGGAACTCGGGATAGTTGGCGGTGGTGGTGTATTGCAGCAGCGCGTCGTAGCGCTGAATGGCGTTGAACTTTTGCAGATAGCGGCCGGCCACGGTGAACTCATGCGCGTCGAGCACCAGAATCGGCCGGTAGTCGTTCACCACCTGGGCCAGCGCGCGCGCCTCGGGGGTGTCGAGCAGCAGGTGGTCGCGGTTCATGTCCAGGCCATTGGCGGTGACGCGGGTGCCGGCCTGTGCGCCATCGGGGTTGGCGCGGGGCACGACCACGACATTGATGCGATCGAGCAGTGGTTCCAGCAGGCCCTGGGCCAGTTCGCTGCTGACCACCAGCAGCGCCTCGCTGCCCGCAGGCTCGTCGCCATGCTGCTGGCCGATCAGCACCACGGTGGGGCGGCCGCTGCGCTCCAGGCTGGCGGGGTCGGTGCCGGCAGCGCGGGTGAGCAGCAGGCCGGCAATGGGTTCGCCGCGCTGCGAATTGCCGATGGTCAGCACTCTGGCGCGCGTCGTTGCCGTCGTCGCCATAGTCGCCGTGCCCTGCGCGGCGCTGTCGGCCAGGGCGCGCAGCCACTGGCCCAGTTCGGCGTTGGTGGTGAATGCCCGGCGCTCCGGGCGCAGCCCTGGTGTGCTATAGGCCATCGGTGGCTCCGGGAACCGGGCGGCGACGGCGGCGCCATAGGGGGGTGGCGCGGGTGGCGCGGATGGCAGCACGGCTGGCGCGGCCATCGGGCCTGCGCCTTGCACCACCAACGGGGCGTGATCGGGCAGGGGGCGGCTCACCGCGGCCGGGCCCGTCGGCGCGGGCAGCGCCTGCGGCCGCGATGCCGCCGGCTGTTCCGCGCTCCGGGGGGCTGTCGGCGTGGCCGGCCAGGGCGGCAGCGGGGTGCTGCCACAGGCGGTCAGCAGCCAGGCGGCGAGCAGCACGCAGGCGGTGCCATGTGCCGGCAGCAAAGCGGCCCGGAGTGCCGACGGCCGGGCGCTGCGGCGCGAGAAAGGGTGCATGGTCATGGCGGGTTCTGACGATGGTGGCCTTGCAGGAGCGCTCAGGGGGATGGCTCAGCGGTTGAAAGGGCCGCGCGAACCGCCTGGCCCGCGCTGGCCGGGGCCCCGGCCAGCGCCATAGCCGCCGCCCTCGGGTTTGCGATAGCCGGCGCCACCCCGGCGGCCGCGCTCTGCCATGCTGTCCACGCTGGTACGCATCGGGTCGGGCTGGCCGCCGCCATTGCCGCCATTGCGCTGACCCAGGTTGCCGTGGCCGCCGTGCGTGCCCAGGTGGGCGTTGGGGCGCGGGGGTTGGGCGTCGTCGTTGCGGTAAGCGCCGCCTTCCGGACGCGGGCCACGGACAGATTCCGGGCGCGGGCCGCGACTGCGGGCCGGTGCCCCCCGGGGTCCGGCCGGCTCGCCACTGCCATTGCGTGCTCCGCCCGGCCCCCTGTTGCCGGCCCCGCCCGGGCCGCCGTTGCGGCCGCCATAGGGCTGGCGCGGGCCGCGTTCGCTCTGGCCGTTCCCTTGGCCGGCCTGGTTGGTGCGGATGCGCGCCAGCATTTCGCTGCGGGCGGCCCTGGCGGCGGCCTGCATCACTTCCCGGCTGGGGGGCTTGCCTGCGCCGCCCCAGAGGGTCTGGCGGCCCATTGCGATCGGTTCGGCCTTTTCGCCCGGCTCGGGGCCGAAGCCTTCGATGGGCTGCACCGGAATTTGTTGCTGGGTAAAGCGCTCGATGTCCATCATGAAGCCTTCTTCGTCCATGCAGACCAGGCTCACGGCCTGGCCGGTGGCGCCGGCGCGGCCGGTGCGGCCGATGCGGTGCACGTAGTCTTCCGGGACGTTGGGGATTTCGTAGTTGACGACATGCGGCAGTTCGTCGATGTCGATGCCGCGCGCGGCAATGTCGGTGGCCACCAGGGCGCGGATGTCGCCGTTCTTGAAATCGGCCAGGGCCTGGGTGCGGGCGCTCTGGCTCTTGTTGCCGTGCAGGGCCATGGCGTTGACGCCGTTCTTGGTCAGGAACTCGGCCACGCTGTTGGCGCCGAACTTGGTGCGGGTGAACACCAGCACCTGGCTCCAGTCATGCTGCTCGATGATGTGCCGCAGCACCTGCTTTTTCTTGCCCCGGCCCACCGGGTGGATGACCTGCGCGATGCGCTGCACGGTGCTGTTGCGCGGCGTGACCTGTATGCTTTGCGGGTTCTTGAGCAGGCTGTTGGCCAGCTCGCGGATGTCGTCGCTGAAGGTGGCCGAGAACAGCAGGCTTTGCTTGTCGCCAGGCACCAGGGCCAGCACCTTCTTCACGTCCTGGATGAAGCCCATGTCGAGCATGCGGTCGGCTTCATCGAGCACCAGCACCTGCACGCTGGCCAGGTCGACGAAGCCCTGCTGCTGCAAGTCCAGCAGGCGGCCGGGGGTGGCCACCAGGATGTCCACGCCGCGCTGCAAGCGCTCGATCTGGGGGGCCATGCCGACGCCGCCGAACACCACGGTCGAGTCGATGGCGAGGTACTTGCCGTATTCGCGCACCGACTCTTCCACCTGGGCGGCCAGTTCGCGGGTGGGGGTCAGCACCAGAGCGCGGATGCCCTTGCCGCCGAATTTGTTCTTTGCGGCCGGGTTTTGCGACAGGCGGTGCAGTATCGGCAGCGTGAACGCGGCGGTCTTGCCGGTGCCGGTCTGCGCGCCGGCCAGCAGGTCATGGCCGGCAAGCACCGCAGGGATGGCTTGGGCCTGAATCGGGGTGGGGGTTTCGTAGCCGGTTTCATGCACGGCTTTCAGGATGGCAGGAGCCAGGTTCAGTTCATCGAATGTCATGTCGGTGGATGCGCCCGTCCGGGGCGCCGGCTAGCGGGTATCGGCCTGTCGTGCAACCGGTGGGTTGCCAAGCCAGTCTCAGGCTGATGAGGTTCAAAAGCGGGAGCCCGGAAGCGGCTTCCTTCGTCCCCAGCGGTGTGCTGATGTGGCGGGCAACTGGATCCCGTCACGGGGCGCATTGTCGCATGGCCCGATAATCCGGGTGTGCGCGCAGAACTTTCTGCGCTGTTTTTCTGCTTCGCAGCCTGGACAAACAATGGCCCAATATGTTTATTCGATGAATCGCGTCTCCAAGACCGTGCCGCCCAAGCGGCAGATCCTCAAGGACATTTCCCTGAGTTTTTTGCCCGGCGCCAAGATCGGCGTGCTGGGCCTGAACGGCTCGGGCAAATCGACCCTGCTGAAGATCATGGCCGGTGTCGACAAGGAGATCGAAGGCGAGGCCACCCCGATGCCCGGGATCAAGATCGGCTACCTGCCCCAGGAACCCCAGCTCAACCCCGAGCACACCGTGCGCGAGAGCGTGCATGAGTCCCTGGGCGAGCTGTTTGCCGCCAAGGCCCGGCTCGAGGAGGTCTACGCCGCCTACGCCGAGCCGGATGCCGACTTTGACGCGCTGGCCGCCGAGCAGGCCCGCCTGGAGGCCCTGATCGCCACCGCCGGCACCGATTCGGAGCACCAACTCGAAATCGCCGCCGACGCGCTGCGCCTGCCCCCCTGGGAGGCCCGGGTGGGGGTGCTGTCCGGTGGCGAAAAGCGCCGCATCGCGCTGTGCCGGCTGCTGCTGTCCAAGCCCGACATGCTGCTGCTCGACGAGCCTACCAACCACCTGGACGCCGAGTCCGTCGACTGGCTCGAGCAGTTCCTGCACCGCTTTGCCGGCACCGTCGTGGCCATCACCCATGACCGCTACTTCCTGGACAACGCGGCCCAGTGGATTTTGGAACTCGATCGGGGCTACGGCCACCCCTACAAGGGCAACTACAGCAGTTGGCTGGAGCAAAAGCAGGCCCGCCTGGAGTCTGAAAACAAGGGGGAAGAAGCCCGCGCCAAGGCGCTCAAGAAGGAGCTCGAATGGGTGCGCCAAAACGCCAAGGGCCGCCAGGCCAAGAGCAAGGCGCGGATCGCCCGCTTCGAGGAACTGAGCGACTACGAATACCAAAAGCGCAACGAAACCCAGGAGATCTTCATCCCCGTGGCCGAGCGCCTGGGCTCGCAGGTGATCGAGTTCCACAACGTCAGCAAATCGTTTGGCGCGCGCGTGCTGATCGACAACCTGTCGATGACCATCCCGGCCGGCGCCATCGTCGGCATCATCGGCCCGAACGGGGCCGGCAAATCCACGCTGTTCAAGCTGATCGCAGGCCGCGAGCAACCCGATAGCGGCCAAGTGGTGATCGGCGCCACCGTGAAGATGGCCTTCGTCGACCAGCACCGCGACGCGCTGTCGGACGACAAGACCGTCTGGCAGGACATCTCCGGCGGCCTGGACATGATCAACATCGGCAAATTCACGATGGCCAGCCGCGCCTATGCGGGCCGCTTCAACTTCAACGGCGGCGACCAGCAAAAAAAGGTCGGCCTGCTCTCGGGCGGAGAGCGCGGGCGCCTGCACCTGGCCAAGACGCTGATTGCGGGCGGCAACCTGCTGCTGCTCGACGAGCCTTCGAACGACCTGGACGTGGAAACCCTGCGCGCGCTGGAAGACGCGCTGCTCGAATACGCCGGCAGCGTGCTGGTGATCAGCCATGACCGCTGGTTCCTCGACCGCATCGCCACGCATATCCTGGCCGCCGAAGGCGACAGCCAGTGGACATTCTTCGACGGCAACTACCAGGAATACGAGGCGGACAAGAAAAAGCGCCTCGGCGAAGAAGGCGCCAAACCCAAACGCATGCGTTTCAAAGCTCTGGGCTGAGACACAATGATCGAAGTAAAGTAAGATTTGTAACCGGGAATAATTATTGCACCTCCACACATGACCCTGCTCGCGCTGAATTTGACCGCCGCATTGCGCCACTGCGTCGTCAACGCCATCCACCGGAGCCAAGCCCTGATGGATCAACTATTGCAGTCCACGCACAGGGCCTTGGTATCCAAAGGGGAGAACGAGCGCGAGCCACAGCGCTTGATCGCCGACAGCCTGCGCCTGCTCGATCAGCACCGCCCGGCGCTGATCGAGGCGTACCCCGAGACCCTGCTGGGGCAGTTTGCCGAGCGGCAGACCGAGGCCACCGGGTGGGCCGCGCCAGACCCTGACGGGCCGGTCCGGTTCCTGATGCTGGTCAAAGAACGGACGGAATCGTCCGATATACAGCAATCCGTGTTGCACGATACTCAGACCGAACTGGCCGAACTCGACGCGCTGGTCAGCGCTGCGCAGGGACTGCCGGATGTCCAGTCCGGACACAACCCATTGCGGCCCGGCAACTACGTCCGCGCGTTGCAGCAAGTGTTGGAGCACACGGGTGTGAGCACCCCGGTGCGGCAGATCTGGATGCAGCAGATGGGCGAATTCCTTGGCGTGTTGCTGGCGCAGGAATACAGGAATGCCGCCCATGACCTGTACGAGCAAGGTGTGCAGCCGCTGGACTACACTGTGCTGGCCGCTCCTCTCCAAAGCGCAGAGAGAGAGAGAGAGAGAGAGAGAGAGAGAGAGAGAGAGAGAGAGAGAGAGAGAATAACATGGATTGGCAGCCAGGCTGGGATCTGCATATCGGCGCGGCCAGTACGGCCGGCATGCCATGCCCATTGCCCGAAGGCCACAGGCCCTCCGATCCGGCGACCGAGATCATGGAAGACATGGCCTTGCTCGAACAGGTGCTGGCGCAGTTGGTCGGGGACGACGAGGGCGCGGTGCCCGACACGGACAGGCTCGCACTGGATGTGGACATGTCGACGGGCCTCATGCCCCACGGGACTGACCCGCCCGGCCCGGCCGACGCGATGGATGTGGGCCAGATGCTGGAGCAGATTGCACGCGATGCGCGTTTGCTGCCCGCTGTACGGCAAGCCGTGAAAAGCCTGGAGCCTGCCCTGCTGCAACTGGCGCAAACCGACGCCCGCTTTTTCACCGACGGCGCCCATCCCGCACGCCGCCTGCTCGATACGCTGACACAGCGCAGTCTGGCCTTCACACAAGAGGCGACGCCCGGGTTCAGCCAGTTCATGCACCTGACGACCCAGGCCGTACAGCATTTGTCCACCAGCCAGCCCAAGGATGCGGACCTCTTCGGCGCCGTGCTCGATGCCTGGCAGACGCAATGGAACGCGCAAGAGCAGAAAAGCAAGGATCGGCAGCAAGCCGAGCGACGCAAACTGCTGGCCGAACAGGTGGCGGCCGACATCCGCGAGTTGCCCGACATCGGGCAGGTGCCGGCCGACATCCTGGAGTTCGCCACCGGCCCCTGGGCGGAGGTGGTGGCTTTGGCGCAGTTGACGCAGGGCGAGGATGGGCAAGAACGCCGGCAGGAGCCGGGAGCTGGCGAAAACGATGATCCGCAGGGCTACCGCAGGCTGATCCCGGCGCTGCTATGGAGCGCCCAGCCCGGTCTGACGCGGCAAAACACGGCGCTGCTCAACGAGGTCATTCCGGCGCTGCTGGCCCAACTGCGCGCGGGCCTCGTGAGCATCGACTACCCGCCCGCGCAGACCAGCGCCTTGTTGCAGCGGCTGGTGGGCTTGCACCAGGCGGCTTTCGAGGAAAGCACCGCAGAGACGCAAAATACCCGGGCGACAGTCGCCGCGCCGGCCCCGGAGGTGAGCGAACCGGGCGACCCCGACCCGTATGCCGATTTCGTGGTCGGCGCCTGGGTCGATCTGACCACCAATGAGCATGTGGTCCGCACCCAACTGACCTGGGCCAGTCCGCAGGGCACGCTGTTCATGTTCACGGCGCCCGATACCAGCACCCAGTCGATGACCCGGCGCATGCGCAACAAACTGGCCTCGGAGGGCTTGCTGCGCGTGGTGCCGGCAGACGCCAAACCGCTCAGTCCAAAAGGGCCTGGGAAAACTCGCGCGCGTTGAAGGTCTCCAGGTCTTCGAGCTTTTCGCCCACGCCGATGAAATAGACCGGTATCGGGCGCTCTTGCGCAATCGCGGCCAGCACGCCGCCCTTGGCCGTGCCGTCGAGCTTGGTCACGATCAGCCCGGTCAGTTGCAGCGCGTCATCGAAGGCGCGCACCTGGGCCAATGCGTTCTGGCCGGTGTTGCCGTCGAGCACCAGCAGCACCTCGTGGGGCGCGCCGGCGTCGGCCTTGCCAATCACGCGGCGGATTTTTGCCAGTTCCTGCATCAGGTGCAACTGCGTGGGCAGGCGGCCAGCGGTGTCCACCAGCACCACGTCCTTGCCGCGCGCCTTGCCGGCGCTGACGGCATCGAAGCCCACGGCGGCCGGATCGCCGCCCTCCTGGCCGACGATCTCGACCATGTTGCGGTCGGCCCAGACGCCCAACTGCTCACGCGCCGCAGCGCGAAAGGTGTCGGCCGCCGCCAGCAGCACCGTAGCGCCGGCATCCGCCAGATGCTTGGTGAGCTTGCCGATCGAGGTGGTCTTGCCCGCGCCATTGACGCCAGCCACCATGATCACCGTGGGGCGGTGCGCGCCGATGACCAGGGTTTTTTCCAGCGGGCGCAGCAACTCGGCCAGGGCCTCGGCCAGCAGCGCCTTGACGGCTGCCGGGTCGGTGGCCCGGCGCTCCTTGGCGCGGCGCTTGAGCTCGGCCAGCAGATGGCCGGTGGCCTTGACGCCGGTGTCGGCCAGCAGCAGGGCCGTTTCCAGTTCTTCATACAGCGCATCATCGATCTGCGTGCCGGTAAAAACCGTGCTGATGCTGCTGCCGGTCTTGCGCAGACCGGACTTGAGACGGAGCAGCCAGCCGGTGCGCCCGGCCGGGGACGCGCTGGCCGCAGCAGGAGGTGCCGCAGCAGGGGCCGCCACCGCTGGTGCGGCCGGCTGTGCTGCCGGGGTTTCGGGCGCCGGGGACGCAAACGGGTTGCGCAGCCAGCCCAGGCCCGCAGGCTCGGCGCCAGGTTCGGCCGCCGCCGCGCTGGCCGCAGCAGGTGCGTCGGCCGGCACGGGCGCGGGTTTTTTTTTGAAAAAACTGAACATTTGGCGGGCTCTTGGAATCACTGCATTCTATGAAACGCATTCCTACCCTCGCGGGCCTGCTGGTCGGCCTGTCTTTCGGGGCTGCCTTTGCGGCAACGCCACCGCCCTGCCCTCCCACCCCGGCAGCCATCACCACGGCCTGTGGAGCGCAGCAGTTCACGCTGGCCAACGGCATGCAATTGATCGTGCAGCCCGACCACCGCGCGCCGACGGCGGTGCACATGGTCTGGGTGCGGGTAGGCTCGATGGATGAGGTCGATGGCAGTTCGGGCCTGGCCCATGCGCTCGAACACATGATGTTCAAAGGCTCCAAAACCGTGCCGCCGGGCGAATTCTCGCGCCGCGTGGCGGCCCTGGGGGGGCGTGAAAACGCCTTCACCGCCCGCGACTACACCGGCTACTACCAGCAGATTCCGGCGCAGCACCTGCAAGAGGTGATGCGGCTCGAAGCAGACCGCTTTGCCAACAACGACTGGCCCGACGCAGAGTTCCGCAAGGAGATCGAGGTCGTCAAGGAAGAGCGCCGCCTGCGCACCGAAGACCAGCCCCGCGCCCTGCTGATCGAGCAGCTCTTTGCCGCCACCTTCAACGCCTCGCCCTACCGCCGCCCGGTCGTGGGCTGGATGAGCGACCTCGACGCGATGACGCCCGACGATGTGCGCGCCTTCCACCGCCAGTGGTACCAGCCCGGCAATGCCGCCGTGGTGGTGGTCGGCGATGTGGACGTGGCACAGGTGCGCGCGCTGGCCGAAAAGTATTACGGCAGCCTGCCCGCCCACGCCCTGCCCGTGCGCAAGCCGCGCACCGAGCCGGCGCAGCCGGGCCTGCGCCGCATCGCCGTGAAGGCGCCGGCCGAGCAGGCTTATGTGGCGCTGGCGTTTCGCGTGCCCGGCCTCGCGCGCTTGCAGAACCTGGACGAGGCCGACCATGACGCCCTGGCGCTGCAAATGCTGTCCGCCGTGCTCAGCGGCTACGACGGCGCCCGGCTCGAACGGGCGCTGACCCAGGGCGCGCAGCCCGTGGCCGACAGCGCCAGCAGTTCTGCACTGGTCATCGGGCGCGGCCCGAGCCTGTTCCTGCTCAGCGGCGTGCCCGCAGCCGGGCGGGCAGCGCAGCAGGTCGAAGACGCGCTGCGCGCCGAAGTCGCGCGCGTGGCGCGCGACGGGGTGGGCCAGGCGGAACTGGACCGGGTCAAGACACAATGGATCGCCGCCAGCGTGTACCAGCGCGACTCGATGATCAGCCAGGCGCAGGAACTGGGCAGCAACTGGGCGCAGGGATTTGCCCCAGACGCCCAGGAGCGCCTGCTGGCCTTGCTGCGCAGCGTCACGCCAGAGCAGGTGCAGGCCGTGGCCGCCAGGTACTTTGGCGACGACCAACTCACCGTGGCCACCTTGCTGCCGCAACCCCTGGCCCCACGCAAGCGCACTGCGCCCCTGTCGTCGCCCCACGACGCCGCCATCCGCTGAACCCGCCCGGGATCACCCCATGCTCACCATCAAAAACATAGCTGCACGCGCATTGCTCATCGGCGCATCGACCCTCGTTCATTGCCATCCGGCCTGGGCGCTGCTGCCCATCGAGCATTGGACCGAGCCCAGCGGCGCCCGGGTCTGGCTGGTGCAAAGCCCGGCCATCCCGATGCTGGACCTGCGCATCGACTTTGACGCCGGCAGCCGCCGCGACCCGGCCGCGCAGGCCGGCCTGGCCAGCGCCGTGGCGACCATGGCCGGCAAAGGCGTGCAAGGCACGGACACCGAGCCGCCGCTGGACGAAAACGGCCTGGGCCAAGCCTGGGCCGACCTGGGCGCCCGCTTTCAGGCCAACGCCGACAACGACGCGCTGCACTATGCGCTGCGCTCGCTGACCGACGCGCCGCTGCTCGCGCAGGCCGCGCGCCTGGCAGCCCGGCAGATCGCCGAACCCGCCTGGATCGACGCCCCGTGGCAGCGCGAGCGCGAGCGCTGGAGCGCCCGCCTCCGGGAAGACGACACCCGCCCCGCCAACGTGGCCGACCAGGCCTTTGCCGCCGCCGTGTACGGCCAGCATCCCTATGGTGTGCGCGCCACGCCGCAAACGCTCGAGCGCATCGGCGTGGCCGACATGCAGGACTTTCACCGCCGGCATATCGCCGCTTGCCGCGCGCGGGTGAGCATCGTCGGCGCCGTCTCGCGCGCGCAAGCGCAGACGCTGGTGGCCACGCTGCTGGCGCGCCTGCCCGCGACCCCGGACTGCGCGCCGCTGCCGGCCGTGGGCGAGGTCGCGGCCCTGGCGGCAGCGCTGGAGCGAAACATCCCGTTCGCCTCGGCCCAGGCCCACGTGCTCATCGGCCAGCCCGGCTTTGCGCGGCGCGACCCGGACTTTCTGGCGCTGCTGGTGGGCAACCACATTCTGGGCGGAGGCGGTTTTGTCTCGCGCCTGACCCACGAGGTGCGTGAACGGCGCGGCCTGAGCTACAACGTCTACAGCTACTTTGCCGCCGGTCTGCACGCCGGCGCCTTCACCGTGGGCCTGCAAACCCGCCCCGACCAGGCCGCCGAGGCCGTCGGGATCGCGCGCGAAGTGATCGCCCGCTTTGTCGCCGACGGCCCCACCGAGGCCGAATTGCGCGCCGCCAAAGACCAGCTGATCGGCGGCTTTGCGCTGCGCATCGACAGCAACGAAAAACTGCTGGGCAATGTGGCCAACATCGCCTGGAACGACTTGCCGCTCGATTACCTGGAGCAATGGTCGAGCCAGGTGCAGGCCCTCACCGTCGCCGACGTGCGCGCCGCAATGGCCCGCAAACTGCAACCCGGGCGCATGGTGACCGTGGTGGTCGGTGGCCGGCCATGAGCGCCGCACGGCCGCCCGAAGGCGCTCATACCGTAGCCGAAGGCGAAGGTGCTCCATCCTTCGCCGCACGGCCGCCCGAAGGCACTCATACCGCAGCCGAAGGCGAAGGTGCCTCATCGATCGCCGCACGGCCGCCCGAAGGCGCTCATACCGCAGCCGAAGGCGGAGGCTCTCCAGTGCGCCGCGCCACGCCGCGCCGGCGGGCCCTGCCCGGTGGCCGCCCGGGCCAGGCCCCTGCTGCCACAGGCAGCAGGCCAAAGGTTCCTGCCGCAGACCGCAAATCGACGGCACCGGCCAAAGGCCGCAAACCAGGCGCTGCACCGGCCAAAGGCCGTCCACCCGGCGCCACCTCCGATGCCCCCGGCGTCATCCGCATCATCGGCGGGCGATGGAAGCGCACCCGCTTGCCCGTGGCCCGCCACCCCGGCCTGCGCCCCACGCCCGAGCGCGTGCGTGCCGCCTTGTTCAACTGGCTCGGGCAGGACCTGGCTGGCTGGCGCTGCCTGGATGCCTTTGCCGGCACCGGCGCGCTGGGCCTGGAAGCCGCCTCGCGTGGCGCGGCGGCGGTGCAGTTGATCGACAGCGACGCCGCGCTGGTGGCCCGGTTGCACGGCCTGCAGCAGCGCCTGCAAGCCGGCGCTGCAGATGAACGGCACCTGCCGGCCTGCGCCCTGCAGATACGGCGCGGCGATGGCATCGCCGCGCTGCGCCAGGCGGCGCCCGCCAGCATCGATCTGGTGCTGCTCGACCCGCCGTTCGACAGCGCGCTGTTCGAGCCGGCGCTGCAATGCGCAGCCCGGGCCGTGGCGGCGACTGGCTTCGTCTACCTGGAGGCGCCCCGCGCCTGGAGCGACGCGCAACTGGCCCCGCTCGGGCTGGTGCTGCAGCGCCATCTGAAAGCCGGCGCGGTGCACGCGCACCTGCTGCGCCCCGGCCCCGCAGGCCCTGCATAATGCGCGCACGCGGCCCGGCAGCGGCCAGCGCCCGATTGCGCCGCCCCACAGGAAGGAGACAAGCAGCCATGGCCCAGAACCTGCTCGCCGTTTACCCCGGCACCTTCGACCCGATCACGCTAGGCCATGAAGACGTGGTGCGCAGGGCCACCCAGTTGTTCGAGCGCGTGATCGTGGCCGTGGCGGCGGGCCATCACAAAAAGACCTTGTTTGCGCTCGACGAGCGCATCGAGATGGTGCGCGACGCAGTCAAGAACTACCCCCGGGTGCAGGTGGAGAGCTTCGCCGGCCTGTTGCGCGATTTCGTGGTCGCGCGCGGCGGCAAAGCCATGGTGCGCGGCCTGCGCGCCGTGACCGACTTCGACTACGAATTCCAGCTCGCCGGCATGAACCGCAGCCTGATGCCCCAGGTCGAGACCGTGTTCCTCACCCCCGGCGACAAGTACCAGTTCATCAGCAGCACCTTCGTGCGCGAAATCGCCGCGCTCGGCGGCGAGGTGCACAAGTTCGTCTCGCCAGCCGTGCAGGAACGCCTGCAAGCCAAAGTACGCAGCCAGGCAGCGCAGGAGTGATGTTTGCCCCATGTCCAGTCTGTTCTCGCCCGCCCAATGCTGGTCTTTGGCCGACCGGTTCGCAACCCCGCTGTGGGTGTATGACGCAGCCACCATCGTCGAGCGCATCGCCCGGCTGTCCCGGTTCGACACCATCCGCTTTGCGCAAAAAGCCTGCTCGAACATCCACATCCTTGCGCTGATGCGCGCGCAGGGCGTGCTGGTCGATGCGGTCTCGCGCGGCGAGATCCTGCGGGCGCTGGCCGCCGGCTACCAGACCGGCGCCCAGCCCGCGCAGATCGTCTTCACCGCCGACCTGTTCGACGCCGCCACGCTGGCCTGCGTCATCGAGCATCGCGTGCCGGTGAACGCCGGCTCGATGGACATGCTGCACCAGCTAGGCCCGCGCTCGCCCGGCCACGCGGTATGGCTGCGCATCAACCCCGGCTTTGGCCATGGCCACAGCCACAAGACCAACACCGGCGGCGAACACAGCAAGCACGGCATCTGGCACACCGACCTGCCGGCCGCGCTCGCCGCCATCAGGCAGCATGGCCTGGACCTGGTGGGCCTGCACATGCATATCGGCTCGGGCGTGGACTACCGCCACCTGGCGCAGGTCTGCGACGCCATGGTGGCGCTGGTGCGCGGCGTGCGCGCGGCAGGGCATGATCTGCGGGCGATATCGGCCGGCGGCGGCCTGTCTGTCCCGTACCGCAGCGGCGACCCGGTGGTCGACACGGCGCATTACCACGGCCTGTGGGAAGCGGCGCGCCAGCAGGCCCAGGCCATCATCGGCCACCCGCTGACGCTGGAGATCGAGCCGGGCCGCTATTTGGTGGCCGAATCGGGCGTGCTGCTCGCTGCGGTGTGCGCGACCAAGCAGGTGGGCAGCAACCACTTCGTGCTGCTCGACGCGGGCTTCAATGAACTGCTGCGCCCCTCGATGTACGGCAGCTACCACGCGATGAGCCTGCTGCGGCGCGACGGCGCCAGCGCCGCCGGGCGCCCCACCGTGGTGGCCGGCCCGCTGTGCGAAGCGGGCGACGTATTCACGCAAAGCGGCGACGGCCTGGTGCTGCCACGCGACCTGCCCCCCGCCGAGGTGGGCGACCTGCTGCTCATCCATGACACCGGGGCCTACGGCGCGACCATGTCCTCCAACTACAACACCCGCCCCCTGAGCGCCGAAGCGCTGGTCGAAGGCGCCCAGGCCCGGCTCATCCGCCGCCGCCAGACGGTCGACGAACTGCTGGCGCTGGAACGGGGGCTTTGAGCACCCCCTCGAGCATCCCTTTGCGCGCCCGTTCCAGGCCCGCGCCACCACGTTGGACACAGCGGCGCAGGCCAGCGCGCACCACGGTGGGCTGGCCGACGATGCCGGCGCGCCGCCGATGAGCGGGGTTGGTGCGCAGAACCGGCAGCGCAGGCAGGCGCACGCGCCCCAAGCCCCAAGACGGCTCTGGCATGTATGTTGCGCGCGCTGCTGCGGGCAGGGCTTTCCTTGGCTCATGCCCGGTCAGGGGCACCATGCCCGCGCCAAAGTGCTGTCGTGCGGCGTCTTTCATTCACTCCAGCGGAGTTTCCCGATGGGCATTTCCACCCCTGTGCGGGTATCTTGCGGCGCCAGCGGGCCGGCGGGCTGGACCCGCCGGCTGTTCAAACCCTTGCTCAGCCTGGTGCTCGCCGCCGCTGCAAGCGCTGCGTCCGGCGCCGGTCCGGCGCGCATGAAGATCGGCACCACGGTCTGGATCGGCTACGGGCCTTTTTACGTGGCCGAGGCGCTGGACCTGTACAAGAAGCACAACCTGCAGGTATCGCTGCAGGTGTTCAGCGATCCGGCGCTGATTGCGTCCGCGATTGCCAGCGGTGCGATCGACGGCGGCACGCTGACCTATGACCAGGTGATCGGCCAAGTGGCCGCAGGCCGGGCCCAGAAAGTGGTGCTGCCGATCGATTACTCCAACGGCGGCGACGCCATCGTGGCCGACAAGACCATTGCCAGGCTGGCCGACTTCAAGGGCCAAAAAATCGGCTTCAACCCCTTGTCGCCGTCCGACTTTCTGCTGACCTATGCCCTGAAGACGGCCGGTCTGACGGACAAGGACATCACCCCCGTCAGCATGACGCCCGAAAGCGTGCCTGCGGCGATGGCCTCCGGCCAGATGTCCATCGGGGTGACCTATGAGCCCAGCCTGTCGCAGATCCTCGGCCAGGGCGGCGGCAAGAAATTCAAGGTGGTTTTTTCCTCCAGGGAAACGCCGGGCCTGATTGCCGATGTGCTGGTGTTCGACGACAAAACCATACAGGCCAGGCCGGCCGAGATTTCCGCCATCATCGGGGCCTACCTCGATGGCCTGGCGTACATGAAGGCCAAACCGGACGATGCCGCCAAGATCATTGGCAAGTTCATGGGCGTGACGCCCAAGCAGGTCAAGGAACAGCTCTCCGGCGTGTACAACATCCCGATGGCTGAAATGCCCAAGGCTTTCGCCAAATCCGCAGACACCACCTCCTACTACGGCAGTGCCGAGGTGATCGGCAAACTGCTGCTGGACAAGGGCCAGATCAAGGCCATTCCTGCGATCGAGGCCACGATGGACGCGCGGTTCGTGACGGCCCTGACGAAAAAGTGAGCCGGGTTGCCAAACCATTGCCATTGCCAAGGCCAGGCCCGGACGCATTCCGCCGGATGGAGACCCACGCCATGCCATCCATCTACCGCCATCCCGATGGCGTCTGGCCCAACACCCTGGCGCTGGCCGCCACGCTGCTGACTTACCCGGCGGGCCTGGGTCTGCTGCTGGTGCCCGGCATGGGCTGGGCGCTGGCGTGCAATGCGCTGGGCCTGTTCCTGCTGGTGCTGAGCCTGGTGTCGCGTCACCGATCATCTGTCGGTCTGCGCTGGCCATCGAAGCGCATCGCGGCGTTGCATCGCTTGCCAATACAGCTCGGTATGGGCTGCGCGATGCGCCTTGCGCTGCGCTCCGATGGCGGCGCGCAGCCTGCGACATCTGATCCGTGACGCGACACTAGTCTGTTCCGCCTATTTCATCCACGAGTTTGCGCACCAGACGATTTTCAGGAGCGCGCAGGCGAATGCCCGCTGGGGCCTGCTGATGGGTTGGTTGAACGGCAGTTGTTTTGCGCGTTTCGACGACCTGCGGCGCAAGCACATGCGCCACCATCTGGAGCGGGCCGATGTTCTGACGTTCGATGCCAAGGGATTTTTGCTGCGCTCACCGGCGTGGTTGCGCCGCACCGTCGTGGCACTGGAGTGGGCTTACTTCCCTGCGGTCGAGTACCTGATGCGCGCCTTCGTGATCCTGATGCCGTTTCGCGCGGGCGGCACGGCGTCTGCGCGCCTGCGTATCGTGGCCATCGCGCTGCTGCGGCTGGCGGCGCTGGCGCTGCTGGCCATCGCCTCGCCCAAGGCGCTGCTGCTGTATTGCCTGGCGGTTCTGATCTTCATCACCGTGCTGCGCTTTGCCGACTGCTTTCAGCACACCTACGACGCCTATCCGATCCTGGACGACAGGCCCTTGCCGCAAGACAAGATACGCGACCGCGACTATGGGCAGGCGCATACGTTCACCGATGTGGCGGGCGTTTCCGACGCATGGGGCCATGCCCTGCTGAACATGGTGTGGCTGAACTTCGGTTTCCACAACGCGCACCACGAACGCCCCACCGTGCCCTGGCACCGTTTGCCGGCCTACCACCGCACGCTGTACCGGCCAGACCATGCACAGGTGATTACCGTGGGCGAGTTGCTGCACAGCTTTCATGCCAACCGCATCCGGCGCATTTTTGCGCAAGACTACGGCCAGGTGGGGCCGTTCGGCACACCGGGCCGGGCCGATCGCTTCGTGGGCGCCGTCGGCGTCTCATTTCTGACGGCGGTTTGACATGACCTGCCGCCATCGCGTGCTGCTGCCGACGGCTGCCGTTGCCTGGCCGGCGAAGGTGGCGCAACGGGCTTTACGAGAACCAATGGTTTTTGATCGAAGGCATCGACCTGGGCCTGCGCGACCTGGTGTCGCGTCATCGGTCAGATGTCGCAGGCTGCGCGCAGCCATCGGAGCGCAGCGCAAGGCGCAGCGCGCAGCCCATACCGAGCGTATTGGCAAGCGATGCAACGCCGCGATGCGCTTCGATGGCCAGCGCAGACCGACAGATGATCGGTGACGCGACACCAGAGCCGCAGCCGGCATTGCAGGTCATGCGGCTGGAGTACTGGGACTTTTTGACAGCCGCCACGCTGGCCGATGTGTTCCCGGACGGCTTTCCCGGCTTTGCGCTGGAACATGCGGCAGTGATAGAAACGTCGCTGATGCTGCACTACCATCCGTCGCTGGTGCGCACCGACCTGATCCCGGACGAGCCGCCGGCCGACTTCCCGCCCTACGACCTGTACCCGACGCCCAAGGACTGGGTGCCGCCGTCCGGTGTGTTGTCATCCGCCAAGGGTGCCAGCGCAGAAAAAGGCCAGCGCATGGCGCATGAACTCGCGCAGCGCATGGCGGCGGCCGTGGCCCGGGCATTGCGCTGATCGCGTTTTCCCCGGTGACCCCGCTCCCCACGGACGAGGGGATACGCGGGGATACGAGGGCCAAGGGGGATGTGCATGGCCCGTGCCGCTGGCGCGGTGCCTCACTGCACCACGCCCTTGTAGAACATATAGGCCGCCAGGGCGAACAGCAGCGACGCGAAAACCCGCTTGAGCTGCCGCACCGGCAGCTTGTGCGCGGCCTTGGCGCCCAGCGGGGCCGTGAACACGCTGCAGGCGGCGATCACCGCCAGGGCCGGCAGCCAGATGTAGCCCAGCGATGCGGCGGGCAGTCCGCTGATGTGCTGTCCGCTGATCACATAGCCCAGCACGTTCGCCAACGCAATCGGAAATCCGAGCGCGGCACTGCTGGCCACCGCGTTGTGGATCGGCACGTTGCACCAGGTCATGAAGGGCACGCTGACAAAACCGCCGCCGGCGCCGACCAGGCCCGACAGAAACCCGATCACGCCGCCTGCGGCCACCTGGCCCGCAGCGCCCGGCAGATGGCGCGTGGGGGCGGGCTTTTTGTCCAGAAACATCTGCGTGGCCGAGAAACTGACGAACAGGGCAAAAAAGATCGCCAGAAAGGCGCCCTTGAGCAACGCAAACACGCCCAGGCTGGCGCCCAGGCCCCCCAGCACGATGCCGGGCGCCAGTCGTCGGACGATGTCCCAGCGCACCGCGCCGCGCCGGTGGTGGGCACGCACGCTGGAGATCGATGTGAACACGATGGTGGCCATCGAGGTCGCAATCGCCATCTTCACCGCCAGGTCGGGCGCCACCTGTTGCGTGCCCAGTATGTAGGTCATGAACGGCACCATCAACATGCCGCCGCCAATGCCCAGCAGGCCCGCCAGAAAGCCCGTGACAAGGCCGAGCACACCGAGTTCAACGATCAGCAGAGGGTCCAGCATGGTGCAAGGAAGGTGGGAAGGATGAAACGCTGCGCCAGCCGTGCCGGCGCGCAAATGGCTGCATATGAGGCGGCATATGAAACCGGGCATGGACCCGCACATGAATCCACGCGCGCGAGCGCCGGGGCGGCGTTGCAAATCCTTGCGGCGCCTCTTGCGGCGCCTGGAGGCAGCGGGCAGCGCCAGGATTTGCGCGCTGCCCCGACACGAAGCGCATCGATTTCATTGTGTGCAGCCATTTTCCGGACGGCACACAGGCCGGCGGCGCAGCCGTGGCCGGGGGTGCGGTGGCAGGGATATGAAGGTGTCTGCGAATACCACCAGGCCCTCATCCCGAACCGGGGGTTCAGGTGGGCGAGGGCAGCCCGGCGTTGGGTTCATCTGACGCGAGATGATCACGCTCACCGGGCAATGTACCAAGCCCGGGCTCGATGAGCATTGGTTCAAGGAAATATAAAGCCCGGCGGCTTCGCAGACAGCGCCATTGTAGGCTCGTCGCTCCGTGGCGCGCGCTACCGTGCATCCACTGCGTCGTGCAAGGCGGCGGCGCCTGCCGCCAGGCACGCTGCGCAATCGGCTTTGCCAGGCCGCTGGCGATGCGGGGATGATTCACAACAACCGGCTGTCGGCCGCCAGGGCCTGGTCCAGCCGCCGGACCAGCATTTGCAGGTGGTGCTGCTCATCGTCTGCGGGCAGAAGGCTTGCCGGCCGTGCCGTGGCGCCCGCTGCCGGGGCGATGGTTTGCCGGGTGGCTGGCGCCCCGGATTTGCCGGCGGCTGGCGCTGCCGCCTCGCGGTCGGCAATGGCGAAGGCCAGGTTCAGTGCGGCCAGCACGGCAATGCGTTCGCGGGAGCGGACTTTGCCCGCATCGCGGATGCGCGTCATCGCGCTATCGACGCGCTCGACCGCATCGAGCAAGCGGCCCTCGTGGCCCTCGGGGCAACTGAGCAGGTAGCTCTGCTGCAATATCTGCACCTCGATTTGCTTCATTTGGCTTCTTTCGTGCGGGACGGGGCGGCGGGCAGGCGTTCGAGCAGGGCGTCGACCCGTGCGCGCGCAGCGTTCAGGCGCGATTTGAGCGCGTCCCGCTCCTGCGTCAGCGCGGCCACCTGCTCGGCCAGCAGCGCATTGGTGCGGCGCAACTCCGCATGGCGCAGCAGCAGGCGCTCAACCCGCTCGGCGATCTGGTCGATGGTGAATGGGGCTGCCATATGGCTTGTACTGGGGATTTTCGATTGTAGGGTGGTTACGGGTTGTGAACAGTCGCGCAAGCCGTACACTCGGTGCCGTTGGTGCTCGCGGTGTGGTTCACATGCCGCAGTTCAACGGGAAGCAGGAAGGTGCCGTCGTCATCCACGGCGCACCCGGCCTGCGCTGCCCCCGCAACGGTCAGCGGACGAATCATCCGATTCCCTCCCCCATCCATACGCCACTGTGTGCCTTGGCAAACCAAGCGCATGGGAAGGCTTGGGGGGGTGTTCCGCCAGCCCGGATACCGGCCAACATGGTGGCTGCGCGCGCCCCGGTGCATTCGTGCGCCGGGTGTTCGGCAAGCCGTATCACCCAAATGCTGGCGGGGAAGCCGGCGCGGGTCGTTTGTTGTCTGTGACGATTGCCATGAATATCCGTTCCCTGCCTGCGTGCCTGCGCCCCTGTGCGCTGGCCGTTCTTGCCGTCGGCGCCGGCCAGATGCTCCATGCCCAAGGACTGCCCGACACACCAGGGCTTGCACCGGGGCTGGCCGCGCCCGCGCTGCAAGATACCGTGGTCAGCGCCACGCGCACCGAGCAGCCCTTGTCCGACCTGGTGGCCGACCTGTCCATCATCGAGCGCGAAACCATCGAGCGCAGCGGTTTGACCGGTGTGGCCGACCTGCTGGCGCGCCTGCCTGGCGTGGAGATGGCGCGCAACGGCGGAATCGGCGGTGCCGGCAGCGTTTTCCTGCGCGCTGCCGACTCGCGCCACACGGCGGTTTTCATCGATGGCGTGCGGGTGGACTCGCAAACCACGGGCGGGGCGCAATGGGAGCTGATCCCGCTGGCGCAGATCGACCGCATCGAAGTGCTGCGCGGCCCGGCCGCCGCTGTCTATGGCTCGGACGCGATCGGCGGGGTGATACAGCTTTTCACCCGCAAAGGGGAAGGCCCGGCCAAGCCGTATGTGGGCCTGGGCCTGGGCAACCTGGGCAGCCGCATGTTTGACACCGGCATCAGCGGCAGCGCCGGGCAGGACGGCGCGTTCGGCTACACGCTCGGGCTGGCGCGCGACAGCAGCGCCGGCTTCGACGCCAAGACCGGCGTCGCCCACAACCCGGACCGCGACGACTACCGCAGCACCTCCGGCCACGCCCGGCTGGGTTGGCGCATCGATGCCCGGCACCATGTCGATGCCACGCTGCTGGCCAACCGCATGGATGCGGGCTATGACGAGTACAGCGCCGCCCCCCCCGTGGACGACCGCAGCCTGGGCCGCCTGCGCACGGCCGGGCTGACCTGGGCGGCGCAATGGTCCGGGGCTTACGGCACGCGCCTGTCGGTCAGCGATGCGCTCAGCCGTTACGCGAGCGCGCCAACCCCCTATCTGGCCGAGACCAGGCTGCGCGGCTACCTCTGGCAAAACGATTACCGCCGGGGCGCGCACCGCTTCAGCGCCGCGCTGGAGCGCCGTGAAGACGCGCTGCAAAACGGCCCCATCGACCGCAGCCGCGCGCAGGATGCGCTGGCGCTGGGCTATGGCTTGAGCACCGGGCGGCACACCGTGCAACTGAACCTGCGCCACGATGGCGACAGCGACTTCGGCAGCAGCAGCACCGGCAGCGCCGCCTATGGCTACGCCCTGGACGCCCACTGGCGCGCCACCGCCTCGCTGGGCAGCGCCTTTCGGGCGCCCACCCTGTACCAGCGCTTTAGCGCCTACGGCCTGCCCACCTTGCAGCCCGAGCGCAGCCGCAACATCGAACTGGGTCTGCGCTACGGCCAGGGCCGCAGCAGCTTCTCGCTGCTGGCCTACCGCAACCGGCTGCGCAACCTGATCGCGTTCGCCGAGGCGGGCCCCTGTGCCTCGTCCCATGGCTGCTACGCCAACAGGACGCGCGCGCAATACCAGGGGCTGACCCTGGCCGGCGCCTTGCCGCTGTCGGGCTGGCAACTGCACGGCGCGCTGGACTTGCAAAATCCGCGCGACCCGGATACTGGCCGGCAACTGGCGCGCCGGGCCAGACGCCATGCCACGCTGGGCGCCGACACGCGCCTGGCCGACTGGAGCGTGGGCGCCGAGGTGCAGGCCTCGGGCCGGCGCTTCGACAACGCCGCCAACACCAAGGTGCTGGGGGGCTATGCGCTGCTGAACCTGTACGCCAGCACCCGCATCGCCCGCGACTGCACGCTGCTGGCACGCATCGACAACCTGGCCGACAAAGACTACCCACTGGCCCGCAGCTACGCCACGCCCGGCCGCACGCTGTATGTCGGTGTGAAATGGGCCGCGCAATGAAGATCACGACAGCGCCGCGCTGCCCGCCCAAAGCGCGCAGCCTGGCTGGGCGCGGCCCGGCGCGGCGGCCGATGCAAGTGCGCGCGCTGCCCGCGCTGCCCGCGCTGCCCGCGCTGCCCGCGCTGCCCGCGCTGCGGCAGCACCCGTGCCGATGAACCCGGCCCCTGTGCGCCGCCTGCGGGCCATGGCGCTGCTGGCCGTGGCACTGCTGGCCGTGTCTGCTCTGGCGCGGGCGCAGCCGGTGCAGATCGAGGACGACCGGGGCCGCCTGGTGTCGCTGCCGCGCCCGCCGCAGCGCATCGTGAGCCTGCTGCCTTCGCTGACCGAAAGCCTGTGCGCGCTGGGGCAATGCCAGCGCATCGTCGGGGTCGACCGCCATTCCAACTGGCCCGAGGCCGTGACCGGCAAACTGCCCCGCCTGGGCAGCGGTCTGGACCCCGGCATCGAAGCCGTCGTCGCGCTGCGGCCCGACGTGGTGCTGCTGGCCGGCAGTTCGCGCGCCAGCGAGCGGCTCCAGGCGCTGGGCCTGGCCGTGGTGGCGCTGGAGCCCAAGACCCACGCCGATGTGCACCGGGTGCTGGGCCTGGTCAGCGACCTGCTCGGCGTGCCGCGCGCGCAAGGGTCCGACCGGCTGTGGCGCGAGATCGATGCCGGCATACAGGCAGCGGCCCAATCGCTGCCGCCCCGGGCCAGGAACGCGCGCGTGTATTTCGAGGCCGGCCGTGGGCCTTATGCGGCGGGCGCGGCCTCGTTCATCGGCGAGACGCTGACCCGGCTGGGTGCGCGCAATGTGGTGCCGGCCGCGCTCGGACCATTCCCGCGCCTGAACCCGGAGTTCGTGCTGCGCGCCGACCCCGACATCATCATGATCGGCAGCCGCGGCATGCAGGCCATGCTGTCGTACCCCGGCTGGGCCGGCCTGCGCGCCGTCCGCGAGCAACGCATCTGCGTCTTCAGCCCGGGCCAGTCCGACATGCTGGTGCGCCCCGGCCCGCGCATGGCCGAGGCGGCCCGCATCATGGCCCGCTGCCTGGCCGACAAAGCGCATGGGGCGCACGGAGCGCACGAGGCGCACGAGGCTCGATAGTGCAGACCAACGCCAACCCGCAGACCGCTGCGGCCCGGCCGGCATCGGGTGCCACCCCGCCGCCGGGCGCAACCCACCAGCGCGCGCTGCGCTGTGGCGCCTGGCTGCTGCTGGCCAGCGCGCTGCTGGCGCTGTGCGGCGCCAGCGTGGGCAGCACCGGTTGGGACAGCCTGCTGCACCTCGGCGACGACCCCGTGGCCTGGCAGATCCTGTGGAGCATCCGCCTGCCGCGCACGCTCGGCGCGTGGCTGGCCGGGGCGCTGCTGGGCCTGGCCGGCGCCGTCGCGCAGGGGCTGTTTCGCAACCCGCTGGCCGACCCGTACCTGCTCGGCAGCGCCTCGGGCGCGGCGCTGGGCGCGGCCGTGGCGCTGGCGCTGCTGGGCGTATCCCCGGTGGCGCCGCAGTGGCTGGCGCGCATCGGCATCACCGGCATGGCCTTCGTCGGGGCTGCCGGGGCCGTGCTGCTGACGCTGCTGCTGGCCCGGGGCGTGCAGCACCCGCTGCGCCTGCTGCTGGCCGGCGTGATCGTCGGCGTGGTGCTGGGGGCGCTGCGCGAATTGCTGCAGTTGGCATCGCCCGACATCCTGCAAGCCATGCAGGCGTTCACGCTGGGCAGCACGGCCTTCGTCGGCGCGCCGGCCTGCGTGCTGATGGCGCTGGCCTGGGTCTCGTGCGCGGCGCTGGCCTGGATGCTGGCGCGCGCGCTCGACGGCCTGACGCTGGGCGAGGCCACGGCCGCCAGCCTGGGCCTGCCGCTGCTGCCGATGCGCGCCGGGCTGGTGGCTGCGCTGGCGCTGGCCACCGGCACGGCGGTGGCGCAGACCGGGCTGATCGCCTTCGTCGGGCTGGCGGCGCCGCACCTGCTGCGCTCCATCGTGCGCGTGACGCACGCGCGGCATATCCTGCTGTCCAGCCTGATGGGCGCCGTGCTGCTGCTGGCCGCCGACATCCTGGCGCGCTGGCTGCTGGCGCCGCAGGAACTGCCGGTGGGCGTGCTCACGGCGGCGCTGGGCGGCAGCTACCTGCTGTGGCTGATGCACCGGCGCAGCACGCAAGGCGCAGGGCCATGAAGAACCCGATCGCCCTTGGCGCCAGCCAACTGAGCGCCCGCATCGGCGCCCGGCAGATCCTGCACGGCATCGACCTGCAACTGCCCGCCGGGCGCTGGACCAGCATCGTCGGCCCCAATGGCGCCGGCAAATCGACGCTGCTCAAAGCGCTGGCCGGCCTGTTGCCACGGGCCGCAGTGCAGGGCCGGGTGCAACTGCTGGGCCGGGCGCTGGCGCAAATCCCGGCGCGCGAGCGCGCCCGGCAGTTGGCCTGGCTGGGGCAAGGCGAAGGCGTCACCGACGAGTTGACCAGCTACGACATCGCCATGCTCGGCCGCCTGCCGCACCAGGCTTGGCTGGCCCCGCCCGGCCCGGCCGACCATGCTGCGGTGGAGCAGGCACTGCGCGCCACGCAGGCCTGGGACTGGCGCCAGCGCCCGCTGTCGCAGCTCTCGGGCGGCGAACGCCAGCGCGTGCTGCTGGCCCGCGCGCTGGCCGTGCAGGCCCCAGTGCTGCTGCTCGACGAACCGCTGGCCAACCTGGACCCGCCGCACCAGACCGACTGGCTGCACACCATGCGCACACTGGTCGCCGCCGGCACCACGGTGGTCAGCGTGCTGCACGAGGTCTCGCTGGCGCTGCAAGCCGACGACATGGTGCTGATGGCCGCAGGCCGCGTGCTGCACCAAGGCCGTTGCACCGCGCCCGCCACCCATGCCGCGCTCGAACAGGTGTTCGGGCAGCGCATCCTGGTGCGGCATTTGCAAGGGATGTGGCTGGCATTGCCGGCGCTCGGGGGCGGGCAATATACCCCTCCAGACACACCGCCGGGCGTTTAGTGTCGCGTCACGGATCATCTGTCGGTCCGCGCTGGCCATCGAAGCGCATCGCGGCGTTGCATCGCTTGCCAATACGCTCGGTATGGGCTGCGCGATGCGCCTTGCGCTGCGCTCCGATGGCTGCGCGCAGCCTACGACATCTGATCCGTGACGCGACACTAGTCTTCGGCGCGCTGCATGTCCATCGGGAGCGTGCAACGATCCGCAGGGCGCAAGGAGGCTGAAATGTCAAAGGCCCCGCCCGCCCCATCGCAGCAGCGACACACGCCCAGCGTTGCACGCCATCTGGCGCAGAAAAAGCAGGCCGAGGCACTGCCCGACCTGGAGCGCCGCAAGGAACTTGGCCATGACCTGTCCCTGGCGCGCCTGGCCAAGAGCGTCTGCCCAGGCTGTGAGCGCCCGACCGACCTGAAGAATGAGCAGATCGATTTTTGCCCGCACTGCGGCATCAGCCTGTTTCACCGCTGCGGGCAGTGCAGCGCTCGCAAGAGCGCTTTTGCACGCTATTGCACGCTTTTGCCATGCCTGTGGAACAGGGGCGAGTGGGGCAGCCGCCTTGCTTGGCTGATCATGCCGGCCCGCGCTGCGGCCAGAGGCTTTTGCAAAGCACACCGCCGCCGATGTGGAAAAATGGCGCAAAGTGGCCAGCGGCGCAACAATCCGGCCCGATGGACCGCGACCGGCAGCGCCGGGAAAACTCCCCCGCTGCCGTGCACGCACAAGGCCGGCGGATCCACCGGTTTCAGCCGGCCGACGGCGGCTGAAAAAAGACCATCCCCCGCAGAAAGCACTTCCCATGCAGATCGAATCCCCTCCCACCGAAAAGCACCATGCAAAAGCCACCGGCGAGCGCCGCGGGCTGCTCATCGTCAACACCGGCGACGGCAAGGGCAAGAGCACGGCGGCCTTTGGCCTGGCGCTGCGGGCCCATGGCCGGGGCAAGGCGGTGAAGATTTACCAGTTCATGAAGGTGCCCACGGCGCGCTTTGGCGAGCACCGCTCGTTCGAGAAAATCGGCATTGCCATCGAAGGTCTGGGCGACGGCTTCAGTTGGCAGAGCAAGGACCTGGAGCACTCGGCCCAGTTGGCCCGCGACGGCTGGGACAAGGCGCGCGCGGCCATCGTGTCGGGCGCGTACTTCCTGGTGGTGCTCGACGAGATCACCTACCCGCTGATCTACGGCTGGCTGCCGCTCGATGACGTGCTGCAAACGCTGCGCGAACGCCCGCGCGATGTGCACCTGTGCCTGACCGGTCGCCGCTGCCCGCCCGAGATCATCGCGCTGGCGGACACCGTGACCGAGATGAAAATGGTCAAGCACGCATTCGATGCCGGCATTCCCGCGCAGCGCGGCATCGAAGATTGAAGCCGCGCCATGCCCGGGCATCGACATCGACATCGGCATTGCGCCTGCGCCGGCCTGGCGGCTGCGCCGCCCCGCGCCGGCCCGCTGGCCATGCGGCGTGCCGCGCGTATCGGCCCGCCGTGGGCCTTGACCCTGGTGTCGCGTCACCGATCAGATGTCGTAGGCTGCGCGCAGCCATCGGAGTGCAGCGCAAGGCGCATCGCGCAGCCCATACCGAGCTGTATTGGCAAGCGATGCAACGCCGCGATGCGCTTCGATGGCCAGCGCAGACCGACAGATGATCGGTGACGCGACACTAGTGCCCGTGGCGGCTGCGCGCCAACGGCGGCGGGCCGGCGCGCTGCCGGCGCCGACCCGGGTGCGCGCATGACCGCGCCCGGGGGTCGCCCGCTGGCCCGTTGCGTGATGGTGCTGGGCACCAGCAGCGGCGCGGGCAAGAGCTGGCTGGCCACGGCGCTGTGCCGCTGGTACAGCAACCAGGGGCTCAAGGTGGCGCCCTTCAAGGCGCAGAACATGAGCAACAACGCCCGGGTGGTGCCCGGCCCGGGCGGCGCGATGGGCGAGATCGGATCGGCGCAGTACTTCCAGTCGCTGGCCGCCCGCGCCGCGCCCGAGGTGCGCATGAACCCGTTGCTGCTCAAGCCCGAGACCGACACGCGCAGCCAGGTCGTGCTGCTGGGGCAGGTGCATGCCGACCTGGGCGCGCTGCCCTGGCGCGGCCGCAGCGCCAGGGTCTGGCCGCAGATCGCCGCTGCGCTGGATGCGCTGCGCGCGCAAAACGATGTGCTGGTCATCGAGGGCGCAGGCTCGCCCGCCGAGATCAACCTGTATGCCAGCGACATCGTGAACCTGCGCGTGGCGCGCCATGCCGCTGCCCGCTGCCTGTTGGTGACCGACATCGACCGGGGCGGCGCGTTTGCGCACCTGTACGGCACCTGGGCGCTGCTGCCCGAGGCCGATCGCCGCTCGATCTGCGGCTTTGTGCTCAACAAGTTTCGCGGCGATGCCGCCCTGCTCGACCCGGCGCCGCAGATGCTGCAAGCGCTGACCGGCGTGCCCACCGTGGCCACCATTCCGATGCAATGGCAGCATGGCCTGCCGGAAGAAGACGGCATGTCCGACGAACGCAGCCAGGGCGTCGGCGCCGTGCACACCACCGTGGCCGTGGTGGCCTGCCCGCGCATCAGCAACCTCGACGAATTCCAGCCGCTCAGAAACCTGCCCGGCGTGCGCCTGCTGTGGGCGCGCAGCCCCGCCGATCTGGCCGGGTTGCGGGCCACGGACTGGGTCATCCTGCCCGGCTCCAAGGCCACCGCCGCCGATCTGGCCTGGCTGCGCGCGCAAGGTCTGGACCAGGCCATCGCCACCCATGCCGCGCAGGGCGGCATGGTGCTGGGCATCTGTGGCGGGCTGCAAATGCTGGGCGAGGCCCTGATCGACAGCGCCGGCATAGACGGCAACGCGCCGGGCCTGGGCCTGCTGCCGCTGGTCACCCGCTTCGAGCCGGCCAAGACCGTGCGCCGCACCCGGGTCCGCTTTCCCGCACTGCAAGGCGCCTGGGCCGCGCTATCGGGCCTGCAGGCCAGTGGCTACGAAATCCACCACGGGCAGACCGTCCTGCATCCGGCTGCCATGAGCGCCGCCCGGCCGCCCGAAGGCGCTCATACCGCAGCCGCAGGCGAAGGTATTCCAGTGACCGCCGCCCGGCCGCCCGAAGGCGCCCATACCGCAGCCGTAGGCGAAGGTATTCCAGTGACCGCCGCCCGGCCGCCCGAAGGCGCTCGCACCGCAGCCGCAGGCGAAGGTATTCCAGTGACCGCCGCGCTGTCGCCCGAAGGCGCTCATACCGCAGCCGTAGGCGCAGGTATTCCAGTGAGCGCCGCCCGGCCGCCCGAAGGCGCTCATACCGTAGCCGCAGGCGCAGGTATTCCAGTGACCGCCGACCGGCCGCCCGAAGGCGCTCATACCGCAGCCGCAGGCGAAGGTATTCCAGTGAGCGCCGGCGGCGGCCTGGCGCGCGAGCTGATCCCCGGCCTGGCCTGGCAAAACGGCGCCGGCAATGTGCTGGGCCTGTATCTGCACGGACTGCTGGAAGACCCCGCAGCGCTGCAAGCCCTGTTTGGCCGCGCTGGCGCAGCCGCCTTGCCGACCCCGGACGCCATGTTCGACGGCCTGGCCCGCACCGTCGATGCCTGCTTTGCGCCGGGCGTTTTGCAGGCGTTGATCGCACCCGGGCCAGCGCCTGCCGCCTGATCCTGCGCTGCCATCGGCCTGCGCGCTGCGCCCGGCACAGGCCAGGCGGTAGCCAGCATCGGATGTCCGACCGGTTCGGCGCCGGACTTCATTGGAGAATCAGGCGTGCAGCGTCTTGGGCGCCATATCCGGCGCAGTCGGCACGGTGTCGCCGCGCATCGGCCCGGTCAGGCCGGGACGAACAGCGCCGGGTCCACCATGGTGCGGTTGAGCACCACGCTCCAATGCAGGTGCGGGCCGGTCACGCGGCCAGTGGCGCCCACGGCGCCCAGGTGCTGGCCGGTTTGCAGCACATCGCCACGCTGCACATCGATGGCGCTCAGATGGCACACCATGCTCAGCAGGCCCTGGCCGTGGTCCAGCCAGACCGTGTTGCCGTTGAAGAAATAGTCCCCCGTGTCGATCACGCGCGCAAGCAGCGGCGCCGCAATCGATGTGCCCGTGGCGGCGGCAATGTCCATGCCGCTGTGCGGACTGCGCGCTTGCCCGTTGAACACGCGCCGCAGCCCGAACGAGCCAGAGCGCGGCCCCGGCACCGGCGCCTGCATGCGCAGTGACGGCGCGGCGCGGCCCGCAGGCTGCTCGGTGAACGTGGCAATCACCAGCGCCTGGTGCGCGCGCTCGCGCTGGTGGCGCGCCAGGTCTTCGGGCGACAGGTCCACCATGCGCGGCGGCACCGTCAGGTGCTGCTGCGGGTACTGCTTGGTGCCTATGGTGTAGGGTAGCGGCCGGCTGCCGGCGCCATCGGCGCCATCTGCTTGCACGCTGATGCACGCCGGCCCCGGCGGCGCCGCCAGCGCAATGCCCACCACCGCAGTCCACGCGCTGGCATCGCCTTGCACCAGCACCGGCACATCCAGATGGCCCTGGCGCTGGTGCGCGACAGGCCGTGCGGCGCCAGCGCCCAGCGCCAGGCGCGCCACGCCGCCGGGCACCGGCAGCGCCTGCGGCCACACAGCAGCGGGCGGCGGCGTGGCGCCAAGGTCCAGCGCCAGCAAGCTGCCGGTGCCAGCCAACGCAGCACGGCGGTTCATCATGGCGTTTTCACTTCCCGCAGTTCAGGGTATTTTTCTTCTTGGCGGCGCAGGGCAGCCACTGCGGCGCGGTAGTAATACGGCCCGTATATTCCCCGGATGATCTTCATTTGCCGGCTCGCCTCCTGCGGCCGGCCATTGAGCCCCAGCGCCAGCGCGTAGCGCAATGTGAGCGAGCCATAAGGAAAGCGCAGCGCGACCTTGCGCAGGTTCTGCATCTCCTGCGCAGTCATGCCTCTTTTGGCCTCTTGCCGGGCCGCATCGAGCATGCTGCCCAGCTGCGAAAGCAGCCAGATATGCTCAGGCGGCCGGTAATCGGCAGGGGTCTTGCCAATGCGCAGATTCTCGAAGCGCACGACGCGAAAATCTTCCTCTATCTGCATGTACTCATGGACTGCGTAGCAACCCAGCGCAAACCATGCACCGAGAAAAACGCCAAAGAACCGCCGTGGCATCACGGCCGGGGCCGCATCTTTCCACGCGGCCTCGACGATCCCGGCCATCAGCCCCGCAGCCAGCAGAAAATACGAATAGGCAAACGGATACTCCAGCAGGCTATGGATGGCAATGGGGAGCAGGCAGGCCATCGCGTACAGCGGATTGACCTGCCTGAGGGCATGGATGCGCGACAAAAACCAGTAGATGCCGGCCAAGGTCAGGGCCAAACCCACGGGAATGCCATTCCAGGCCATCAAATCGAGCACCACATTGTGCGCATAGCTCAGGGACAGCGAGCCTGGCGAATCGAGGGGGCTGGCCATCTGCGCCGTGGCGGTCTGATTCCAGCCATACCCGACCCAGGGCGACTCCAGAATGCCGCCCCATACCTGCCGCCAGATAAAAAACCGCCCGTTGTCGCGCAGCAGGCTCAGACTGCGCCCCTCGTCCATCAGCAATGCGGCATGAACCCAAGGCAATGCCTGCAAGGCCAGCAGAAAGCACAGCAGCCAGCCGACCGCATGCCAAGGGCGAATGCGCGTTGCGGCGCGATGGCTTTTCCAGACGAACAGCGGCACCACGACCAAGGCGCTCAATATCCCGGCGCGCGATTGCGTCAGCACCAAGACCAGTGTCAAAAATCCTGTGGCGCAGAGCAAGCCTGTGGCGCCAATGCGTTTGCGCTCATAGGTCCAGGCCAGCGCCGCAATACCCATCAGCAGCAGGCTGGCCAGTTGATTGGGCTGGCCCATATTGCCCATCGCGCGGTCCCCGACATCGGTCTGCACCACATATATTCCCAGCGGTTCTTGCAGATTCAGCCATTGCAGCAGGCCAATGGCCGCAGAAACCAGGGCCACAAAACCGATGACAAGAAAAACCGGGGCCAGGCTCTGCAGCGCATCGGCTGCGTCGCGCGCATAGGCATAACCCAGTGCAACGGCAACGGCCAGCGCGCACAGGTACAGGGAAACGATGACGGCATCCCCGGCAAACAGCGATATGCCGGCAAACCACTGCAACCACGGCAGCGTGGCCAAAATGACCAGCCCCCAAGCCAGTCGCGGGACGATGAGGCCCCCCCTGTCTCTTTGCGCGTCGGGGACGACCCACCTGCTTGCGGCCAGCAGGCCAATACCCAGCAGCGCCAGCGATTCGGCAGGAAAATTGAGCCACGGCCGGTTATGGTCATAAGACAACCAGGCCCAGGCGAAAACGAGAATGCCAAAGGCATGCAAAAGGGAGGCGGGCATCGACCTGAAGGAGGTCATTCCATTGACGGGCATCCGCCTGTTCCAGCGTGGCATGGGTTGAAGATGGGTCTGAGACGGATAGGGGTTGATCATCACGGGGATGGTAACCAACACGGACGGGGGCCGGCCGCAGACGAAGGCACCCCCAACCCGGCCACCATGGCAATGGCCGCCTCTGGCCGATCACCGTGCTTCACAGCGTTGCCATGCGCTGACCAATCGCATGGCAAGCCACTTTGCCGAGATGGTTGAGTAGATCGCATCTCAAACCCCAAACCCACGGCCCGCTGCTCGCGTTGGCGGGAACAACCGCTCGCAGACGGTGGCGCTGAAAGCGCATAAAAAAGCGGCCGAAGCCGCTTTTTATGGACAACACGAGAATCAGGTACTAGCGGGTGCGCGGCACGAACCGGGCAAGTACTTGGTGGGAATACCGTTAGTTATGCCGGGACCGCAGAGCCAAGCGACTACATTCGTGCCCAACGCAGGTTGCAAGCAAGTCGTAAAAGTGGTTTGATCGCTTGCCGCGCAGGGAGACAATATGATGGTTTTATCATCGATCGCGGTTCCGAGATTTCGCATCGTCACAGTCACACGGCCACCACCTGCATTGCCAGCGTTGGATGCGGAGGTTGCCACCGACTTCACGTACTTGGTGCTGGAGACATCCGATATTTCACAGCCCCAGCCATTGTCTCCGATGACCGCGTTGGAGGCTGCGGATTGGATCACTTCGGTGATGGTGGTGCGACACGCTGATCCGGCCAGAATGCCCTCGGATACCCTGGCGCGCTTGGTGTAGTCCTGGTAGGTCGGCAAAGCGACGGATGCCAAGATACCGATGACCGCAACCACGATCATCAGTTCAATCAGGGTGAAACCCTGCTGGCCCGTCCTGAGAGAGAGAGAGAGAGAGAGCGCTTCATCATCAAAAATCCCCTTAAAGTCAAGAGTTACGAAAGAAAAGAAAGTTTACGCGCACTCAAGGGGCCGAGCAATTGTCATGCCTGCATCAATGACCGCGTGATCTCGTGCCTGATGTCATGAATGGGCCATGCATAGGCCATGAATGGGCAGGGTTTGTGCGCCGGCGCTTACCTTTTTGTTCTTCATAAACAGGCTGCGCAGACCATTGGCACAGGGGCGCACGATGATCGCAAGCCCCCTGTCACACTGTGGCGCTGGCTTTGCCCGCGCTGTGCAGGAAAGCCCCGCCGCTGCTGCCTGCGGGGTGGTGCCCGGAGGCGCTTGCCGGATCACAGGCCCGGCCCGCTGTGCGAGGAGCCGCGCCGCGCAAGGGTTTGGCGGGGGGGGCTTTGGTTTGGGTTGATCTGCACCCGCAGGCCGGGCAAAACCTGGCAATCCCGGTGATATCTGTCCATGCGCCGGTCAGCGGGGGATCACGGTGGCGCGGCTCCAGCGGTTGATCGCCTGGCCTGTGCATCGCCCACGGGGAGCAGGTCAGAGCGCCACCGCCACCTGTGGCTCGGGTGTTGGCCCATACCCTGACGCTTGTCGCCGCGCCGGGAAACTGCTTTGCCCACTGCGGATGCCGGTGCAGGCCCCATGCACATAAAAAAAGCGGCCGAAGCCGCTTTTTGGAATGGCACGAGAATCAACTGGTACCACTGGCAGGAGTGCGGCACGAACCGGGCAAGTACTTGATGGAAACACCGTTGCTCAAGCCGGGACCGCAGAGCCAAGTGGCCACATTCCCGCCCAATGCAGGTTGTTTGCATTCCCCCAAAGTGGCTTGCGTGCTTTCCGAGCAGGGAGCCAGCACGATGGTTTTTTCATCGACGCCATCTCCGATATTTCGCATCGTCACCGTCACGACGGCGCCGCCTGTATTGCCAGCGTTGGTTGCGGCGGTCGTGACCGACTTCACGTACTTGGTGCTGGAGGTCTCCGATATTTCACAGCCCCAGCCATTGGCTCCGATGATCGCGTTGGAGGCTGCGGATTGGATCACTTCGGTAATGGTGGTGCGACAGGCCGAGCCGGCCAGAATGCCCTCGGATACCTTGGCGCGCTTGGTGTAGTCCTGGTAGGCCGGCAAGGCCACGGAAGCCAGGATGCCGATGATCGCAACCACGATCATCAGCTCGATCAAGGTGAAACCTTGTTGACTCTTGGGGCTGGAATAGCGCTTCATGGAAACCTCCCGATGTAATTTGCAAATGCGCCGGGTTTGCGCAACTGCCATGCCGGTTGCCCATGGTCGCGATGTAATTCTTTGTTCTGTTATTTATTGATTCCTGCGTAAATTTCTGTCTGGTGAATCATTGATTCGGCTGCAAGCATTTGTGCCAATGCGGCCTTACTGCCCGGGTCTTCATGCGCTCTGCACCCCGAAGGCGTCACCGAAGAATGGGTGATACGCCGACCCCGGCGGAATTTGTCCAGTGCACCCCAAGTCAGGCTTTTGAACTGGACACTCCCCTGCGCGTGCCGTTCGCCGACCATATCCACCGGTTCCATATCAACCGGTTGCCTGGCGCTGCGGCCCAGGATGGTGATCCTGCGCCGAGACATAGTGCATGGCCGGGCCGATCCACCTGGCTTGTCGTTGCGGCTTGCGGCCCGATGGCATCGAATGGGATCAGGTCGGTGACAGCGACAACAGCGACAAGGCCGACTGGCAAGCTGCTTGGCGCAGCCTTTGGCCTGCCCCACAGTCCGCTCTACGGGCAGGCCATCGCATCACGCTGAGGATCACGCCATGCAAAGCACTCCCGGGTGGGGTCGTAAGCCGCAAGCGCCGAAATTTCCGCTGGCCGTCCCCGGCATGCGCCCATCCCTGGCCCTATCGGCGCTGCGCGCCAATCCCCGATTTGAAGGCGGCACCCGGGCGCTCGTCGAGATCGACACCCGCCAGGTTCGACGGACAGACGTCAGCCGTGCTCGAACCGCATTTCGGTGCCGGCCAGTTGGAGCCGGTCACCGTTTTTCAGCGGCACGGGCGTCGTTCCTATCAACGCCCCGTTGAGCTGCGGCATGTCGGGGCCTTCGACATGGGCCAGCACGAAGTCCTGCTGCCGCTTGGTGATGGAGGCGATGGCGACGCCCGGTTTGCCAATGGTGGTCACTACTTTCTGCAAGGCCACGGTGCGCCCGGCTGCGGCGCCCGAGATGACACGGATGAGGGCGCTGGCAGAGGCCAAAGCCGGGGCGGCGGGAGTGGCCGGGGCCGTTGGGGCGGTTGGGGCGATCGGTGCAGCCGGGGCGGCCTTTGCGGCCGGCGCGGGCAGCGGCGCTGCGCCTGAGTTGCCGAGCTTGGCGAACGATGTCTTGTCGTAGCTGCGGTCTCCGGCTCTCTGCACGAAGCGGATTTTGTACTTGCCCAGTTCCACCGTGTCGCCGTTGCGCAGTGCCTGGCGTTTGATGGCCTTGGCGTTGACGTAGGTGCCGTTGGTGCTGCCGAGGTCTTCGATCTCCACGCCCTGGCTCGCCATGTCCATGTGGATCACGGCATGCTCTCCGCTGACGGCAAGGTGATCGATCGCGATGTCGTTGTACGGGCGCCGCCCCAGCGTGGTCCGCTCTTTGGTCAGTTGTACTTCCCTGACGACGACCCCGTCGATTGAAACGATCATTCTGGGCATGATCCATATCCTGATGTGGTGAATGGCTGTGGTTCGGACCCTGCGGGCGACCCCCGGTATCTGGGTCCTGTCCGGGCCTTGCGCGGGTTGGGCGATGTCTGCGACGATCGAATCCGGGGTGTGTTGCAAATCCTCACGATAATACCATCTACCATCCGCGCCACCGGTCCGATGGCATTGTTGCCATCTCCCGGCGCTGCGGTGGTCTGTCTCTGGTTTGTCTCTGGCTTGGCGCCGATCCCGGTGGCTTGGTCGTTTTCACGGACTTATCCATGATCCATGCATCGGGACGGCCGACGGCGGCGCAAGCGCCGTTTGCATCGGCGGTGACGGTCGTGCGCCGTGGCCGGGACTGCGCTGCGCATCAGCCGCAGCGCAGTCCCGGCGCATTCAGCGCAATGGCGCCCCGGCAACGGACAGCGATTTCATGATGCCCACGCCCAGTGCGGTGCCAAAGCGTTTGGCCAGGAGCTCGAAGCGCTTGGCCAGGAGCTCGGCCACGTTCTCACGGCGGGTGTAGTCGATGATGTCTTCGGCCTTGACCACTTCGCGCGCCACGTAATCGAGGTTGCCCAGTTTGTCGGCCAGGCCCATTTCAACGGCCTGCTGGCCGGTCCAGAACAGGCCGCTGAAGGTGTCCGAGGAGGTGCTCTTGAGGCGCTCTGCGCGTCCGGCTTTGACTGCGGCGATGAACTGCTGGTGGATCTGGTCGAGCATGGTCTGCGCGTAGGCGCGCTGTTTGTCGGTCTGCGGGCTGAAGGGGTCGAGAAAGCCTTTGTTCTCGCCGGAGGTCAGCAGGCGGCGTTCCACGCCCAGTTTTTCCATGGTGCCGGTGAAGCCGAAGCCATCCATCAGCACGCCGATGCTGCCGACGATGCTGGCTTTGTCGACATAGATGTCATCGGTGGCGGCGGCAATGTAGTACGCCGCCGAGGCGCAGGTTTCTTCGACCACGGCGTAGATCGGCTTGTTGTGCTTGGCTTTCAGGCGCCGGATTTCGTCGTTGATGATGCCGGCCTGCACCGGGCTGCCGCCGGGCGAGTTGATCAGCAGCACCAGGGCTTGGGAGCCGTCGTTTTCCAGCGCGCTGCGCATCGCTGCGACGACGAATTCGGCACTGGCGCCGGCGCCGGCGGCAATCTCGCCCTTGATGTCGACCATGGCCGTGTGCGGCGCGCTTTTGCTGATGCCCGGCACGGTCTGGCGCAGCGTCACAAACGCGATGCTGGCCATCAGCACCAGCCAGGCGAGCCGAAAGAAGGTTCTCCAGCGGCGGATGCTGCGTTGTTCGTTGAGGGTTGCAAAGGCCAGCTTTTCCAGCGTGGCGCGCTCCCAGCCGGGTTCATGCGATGAATCGCTCACAAAATGGCTCCTGAAGAGAGGGGGGGCTTGTTCAGAACGCTGCGGGTTGCAGGTCGTGTGCAGTATGCCAGCGCACCAGGCCGGCATTTTCCGACAGCGCAATTTTTATCAGGCCGCCCCGGCAGGGGCCGCCGGCGCACCGGCCCGTGCCGGGATGGTATGCCGCGCCATGGGTGGCGCACAGCAGCCATTGGCCGGTGCCGTCGAAGAAACGCCCGGGCTGGTAGTCCAGTTCCATGGCCACATGGGTGCAGCGGTTCAGATAGGCATGGGCCTGGCCCCGGTAACGGATGGCAAAGGCGCGGCAGGTCCGGCCTGCGTAGCGCACGTCGAACGCCAGCGCCAGGCCGCCATCGACGAGGTCGGCACTGTGGCACAGGGCGATGGCGGTTTCGGCAAGGGGGTCGTTCATCGCGCGCGGGGCGGGGGGCGGGGGCGGGGTTTGGCGGCGGTTTCAGGCTTCTTGCAGCAGCCAATCGTGCAGTTCGCGCACCGAGCGGGCGACGAACAACGGGGCCAGCGTCTGGAATGCTTCGGGCCCATGGGCGCCGTAGCTCACCCCCACGCTGGCGCAGCCCGCGTTGACGGCCATTTGCAGGTCGTGGGTGGTGTCGCCGATCAGCAACAGGCGCTGCGGCGCCACGTCGAATTCGGCCATCAGTTCTTGCAGCATCAGCGGGTGCGGCTTGCTGGCGGTCTGGTCGGCGGTGCGCGAGCCGTCGAATACTCCCCGCAGGGCCACCGAGTGCAGGGCTTCGTCAAGCCCGCGCCGGCTTTTGCCGGTGGCCACGGCCAGCAGGTGGCCGCGCTGGCGCAGGTCGGCCAGCAGGGGCGCGACGCCGTCGAACAGGCTCAGGTCATCCTGGTGCCGGGCGTAGTGAAAGCGGTAACGCTGGCCCAGGTCGTGGTGCTTTTCGGGCGGCACGTCCGGCGCCGCGTGGACCAGGGCCTGCATCAGCCCCAGGCCGATCACGTAGGTTGCGGCTTTGTCGCTGGGCACGGTGCCGCCGACATCGCGCACCGCCGCTTGTATGCAGCGCGCGATGATGGCCGTGGAGTCGTACAGGGTGCCGTCCCAGTCGAAGGCGATCAGATCGAAGCGGCGCGGGCGGGTGGTGTTGGTGGCGGGCATGGGGTGCGTTCACGGGGGATTGACGAGATCGGCCAGTTCGGGCGCCAACTCGGCATGCAGGGCGACAGGCTCGCCCGAAGCGGGGTGCTTGAACTGTAACCGCCAAGCATGCAAAAACATGCGCTTGAGACCCTGCTTTTGCATGCGCTTGTTGAGCTCGAAATCCCCGTATTTGTCGTCCCCCGCGATGGCATGCCCCTGGCTGGCCAGGTGCACGCGGATCTGGTGCGTGCGGCCGGTCTTGATCGTCACCTCCAGCAGTTGCAGCGCGGGCAGGCCCGCGCGCGCGGGCCAACTGCCGCGCGGCCGGACCAGGGTGATGGAGCGCATGCCGTGCGGGTCGTCGGCCGTGGTCACACGCACGCGGCGCTCGCCGTCGGCTTGCAGGTATTTGTGCAGCGGCAGGTCGATGACCCTTTGGTGCGCCGGCCAGGCGCCCGCCACCAGTGCCAGATAGGTCTTGCCGGTCGTGCGCGCGCGCAACTGCGCTTGCAGATGCGTGAGCGCGGAGCGCTTTTTGGCCACCAGCAAGATGCCCGAGGTTTCGCGGTCGAGCCGGTGCACCAGTTCCAGAAATGGGGCGTCCGGCCGGGCCTGGCGCAGTTGCTCGATCACGCCAAAGCTGACGCCGCTGCCGCCATGCACGGCCACGCCTGCGGGTTTGTCGATGGCGATCAGGTGTTCGTCTTCCCAAAGGATGGGAAACTCCCGCGCCGGCGCCGGGTGTTCGGCCTTTTGGGCCACGGCGTCGGAGATGCGCAGCGGCGGCAGGCGCACCATGTCGCCTGCCTGCACGCGGGTGTCGGCGTGTGCCCGGCCCTTGTTGATGCGCACCTGGCCGCTGCGGATGATGCGGTAGACATGGGTCTTGGGCACGCCCTTGAGCTGGCGCAGCAAAAAATTGTCGAGCCGCTGGCCTGCGCTGGCGCCGTCGACCTGCACCAGGCGGGCCGCCACAGGACTTGCGGGGACACTGCGGTCGGAGGGCGGTTTGGCCCCTATAATGCGTTTCACCTGCGCGTTTGCTATGTAAGTGGTTGATTTTTCTGGAGTTTAGTCTACGCAACCCTTGCACTGGCGCAGGCCGGTCGATGCCAGCGGGCGTCGTGCGCGCAGATTGCAGGCTCGATGCCTGCGATGGCCTACACGCCGAACGGCGGGCTGACAGATTGAAACACTGATACGGAATCCCCCAAGTTGGCGCCTGCCCTGTCCCGGAGCAGCCGGCCAACGGATCAAAGCGAGCATGTGGTGGTCGATGGCATGGATGGTGACCTTGTGGCAGTGGCTATGGCCCCTGGCTGCTCGCCCGCATCCGGCCCCGGCGGCCTTGCCAGCAGCGCACGCCGCCGCCATCGGCAGCAACACTGCGCCGCTCGCCATCATCCACGCGCCCCTGCCTTTGCCCGCCGCGCCAGCGCTCGGCAGGTGCCGGGCAGCCCCGGTCGTTCCTTTCGCTTTCGTTTTGATGCGTCAGTCCACACATGCCCGGCTCTTGCCGTGCCTGTCATCTGGTTGTTAATGGTTTGAACTGTGGGCAGCAGCCCGCGCAGCCCTGCCCCTTCGTGGCCTGGCTGCACCGCTGCCGCCCGCGACACACAGCAAGGAATCGCATCATGAAGCGGATGCTCATCAACGCCACGCAGCCCGAAGAACGGCGCCTGGCCATCGTCGACGGACAAAAGCTGCTCGACTACGAAATCGAGATCGAGGGGCGCGAACAGCGCAAGGGCAACATCTACAAAGCCGTGGTCACGCGCATCGAGCCTTCGCTGGAAGCCTGTTTCGTCGACTACGGTGAAGACCGCCACGGCTTTTTGCCGTTCAAGGAGATAGCGCGCAGCTACTTCAGCCCCGGCGCCGCGCCCGGCCAGGCGCGCATCAACGAAGTGATCAAGGAGGGCCAGGAACTGCTGGTGCAGATCGAAAAGGAAGAGCGCGGCAACAAGGGCGCGGCGCTGACCACCTTTGTCTCGCTGGCCGGCCGTTATGTGGTGCTGATGCCGAACAACCCCCGTGGCGGCGGCGTTTCGCGCCGCATCGAGGGTGAAGACCGCGCCGAGCTCAAGGAGGCGATGGACCAGCTCGAATACCCCGGCGGCATGAGCATCATCGCGCGCACCGCCGGCATTGGCCGCAGCGCGCCCGAATTGCAGTGGGACCTGAACTACCTGCTCAAATTGTGGAACGCGATCGACGGCGCGGCCCAGAGCGGCAAGGGCGCCTTCCTGATCTACCAGGAATCGAGCCTGGTGATCCGCGCGATCCGCGACTACTTCAACAACGACATCGGCGACATCCTCATCGACACCGACGACATCTACGAGCAGGCGCAGCAGTTCATGGCGCATGTGATGCCCGAGCATGCCGCCCGCGTCAAGCGCTACCGCGACGCGGCCGCGCTGTTCAGCCGCTTTCAGATCGAGCACCAGATCGAATCGGCCTACGCCCGCACCGTGCAACTGCCCTCGGGGGGCGCCATCGTGATCGACCACACCGAAGCGCTGGTGTCGGTGGACGTGAACTCGGCCCGCGCCATCAAGGGCGGCGACATCGAGGACACCGCCACCCGCACCAACCTGGAAGCCGCCGACGAAGTGGCGCGCCAGATGCGCTTGCGCGATTTGGGCGGCCTGATCGTGATCGACTTCATCGACATGGAGGAAAGCAAGAACCGCCGCGAAGTGGAAAACCGCCTGCGCGAGGCATTGCGCCAAGACCGCGCGCGCGTGCAGTTCGGCACCATCAGCAAGTTCGGCCTGATGGAGATGAGCCGCCAGCGCCTGAAGCCCGCGCTCGCCGAGGGCTCGTCCATCCCCTGCCCGCGCTGCGGCGGCTCGGGCCATATCCGCGACACCGAATCTTCGGCGCTGCAAATCCTGCGCATCATCCAGGAAGAATCGATGAAGGACAACACCGCCGCCGTGCACTGCCAGGTGCCGGTGGAAGTGGCCTCGTTCCTGCTCAACGAAAAGCGCACCGAGATCGCCAAGATCGAGTTCAGGCAGCGCGTGAGCGTGCTGATGGTGCCGAACAAGACACTGGAAACCCCGAACTACCGCCTGGAGCGCTTGAAGCACGACGACCCGCGCCTGGACCATATCGAAGCCAGCTACAAGCTCGCCGAAGAAGTGCAAGACCCCACCGCCGTGACACGCCGCTCGCAAGAGCCGACCAACAAGCAGACCCCGGTCATCAAAGGCGTGCTGCCCGACGCCCCGGCCCCGGCCCCAATACCGGCTCCGGCTCCGGCCCCGGCTGCACAATCCCGCCCCGAAAGCGCAGCCTTGCCACCGCCGGGCGGCCAGCGGCCCGCTGCCCCGGCGCCCGTGGCTGGCGCAGCGCAAGAGCCGGGCTTTCTGACCTGGCTCAAGAGCGTGCTCGGCTTTGGCACCGCGCCAGCGCCAACGCCCGCAGCGGCCACGACAGGCCGCAGCGAACCCCGGCGCGATGGCCGCAGCGCCGAAGGCCGTGGCCGCCGTGGCGAGCGCACACCCCGCGATGCCGAGGGCCGCCCATCCCGTGATGCCGAAGGCCGCACACCCCGTGATGCCGACAACCGCGCAGCGCGCAATACCAATACCGCGCGTGACGCCGAAGGCGCAGGCCGCGAAGGCCGGGCGGTCCGTGAAGGCCGCAATGCCCGCGACGGTGGCCGTGGCCGCCGCTCTGCGGTGCCGGATGGCGCGCCACGCCAGCAGACCGCCGACGCCAGCAGTGACGGCAGCGCAGCGCCGGTGGAAGGACTGAACGGCCAGCACATCGGCAACGGCGCGCCGGCCCAACCACAGCGCGGCCCGCGCCACGAGCGTGCTGAGCGTGCTGAGCGTGCTGAGCGTGCTGAGCGCGGCGAGCGTGTCGAAGGCCGTGCCGAGCGCGGCGCTGCCGCGCCAGAAGGCGCCGGCGCCGGCCGTTTTCCCGACACGCTGCCGCTGGCCGCGCTGCCCGATCTGGACCTGAGCAGCAGCCCCGTCACGCTGCACGGAAACGATGTCGACGGCACCGATGGCGGCGCCCCCGGCAGCGAAGACCCGCAGCGCCGCGAGCGCCGTTCGCGTGACCGCTACGGCCGCTACCGGCGCGATCGCCGTGATCGCCATGAGCCAGGCCCGCGCGACGCCGCCACCGACGCCGAGGCCGACGCGCCAGCGCCGATGGATGCCGACCCCGCAGCCGCGCCCGCGCAGGACGAGTCCCCGCGCCGCAGCTACTTCAGCGCCGCCACGCCGGCGCCGGCCAGCGCAGCACCGGTGGCCCCGGTCCCGGCGCCTGACGAGGCCGTGATGGCCGCCCCGGTGACCGCCGTCGCTGCTGCGCCGGCGCTGGCCGAGGCGGACATTGCCGTGCCGGTCGCGCCCATTGCGCCAATTGCGCCAATTGCGCCAATTGCGCCCATTGCGCCGGTTGCGCCAGTGGCTGCCGTCCCGGTCACCCCGGCCACCCCTGCGGCAACCCCGGTCGCGCATACCCTGCCCCGGGTTCAGTCCTTCACGCTGCCCATCGATGAGTTGCAGCAGGTCGCCGCCACCTCGGGCCTGCAATGGGTGAACTCCGACGCCGACAAGATCGCTGCCGTCCAGGCGGCGATTGCCGCTGAGCCTGCGCCGATCCGCGTGCCGCGTGAGCGGATGCCGGTGCCGGAGCCAGACGATGGCCCGCTGGTGCTGGTGGAAACCCGCCGCGACCTGTCGGCGCTCACCCTGCCCTTCGAGGCGCAACCGCCTGCGGCCTGATGCCTGGCCGGTCGTTCTTCCGACAATGGCTCTGCGGCGACCCCGCAGAGCGCTTTACCGATCTGCTGGCCCATCTTTCACCCCCGGCTCCCGATGCTGTTGCTGCTGTCCCCCGCCAAATCGCTGGACTACGCCACGCCCTTGCCTGAAGGCTGGCCGCATTCCACGCCTTGTTTCATCGCGCAGTCCAGCGCGCTGATCGCGTTGCTGCGCAGCCGGTCGCCGCAGCAGATCGCTGCGCTGATGCAGCTGAGCGCGCCGCTGGCGGCGCTCAATGCCGAGCGCTACCAGGCCTGGCAGCCGCGTTGCAGCGCCAGCAACTCGCGCCAGGCGCTGCTGGCTTTCGACGGCGATGTCTACGAGGGCTTGCAGGCGCGCACGCTGAGCGCGCCGGATCTGGACTGGGCGCAGCAGCATCTGGCCATCCTCAGTGGTCTGTACGGCGTGTTGCGCCCGCTGGACCGGATACAGCCCCACCGGCTGGAGATGGGCACGCGCCTGGCCACTGCGGCCGGCGGCAACCTCTACCAGTTCTGGGGCCGCCAGATTGCCGAGCATCTGAACCACCGGCTGCATGACGACCCCGACCCGGTGCTCGTCAACCTCGCGTCGCAGGAATACTTCAAGGCGGTAGACCGCAAAGCGCTCAACGCGCGCGTGGTCGAATGCGTGTTCGAGGACTTCAAGGGCGGCGCCTACAAGATCATCAGCTTTTATGCCAAGCGCGCCCGGGGCCTGATGGCGCGCCACGCGATCACCCACCGCCTGAGCCGGCCCCGGCAGCTCGAAGGCTTTGGGCTTGGCGGCTATGCCTATGCCCCGGCAGCATCCGACCCCGAGCGCCTGGTGTTCCGGCGCAAGTCGCCCGCTGCCTGAAGCGCGGCGCGCGCGGCCATTGAACCGAAAGCCGGTGCTGGCGCATGTCCTGCCTGTGCCCATAGCGGCAAAAAAATGAAGCATCCGCAGCCGCGCAACCACCACCCATGCAGGGGCAGGCCATGAACCCGCCAGAGTCATCGCCGTTGGGCAAGGCCTCCGCCTGTGTCGACCAGTACGACGCCACGCTGCTGTTTCCGATAGCGCGCGCGGACCAGCGGGCCGAGCTTGGCATCAGCGGCGCGGCGCCCTTTTTCGGGGCCGACCTGTGGACGGCGTTCGAGCTGTCCTGGCTCAATCAGCGCGGCAAGCCGCAGGTGGCGCTGGCCCATATCACCGTGCCCTGCGAGACGCCCCGGATCGTGGAGAGCAAGTCCTTCAAGCTCTACCTGAACAGCTTTTCCAACACCCGCTTTGCCGATGCCGCGCAGGTGCAGGCGCGCATCCGTGCCGATGTCAGTGCCGCCGTCTGGCGCGGGGCGGCCAGCGCGGGCAGCGTCGGCGTGACGCTGCTGGGCCCGGACCGGTTCGCGCAGGAGCTGATGCAAGAGCTCGATGGCCTGAGCCTGGACCGGCTGGACGTGCAATGCACGCAGTACCAGCCCGCGCCCGAACTGCTGAGCGCACAGCACGACGCCGCCCCCGTGTCCGAGCGGCTGACCAGCCAACTGCTCAAGAGCAACTGCCCGGTCACGGGCCAGCCCGACTGGGCCAGCGTGCAGATCGCCTACCGCGGCCCGCCGATCGACCAGGAAGGGCTGCTGCAGTATCTGGTGAGCTTTCGCAACCACAGCGGATTCCACGAGCAATGCGTCGAGCGCATCTTCATGGACCTGTGGACGCGCTGCCAGCCCATCGAACTGACCGTCTACGCGCGCTACACGCGCCGTGGCGGCCTGGACATCAACCCGCTGCGCACCAGCCACCCGCAGGGCCTGCCGCGCAACATGCGCACGGCGCGGCAATGAGACGGACCGGCGCATGGGCCAGGTACATGGGCCAGACGCATGGGCCATCCCCCGGTGAACTAAAATCGCCCCTCCAAGGGCCGCCGACGCCCAGGCTCCTTTTGTGGCCTGCGCCAGCGTTGCCGACGAAAGGCCTCCATGACCTCTGTCCCCACTCCCGTGCCCATCTCGCCGGTGCAAGACATCGTCGCCGAGATGCGCGCCGGGCGCATCGTCATCCTGGTGGATGAGCAAGAGCGCGAAAACGAAGGCGACCTGGTGCTGGCCGCCGACCATGTCACGCCCGAGGCGATCAACTTCATGGCGCGCTTCGGCCGCGGCCTGATCTGCCTGACGCTCACGCGCGAGCGCTGCGAGTTTCTCCACCTGCCGCCGATGGCCGCGCGCAACGGCACGGTGTACAGCACGGCCTTCACGGTCTCCATCGAAGCGGCCGAAGGGGTGACCACCGGCATCTCTGCGGCCGACCGCGCCCGCACCGTGCAGGTGGCCGTGGCCCCGGGCAGCCGGGCCAGCGATCTGGTGCAACCGGGCCATATCTTTCCGTTGCAGGCGGTCGATGGCGGCGTGCTGATGCGTGCCGGCCATACCGAGGCCGGCTGCGATCTGGCCGGCATGGCCGGTTGCAGCCCGGCGGCGGTGATCTGCGAGATCATGAAGGACGACGGCACCATGGCCCGCCTGCCCGATCTGCAAGCCTTCGCCGCCGGGCATGGCCTGAAGATCGGCACCATTGCCGACCTGATCGAGTACCGCAGCCGCAATGAATCGCTGGTGCAAAAGGTGGGCAGCCGCGCACTGCAAACGGCCTACGGCGAGTTCACCGTCCACGCCTTTCGCGACCAGCCCAGCCAGGCCGTGCACCTGGCGCTGGTCAAGGGGCAGTGGAGCGCCGACGAGGTGGTGCCGGTGCGCGTGCACGAGCCGCTGTCGGTGCTCGACGCGCTCGGAGGCAACCGCTCCATGCACTCCTGGGATCTGAACACCGGCCTGCAATACCTGGCCGCCCAGGGCAAGGGCGTGGCCGTGCTGCTCAACTGCGGCGAAAGCGCCGAGCAGTTGCTGGCCCAGTTCGAAGGCCGGGCGCGCGCCGCCCAGGCCCCCGAACGCGGTCGCATGGATCTGCGCACCCACGGCGTGGGCGCGCAGATCCTGCGCGAATGCGGCGTGCACCGGATGGCGCTGATGGGCCAACCCCGGCGCATGCCGAGCATGGCCGGCTACGGGCTGGAGATCACCGGCTTCATCCCCAAGGAATGAACATGTTCGGCGCAGACAAAGGCACGGCAGACCGGCTCGACGGCAAGAAACTGCACATCGGCATCGTGCAAGCCCGCTTCAACAGCGGCATCACCAACGCGCTGGCAGCGGCCTGCTGCGCCGAACTGCTGGCGCTGGGCGTGCAAGACAAGCACATCATGCAGGTGCAGGTGCCCGGCGCGCTCGAAATCCCCGTGGCCCTGCAAGCCATGGCCGAGCGCAACCACTACGACGCGCTGATCGCGCTGGGCTGCATCATCCGTGGCCAGACCTACCACTTCGAGCTGGTGGCCAACGAATCGGGCGCCGGCGTGACGCGGCTGGCGCTCGACTACCAAATCCCGATCGCCAACGCCATCATCACCGTCGAGAACCTCGAGCAGGCCATTGCCCGCCAGAGCGAAAAGGGCGCCGACGCCGCCCGCGTGGCGGTGGAAATGGCCAATTTGCTGGACGCGCTGTCATGAGCACGAACCACGACGCCGCGCCGGCTGACGCTCGACCGCCCCCGGCAGCGCGCGCCAAGGCCATCGGCGGGCGCGGGCCGGGCGCGCGCCTGCCCCGCAGCCGCGCGCGCGAATTCGCGCTGCAGGCGCTGTACCAGCACCTGGTGGGCGGCAACGATGCGGCGGACATCGACGAATTCACGCGCGGCCTGGCCGGTTTTCACAAGGCCGATGCGGCGCATTACCAGACCCTGCTGCATGGCTGCATCGGCGCGGCAGCGGACATCGATGCGCTGATCGTCCCGCTGCTGGACCGCCAGTTGATCGCCATCTCGCCGATAGAGCGCGCCACGATGTGGATCGGCGTGTACGAATTTCAGCATTGCCCGGACGTGCCCTGGCGCGTGGTGCTCAATGAATGCATCGAACTGGCCAAGGAATTTGGCGGCACCGACGGCCACAAGTACGTCAACGCCATGCTCAACGCTCTGGCGCCGCGTCTGCGCGCCGCCGAAGTGGCGGCCGACAGGGCCAGGGCAGCGCCCTGAGCGAGACCCGAGCCGCCCGGGCCGGATGCGCTGCGCATCGGCCCGGGCCACGTTGCGCCCTGCAAGAATCGCCAGCACCTCTTTTTTGAAACGACGCCGATGAACTCCCAAGACATGTCCATCATCTCCCTGATGCTGCACGCCAGTTGGATGGTGCAACTCGTGCTGCTGCTGCTGCTGAGCGTGTCGATCGCCAGTTGGGCGGCGATCTTGCGCAAGCTGTTTGCGCTGGCGCGCATCAAAGCCCTGAACGAGGAATTCGAGCGCGAATTCTGGTCCGGCGCCAGCCTGAACGACCTGTACGCCAACGCCACCCGCAACGCCAGACAGGCCGGCCCGATGGAGCGCATCTTTGCCAGCGGCATGCGCGAGCACCAAAAACTGCGCGAGCGCCGCATCGCCGACCCCGGCACCCTGCTCGACGGCGCGCGCCGCGCGATGCGCGCGAGCTTTCAGCGCGAGATGGATGTGGTCGAATCCAGCCTGTCGTTCCTGGCCTCGGTAGGCTCGGTGTCGCCGTATGTGGGCCTGTTTGGCACGGTGTGGGGCATCATGCACGCCTTCACCGGCTTTGCCGGCATGGCGCAGGTGACGCTGGCCACGGTGGCCCCCGGCATTGCCGAAGCCCTGGTGGCCACGGCCATCGGCCTGTTTGCCGCGATTCCGGCGGTGATCGCCTACAACCGCTTTGCACGCGACATCGACCGCGTGGCCACGCACCAGGAGACCTTCATCGAGGAGTTCTCCAACATCCTGCAACGCAATCTGGGCGCCCATGTCGCCCATGCCGCAGCCCCGGGCCACTGAGCACAGGAAAACCGCCGCCATGCCTGCCATCGCCACCCGCGGCCGAGGCCGCCGTACCATCAACGAGATCAACATGGTGCCGTTCATCGACGTGATGCTGGTGCTGCTGATCATCTTCATCGTGACGGCCCCCATGTTCACCCCGGGCATGATCGGCGTGCCCCGCGTGGGCCAGAGCATGAACCCGCCCAAAGTGGTGGCGCAGCTCATCGTCCACCGGGACGGCGCGCTCCAGTGGCGCACCGCCCAAGCCACGCTGCGCCTGAGCCTGCGCGAGATCGGCGCTGCCGCCGTGCGCTGGCAAGCAGACCAGGGGCCGGACAGCGCCGTGCTCATCAGCGCCGACAAAGGCGTGCAATACGATACCGTGGTCAAGGCCATGGATGCGCTGCAAAAAGCCGGCGTGCAACGGGTCGGACTGCTCGTGCAGCAAGGCGGTTGAACCGAACCCGCCCCGTGTAGCTCAGACGCCCATGCATGCCCACGACGACCGCGACCAGTTTGCCCCGCCCCGCCCGCCGGCGCATCTGCGCGCAATCGTGCTGTCCGTGCTGGTGCATGCGCTGCTGATTGGCGCGCTCACCTGGGGCGTGCACTGGAAAAGCAGCACCAACCCGCCCGCCGTCACCGCCGAACTATGGGCGGCTGCGCCCCGGCAGGCCGCCGTCGAACCCGCCGCGCCGCCAGCAGTGCCGCCAGTAGTCCCGCCAGTAGCGCCGGCTGCGGCGCCCACGGCACGGCCGGACACGGCGCCCGCAGCGCAGCCCCCCGACACGCGCGTGGCCGACATCGCCATCGAACGCGAGAAAAAGCGCCAAGAACGCGAGCGCCAGGAAGCGCAGCGCCGCGAGCGCCTGCAAAAGAAAAAAGAAGCCGAGCAGCGCGCAAAGCAGTTGGCCGAACAGGAAAAGCAGAAGAAACTCGCGCAAGACAAGCTCCGGGCCGAGCAAGCCGCCAAGAGCAAAGCGCAGGCACAGGCACAGGCACAGGCACAGGAGCAGGAGCAACGACTGGCCCGGCAGCGCGAGGACAATCTGCGGCGCCTGCAAGGACTGGCCGGGGCCAGCGGGGGTGACAATGGCGCCGCCTTGCGCAGCGCCGGCCCGCCAGGCCCCTCGGGCAGCTACAGCGCCAAGGTCAGCGCCAGGGTCAGGCCAAACATCGTGTACCCCGACGCCATCGCGGGCAACCCGCGCGCCGAGGTCGAAGTGCGTCTGTCGCCCGACGGCACCATCGTCGGCAAACGGCTGCTGCAACCGAGCACCAGCAAAGCCTGGGATGACGCCGTGCTGCGGGCGCTGGACAAAACCGAAACGCTGCCGCGCGATGTGGACGGACGGGTGCCCCCGTCATTGGTCATCGGATTCCGGCCGCAGGACTGAGCGCCTGGGGGCTACCCGGGTGGGGGCGACGAAATGCCGCGTTGCGCGGTCATCGGCCAGACCGCGCGGCGCGCAGTCCATCGGGGCATCGGGGCTGGCACCGGGCCGAAGCCGCCGCCAGCGGGGCGAGAATGCGCCGTCAGCAGGCAGCGGGTGCGCGCCGATGCCCGGGTGACAGGACTGGATGCGCGCCCTTGGGCGCACAGGACCGGATATGCGCCCGCATCGGCGCACGGGCAAAAGACGGCTTACTTCGCTGCCGTCTTGCCGAAACGGTTGCGAAAGCGCTCCACGCGGCCGCCCATGTTGTCCACCGACTTTTGCGTGCCGGTGTAAAAAGGGTGCGACTCGGAGGATGTATCGAGCTTGTACAGCGGATATTCCTTGCCCTCGAAGGTCTCGGTTTCCTTGGTGTTCGCGCACGAACGGGTGACAAACTTGAAGCCGTTGGACAGGTCCGAAAACAAGACTTCGCGGTAGTTGGGGTGAATGCCTTCTTTCATCGTCGATTCCCTTGGGGGTCAAATGCGCCTAGCCGTGCCAAACCCGGTGCAACCTTTGCGCCGTAGAGCATTTGGCATACTTGGGCCGCAGAAAAAGCCCCCGACTATAGCCTGTGGGCCGGGGCCTGTCATCAGCCATTGAACCGACGGCCAGCGCAAGCGGGCATTTCAGGACTCCCTCGATGAAAGCATGGATTGGCGTCATTTTCTTGTCCGTCGCCACACTGGCATGCGCGCAGGACAAACCCGCAGCCGGTGTCACCGAGGTCATCGTTGCCTATTCGGCCGGCGGTGGTGTCGATCTGATGGCGCGCGCCTTTGCGCGCCAGGCCGCGCGCATGAGCGGACAGAACTGGGTCGTGACCAACCGCGACGGCGCTGCCGGCATCATCGGTTTTGCGGCGCTCGCGCGCGCCGCGCCCCATGGCCAGACCCTGGCGTTCTCGCCGGCCTCTCCGATCACCCATGCGCCCTTGCTTTTCAAGACCATGCCGTACCGCAATGAACAGCTCGAGCCGGTATGCCAGGTGTTTGAAAACATCTTCACCATTGCCGTGCGCGCCGACTCTCCGATCCAGACCCTGCAGGATCTGACGGCGCGCGCCCGGGCCGCCCCCGGAAAACTGGTCTACGGCCATGCCGGCAACGGCTCTGTGCCGCATCTGGGCGTTGCGGCCGTGGCCAAGGCGCTGGGGGTGCCATTCAATCCGGTGGCCTTCAAAGGCGATTCGGCGGTGCTGGCGCAGTTGCTCGGCGGCCATCTGGACTTCGCTGCGCCGGCCATTGCCTCGATCGCGGGCAAAGGTCTGCGTGTGCTGGCGCTGCTGTCCGACAGGCGCCACCCCTTGCTGCCCGAGGCCCCATCGCTGGCCGATCTGGGCTACCCCGCAGTGACCCCGGGTCTGAACGGCCTCTTTGCCCCGGCCGCAACCCCGCCCGCGACGCTCGCCCGAATCCAGGGGCTGTGCCAGAAGGTGGTGGCGTCTGACGGCTTCCGGCAGGCCGCGCTGGGACTGCACCAGGTGCCGGCCTACCTCGATGCAGCGCAGTTCAAGGCCCGCATCCTGCGCACTTACCAAGCCAACGCCGAACTGTTGCCCCACCTCGACCTGGAAAGGCACTGAAGATGACACTCCCCCCGATTCGCCGGGTCGTCACCGGCATCAACCCGCAAGGCGAGTCCGCATTCATCGAGGACGGGCCTGCTCCCGCAGTGCGCATGGTGCCGCAGCGCCCCGGCTATCGCGTGACCAATCTGTGGTGCACCGGCGCAGCGCCAGCCCCCGTGGACGCTGCCGACGCCATTGCCGGGCACCAGGGCGTAGCGCCGGCCAAGGGCGGCACCGTGCTGCGCATCATCGACTTCCCGCCCGAGCCGCAGGACCCGCAAGCGCTCGAACACATGCTGCAAGCCACCTTCGCCAGCATGTACCGCGACGCACGACATGCGCCGCGCGCCGGCGAGCATCCCGGCATGCACTGCACGCGCACCGTGGACTATGCGCTGATGCTGGAAGGCGAGTTGCTGGCCATCATGGAAAGCAGTCAGACCACGCTGCGCGCGGGCGATGTGCTGATCCAGCGCGGCACCCGCCACGCATGGGCCAACCGTTCGGGCCGCCCGGCGCGCATTGCCTTCGTTTTGGTCGATGGCCTCTGATGCGCCGCCCCGCCAATGGACGACCCATGGGGACTGCGCATGGCCTGTGCCGCCCTGCAAATGACGGCGCATGGCACCGCGCCTTGCGCGCCAGGGCGGCGTTGCCCATCCTCGCCAGACACAGGCAGGGGTCTCTCGGGGCAGCCGCCGGTCTTGACCGATAGCGGCGTGGCCCGTTCGATGCCGCCCGCAGGCCCGTGCTGGCGCTGCACGGTCTGCATGTCGAAAGAGCAGGTCCGGCAGCGGCTTGGCCGGCAGGGCCTCGATGGCAGCCAGCGACCAGGGGTCCGGCGGCAGCGGCGCTGCGCTGCGGCGTTGCAGTGCCCCGGGTTGGGCCGGTGTGCCAGAAGACATGGTGCGCGGGGTCGCACGACGCGCCGCGCAAAAGCCGGCGCGCTGCGATCGCTGCTGCGCAGGCGGCGGCGGGGATTTTCCGGCAGCGATTGCCCCCCATGCGTCCCTCATGCGCCCGGGGCCCCCGGGGCCAGCGGCCTCAATCGGCGTAGATGCCGGCCTTGCGTATCACCGGCCCCCAGCGGGCGATCTCGGCTTCCAGGTGGGTCTTGAGTCCTTCGGGCGTGATCTTGTCGGCAGGCGGTATGTCCGAGCTCAGGTCTGCCAAACGCTGTTTCACCACCGGGTCTTGCAAGGCAAAGCGCAGCGCGGTGTTGAGCTTTTTCAATGCCTCGGGTGGTGTGCCCTTGGGGGCGTACAGGCCGTGCCAGACTTTGACATCGAAGCCCTTGAGGCCCTGCTCATCGAGCGTGGGCACGTTCGGCAGCGCCGTCAGCCGCCGGGGCACGGTGACGCCGAACACCTTGACGCGGGCGTCCCTGATCAGCGGGACGGTTTGCGTGGTCTGGTCGCACAGCAGGTCTACCTGCCCGCCCAGCAGGTCGTTCATCGCCGGGCCTGTGCCTTTGTAGGGCACGGTGGTCAGCTCGATGCCGATCTGGCTCATGAACAGCAGGCCGCACAGGTGCGAGACGGCGCCCAGTCCGGCATTGGCCAGCGCGACCTTGTCCTGGTTGGCCCTGATGTAGGCCAGCAGTTCCTGCAGGTTGTTGGCCGGAAAGTCCCTGCGCCCCAGCAGGGTCATCGGCACATCCAGCACCTGGCCGATGTACTCGAAGTCCTTGAGCGGGTCGAACGCGAGCTTTTTGTACAGCGCGGGCGCAGTGGACATGCCCATGTGGTGCAGGAACACCGTGTTCCCGTTGGCGGGCGCGCGCGCCACCTTGGTGGTCGCAATGGTGCCGCCTGCGCCGACGGTGTTGTCCACCAGCACCGGCTGGCCCAGGGATTTGCCCATAGGGATGGCCAACATGCGGGCCACCACATCGGTCGGGCCGCCTGCGGCGAACGGAATCACCAGGGTCACGGGTTTATCCGGCCACACCGTCTGGGCGCCCGCGCCGGTGTGCAGCGCCCAAGTGGCGGCCAGGGCGCAGGCCAGGGCCGCCAGACCAGGCCGGCAGCCGGGGGTTTTCCGGTCGATGCACGCCATGCGCCGGTGTTGGCGCATCGGTGATGAGGCTCGTGCGGTCAGCCGGAGAGCGAGGAAATTCATGACGACTCCATTCCATGGTGGTTCAGCGGTTTGCAAGTTCCAGGTTCACCCGATGCAGCGGTGACGGCGCCTGCCGTGGCTTGCCCCTGGCCGAGAAAGTGCCCGCACCCAAGCGCCGCATCAGGTGCGTCAGGTGCGTCAGGTGCGTCAGGTGCGTCAGGTGCCCCAGGTGCATCCACCCGATCGGTGATGTTTTGCGGGGCGCAGAAAAGGGCGCAGGCAACGCGCATCAGGATCATTGTGCAGGGGGTTCGGGGCTGCGCCGGAGCGGCGAGACGGGCGGTCATGCCTGGCGCCGCAAGGTCTGGCGCGCCAGCGCGATGACGGGCGCATCGACCATGCGGCCATCGACCACGCAGACCCCGCCGCCGGCCGCCTCGGCGGCGGCCAGCACGCGCCGGGCCCAGTCGCATTCCCGGGCGCCGGGGGCGAATGCGGCATGGACCACGGCAATCTGCGCCGGATGGATGCACAGCTTGGCGGCAAAACCGAAGCGCCGGCTGCGCGCTGTGTCCTGCGTCAGCGCCGCTGCATCGTCCCGGGCGGTCGTCACGCCATCGATCGGTGGCGCCAGCGCGGCGCGGCGCGAGGCCAGCACCATGGCCCAGCGCAGCGGGGCCAACTCGGCCTGCTCCGGGCCGCAGGCCATGCCCAGATCGGCCTGCAAGTCGATGTCGCCCAGCGCCAGGCGCAGCACCCGGGGGGCGGCTGCCAGCGCGTCGAGCGCCGCCGCGCCCTCGGCGCTTTCGACCAGCGGCAGCAGCGCGGCGCCAGGGCAGGCCTGGGCCAGGGCCGCCAGGTCCCGCGCCTGCTCTGCCTTGGCCAGCATCAGCGCGGCCAGCCCATCGGCGACCAAGGCGCGCGCCAGCGCCACGTCGGCTCGATGCCAGGGCGTGCCGGCGCCGTTGATCCGCAGCACCAGCCGGGCGCGGTCCGGCGCGGCGATGCTGGCCCAGACTGGTTGCAATGCGCTGCGCGCGCCATCGCGCTGCGGCGGCGCAATCGCGTCTTCCAGGTCGATGATCACCGCATCGGCGCCGCTGGCCAGCGCCTTGGGCAGGCGGTCGGGGCGGTTCGCCGGCACGAAGAGGAAGCTGCGCGCCTCGGCCAGCGCCGGCGCCGGGCCGGTCGGGGCCATGCCTGCGTGGGTCATGCCTGCGGCTCCAATGCCAGCAAACGGCCCACCACCGGCCATTGGGCCAGTTGCCACAGCGACTCCAGCGCGCGCTGCATGGCGGCGCTGCTCACGCCGCCATGGTCGGCCAGGCGCAACGCCTTGGCGCTGATTTCGGCGCGGCTCAGGCTGTTGCCCGGGTCGCCCTTGGGCTCGTCGACCCGGCCGTTCAGCACCCGGCCGTCGCGGGTGTGCACCGTGACCTTGCCGATCCAGCGGCGCGGGTAGGCGCTGTCGACCTCGGCGTCCAGCGCCATCTCTACCTTGTCGCGCAGGGCCTGGGTGGCCGCGCTCAGGAAATGCGCATCGAATTCACCCAGGCCCGCTTGCCCGTACTGCGCCACCAGGGCCAGCACGGTGCCCATCGAAAATTTGCTCTGGTGCACCGTGGCCGGCTGCAGCACCGGGCCGAGCACGTCGATGGCGCCCTGGTGCACATGGGCCACCACGCGCGCCAAGTCCTGCGCCTGGAGTTGCTGCTGCTGCATCACTTGCAGCAATGCGTCGGCGGCCGGATGGGTGTGGCGGCAGCAGGCGTGGTATTTGAATGAGGTCTCGGCGGTGGCCCAGCGGCTGCCCAGGCCGTCCGTCAGGCTCTCGGGCCGGGCGTCCTGCGTCATGCCGGCGGCCATGCCCTGCGGGCCTTGCAAGATATCGGCCGCGCCGGTGAAGCCGTCTTTGGCCAGGTAGGCCGCCATCAGGCCCGCGCCCGCCGCATGCGCGGTGTGCAGTTGCTTGCTGTCGGCTGCGGTGCGCAGGAATTCCCACAGCCCGGCCGATTGCGTGCCGGCAGAGCCTAGCGCATCGCGCATCTGCGCCGCGTCCAGCCGGAGCAACCGGCCCACGGCCGCCGCCGCTGCCAGCGTGCCGGCCGTGCCCGTGGTGTGGAACACCTTGTAGTGCGTTCGGCCCAGAAACTCGCCCACCCGGATGCCCACCTCGTAACCGGCGACGCAGGCCAGCAGCAGTTCTTGCCCGCTGGCCCCAATGGCCTGCGCCACCGCCAGCGCGGGCGGGAACACCACGGTCGCCGGGTGGAACACCGAGCCGTTGTGCACATCGTCCTGCTCGGCCACATGCGATGCGGCGGCGTTGATCATCGCGGCGGCATGGGGGCTGGTGCTGGCGCGGCGGGCGATGACTTCGCCGGGGCCGGTGGCCGGCCCCATTGCCAGCGCAAAGCGGGCGATGCTGGCCACGGGCCGCGCACGATGGCCGGCGACGGCCGAGCCGAACCAGTCGACGAGCAGGTCTTCGGTGCGGCGCAGCACGGCCGGCGGGATGTCTTTCAGGCGCAGCCCGGCAGCAAAAGCGGCCAACTCGGCGGTGCGCGACGCATGGGCAGTCATAGGGGGTTTCGGCAGGTGTGGTCGATGAAAGGGTCGCAACGCATCCGTGCGGGGCATGTGCCGGCGTTCACTGGAGCACCTGCGCTTTCGGCTGCGGTATGAGCGCCTTCGGGCGGCTGTGCGGCGATCATGGGGCTGCCCGGCGCATGCCGGCTAATCCACCCGGGCGCCGGTGGCTTTCACCACGGCGGCCCAGCGGGTGATCTCGCGCTCCAGGTGCGCTTGCAGCGCCTCGGGCGTGGAGCCTACGGGTTCGTAGCCGCCAGCGGCCAACTGTGCTTGCAGCGGCGGCTGGCGCAGCGCGCTGGCGATCGCGCGGCTCAGGCGCTGCGTGATGTCCGCTGGCGTGCCGGCCGGGGCGATCAGCGCGTACCAGCCGGTCACGTCGAAACCGGCGATGCCCTGCTCCTGCACCGTCTTTACCTCGGGCGCCAGCGCCGAGCGTTCGGCGCTGGTGACGGCCAGCGCGTGCATGCGCCCGCTGCGGATATGCGGCATGGAGGTGGAGATGCTGTCGAAGGTCAGATCGATGTCGCCCGCCAGCATCGCATTGACCACGCCGGCGCTGCCCTTGTAGGGCACATGCGTCATCTCGATGGCGCAGAGGCTGCTGAAGTACTCGGCCGCCAGGTGCCCGGTGTTGCCGTTGCCGGCCGAGCCGAAGCTGAGCTGGCCAGGGGCGGCCTTGGCGGCCTGGATCAGTTCCTGGATGTTCCTGGCGCGCAGCTTGCTGCTGGCCGCGACGACCATCGGCAGGTTGGCCAGCAGCGACACGGGCACGAAGTCCTTGCGCGTGTCGTAGGGCAGCTTGGGGTAGAGGCTGTCGTTGATCGCATGGGCGGCCAGCACCATCAGCAGCGTGTAGCCGTCGGGTTTGGCGCGTGCCACGTAGTGCGAGGCCAGCGTGCCGCCGGCGCCGGGTTTGTATTCGAGCACCACCGGCTGGCCGAGTTGCTGCTGCAGTTGCGCGGCCAGCGGCCGGCCCAACAGGTCGGCGCTGCCGCCGGGCGGGTACGGAATCACCAGTTGTATCGGCTTGGCGGGCCAGGCGTCGGCGGCAGGGGCGGTCGATGCGAGAAGGGCGCCGCCGGCCAGGGCCAGGCAGGCCAGCAGGGCGCGGCGCGGCCGCAAACGGCGAGGGGACATGGCGGGCTTTTCGTCGTGCAGTAAGGAGTTGCGAGCGCGCAGCACCGGCCGGGCGCCCGGGTCGTCTGGCAGGGCGCGCAGATGTCCGACCGAGGGCGCCAGCGGCGCCACGACCACGCCGGCGCGCAACGCGCCGGGGAAGGCCGGCAAGTCCCCGACCGGGGTGCCGGCACAGGGGGCCGCCATGCCGCCAGGGCGCAGGCCGTGGCGTTGCCGGCCCAGGGCCACGCGCTCGATGGTCATGCGCAGGGCCAGGCGCAAAGCCACGCGCAGGGGGTGCAGCCCGGGCGCTGCCTGTCCGGCACCGAAGGCGGTGGCGGCAGGGCTACGCCCGGCCTGCGCCGCCTGCACCGCCTGTAGCGCCTGTGGCGCGGTCAGCCGGGGCCGCGAACCGCAGGGCCGGGACAGCAGGGACGCGGTATTTTCTGGCATGGCATCCGGGAGAGGGAGCGCAGACAGGCGGGCCTATCGGATCTATCGGATCTATCGGATCTATCGGATCTATCGGATCTATCGGATCTATCGGACCTATCGGGCCTATTCGAGCGACAGCCCTGCGGCCTTGACGATCCGGGCCCAGTGCTTGCGCTCCTGCGCGATGAAGGCGTCGTACTCGGCCGGCGTCTGGCCGCCGGGCACGCCGCCGAGGCCGGCCCAGCGCTGGAGCACCTCGGGCGTCTGCATTGCCTTGCGCGCGGACTGCTGCAGGCGCTCGATCATTGCATCGGGCGTGCCGGCCGGCGCCAGCAGGCCGAACCAGGCGGTCACCTGCATCGGCACGCCGGCCTCGGCCATCGTCGGCACCTCGGGCAATTGCGCCGAGCGTGTGGCGCTGGTGATGGCCAGTGCGCGGAACTTGCCGGCCTTGATGTGGGGCATGGAACTGGGCAGGTTGTCGATCACGAAGTCCACCTGCTGGCCCAGCAGCGCGGTCACGGCGGGCGCGGCGCCGGAAAAGGGCACCAGCGTGATCTCGATGCCGGTCTTTTGGCGGAACATTTCGCAAGACATGTGCGACGACTGGCCGACGCCCGAGGTGGCCACGTTCAGGCGGCGCGTCCTGGCCAAGGCCAGCAGTTCGGGCACGCTGCGCACCGGCGAGTCGGCATGGACCACCAGGACGTTGGGCACGGAGATCACGTTGGTGATGCCGCGCAGGTCGCTCTCCTTGTAGCTGAGCTGTTTGTAGAGGCTGAAATTGATCGCCACCGGCCCGATGTTGCCCATCAGCAGCGTATGGCCGTCGGGCTTGGCGCGCGCCACTTGCGCGGTGCCGATGCTGCCGCCCCCGCCGCCCTTGTTCTCGACCACGACCGGGACTCCGAGGTCCTTGCCCATGGGACCGGCCAGCACGCGGGCCACGATGTCGGTGGTGCCGCCGGCCGCTGCCGGCACGACGATGGTGATCGGCCGCTCCAATGGCTCCAACGGCACGCCCTGCGCGCTGGCCGGCAATGCCGCGAGAAGCGCTGGCGCAATGATGGTCAGCACGGCCAGCACGGTCAGCGCCAGGCGCTGGCGGCCAGCGCGCAGGGGCCGAGCCGCGTGCGCCGATCGGCACCGGCAAAGTGTCGTGAATGAAAAAGTCATGGGTTGCAGTTGCAGGCTCGGGGGTCGGCTACGGCGGCCGCGCGCCATGCGGGCAGACCACCATGGGTGCGGGCGCAGCGTTGGCGGGGGCCATGGTTCATCGCTGGCGATCGTTGTGCGGGTGTTTTGCTGGCGCTCACCGGATCGGCCCATGGCTCAGATCGCGGCCTGCGCGCGCAGCCTGGCCAGGCTGCCGGTGTCGTGGCCGAGCGCGCGCAGTATCGCCTCGGTGTGTTGGCCCACGGCGGGCACCGGGTCCATGCGGTAGTCGAACCGGTTGTTGCGCCCCGGCGGCAGCAGCGCCGGCACCTGGCCGGCAGGCGTTGGCACGTCCTGCCAGCGCCCGCGCGCGGCCAGTTGCGGGTGCGCCCACAGGCCCGCCATGTCGTTGACGCGGGCGTTGGCAATCTGCGCCTGGTCCAGGCGCGCCATCACCTGCGCGCTGCCCAGGCTGGCGAAGGCTTGCTCGATGATGGCTTGCAGCGCGGCGCGGTGCTCGCTGCGCCGCGCGTTGGTGTCGAAGCGCGGGTCGCTGGCGCACTGGGCATCTTGCAGCACCAGCGTGCAAAACAGTTGCCACTCGCGCTCGTTTTGCAGGCCCAGCATCACGCTGCCACCGTCGCCCGTGGCGAACGGCCCATAGGGGTAGATGCTGGCATGGGCGGCGCCTGCGCGCGGCGGTGGCGCTGCGCCCTGGTAGGCGTAGTACATCGGGTAGCCCATCCATTCGCCCAGCGCTTCGAGCATCGACAGGTCGATATGCGCGCCCTGCCCGGTTTTGCCGCGCTGCAGCAGCGCTGCCAGGATGCTGCTGTAGGCGTACATGCCGGCGGCGATGTCGGCCACCGAGTTGCCGGCCTTGGCGGGCGCGTCCGGGCTGCCGGTCACCGACAAGAAACCGGCCTCGCTCTGGATCAGCAGGTCGTAGGCTTTTTTGTCGCGGTACGGGCCGTCGGCGCCGTAGCCCGAGATGTCGCAGACGATCAGGCGCGGATGGTCGGCCTGCAAGGCGGCGTAAGACAGCCCCAGGCGCGCAGCGGCGCCGGGTGCCAGGTTTTGCACCAGCACGTCGGTCTGGGCCAGCAGTTGGCGCAATGCGGCCAGCGCCTCGGGGTGCTTCAGATCGAGGGTCAGGCTTTCTTTGGAGCGGTTGGTCCAGACGAAGTGCGAGGACATCCCGTTCACCCGCGTGTCATAAGCGCGGGCGAAGTCGCCGCTGCCCGGGCGCTCGACCTTGATGACGCGCGCGCCCAGGTCGGCGAGTTGGCGCGTGCACAGCGGGGCGGCGATGGCATGCTCGAGCGCTACCACGGTGATGCCATCGAGGGGGCGGGTCATCGCGGCCCCTTTCAGAACGACCGCGGCAGCCCGAGCACATGCTCGGCCACGTAGGCGTAGATCAGGTTGGTGGAGATCGGCGCCACCTGGTACAGCCGCGTCTCGCGGAACTTGCGCTCCACGTCGTATTCGCAGGCAAAGCCAAAGCCGCCGTGGTATTGCAGGCACACATTGGCCGCCTCCCAACTGGCCTTGGCCGCCAGGTATTTGGCCATGTTCGCCTGCGCGCCGCAGCTTTGCTGCGCGTCGAACAGCGCGCACGCCTGCCAGCGCATCAGGTTGGCGGCCTCCAGCTCGATGTAGGCCTGGGCAATCGGAAACTGCACGCCCTGGTTCTGCCCGATGGGGCGGCCAAACACGTTGCGCTCTTTGGCGTAGCGGGTGATGCGGTCTATGAACCAGTAGCCGTCGCCTATGCACTCGGCGGCGATCAGCGTGCGCTCGGCGTTCAGGCCGTCGAGGATGTAGCGAAAGCCCTGGCCCTCCTGGCCGATCAGGTTCTCGGCCGGGATCTCCAGGTTCTCGAAGAATAGTTCGTTGGTCTCATGGTTGACCATGTTGGGAATCGGCCGCACGGTCATGCCGCTCTTTTCGGCCTGGCGCAGATCGACCATGAAGATCGACATGCCCTCGCTTTTCCTGGCCACCTCGGCCAGCGGCGTGGTGCGCGCCAGCAAAATCATCCAGTCCGAATGCTGCACGCGGCTGATCCACACCTTCTGGCCGTTGACCAAGTACCGGTCGCCCTTTTTCACGGCGCTGGTCTTGATTTTGGTGGTGTCGGTGCCGGTGCCGGGCTCGGTCACGCCCATCGATTGCAAGCGCCACTCGCCACGGGCGATGCGGGGCAGGTACAGCTCCTTTTGCGCCCTGGAGCCATGGCGCAGCAGCGTGCCCATGTTGTACATCTGGCCATGGCAGGCGCCGGAGTTGCCGCCGCTGCGGTTGATCTCTTCCATGATCACCGAAGCCTCGGTCAGCCCCAGGCCGGAGCCGCCGTACTCCTGCGGAATCAGCGCGGCCATCCAGCCGGCCTTGGTGAGCGCGGCGACGAAGGCTTCGGGGTAGGCCCGCTGCGCGTCGGCCTGGCGGTGGTATGCATCGGGAAACTCGGCGCACAGTGCGCGCACGGCGTCGCGGATGTCCTGGTATTTGTCCGGGGGGGCGTGGTGGCTGGTCGTCATGGCGGTTGGCCAATGGCAAGTGCGGCGGGCGGCGTCGGGTCAGGCCAGCGTGGCCAGGCCCTGCATGGTCAGCCAGCCTTCATGGTCCTGGGCCCACAGGTTGATACGGCGGCTGCCGTCGCGGCTGACACGGCGGCTGCCGTCGCCGTCGGCGCTGCAACCATCGGCCTCGGGCTGGCCGTTCAGGCGCAGCGGGTTCAGGTCGAACGCCGGCCGCACGGCCCTGAACTCGAAGCGGGCGAGCCGGGCCTCGGGCATTTCGCGGCGCAGCAGGTCCAGCAGCAGCGTGGCGATCAGCGGGCCATGCACGATCAGGCCGGGGTAGCCTTCGACCGCGTTCGCATAGCGGCGGTCGTAATGGATGCGGTGGCCGTTGAAGGTCAGCGCCGAGTAGCGAAACAGCAGCACCTCGTCGGGCAGCAACTCGCGCTGCCAGGCTGCACCGGCAGGGGCCGCCTGGGGTGCGGGCTGCGGGTCGCCGGGCCGGGCGGCGCTGCGGTAGACGATGTCATGCTCTTCGGTCAGTGCCAGGCCGGCGGCGTTGTGCAGCTCATGGCGCAGCAGCACGAACAGCAGGTCGCCGATGCGGCCCGTCTTGTGGCTGACCGAGGCGATGCACGAGCGGCGCTCGACCGCATCGCCCACGCGCAGCGGATTGCCGGCCTGCCAGTGCAGGCGCCCGCCCGCCCACATGCGCCGGGGCAGCGGCACCGGGGGCAAAAAGCCGCCCCGGCGCGGGTGGCCGTCAGGGCCGATCTCGCTGTGCCTGGACTGCGGCAGAAAGTACAGCCAGTGCCACAGCGGCGGCAGCACGCTGCCGGGCACAGGCTCGGGGTCTGCGCGGTCCAAGGTGGCAGACAGGCCGCGCACCGGAGCGGCGTGGAGCATGTCGCTGCGCACCTCGGTACGCCCTTGCCAGCGTTGCAGATGCGCCAATTCGGTGGCGTCGATGGGGCGCAGGTCAGGGCTGGCGCCGGCCGCGCCGGGGGCAAGGTTGGCGCCGGCCCCTGCGGGATGGGAGGTGATACCGACCCCTGCGGGGCGGAGGGTGGTGCCGAGCGCTGCGGGGTCGGGTGGATCGGCTGTCATGGGGCCATGATCGCCCGGACGCGCCGTGCGCACAATCACGCATTGCAAGACAGAGCCTTCCGTTTTCCCGAAGGCCCAAGGCTCCGCCGGGGCGCCTGTGCACGGGCGCTGGCCGACGCGCCTGGACGGCGTGCCGCGTCCACCAGCCTGACCCAGGCCCGGGGTGGACGCGGGGTGGACGGGGTGAAAAACCACGCCTGCTCCTTGGGTGACAAGCAGGCTTGCATTTTGAAAACCATTGCGTCACACTGCGGCCTGAAATCTCGGGTTAACCCGTGGTTTCTGAAAGGTGTGTTGATGCTCAAGGCTGTAGCCACCCGGGTGCGCAGGGGTTTTTGGAGTGTTGCGGGTGTTTCGTTGTTCGTGCTGTCTTTGGCGGCGGTGCAGGCCCGCCAATCCCCGTCCACCGACGGGATCGCCAGTTCCATCACATTGGCCGAGTTGCCGCCCCAGGGGCGCGAGACTTATGCGCAGATTCGCACGGGAGGGCCTTTCGCGCATGCCAAGGACGGGACGGTCTTTGGCAATCGCGAGCGGCTGCTGCCCGCCAACCAGCGGGGCTACTACCGTGAATACACCGTCAGAACACCAGGACTGCGCGACCGGGGAGCCCGGCGCATCGTCTGTGGCGGCAGCAGGCCCCGGATACCGGATGCCTGCTACTACACCAGTGACCACTACGCCAGTTTTCGCGAGATTGTCGAGTAAGTCCGGCCACAGTACACGCAGACCAGACGCCCCCCGGTGGCGCGCCCCACGAGCAAATCACCCATTCGCACAGGCGGCATCCCGCCGCCTTGCGAATGGCCGCAAGTTCTTGATAAAGAAAGAGTAGCGCACAGATGCAGACGCCACTTTGTAAAGACCTGGATACGCCGTTGCGTAAGGATCTGAACATGCCATTGTGCAGCGGCTTGGAAACGCCGCTGCACCCCCAGACGCCGCTGCGCGTCCACCCGGAGACACCGTTGCGTGTCCATTCGGAAACACCGCTGCGTGCTCACCAGGAAACGCCACTGCGTGGCGTGCGCACCAACATCGTGCAGTCGATTCGCGCCTTCCGCGTGCAGGACTTGCAAGATGCCGCCACTGTCATGGGCCAGCATTTCCTGTACGCCAACCTGGCCCATGCGCAGTCCAAGCAGGATGTGCTCGACCTGATTGCCGGGCAATTCATCTTCCCGGCGCATTTCGGCAAGAACTTTGATGCGCTGTACGACTGCATGACCGAGCCATTGCATCAATCGGGCCAGCAGCCCGGTTTCATCGTGGTGCTCGAGCAGATTCCGGCCACCGGCAAGTTCGACAAGGAGGCGCGCGAGCAGTTGCTCGATGTCTTTCGCGACGCTGCCGACTACTGGGGCGACCGAAAGATCCCGTTCCGGTGTTTCTATTCTTTTCTGTAGCCCGTTCTGCATCCACCAGCCAAGCAGAACGGGCGAACGAGGCGAACGGCACCCCGGCGGTCGCGGGCACGGCAGTCGATGCCGACCCCACCGAGAAAATGCCCACCCACAAGCTCGTCGATGTGTCCCCGTTGGCGCTGCGCATGAGCAGCCCCTTCAACGCCGATTACTGGCTCAGCGCTGCATGACAGCCATCATGCGCCAGCGCATGGTGGGTCTTTACCGTCAGCGATCCATCGATGCGCTTCCCGGGCCAGGTCCAGATACTCCTGGACCGGCACTTCCTCGGCGCGGCGCCGGGTGTCGAAGCGGCCTGCGTACTGGTGCGCGTCGAGCCAGCGCCCGAGCGTGTGGTGCAGCAGCTTGCGCCGCTGGCTGAAGGCCAACTGCACCAGTTCTTCGAGCATCGGCCTGGACACGGCGGCAGGCTGCGCGTGCGGCAGCATGCGCACCACGGCGCTGTCCACGCGCGGCGGCGGCGCGAAGCTCGCGGGCGGCACATGCAGCAGTTTCTCCATTGCATAGCGCCATTGCAGCATCACCGACAGGCGCCCGTAGTCGCTGCCGCCTGGCTTGGCCACCATGCGCTCGACCACTTGCTTTTGCAGCATGAAGTGCTGGTCTTCGATGGCCGACCCATGCGCGAGCAGGTGAAACAAGATGGGTGTGGAGATGTTGTAGGGCAGGTTGCCGACCACGCGCAGCCTCGTGGGTGGCGTGGGTGGCGTGGCGCGCAGCGTCTGCGCGAGCGCCGTGAAATCGACCCGCAGCACATCGGCCTGGATCACCTGCAGGTGCGCATGCCGGCGCAGCCGCAGTGCCAGGTCGCGATCGAGCTCGATCACCGTCAGCCGCCCCAGGCGCTCGACCAGCGGCTGCGTCAGCGCTGCCAGGCCGGGGCCGATCTCGACCATGGGCTGGCCCGGCTGCGGCGCAATCGCCTGCACGATGGCGTCGATGATGCGCTGATCGGTCAGGAAATGCTGGCCCAAGCGCTTGCGCGGTCTATGCCGCCCTGCGGCCCGGGCCGGTTCAGCGGGGCGGGTCACGGTATTCCACGTAAGCGCGCGCGCGCAGGTCCTGCGTCCAACTGATGTAGGCCTGGTCGAGCTTTTTCTCGCGCACGGCCTGGCGCGCCATGTCGCGCTGCTCGCGCGCAGTCAGACTGGCCTGGCGCCGCTCGAGCAACTCGATCAGGTGCACGCCAAAGCGTGTCACCAGCGGTGCGCTGATGTCGCCCGGCTGCAGGGCTTGCAGGGCTTGCTCGAACTCGGGCACATACTGGCCCGGGTTGGCCCAGCCCAGGTCGCCGCCCTTTTTGGCGCTGCCGTCGTCCTGCGAATGCTCACGCGCCAATGCCGCAAAGTCGGCCTGGCCGGCCAGCACGCGGCGGCGATAGTCGGCCAGACGCTCGGCCGCTGCGGTTTCGGACATCCGGGGGCCGGTGCGCAGCAGGATATGGCGGGCATGGCTTTGCAGCACCGTTGCCGGCTGGCCGGCGATGACGCGCTGCTCCACCTTGAGCAGGTGAAAGCCCGCCGGCGAGCGCACCGGGCCGACCAGGCTGCCCACTGGCAGGCCCCGGGTCGAGCTCACGAACAGTTCGGGGTAGCGATCGACCGGGCGCAGGCCCAGCATGCCGCCAGCGCGCTGGCCCTCGGGGGCGTCGGAAAATTCGCGCGCCACCGTGGCAAAGTCGGCGCCGGAGCGCAGCCGCTCGGCGGCCTGCTGCGCCCGTGCCCGCCGCTCGGCCACCTGCGCCGGGGTGGCGTCCTCGGGCACCAGCACCAGGACATGGCCCAGGTTGATTTCCATGGGCTTGGCCTGCGCGCCTGCTGGCGGCTCCGCGTGCAGGTACTGGTCGATGTCCTGCTCCGAGACTTGCACCCGCGCATCGACCTCGCGCTCGCGCAGACGCTGTTCGAGCAGTTGGTCGCGCAGTTCTGCGCGAAAGCGCTCCTTGCCGATGCCGTCGCGCTCCAGGCGCGCGTAGAACTGTTCGAGCGTCATGCCGTTTTGGCGCGCCACGCCTTGCTCGGCCTGTGCGAGCGCAAAATCGTCCACCCTGATGCCGCTCTCGCGCGCCTGCTGCAACTGCACGCGCTCCAGGATCAGGCGTTCGAGCACTTCATGCGCGAGCCACTCGCGCGACGGCATGCTGGCGCCCTGCCGGGCGATTTGCGCCTCGGCCCGCACCAGACGGGAACGCACTTCGTTGTTGGTCACCGGCTCGGAGTTGACCACGGCGACGATGAAATCCGCCCAGCCGGTGGCGCTGCTGTCCCGGCCGGCCTGCGGCGCCGACGCGGCCATCGTTGCCGGCGTTGCCGGCGCTATCGTTGCGGCCGGCGCAGGCAGCGTCAATCCTTGGCCCTGCGGCGTCGCCGGCAGGCGCAGGCCCTGCGCGGTGGCGCCTGGCGCGGTCAGGCCCGCCAAGCTGGCAAGGACCAGGGCAAAGGCACGGTGATCACGATGGTTCATGGCGTTAGTCGTAGTTGCTGAAACGGCTGGGCGTCGTCATCTGCTCGCGCAGGTTCCGGTAGCCCGGCACATTTTGCTTGAAGCTGTCCAGCGGGCTTGCGCCCAGGCTCAGCCGCGACAGGCCCAGGAATTCGATCTGGAACAGCAATCGGGCGTTGGCGCTGGTCAGGCCGCTTTGCAGGCGCTCGATCAGCACGCGGCCGATCCAGCAGCAGCCGTCGTATTCCAGGCCCGCCACGGTGTCCACCAGGCGGCGGTCATGCAGGCTGTAATTGAGCCGGCCGACGCTGTACCAGCGCCCGCCGCCCTGGCCCCGGCCCGGGCCCAGGTTCAGACCTTTGTCGCCCCACAGGTCATTGAGCGGCCATTGCCAGCCGACATCGATCTGCTCGCTGGTGCCGCGCTGCAGGCGGTAGGCGGCGCTGACGGTGCGGTAGCTGCCGGGGCTGTAGTGCGCGCCCAGCGTCGTGCGGATCGAGCGGCGGGTCTTGGGGTTGTACTGCACCGTGGAGTCCAGGCCCCAGCCGGGCGTCCAACTGATGCCCGCGCCCAGCAGCAGGTCGGACAGGCGCTCGCTGACCTGCGGGTCGCCGGGCAGGGTCACCTTTTGGTCGGAAAAACGCAGGCGCTGGGCAATGCCCAGGCGCGCAGCCTCGGCCCCGGTGTCCGGCGCCAGCAGGCGTGTGCTCAGGCCCAGCGTGAGCAGATGGTTGTCGGCCAGGCGGTCGTTGCCCCCGAAAGCGTTTTCGGTGTAGACCGTGGCGAAGTTGAAATCGTTGGCCGCCGTGTCATACACCGGCAACCGGCTCTGGTCGCGGTAGGGCGTGTAGGTGTAGAAGGCCCGGGGCTCGAGCGTCTGCAGGAAGTTGCGGCCCAGGTAGGCGGCGCCGCGCTCGAACACCAGACCGCTGTCCAGGCTGAACGTGGGCAGCGCGCGGCTGGCCGAGCGCGCGCCATCGACCAGCGGCGCGTCGAACTGGTAGCGCGTGGCATGCCACTGCAGCCGGGGCGTGATGAAGCCCTGCGGCGCCAGGAATGGCCGGCTGATCTGCGCGAGCGCATAGCTGCGGTTGGCGTTGGGCTGGCCGGTGAGCGCGCGCGCGGCCTCGAAGCGCGTGGCGTCGAGCTCCAGGCTGGCGTCCAGGCCGCCGCCCAGCCGGGTCGGCGCATAGCGCCATTGCAACTGCGGCATGCGGTCGTATGGCGGCACGATGGGCGCCGTCACGTCTTGCAGCGTCTGCCACTGGAGCGTGCGCAGCGTGGCCGACATGTCATTGCGCGCCCATGACAGCACGGCGTCGGCCGGCAGCAGGCGCTGGCGCAGCGATGTGGCGACCCGGCTGAAGTCGCGCCAGTAGTTGTCATCGCTGACCCGGTAGAGGCCCAGGCTCAGGCCCAGCGCGCCGATGCCGGTGTCCCAACGGCCCTGGTGCTGGCCCGACAAGCTCCAGCGCGAGCGCTGGCGCAGCCGGTCGTAGGGCATCAGGTCGGTGTTGATCTGCCCATGGTAGCTCGGCTCCAGATAGCGCCATTCGAGGCCCAGGCTGGCGCCGCGTTCGGTCATCAGCGCCGCATTCAGCGTGGCATCGCGGTTGGGCGCGATGTTCCAGTAGTAGGGCTGCGAATAGCTCAGGCCATCGCGGCGGTCGAGCCCGACGGTGGGCGGCAGCAGGCCGGACTTGCGCTGGTCCGATAACGGAAAGCTGATGTGGGGAATGGGCAGCAAGGGCCAGCCCTTGAACTCCAGCACCGCATCGTCTGCGCTGCCGACTTGCTGCGCTTCGTCGATATGCAAGGTGGCGGCGCGCAGCAGCCAGTCGGGCTGCGAGGCCAGGTCACGGCGCTCGCAGGTCGTATAGGTCGCGTTGTGCACCACCGACCGATCGCGGTCGAGAAAGTCGACCCGCGTGGCCGTCCCATGCGCCTGCGTGGCCAGAAAACGGTAGCGCACATCGTCGAAGAACCCCTGGAAAGTCTCCACCTGCAACTGCAGCGTCTGGCCCTCGTACAGATTGCCGGCGCGGTTCAGGCGCACCCGGCCCCGGGCCCGGGCCAGATCTTCGGGCCGGCGGTAGTCCAACTGGTCGGCGCGGATCACGGTATCGCCACGGCGCAGCGCGGCATCGCCTTCGACGAGCGTGTGCAGATCGGTCTGGCCGCTGATGCGATCGCCCTGGACGAAAACCGGCAGTTGGGGCTGCAGCGCCTGCGGGATTTTCTCTTGCAACCGGGGCGTGGTGCGCAGGTCGGGCGGGACTGGCGCGGTGGATGGGGTGGATGGGGTAAGCGGGGCGGGCGGCGCCGGTTCCTGTGCCGGCGCACCGGGCGGCACGACGCAGCAGGCCAGCGCCAGCGCGCAGGCTCGCGCACGGGCCTGTGCAAGGCGCACCAGGGGCTGCACGGACAGGGGCTTGCAGCGTGGCGCGGGGAGCGGCAAAGGAAAGGACACGAAGGCAGCGACGGGAAAAGCAACGCCCCATGGCAGCACCCCATGGCGTCGAGAGCGCCGAGATCGCCGGGAGCGTGAAAAGCGCCGGGAGCGCCGGGGACTGGTTTGTAAAATCGGATTATCCATGAGCCACCCCCCCGCCCCCCCATCTCCCCCCGCCTCCTGCGGCCCGACCACGGACGCGGCGCTGGCCACCTCCTCGGCACCGTCGACCTCATCGTCGGCTGCACCGCCGACCCCGCCGGTCACCTGGCCCGATCCCGCCCGCAAGGCCGCCTTCGAGACCTGGCTGGCCCGCCAGACCGCCCCCTGGCAATTGCTGCCCGCCACGCTGCGCCCGGCCTCGGTCGATGCCAGTTTCCGGCGCTATCTGCGCATCGACAGCGCCACCGGCGCCAGCCGCATCGTGATGGATGCGCCCCCGGACAAGGAGAACTGCCAGCCCTTCGTGCAGGTGCAGGGCCTGATGGCGGCGGCGGGCCTGAACGTGCCGCAGATACTGGACTGGGACGCGCCCGGCGGCTTCATGCTGCTGTCCGACCTGGGGCCGCAGACCTTGATCGAACGACTGCACCCTGACCACCCCCAGGCGGCCTGCGACTGGTACCGCCAGGCCAGCGATGTGCTGCTGGCCTGGCAACAGTCCTCCCGGCCGGATGTGCTGCCGGCCTACGACCACACCTTGCTGCGCCGCGAACTGGCGCTGTTTCCCGACTGGTACCTGGCCCGGCACCGCGCGGTGACGCTCGACGCACAGCAACGGCAAACGCTGGCCAGCGCCTTCGACGCCATCGTGGCCGACAACCTGGCCGCCCCCCGGGTCTATGTCCACCGCGACTTCATGACGCGCAACCTGATGCCCCCCACGGCCGGCACGGGCGAGCAGCGGCTGGGCGTGCTGGACTTTCAGGACGCCGTCTACGGCCCCATCACCTACGACATTGCCAGCCTGCTGCGCGACGCCTTCATCAGTTGGGAGGAGGAGTTCGTCATCGACATCACCGTGCGTTACTGGGAGAAGGCGCGCAAAGCCGGCCTGCTGGGCGCGCGCAGCGCCAGCGGCTGGGGCGAGGACTTTGGCGCGTTCTACCGCAGCGTCGAATGGATGGGCCTGCAGCGCCACCTGAAGATCGCCGGCATCTTCGCCCGCCTGACCCTGCGCGACGGCAAGCCCCGCTACCTGGCCGATACGCCGCGCTTCATCGGCTACATCCGCGCCAGCGCCCACCGCTACCGGCAGCTCGGGCCGCTGCTGAAGATGCTCGACCAGATCGAAGGCACGGAGCCGGTCACGGGCCTGGCGTATGGCCGGGTATAGCGCTGGCACGATGCGGCATCGCATCGGCCACCGGCGCATGTCCGGTACTGCGCAGGAAGCGGCGCATGGCTTGGCATGACCCCGATGCCGCGCTTTCACTGCCCCAGTCCATTGGCCACGGGCGCCGAGCTCGACCTGCCGGCCCGCGTGGCGCGCCATGTGCAGGTGCTGCGCTTGCAGCCGGGCGACGGCATCACGCTGTTCCATGGCGGCCAGGGCGGCGAGTTTGACGCCACCGTGCTGCGCATGGGCCGCAGCGACGTGCGCGTGCAACTGGGTGCCCACCACCGCATCGAGCGCGAAGCCCCCCGGGCCGTGCACCTGCTCGCCGGCATCATGGCCAACGAGCGCATGGACTGGCTGGTGGAAAAAGCCACCGAACTGGGCGCCGCCAGCATCACGCCGCTGCTGACCGAGCGCAGCGTGCTCAAGCTCAGGGGCGAGCGCGCCGACAAGAAAATCGCCCACTGGCAGGCCGTGGCCGTGGCCGCCTGCGAGCAATGCGGGCGCAACCGCGTGCCCCCGGTGCACCCGGCCACGGCCCTGGCGCACTGGGTGCGCGCCCAGGCGGCGGCCTGCGTCCAGCAAACTGCGCTGCGCCTGCTGCTGGCGCCAGGCCCCGGCGCCGCACCGCTGCACAGCGCTGCGGCGGCCGATCGCGGCCTGCGGCCTGCGGCCGATCGCGACGAACGCCCCCTGTACATCCTCTCAGGCGCCGAAGGCGGTCTGAGCAGCGCCGAGCAAGACCTGGCCCGGCAGCACGGTTTTACCCCCGTCACGCTAGGCCCGCGCGTGCTGCGCGCCGAAACCGCAGCGCTGGCGGCGCTGGCGGCCCTCACGCTGGCCAGCCTCAGCCCTTCAATGCCAGCGTGGAAATGCCCGGAACCGCCGCAATGACCACGACCCCGGCCAGCAAGGCCAGCAGGTAAGGCCAAATCGAGCGCAAGGCTTCATCCGGCTTGACCTCGCCGATACGGCAGGCAATATAGAACCCGACCCCTATCGGGGGCATCATCAGCCCGACGTTCATCGCGCAGACGATCACCATCGAGTAGTGGACATCATGGATGCCGAGCTTTCTGGCCATCGGATACATGATGGGCGCCAGCAGCAGCACGGCCGGCAGACCTTCGAGCAAACAGCCCAGCACCAAAAAGAGCACCATGGTGAGCGCCAGGAACGCCATCTGGCCGCCAGGAATGGCCGTCATCCAGGGGGACAACTGCTGGACGATGCCGCTTTGGGTAATCGTCCAGGACAGCGCCGAAGCGGCGCCCAGGATCAGCAAGATGGCGCCGGACAGTGCGACTGTCTCGACCAGCATCGCGTAGAACCTGCGCGCGCCAATGCCGCCGTACATCACCTGCCCCGTCAGCAGCGCGTACAGCACGGCGATGGTCGAGACCTCGGTCGCAGTGGCCACTCCGCCGCCGACCGCGCTGCGGATCAGAAACGGCAGCAGCAGCGCCGGCGCCGCCACCAGCAGGCTCTGCCCGATCACCTTCGGCGACGCCCGGCGCCGGTGCGGCGCCCGCTCGTTTCTGGCCTTCCAGCGTGCCAGCGCCATCAGGGAAAGCAGCAGCACCAGCGCCACCACGAAGCCGCTCTGGAACAGCCCGGCAATCGACACCCCGGCCACGGAACCGAGCACGATCAGCACAATGCTCGGCGGCACCGTGTCGGCCATGGCTGCGCCTGTGGCCAGCAAGGCCACCATCTCGCCGGGCTTGTTCCCGCGGCGCTTCATCTCGGGAAACAGCGCTGGCGCGACGGTGGCCATGTCCGAGACCTTGGAGCCGGAGATGCCGGAGACGATGAACAGCGAGCCCAGCAGGACATACGACATCCCGGCCTTCAGATGCCCGATCAGTGCCCCCAGGAACTCCACGATGGCCTTGCCCATGCCGGTGGCGTCGAGAATGCAGCCGAGCAGCACGAAGATCGGCACCGACACCAGGATCAGGCTGGACATGCCCTCGTCCATGCGGCCGACCACGATCAGCAACGGCACCTGCGTCGTGAATGCCAGTTGGCCGATGGCGCCCAGGCCAAAGCAAAAGGCGATGGGCACCCCGGCCAGCAGGCACAAGAGCACCACCCCCACCAGGAAGATCAGCATGCTCCAGTTGCCGAGAGCGGCCAGCGCCGGGCGCGCCCCGTACAAAGCGGCCACCACGGCGATGACCACGGCAGCGGTTCCCAGCAGCACCTTGGCGGGGACGGTGCGCACCGCGTAGGCCAACACGATCAGCAGCATGGCGGCAAAACCGAAGGGAATGGCCGCCACCCGGAATGTGTTGGGCAGATCCAGCGCCGGCGTCCGGATGAGCCACTCTTGCTGTGCGTATTCGCATGCCGACGGCAGCAAGACGATCAGAAAAGCCAGCATCGCACACAGCGCGAACGCGCGCACCGTGGCGTGCACGGTGCCAGAGAGTTGGTCGACGAACAGGCCCAGGCGCAGGTGCTCGTTGCGGTGCATGGCCAGTGCCGTTCCCATCATGCACAGCCAGATGAACGACATCGAGACGATCTCGTCGATCCAGACAATCGGGCTGGAGAACAGATAACGGGACAGGACGGCGGTCAAAAGCAGGGCCATGATGACCAGCATCAGCCCCGCAGAGGCCCACTCCAGAGGGACTATCAGCCAGGGCAGCGCGCGCGGGTGGCCGGCGCGGTCGGGCGGGCCGATGGGCAAGGAGGCGTCTGACGGCGCAGCGGAACTGCCGCCTGACGGTGCAGGGGAGCCGCCTGACGGTGCAATGGAACTGCCGCCTGACGGCGCGGGGGAACGGCCTGTCGACATGGTGCGGTCTTGCTTTCCCCCGGCCCTGTCAGGCCAGTTGGCCGCTGTGGCGCTCCAGAACGGCCCAGGCGTCGTGGCCAAACTTGGCTTTCCATTCGCCATAGAAACCGGCCTGGCGCAGACGGCTGCGGAAGCTGTCGGTCTTGACCATGTTGAAGACCATGCCCTTGTCGCTCAGGGATTTTTGCAGTCTCGCGTTCAGCGCCGCGACATCGGCCCGCTGCTTGAGGGCCGCCCCATCGATGTGCCTGGCAAGCAGGGCCCGCAACTCGTCCGGCAGGCGCTCCCAGGCACGGCGGTTGGCCAGGAACCAGAAGCCATCCCACATGTGGTTGGTCATCGAGCAGTATTTCTGCACCTCGTAGAGCTTGGCGGTCTCGATGACCGCCAGCGGGTTCTCCTGCCCATCGACCACCTTGGTCTGCAAGGCCGAGTACACCTCGGCGAAGTTGATCGAGGCCGGGGACGAATCGAAGGCTTTGAACAGCGAAGTCCACATCGGCGAGACCGGCACCCGGATCTTGAAGCCCTTGAGGTCATCGGCGCTGTGGATGGGCTTGCCCGACGAGGTGATCTGGCGGAACCCGTTGTCCCAGATATGCTCCATCACCACCAGGCCAGACTTGCCGATCTCCTTGCGGACATGGCCGCCAAGCTCGCCGTCCAGCGCCTTCCAGACGCTGTCGTAATCGGCAAAGATGAAACCCAGCCCGGTAATGGCCGCACCGGGCACCAGGGTGGACAAAATCAGCCCCGACAAGGTGAAAAACTCGATGCCGCCGGCACGCAACTGGCTCAGCATATCGGTGTCGTTGCCCAACTGATTGGCCGGGAAGACTTGAATGTCGACGCGCCCCTTGCTTTCTGCCAGGACGGCCGCCGCCATCTCCTTGGCGCGCAGGTTCATCGGATGGGTCGCCGGCAGATTGTTCGCGTACTTGTATGTGAACTCGGCCTTTTGGGCGAAGGCGCGCTCGATGACGCCGGGTAGCGCTACGACAGCCGCTGTGCTGCGAAGAAGGGTGCGGCGCGCGATGGCCATGGTGCTCTCCTGGGGGGTGTTGGGGATGTGGGGGGTTACCGATTGTCGCGCAGGCGCTCAGCCGGGCGCGCCCATGCGCCGGCGCAGCGTGGGCAGGCCCACCCCGGCGGCATCGAACCCGCCATCGACGGCCAGCACCTGGCCATTGATGAAACTGGCCTCATCGCTGCACAGAAAGCCCACGGTCCGGGCCATCTCCTGAACCGTCCCGTAGCGCCCCAGCGGAATGGCGTCGTAGTAGTCGCTGCGCAGGGCAACGCTGTGCACCAGCTTGGCCATTTCGGTTTCCACCGGCCCGGGGGCGATCGCGTTGACGCGCACCCCGACATTGCCAAGTTCCACGGCGTATTGCCGGGTCAAATGGATCAGCGCGGCCTTGCTGGTTCCATAGGCCACGCGCAAGGTGCTGGCGCGCAGGCCGGAGATCGAGGCAATGTTCACGATGGCGCCGCCTTGGCCCTGCGCCATCAGCGCGCCAAAAGCCTGCGTGCACAGGAAAGCCCCGTCCAGGTTGGTGGCCATCACCGAGCGCCATTGGGCAAAGGAGATCTCTGCGCAGGGCTTGAAAATGGCCACCCCCGCGTTGTTGACCAGGGCGTTGACCTGCCCGAAGCGGGCCATCACCTGCCCGGTGGCGCGTTGCACCTGCGCCGGGTCGGAGACATCGCAGTGGATGCCGATCAGCCCCTGTGCCGGGGCCATCTCTGCCAGCGCGCTGTCCAGCGTTGGCCCGTCGATGTCCAGCAGGGCGACCTGGTAGTGATGATGCAAAAACCATTCACCGATGGCGCGCCCGATGCCGCGAGCGCCTCCGGTGACCACAGCGACGCGGGGCTTGGATGGGATGTCGTTCATGAGGGGTTGACGGATGGGTGGATGAATCATGCAGACGGGGAAAAACGGGCGCAGGCGGGCCGGCGTCGGTTGACGCGGCGCTTTGCATCACACCCCCAGGTACTGCGCCAATCGTTCCGGCTGCGCCTGCAGTGCTGCCGAACTGCCCGCGAACACCACCTGGCCCTTGACCAGGATGATGTTGCGGTCGGTGATCTGCGTGACCTGTCTCCAGTTCTTGTCGACGATCACGCTGCTGATGCCGCTGGCCTTGATCAGGCTGCAGATGCGCCAGATCTCGTGGGCGATCAGCGGGGCCAGGCCCTCGGTGGCCTCGTCGAGGATGAGCACATCGGGGTTGGTCATCAGCGCGCGGCCTATGGTCAGCATTTGCTGCTCGCCGCCGCTGAGCTGCTGGCCGCCATGGCCCAGGCGCTGCGCCAGACGCGGGAAGGTTTGCAGCACGCGCTCACAGTTCCAGTCGCACTGGCCCCGTGTGCCGGCGCGGGCGGCCATTTGCAGGTTTTCGAGCACGCTGAGGTTGCCGAAGATGCCCCGGCCTTCGGGCACGTAGGCGATGCCCCGGCGCGCGATTTCATAGGTCGGCCGGCCGGTCATGTCGCGGCCTGCGATAAGCACGCTGCCCGAGCGCGGCCGGACCAGCCCCATCAGCGACTTGAGCAAGGTGCTTTTGCCCATGCCGTTGCGGCCCATCAGGCCAATGGTCTCGCCTGCGCCGACGCACAGGTCCACGCCATGCAGGATATGGCTGTTGCCGTAGAAGCTGTGGATGCCACGGGCCTCGATCCATGGCATGCCCTGGGGCTTGGTCTGGCTCATCTTCAGTGGTCTTGCCCGAGGTAAGCGGTCTGCACCGCCGCGTCGGCGCGCACCTGGGCCGGTGTGCCATGGGCGATGACCTGGCCATTGACCATCACCGTGATCTGCTCGGCGAGCGCAAACACGGCATCCATGTCGTGCTCCACGAGCATGATGGCATGGGCGGGTTTGAGGTCTTGCAGCAGTTGCACCATGCGTTCGGCCTCGGCCACACCCATGCCGGCCAGGGGTTCATCGAGCAGCAGCACCTGCGGCTCGGTGGCCAGGGTCATCGCGATCTCCAACTGCCGCTGCTCGCCGTGGCTCAGCGTGCCGGCGCTGGCGTTGCGCCGGTCCTTCAGGCCCGCCAGCTCCATGACGCTTGCGACCCGTTCGCCGATGGCCCTGTTCTTGATCGTGTCCCGGCGCGTATCGGCGCACCAATGCAGCGGGTTCCAGGGTTGCTGCGCAGCGCGCGACTGGGCCGCCAAGCGTATGTTTTCATGCACCGTGAACGGCAAAAAGAGGTTCACCTTCTGGTAGCTGCGCCCCAGGCCCTGGCGCGCGATGCGTTCGGGCGCCCAGCCCGTCACGTCGGTGCTGCCCAGTTGCACCTGGCCCGAGGTGGGGGGCATCTCGCCCGAGAGCAGGTTGGTCAGGGTGGACTTGCCGGCGCCGTTGGGGCCGATCACGGCATGTATGCAGCCGCGCCACAGTTGCACCGACACGCCATTGACGGCGGCCAGTCCGCCGAAGCGCCGGGTCAGTTGGTGCGCGCGCAGCAGCACTTCAGCCATGCCCCGGCCCCTGTGACTGCTGCGGCCCGGCGCTCCGCTGGCCGAGCAGCCCCAGCAGACCGAGCAATCCGCGCGGAGCGGCCAGTACCACCAGCACGATGAAGCCGCCCATCAGCGATTGCCAATGCTTGTTGCTCAGGTCCTGGAACAGATGCAGCAAGTACTCGAAAGCAAACGCGCCGATCATGGCGCCGGCAAAGTTGCCCATGCCGCCCAGGATGAGCATCATGAGGGCGTGGGCGCTCATGTGAAAGCCCATCATCTCGGGGGTCACATGGCCGGTTTGCGCGCCCAACAGATAGCCGGCCAGGCCCGCCAGCGCGCCCGCCAGCGTGAATGCCGCGAGTTGGTAGCCGTGCGTGCCGAAGCCCAGGGCGCGCATGCGCTGCCCGTTGATGCGGATGCCTGCCAGCGCCCGGCCGAACGGGCTCCAGAGCAGCCGGCGCAGCAGCACATAGACCGCGACTTGCAGCGTCAGCGTGAAGTAATAAAAGGTCGTGCGCACTTCGAGATCGAACGGCAGCCAGCCCAGGATGCTGGCGTCGGGTCGAAATTGGATGAACAGACCGTCCGAGCCGCCCAGCAGCCGGTTGTCAAAGAACAGGTAAAACAGCATCTGGGCAAAGGCCATCGTGACCATGATGAAGTAGATGCCCCGGGTGCGAACCACGAAGCAGCCGATCAGCAATGCAAGCAGCCCCGCAGCCGCGATCGCCAGCGGCAGCGACCACCACAGGCTGACCGGCATGTCGCTCGGCGTGAACCAGGCCAGGGCGTAGCCCGCGACGCCAAAAAAGGCCGCATGACCGAGCGACACCAGGCCGGTCACGCCCTGCAGCAGGTCCAGGCTCATCGCAAAAATGGCCATGATCATCATGCGCGTGACCATCTGCAGATAAAAGTCGCTGCCCACCAGCGGGAACAGCAGCAGGGCCAGCAGGCCCAAGGCCAGCGCCAACTGCACACTGCGGGGCAGTACCTCGATATGCGCGCGCGCGGTGCTCATTGCTTGAACAGACCTTCGGGTTTGTACAGCAGCACGGCGGCCATCAACATGTAGACCAGCATGCCGGCGATCTGTGGCAGCAGCACCTTGCCAAAGGTGTCGACCAGACCGACCAGCAGCGCGGAGATGAATGCGCCGCGCACCGACCCGATGCCGCCGATCACCACCACCACAAAGCACATGATGAGCACCGATGAGCCCATGCCGGGATAGACGCTCGATACCGGCGCCATCGCCATGCCCGCGACCATGGCCAGGGTCACGCCCAGCGCGAACACGATGGAGTGGATCAGCCGGGTGTTCACGCCCAGCGCCTGGGCCATATCGGGGTTGGAGGCGCCGGCGCGGATTTTCATGCCCAGGCGGGTCTTGGCGATCAGCAGGTACAGGCCCAGCGCCAGCGCAAGGCAGATGCCGCAGATGAACAAGCGGTACAGCGGGTACGAGAGGATGTCGGTCAGCGGTATCGAGGCCGCAAGCGGCTCTGGAATGGCGACACCATGGACCGCATCGCCCCACAGGATGGAGCGCAGATCTTCAAAGATGTAGATCAGACCGAAGGTCAGCAACACCTGGTCGAGGTGGTCGCGGCAATGGAAATGGCGAAACAACAGCCACTCCAGCGCCAGACCAAAAACCATGGCCAGCACGGCACCCACGGCAATCGCCCAAGCCAGGCTGCCAAAGTAGCCCGTCAGTGCATACGCCAGGTATGCGCCCAGCATGTAGAAGCTGCCGTGGGCCAGATTCACCACGCCCATGATCCCGAAAATCAGCGTCAGACCCGCCGCGAGCATGAACAGCACCAGACCGTACTGCACACTGTTGAGCAACTGGATCAGAAAGGTGGCGAAGTCCATGGCGGAGGGAGTGTAGGGCACCCTGAGTCCGGGCGCGACAGACGCCGCATGCCCGGCATGTGCCCTGCGGCCGGGCACGCGCGTAGCCGATCTTGGGTCTTAGCCCATCCGGCACCCGGCACCACTGTCGGCCTGGGCCTTGGCGGCCACGCCGATCACCTTGTTTTCCATGTTCTCGACCCGGCGCAGATAAATGTCCTGCACCGGGTTGTGGGCGCGGCTCATGGTCCATCGGCCGCGTGGGCTGTCGATCACGGCGCTCTCCAGCGCCCGGTACAGCGCTGGCTTGGCCTCCATGTCGCCCTGGACGGCATTGGCCCCGTGCACCAGCAGCAGGCCGGTGTCATAGCCCTGCATCGCATACACATCGGGCTGGCTGCGGAAAGCCTTGGCGTACTCCATGCGAAATTGCTTGTTGCGCGGCGTGTCCAGCGAGTCGCTGTAGTGCATCGTGGTGATGATGCCGTCGGCGGCAGGGCCTGCGGCGTCGAGCACCCCTTCGGTGAGGAAGCCCGAGCCATACAGCGCAATCTTGTCCTTCAGACCCGCAGCGGCGTAGTCGCGGATGAACTTGGCAGCGCCGCCGCCGGCAAAAAAGCAGGCCACGGCATCGGGCTGCAAGGCCGCGATCTCGGTCAGCAGGGCCTGGAATTCGACGTTCGGAAAGGGCAGGCCCAGTTCCTTGATGATGCTGCCACCGGCAGCCGGATAGCTTTGCTTGAAACCCTCGAAGGCTTCCTCGCCGGCAGCGTACTTCCAGGTGATCCAGACGGCCTTTTTGTGGCCTCTTGCGACCATCGCCGGACCCAGCGCCAGCGTGATCTGCGCGTTGGTGAAAGAGGTGCGGAACACATTCGGGGCGCACAATGCCCGGGTGGCCGCATGCGCGCCGGCGTTGGGGATCAGGCTGAGCACGCCGGTCTCGCGTGCCACCTTCTGAATGCCCATTTGCACGCCCGAATGCACCGTGCCGATCAGCACCTGCACCTTGTCGCGCTGCACCAGTTTGCTGGCGTTTTCCACCGCCTTGCTGGGCTCGGACTCGTCGTCGACCTTGAACCACTCGATCTCGCGCCCACCGAGCTTGCCGCCTTGCTGGTCGATGGCCATGCGCACACCGTTTTCGACGGCCACCCCGAGTTGGGCGTAGGTGCCGGTGTACGGCAGCATCAGGCCCACACGCAGCTTGGCGCTTTGCGCGCCCGCCGTGGCCGGCAGCAACCAGCCTGTGGCAGCGGCGCCCACGATGGCGGCGCTGCGGCTGAGGACGATGCGGCGAGTGCTCATGGTGGGGTCCCTTCGTTGAGGCTTGAAACAATCAAACCGAAAATATACCCCGAGGCCCGGGCCTGGAAACCTATGACTAACCCGTACCGACCCGTACCGTCGGCGCCAAGCAGGGTGCGCCACGATACAATCGACCGGCTTTGCACAGCGCTTTGCCGGCCCACGAACGCTGTCGGCCCTGTGCCTGATTCCTGCGTCAACAATGCACCGCGTGCCGATTCCTGTCGTCATGACGGCCGTGGTGGACGCATCGAGCGTTCAGGCGCCGATTGCGGAACATCTGTTTTGAAGAGATAAAAAATGGCCAAAGAAGAATTGATCGAAATGCAGGGCTCGGTGACCGAAGTCCTGCCCGACTCGCGCTTTCGCGTAACCCTGGACAACGGTCACCAACTGATCGCCTACACCGGTGGCAAGATGCGCAAGCACCATATCCGCATCCTGGCGGGCGATAAAGTGTCGCTGGAGATGTCGCCCTACGACCTGTCCAAAGGGCGCATCACTTTCCGTCATCTGGCTGGCCGCGGCCCCGGGCCATCGAGCAGCCGTTGATCTCCGCAGTGCCTTGCCGGTCGACAGGGCCTAGTGTCGCGTCACCGATCATCTGTCGGTCTGCGCTGGCCATCGAAGCGCATCGCGGCGTTGCATCGCTTGCCAATACAGCTCGGTATGGGCTGCGCGATGCGCCTTGCGCTGCGCTCCGATGGCTGCGCGCAGCCTACGACATCTGATCGGTGACGCGACACTAGGCACCCGCGTTTGCACATACACATCAGACCGGCCTCGGCCTCGTGGCTGAACATGGTGGAACGCTTCTTTCGCCACATCATCGCCACGCTGGCACCGGCGGCCCTGCCGCATGCCAAGCGCCGGGCCATCCGCCGGACCAGGAGCAGGTAGGGAACGCTCGAGACCCCTGCTGCGGCGGCACGACCGGCAGTGACAAGCACCGGCGCGAATTACGGTGCGCTGGCGTCACCCGCAGCCAAGCGCGTCATCGGCAGCGCCATGGCCAAGATGGGTTACCCCCGGCGCACCAAGAGCAAAGCCACGGCGGCTGTCACTCGGATGGATGTATCCCACCGAAGCGTGCACTGCGCGCCGCTATGCATTGGTGGCCGGTATCGGTGCGGCGAGTGTGCTGCCCAGGTCGAACGTGAAGTAGTTCATGGTGGATCAAGACAACAGCACCCGCAGACCCAAGCCCACCAGCACAACCCCGATAACAACCCGCGCCAGCATCACCATCGACGCGCCACCGAGTCGGGAGCGGTAGCGCTCAAACGACAGGATCAGGATCGAGTACCAGCCCAACGCGAACAGGGCATGGATGGTGACGAGTAGCAACGATCGCAATGGCACCGAGTCCTGCGGCCCTATGAATTGCGGGAAAATTGCCAGGTAAAACAGCCCGACTTTGGGGTTGAGCACGTTGGTGATGAAGCCTTCGAGCACAGCGCCGTGTGTTGGCCGCGTGTTGGCGGCAGTGTTTACCGGCTGCGCAGCCGGCATTCTTCGGGTACGCGCAGCCTGCACCAGGCTATTGATGCCCAGGTAGACGAGGTAGCAGGCACCAAGGGTCTTGACCACCGCGTACATCGTGGGTGACTGTTTTAGCAGCAGCGTCAGGCCCACCGTGGAACACAGCGCGTGGAAGTAGAAGCCGCCAACAATGCCGAACAGGTTGCCGAAGCCGCTGCGCGCGCTGCGCGTCACCACGGATTGAAGAATGATGGCGATATTGGGCCCTGGCGTAAGTACCATCATCGACACCACGGTCACATAGCCCAGCATGGAGAATTGTTCCATCGTTCGAGTCCTCGGGTCTCAAGCGGCCCGGTGTACGGCCGCGCGGCTCAGTCGCATGTCACCAGGTCCAGTTGCGGATAAATGCTGGCTCGGCGGTCGACTGCACGCAGGTGCGCCAACACACCACGGTACTGGCTGATAGCGCCGGAGAGCGCCAAGCCTACACCATGCATGATCTCGTCAATCTCGACGGGCTGCAGTGCCGGGGTTTGGTGCCGCAACGCTTCGATCAACTCGGCCGTATGCTGTGGATCAATCTTGACGTGCGTTTGGAAATACACCGACACATCGTCGTGATCCAGGCCAACACGCTTTAGGCCGTCGAGGATGCGCACGAAATGAGGCTCTACCCAGGACTCGGTGATCAGAAAGCAACCGTAGGCACGCAGCTTGTAGCCGGGCCGCGTCAATAGCACGTTGAACATGTTCGACAGCACCCCCGATGACCACGGTTTCTGGTTGGATCGACGGTATTCTGGTAAACCCTCCCAATCGTTGGTGCGTTCCAGAAGGCGCCGCAGCCAGTAGGTGTGAAACCGGGGCAGCGCACCATTGCCGCATTCATCCCACAGGTTGGAGCACATCACCTTCTTCAGATTGCCCTGCAGGCCGACCAAGAGCAGTGCGCACTCGTCGTCGACGATCTCGGTGCGGCACAACACCAGACGCAGGAATTCGCGCATGCCTTCGTAGCTGGCCTCGTCGCGGATGTATTCCCAGAATTCGTGGTACACGCCCACATTGAGTTGTGGATTGACAATGAAGTCGTCGAGAAAATCGGCCAGTGCACGCTGGTCAGTGAAGCGTGGCAGGTCGTACGGTGGCAACCAGACATGGATCATCTCCTCTTCAAGAATCAGCTTGGCACCTAGCAACCGGGTCTCCAGTTCGACATCAGCACGCAAGTACACCGGGCTGTCCTTGTAGCCATAGACATAGGCATAGATCACACCCAGACAACTGTTGATCAGCGCCCCATGCGAGTCATGGTCTCCACGCAAAGCCAGCAGGCGTTGTCGCTGTTGTTCGGCAGGCAGCGCGAGGAAGGCATTCACCTCGGGCGTGAATTGCTCGAACGCTGCCACGGGTGGCCAGTCGTGAACCTGCAGGCGGGGGTTGTCGGCGGCAATCGATTCGGTTTTGAGCATGGTTAACCTGTAAGTGGTTCCGGTTGTCTGATGGGTGAAGGTTTCGTGGCCAAGCGTATCTTATCTGTCAACACGTCAGGTTGGGGCCTGTCAGCGTGTGGTCTCGGCAAAAATCCTGGCATCTCCCGTACCAGTTTCCTGGCACTGGCTTGGTCAAAGATGTCAAGGCCTACGGCCAAGTCCAGAATCCCCACTTCGAAAGGTGAAAATATCCGCAACCTGTCCGACCGAAGCATCACCTCACCGAGGATCAATTCGGTCAACGTGCCGTGGATGAAATCGCGGTGGCCCACGCGCTCTTCAGCGAGGTGAGGCGATGTAGATACCTTCAAGCAGTGGTCGACGTCGTTAACGATGTTCGTGCACTGCAGGATGATCTCGGGCGCTTGGTCGCGTAGCGAGACGTTCAGTACGATCTGATGCACATGATGAAACTGCTGAGGAGGTACCACGTAAGGTGCTCTGGCAGTGGTGGCAAACACCACTACATCACAGATCAATGCATCGTCCAATGTCGATGCCACCATGCCACCGCGTCGCGCAACATGAGTTGCCATCGCCTGGGCGGCGATGCCATCCAGATCATGCACAACAACGGACGCGATGTGCCAGTCGTCTGCAATGAACATGTCGATGATGTTGCGGGCGATGATACCGGCGCCCACGATGCCGATTGAACCTGTCCGCCGATGCTTGCCACTCAACCAGTAGGCTCCAAACACCACCGATGCTGCCGCACGCAGGTGGCTGACGGCGTAAGCACCGGCCAGCGCTTGATTTGCTGCTCCGCACGCAGATAGGCTTGTCCGCCGAGTATCGCTTGCTGCCGCTCACCATATTTGGCATTCGGTTGCGCCGACAGATTCATGGCGCATTGCAGGCGAAGGTTGGGAAGCAGGGGGTTCAAGATAGTCTCCTCATCGGTACGTTCGAGGGCGTCGGGTCGACGAGCCGGCCGTTTGCCGTTGTCCCGGTGGCGTGGGACTTTTTCCACCCCGCCCCTGCGCGATCGGCCCGCGCATATGCCGCAGTTCAGTCCAGTTTGATGCCTGCCTGGCGGATCACTTGCGCGTATTTCGCCGTCTCTTCGTCGATCTGCTCGGCGAAACGCTTGGGGCCGAGCATGCGGATGTTTCCTTGCTGCTCCAGCCGGGCCTTGGCCGCCGGATCGTGCGCCACGGCGGCGATGGCCTCGGACAGGGCGTTCACGATGGGCGCGGGCGTCTGCGCGGGCACGAGAGCGCCGACCCAGAACGAGATGTCGAAGCCCGGGTAGCCGGCCTCCGCGATGGCCGGCACGTCGAGCAGTTCATGCCAGCGCTGGGCGGAGGTCACGGCCAGCGCGCGCAGTTGCCCGGCCTCGATCTTCGGGACCGCCGACGGGTTGTCGAACGCGGCGTCCACCTCGCCGCCCAGCAGAGCCACCTGCGCAGGGGCGGAGCCTCGATAGGCCACATGGGTCATGTTCACGCCGGCCATGCCGTTGAGCAGTTCGAAGCCCAGTTGCGTGAGATTGCCCCTCCCGGCAGACCCGTAGGAGTAGGCGCCCGGCTTGGCCCGGGCCAGATCCAACATGCCCTGCAGCGTAGGCACGGTGCCTATCGGGCCTTTTTGGGGATTGACCGTCAGGATGAACGGAACCGAGACCATCAGCGAAACCGGAACGAAGTCCTTCTTCGGCTCGTAGCCCATCTTTTGGTAGAGCAACGGGTTGACCGTGATGGTGCTCGAGTTGCTGATCAGCACCGTGTATCCGTCGGGCGGCGAGCGCGCGACCTCGGTGGCCGCGAGCATGCCATTCGCTCCCGTCTTGTTGTCCACCAGCACCGGCTGCCCTAGTGTCGCGTCACCGATCATCTGTCGGTCTGCGCTGGCCATCGAAGCGCATCGCGGCGTTGCATCGCTTGCCAATACGCTCGGTATTGGCTGCGCGCTGCGCCTTGCGCTACGCTCCGATGGCTGCGCGCAGCCTACGACATCTGATCGGTGACACGACACTAGTTTTGTGGACAGATGCTGGCCAATGATGCGCGCCACCGAATCGATGGAGTTGCCTGCACTGAACCCGACCACGAAGCGGATGGGCTTGCTTGGGTAGCCCTGCGCCATGGCAGGCACGGCAGCCGCGCAGGCCAGCAAGGCCGCCGCCACGATCGCCAAGGAGCGTCGTTGCATACCCATGTCCGTCTCCTTTCAGTCGCTATGCCGTCATCCCATCAGTTCTATCAGTTCTATCAGTTCTGTTTGGCAGAATTGAAATTCCTTTTCATTCTTTCGCACAGTGTCACTGATTGCCATCGGTCCCGATGCGGAAATCGACGCCGGCGGACGGCATTTTCGAGGGAAGAAGGCACTGCGCGAACCGGAAAACCGGTCGGGGCAGGCCATAGGGATGGTGCAAGCACACCGATGCGCCGGCATGGGCGCCAGCAGGCCCCGGTGTACCCAGGCCCCGGTGTACCAGCGCACGCAGCGCACGGTCCGCATCGTTGGCTGCGACACCGGCACGACCCGAAGGGGCGTGGATGCAGACAGCATGGCCAGAGCGCCCTGCCGGTTCGAGCGCAACGGCGCCAGCCTCGATCCCCCTGCCGCTGTCACTGTCAGCGTGGCCAGAGCGCCCACAATCGCAGGCTTTGCTTGAGGCGTCCGGCGACGGCGCCGGCCTCGGGGCCCCAGCCGGTGAAGAAGTCCGCGCGCACGGCGCCCAGGATGGCGCTGCCCGTGTCTTGCGCCAGCACCATCCGGTGCAGTTGCAACTGCGGGCCGCTGGAGGCCAGCCATACCGGGGTGCCGTAGGGGATGCTTTGGCGGTCCACCGCGATCGAGCGCCCGGGCGTCAGCGGCACGCCTTGCGCGCCGCGCGGGCCGAAGCTGGCGTCGAGTGCGTCGAGCGGCTCTGCGCGAAAGAAGGTGTAGCGCGGGTTGCTCCACAGCAGTTCGTTGCGGCGCTCGGGGTTGATGGCGAGCCAGGCGCGGATGCCGGGCCAGGTCGCGTCGCGTGTCAGGCCCTGGTCGAGCAGCCAGCGGCCCGGGCTTTGGTAGGGCTGGTCGTTGGTGCCGGCGTAGGCCACCCGCACCAGCGAGACGGTGCCGTCGGGCTCGGTGATGCGCAGCCGGCCCGAGCCCTGGATATGCAGCACCATGGCCTCGACCGGGTCGCGCAGCCAGGCGATGGCCCGGTCTTGCAGCGCGGCCTGCGCTTCGGGCAGGGTGTCGATCTGCTGGCGCGTGTACCAGGGTTTGCGCGTGTCCAGCCCGTCAGGCGTCCGGTAGATCGGCACGGCAAAGCCGTTGCCGCGCTGGCGTGCCGCATCCATCGTCGGTTCGTAGTACGCGGTCAGCAGGCCATCGGCGTTGCCGTCGGTCGCTTCGATGCGGTAGGGCTGCAGCCGCGCGATCAGCCAGGCGCGCTGCTCGTCGGCGTTGGCCAGACTCAGCGGCCGCAGTTCGCGGCACAGGGCGATGAACGCGGGCGCGGGGCGCTCGCAGCTCTTGATCCAGGCGTTCCAGGCTTCATGCAATGCGTCTTCGGCAAAGCCCGGCAGTTCGGCCCAGCGCACCGGGATCCAGCGGCTCTTGGGCTGCGCCATCGGCGCTGGCAAGGGGGCTGTGTCATCCGGCGACAGCGCGGGGGGGATGGTTTCGGGCCGGGCCGGGCCGGGGCCGGGCGGCGTGGGCGTGGAGCAGGCGGCCAGCGTTCCTACAATCAGCGCTGTCGATACAAGGCGCAGGAGTGTGGATGTCATGGGGCTGATTTTGCTCGAAGCATTGCTGGCGCTGGTGCTGTTGCTGGCGATCGTCTGGTGGACCATGTTCTGTGGCCGCAAGGGTGGCGAGCCCGAGCCGCCTGCGGACGATGACGACAACCGGCCGCCGGCGCCCTGAGCGCATGGGCTGGTTCGTTCCATTGCTCCATCGTTCGTGAACGCAAAGGCGCAGCGCCGACAGTGCCCATGCACGGCAAGCGGCGCCGACGCAGGGCACGGATGCGGATGGTTCAGGAATGGAATCAGCCTCCGATGCGCAGCAGGTTGGCCAGTTCCACGGCCGACTTGACCTGCATTTTGTCGAACACGCGCGCGCGGTGCACTTCCACCGTGCGCACGCTGATTTCCAGTTGGTCGGCGATCAGTTTGTTGGGCATGCCTGCCACCACCCGGTCGAGCACGTCGCGCTCGCGTTCGGTCAGTTCGCGCAGCCGCAGTTGCAGGTCGCTGCGCTCGCGCAGTTGCGCCAGGCGCCGGGCCGACTCGGCCAGGGCCTGTTCGATGCGGTCGACCAGCGCGTTGTCGGAGAAGGGTTTTTCGCAAAAATCGAAGGCGCCGCGCTTGACGGTGTCCACGGCGGTGGGCACATCGGCATGGCCGGTCAGAAAGATCACCGGCAGGGTGCCGAGGTCGCCGCGCTGTGCCAACAGGTCGAACAGCGCCAGCCCGCTCATGCCCGGCATGCGCATGTCCAGCAGCAGGCAGCAGGGCTGGCGCCGGGGCGGGTGGCTTTGCAGCATGGCGTCGAAGGCTTCGGCGCTGGCGAACGATTCGCTGGGCAGTCTGCGCGAACGCAGCAGCCAGGCCAGCGCGTCGCGCACGCCGGCGTCGTCGTCGACGATGTACACGGTGGCGTCGAATACGGGTTCCATCAGGTTTGCGGCAAGGCGGGGATCGGTGCAGGGGGCGAGGCGGCTGCGGCAGGCAGCACGAAGCTGCATACCGTACCACGCGGCCCATGCGGGGCCAAGCCGAGCCAACCGCCGTGCTGCTCGATCACCGTGCGGCACATGCTCAGGCCCAGGCCCATGCCTTCCGGGCGGGTGGTGAAAAAGGGGGTGAAGAGTTTTTGCACCACTTCCGGCGGGATGCCGGTGCCCAGGTCGGTGACGGTAAATTCCAGCCAGCCGCTGTGCCGCCGGGTGGCCGCGCGGCGCACCCGGATGTCGAGCACGCGCGTGCGCACTGCGGGGTCGTCCATGGCTTGCATGGCGTTGCGCGCCAGGTTCAGCAGCACCTGCTCGACCATCGTCCGGTCGCACAGGGCCGGGGCCAGCGCCGGCTCCACGCTGGTGTGCACGCGCACGCCGAGTTTGCGCGCTTGCAGGCTCACCAGCGGCAAGATGGCGTCGAGCAGTTGCTGCGCGTGCACGGCTTCGCGGGACTGGTCGCGGCGGCGCACGAAGTCGTGCACGCTTTTGATGACGCGGCCGGCGCGTTCGGCCTGGCGGGCGATTTGCTGCATCGCCATGCGCAGGTCTTGCAGCGCGTCCGGCCCGACGCTGGCGCCCGGGCGGGCAGGCCCGAGCAGGTTCAGCGAGCCATTGGCGTAGCTGGCGATGGCGGCCAGCGGCTGGTTCAGTTCATGGCTGAGCAGCGACGCCATTTCCCCCACCGTGGCCAGCCGGGCGCTGGCCTGCAGGCGTTCTTGCGAGGCGCGCGAGAGTTCTTCGACCCGGCGCTGTTCGCTGATGTCGAGAAACGCGCTCATCCAGCCGGTGTGCTGGCCTTGGGCGTTGATCAGCGGGGCTTCGATGATCAGCACGGCAAACCGGGTGCCGTCCTTGCGCATGAACTCGGACTCGAAGCCCGCGCGCGGCGGCATCGAGCCGGCAAAACGGGTCGCCTGGCGCTGGCGGTATTCCTGCACCCGCTCGGGCGGCCAGTAGGGGGCCGACAGGCTGTGCCCCATCAGTTCGGCGGCGCCAAAGCCCACCATTTCGCAAAAGGCCGGGTTGACGTAGGTGATGCGCCCTTGCAGGTCGCGCGCGCGCAAGCCGGTGACCAGCGAGTCTTCCATGGCTTTGCGAAAGGCCAGCGCGTCGGCCAGGTCGCGTTCGGCGCGCAGGCGGCGGCGGTTGTCGCGCACCAGCACCACGAGCACGGTCACCAGCGCGATCGACAGCGTGGTCACCAGCGCGGTGAGCACGTTCGGAAACAGGCTCGGCGCGCTGTGCCAGCCGTCCATGCGCAGCACCAGCGTGTTGCCCGGCAGATCCAGCAGATGCTGCGCGCTGAATCGGTGCAGGCCCCGGCGCGCCTGGCCCAGCGTGGCCAGGCGCGTGCCGTCGGTTTCGGCAAATGAGATGTCCTGGCTGCGCGTGAGGTGGTGTTCCACCAGGTTCGCCAACATGCCATGCAAGGCGTAGGTGGCCAGCAGAAAGCCGGTGCTGCGCCCGCCTGCGCTCAAGGGCAGGCACAGTTCCATCATTTCCGAGCCCAGGCCGTCGCCATGGGGCCGAAAGTAGCTGTCGGAGTACGCCGGCTGGCCCAGGTGGCGGGCGTTGGCGCAGGTGATGCCCAAGTCCGGCTGGCCGCTGTCGCGCAGCCGCTGGTCCCAGGCCGTCGGGCGATAGGGCGACTGCACATGGGTGCGCAGGCGCAGTTCGGCGTCGCGCCATTCGATGCGCACCAGTTCGCGGCGCTGGCGCAGCAGGTCGGCCGCCTGGGCCTCCCAGGCCAGTGGGCCCGGGTTGCCGGCGGTCAGCGCCTGCAGGCTTTGCAGGTTGCGTGTCAGAGCGGTGCGGATGTCGGAGACGGCAGCGGCCGCATCGTGTTCGAGTTGCGACTGCACCTGGCTGGCTTCGTAGCGCCCGGCCAGCCACACCAGGATGGCGAGCATGGCGCACACCAGCAGCACCAGCGCCGTCCACAGCGACCAGCGCCGCCATGCGCCGCGCCAGCGTTGCAGCAGGGTGCGCCGCCCGGCGGTGCTTGCTGGAATACCTTCGCCTTCGGCTACGGTGTGAGCGCCTTCGGGTGGCCGGGCGGCGCTCGCTGGAATACCTTCGCCTTCGGCTGCGGTGTGAGCGCCTTCGGGCGGCCAGGCGGCGCTCGCTGGAGTACCTTCGCCTTCGGCTGCGGTGTGGGCGCCTTCGGGCGGCCGGGCGGCGCTCGCTGGAGTACCTTCGCCTTCGGCTGCGGTGTGAGCGCCTTCGGGCGGCCGGGCGGCGTTCGCTGGAGTACCTTCGCCTTCGGCTGCGGTGTGAGCGCCTTCGGGCGGCCGGGCGGCGCTCGCTGGAGTACCTTCGCCTTCGGCTGCGGTGTGAGCGCCTTCGGGCGGCCGGGCGGCGTTCGCTGGAGTACCTTCGCCTTCGGCTACGGTGTGAGCGCCTTCGGGCGGCCGGGCGACGCTCGCTGGAATACCTTCGCCTTCGGCTACGGTGTGAGCGCCTTCGGGCGGCCGGGCGGCGCTCACGGCAGGCGCTGCGCCAGGGCCGGCGGCTTCATGAGGGTGCTCCGGCTGTCGCGGGGGGGCTGGCGGGGCGGATGTCGCTGCCGGCGGGGCCGGTGTTGCCGTCAGAGGGGCGGGGGTCGCTACCGGAGGGGCTGGCGTTGCTGCCGGCCGGGTTGGCGTCGGTCACCGGGCGACCCTGGCGGCCCTGGCGCGGCACGCGCACGACCTGCGGGTCGGTCCAACTGCCGTCGATGTGAAACTCCTTGGTGGCGGCCTCGATCAGCGGGCCGCGCAGAAACATCTGGGCCAGGAAACTGCCCAGTCCGAGCACCGGATTGATGGCCGTGGCCACCAGCGATGCGGTCATCGCATCGATCTCGGGCACCACCACCACGCGCAGGTTCTGCGTTTCGTGGGCGATGTCGGCACTGCCTTCCATCAGCACGGCGGCATTGACGCCTTTCATTTGCAGGTTGTTGGTGCTGGCCACGCCCTGCTCTATGCGCAGGTCGCCGCGCACGAAGTCGAAGGCAAAGCCTTCGCTGAACACGTCGCGAAAGTCCAGTGTCAGGCGCCGCGGCAGCGATTGCAGGCTGAGCACGCCCAGCAGTTTGGCCAGGCCCGGGTCGGCCTTGAGGAACTGGCCGGATTCGATGTTCAGGTGCGTCTGGCCCGTCATGCTGCGGTAGTCGGGGTTGAACGGCGCGCCGAGCCAGGCCACCCGGCCTTGCAGCAGCCCCTTGCCGTGGCGCACCACATGGGCCAGCCCCAGGCGTTCGAGCAGCGCGCCCGCGTCGCGGATGTCGAGCTCGAAGCTGAGCGCCGTGCGCCGCTCGGCGGGCCGGGGGCCGGCGCCAGGCCCGGTCGCGTTCAACCGGGCCCAGTTGCCTTGGGCGCTCAAGCTCGCCTCGGGCGTCAGCAGGTTGAACCGGGTCAGGCGCCATTCGCGTTGCAGGCCCGCGTCGCCGCCGTCAGTGCCCTGGTTGCGCGCCTGCATTTCCAACTGTCCCAGGCGTTTTCCGCGCATCTCGAAATCCTCGACCACGATGTCCAGCGCCGGCAGGTTGCCCAACGGTCCGGATTGACCGGATTGACCGGGCTGGGCATCGGGCAAGGCCCCGACCCGGGACTGCGCCTGGGCCACCTCGCCGGGCGGCATGCGCGCGCGCGCGAGGCGGGCAAACACCAGGCCGTCGGCGTACTCGGTGGAGCCGCCGGGCGGGCGGTATTCCAGATAGCCTTCGAGTTCGCTGGCATGCAGGTTGGCGCGCCAGGTGGCGCCCTCGCGCTGCACCCTGGCGACGAGGTTGTGCAGCGTGCGGCCTTGCAGTGTCAGCGCGCGTGCGCGCAGCGCCAGCGTGGTGGGCAGCCAAGCCTGCGCCAGGCCGGGCGTTGCGCCGTGGGCAGATGGCTCTGTCGCCTGCGCCAGCACCGCCCGCCACGCATCGACATCGAGCCGGCCCTGATCGAAACGCATGTGGGCGGCCACGCCCTGGGCCGGCTGCGGCGCCGCTTCTCCCGGGGCCAGCCCGATGCCGATGGCGCCGCGCAGCACGCGGGCCTGGGGGCCGCTCAGGTCTTGCAGATAGCTGGCGCTGCCCACCGTGCCCAGGTCCAGCGTGATGCGCTCGCGCAGCGGCGGTGCGGCGCCGGCGTTGGCCAGCCCGGTCAGCGATTCGCGCGCCACCCGGGTGTCGAAGCGCAGCGGCAGGCTGCTGTCGGCCGGCTTGCCCAGCGGGGCCGGCAGCGCCAGCGCCAAGCCCTGCAAACTGCTGCTCAGTTGCCACTCGGGCACGCCCCGGCGCTGCGTCAGCGCCAGGGTGTAGGCGGTGCTGCCGCTGGCGCGGCGCGCCAGGCGGGACAGCAGGCCCAGTTGCGGGGTCTGTTGCAGACCTTCGGCGCTGGCGCTGCCCTGGGCGCGGATCTGCAAGGCCGATTCGCTCGCCGGCGCGTTCGCGGCCAGCGCGCGCATGCCGCCTTCGAGCCGCACCGTGCCGCCCAGCGCCTGGGCTTGCAGGTTGCTGAGCGCAAAGCCGGTTTCGCTGAACTGCACCATGCCCCGCACGCGGCCCAGCGGGGGCAGGTCTGGCGTGATGCGCACATCGTTGTCGGCCAGCGTGACGCTGCCCTGCACCTTGGACAGTTGCATCTGGCCGATCGGCAGGCTCAGGCTCAGTTGCACGCCGGCGTTGCCGCTGCCGCTGGTGTGCGCCAGCGCGTTGTCGGTGATGCCGGCCAGCGGCGAGTCGTTGACGAACCGGAGCAGTTCGGGCAGCGGGCCGTGGGCCTCGGCGCTGACGGCCACCACGGTGTGCTCCAGGTCGGGAATTCGGGCCTCCACCATGGACAGTTGCAGCCCCCGGCTACCGGCCAGCCGGCCGCTGGCGCCGCGCACCTGCATGCCCGAGCGCTCGAAGATCAACTCGCCCCCGAGTTGCGTCAGCGCCGGCCAAAGCCCTGCGCCGGCAGGCTGCAACGCGGGCGGCACATAGGCGTAAGTGACATCCTTGACGCGCGCGGCGATGCGAAATTCGCCCTGCCTGGGGTCGTTGAATGGCAGCTCGTGCAGGTCGCCCTTGACGCGAAATTGCACCTGGCTGGCGCTGCCTGCGATGACGGCCTGGCGCACATAGTGGCGCGCCGACGGCTCTATTGCCAGCGGCAGGTAGCGGTGCACGCGGGCGCCATCGGCGCGGCTCAGGCTGCCCGTCAGGTCCAACACCCCCGGAAAGCGCGCGCGCCGGGCGGCGCCGGTATGCCAACTGATCTGGGCCTGGCCTTGCGCGTCGGCATTGGCAAACTGCACCTGCCGGGCCTGCACGGCGATGCGTTGGCCCTGAATCTGCCAGTGCACATCGGCGCTGAGCCGGTCCAGCGGCAGCACCGGGTCTTCCCATACGCCCGGCAACACCAGCGCGCCCGAGGTGATGCGCAAGGCGGCCCGGCCGCCGGTCTCGGTCATGCTCATGCTCACCATGGCCCCGCGCAGACCGGGGTGGGACGGCGCCGCCCCCGGCGCGCCTGCGGCCAGCGCCAGCCCCCGGATGCTGGCCTGCAACCGGTATTGCCGCAGGCCATCGAGCGGGCCTTTCCAGCGGGCCTCGATCTGATCGACCAGACCTTGCGGCGCATGGCTGCGCACGGCCTCATGCACCGTGGCGCCCAGCGGCAGCCGGCGGGCGATTTGCGCCAGCACCGCCAAGTCCAGCCGGTCTGCGCGCAGTTCGCCCTGCTCGGGCAGCGCGCCGCTGGCAGCACTGTGCAGCAGCCGCAGGTTGCCGCCGGGCCAGCGCAGGCCGTCGTCGGTCTGGAACTGCAGGGCCTGGGCGAAAAACTCGAAGCCCTCGGCCAACCGCTGTCCGCCCAGGCGCCCCTGGATCGATGGCAGCACCAGTGCCGGCAGGCCGGGGCCGAGCGTGGTGGCGACATCGGCCAGCGCCAGGTCGGCCGTGCCGCCGACGATCTGCCCGTCGCGCACATCGGCCCAGGCGCGCAGCGCCCCACGGCCCCGGGCCACCTCCACATTCGCGCCCAAGTCGGCATGGTGGCGCAGTTGCGAGACATCGACGCGCGCGAAATCGGCGAACAACTGGCCATTCCAAAAACGCCAGTTGCTATCGCGGGCGTGCAGCAGCGAGGCGCGCAGCCGGCCGACCAGGGTGAATCTGTCGCCCCAGGCCGGCGGCGGCGTCGCGTCCAGCCGCATCAGGTGCTGCCAATTGCCGTTGCGCAGCACCAGATCGACCTGGCTGAGCGCCAGCACCGGGGCCTGGCGCTGCTCGTCGCTCCAGCGCACGGTGCCGCCCTGGATGAAGACCTCGCGCTGCGCAAACAGCCAATCGGCGGCCGCGCTGCGCCCGCTGCCATCGTGCGCAAACTCCAGCCCCGCCACCTGTATGCGCCCGTCGCTGGTGCGCCGTATCTCCAACTCGGGCCGGTCGATGAAAAGCTGCTCGACCCCGGCATCGAGCAGCGAGCGCGCAGACAGCGCCAGCACCACCCGGGGCAGGCGCAGCGCCGGGCGGCCTGCGGCGTCCAGCAGGGTCACATCCGAGAGTCCGATCGAAAGCACCAGCCCCTCGGTCGCGGCCGCCACCGCGCCGATCCTGACCGCAACCCCCAGGGTCCGGGCCGCATACGCCTCCAACTGCGGGCGAAAATCCCCGATTCGCGGCACAATCGCGCCATGCAACACCCCCCAGATGATGGCCAGCAGCAGCCAAAAGGCGAGCAGCAAGCGCAGCGACCAGCGCGCCAGACCGGCCACCGTTTTCAGCAGGCGTGAGGGAGGCGGCGTAGTGGGATCGATCATGGCGGGAGGGAATGTGGCAGAAATTATCACCCGCAGCCCGGGCGCAGGCGCACGAATGATCGGTGCTGCGCGCGCTGCCAGCGTTCTTGCCCGGGCGGCGTCCGGCCGCAGCCGCCATGCCATCGCCGCGCGCTGAACCTGCAGCAGCCTTCGTGCCAGGGGCCGGGCAATCGCGCCTGTACCAGCGCCTGCAGCGCCGCTACGCCAGCGAACTGCCGCTGCTGCCCCCGGGCGCGCCGGTGCCGGCCACGATGGCGGCGGCCTGCGACGCGCTGCGCGCGCGCGGCTACGACACCGGCGGCGCGCTGCGGGTGCTGCGCCAACTGGTGCTGCAACGGCTCATCGCGCTCGATTGCCAAGACCGGGCGCCGCTGGAGCAGATCACCCGGGCCATGACCGCCCTGGCCGAACTGGCGCTCGACAGCGCCTGCCGCCAGGCCCGGCAAGAGCTGGACCAGCGCCACGGCGCGCCCTGCGGCCCTGACGGCCAGCCGGTGCCGCTGTGGATCATCGGCATGGGCAAGCTCGGCGCGCGCGAGCTCAATGTCTCCAGCGACATCGACCTGATCTATGTCTATCAGCACGATGGCGAGACCGCCGGCACGGCCGACGGGCGGGGCCGCATCTCCAACCACGAGTATTTCGCGCGCGCCGTCAAAGCCATCTACAGCCTGGTGGGCGAAACCACCGAGCACGGCTTCGTGTTCCGCGTGGACCTGGCATTGCGGCCCCATGGCAACTGCGGCCCGGCGGCGCTGTCGTTGCCGGCGCTGGAGGAATACCTGCAACTGCACGGCCGTGAATGGGAGCGCTTTGCCTGGCTCAAGAGCCGCGTGGTGGCGCCGCGCGACTGCATCGTCAGCCTCGAAGTGCAGGCGCTGCGCGGCGTGGTCCTGCCTTTCGTGTTCCGCCGGTATCTGGACTACGGCGTGTTCGCTGCGCTGCGCACGCTGCACCGCCAGATTCGCGAGCATGCGGCCAAGCGCAGCGCCGGCCACCCGGAGCGGGCCAACGACGTGAAACTCTCGCGCGGCGGCATCCGCGAAATCGAATTCACCGTGCAACTGCTGCAAGTGGTGCGCGGCGGGCAGTTCCCGGAACTGCGCTGCCGCCCCACGCTGGCGGCCTTGCAGCGGCTGGCCCAGGCCGCGCTGATGCCCCGGGAAACCGCCGCAGCGCTGACCCAGGCCTATGTGTTCCTGCGCCAGGTCGAGCACCGCATCCAGTACCTGGACGACCAGCAAACCCATGTGCTGCCCACGCGCGACGACGACCTGGCCTGGATTGCCCACACCCTGGACTACCAGGACTGCCGCGCCTTTTTGCGCCAACTCGACGCGCACCGGGAACTGGTGGCGCAAGAATTCGACCGCTTGCTCGGCAGCCAGGAAAAAAAACAATGCCATGGCGGCAGCTGTGGCGGCCCGCGCGTTGCGCCGCCGCCGGAACTGCAAACGCTGCTGGAGCAATTGCCGCCCGGCCTGCGCGAGCGCGTGGCCGAATGGCGCCATCACCCGCGTGTGGCCGGACTGCGCGACGACACGCGCGAGCGCCTGTTCCGGCTGGTGCAGCGCAGCGCGCAATGGCTGGACGCAGGACATGTCAGCGCAGAAGCGGCCGTGCGCCTGGTCGACTGGCTCGAAACCCTGCTGCGCCGCGAAAGCTACCTGGCGCTGCTGCTGGAGCGCCCCTCGGTGCACGAGCAACTGCTGCAACTACTGGGCGCAGCCAAATGGCCCGCCCGCTACCTGCTGCAACACCCGGGCGTGATCGACGAACTGGTGGGCGACACGCTGCTGGCCGAGCGCTTCGTGGTCGCCGACTTCGAGCGCGAGCTGGCGCAGCGGCTGGCCGCGCTGCAAACCACGCGCGAGGACGACGACGAAACCCTGCTGAACCTGCTGCGCCGCGCCCAACATGCCGAGACCTTCCGCACATTGGCGCGCGACGTGGCGCGCCGCATCACGGTCGAGCAGGTGGCCGACGACCTGTCGGCGCTGGCCGACAGCGTGCTGCGCGTCACGGCCCAATGGTGCTGGCAGCGCCTGAAGACGCGCCACCGCGAGCAACCGCAGTTTGCCGTCATCGGCTACGGCAAGCTCGGCGGCAAGGAACTCGGCTACGGCAGCGACCTGGACATCGTCTTCGTGTTCGACGACGACGACGAGCGCGCGCCCGAGGTCTACGCGGCCTTGGTGCGCAAGCTGATCAACTGGCTGACCGTCAAGACCGGCGAGGGCGACCTCTACGAAATCGACACCGCGCTGCGGCCCAACGGCAACTCGGGCCTGCTGGTCACCCGCTTCGAGGCCTACGCCAACTACCAGCAGCAGCGCGGCAGCAACACCGCCTGGACCTGGGAACACCAGGCGATGACGCGGGCGCGCTGCGTCATGGGCAGCCCGGCCTTGCGCGCGCGCTTCGACGCAGTGCGCACAGCCGTGATCACCTCGGCGCGGGAACCGCAGGCCTTGCGCGCACAGATCGTGGCCATGCGCGAGCGGGTGCGGGCGGCCCATCCCACGCCCGCCGGGCGCTTCGATGTCAAGCACAGCCCGGGCGGCATGGTCGACGCCGAGTTTGCCGTGCAGTACCTGGTGCTATCGCAGTCTGCCGCCCACCCCGCGCTGCGCGACAACGTGGGCAATATCGCGCTGCTGCAACGGGCCGAACGGGCCGGCCTGCTGCCCGCCGGCACAGGCCAGGCCGCCGCCGACGCCTACCGCGCACTGCGGCGCGCGCAGCACCTGGCGCGGCTGGACGAAGCGCCCACGCAACTGGCACCGCCGGCCATGCAAGCCGAGCGGGATGCGGTGCTGGCGCTGTGGCAAGCGGTCTTTCCCGATGAACCCGAAACCGCAGTTCGCATACCGTGAGCGCCCGCTGATCGAGCGCTCAGGCACGGGGGCCGATGCGCAGCGGCCAATGCAGCGGTCAATGCAGGGACAAATCAGGCCCCGAACCCCTGCCCCATGCCCCATGCCAATGGGAACGGCGGCGCCGCCCCGCACCCACCGCCGGCCATGCCATGCCTGGCCTGGCACCTGCCCAACGGTCTCCGGAACCGGCATGGGCTGGTGTGCCGTCCGGCACATCATGGCCCCGGGGCGGGACGCGCAAACCCGGCAAAGTGGGTGCGGGAGATTCTCGCCCGATAAGGCGGTCGATAAGGCGGTATGCCCCATCGGCCGCTGTCCGCGCCAAGGTATGATTCGGCGACATCCGGCGATGGGCCGCCGCCCGGCCCTCCGATCGCCGGATGCGAACTGCGGTTTTCAGGCCGAATGAATCCATCACCCGATGCAATGGATATGGCAGATGCCCTCTTTCAAAATCTCCTGCGCCGCTCTGGCCGCCGCCTTGGCGCTGGCTGCGGCCGGCGCGTTGCTGGTGACCGGCGCATCGCGCGCGGCCAACGAGTCTGAGGCAGGCCCGGCCCGGCCGGCGCTCACGGTGACTCAGGCGCAACCGCAGCGCAGCACCATCGCGCTGCGGCTGGCAGCCAACGGCGATGTGGCCGCCTGGCAAGAGGCCAGCATTGGCGCCGAAAGCCATGGCCTGCGCCTGACCGAGGTGCTGGTCAATGTGGGTGACAGGGTTCAGGCGGGCCAAGTGCTGGCCCGCTTTGCGACCGACACCGTGCAGGCCGATGTCGCCCAGGCGCGCGCCAGCCTGCTCGAAGCCCAGGCCCATGCCGCCGAGGACCAGGCCAACGCCGACCGGGCCCGCTCGCTACAGGCCACGGGCGCGTTGAGCGTGCAGCAAATCGCGCAGTTGACCACGGCCGACAAGACCGCGCAGGCCCGGGTGCAGGCCGCGCAGGCGGGCCTGGATGCGCAGTTGCTGCGCCTGCGCCAGACCCGGGTGCTGGCCCCCGACGGCGGCGTGATCTCGGCGCGCACGGCCACCGTGGGCGCCGTGGTGAGCGCAGGCACCGAGCTGTTTCGCATGTTGCGCAAGGGCCGGCTGGAATGGCGCGCCGAGGTCACCGCCGCCGAACTGCACCGCATCACGCCGGGCACCCGGGTCAGCGTCACGACCGCCGGCGGCGCGGTGCTCGAGGGCCGGGTGCGCATGTTGGCCCCGACGGTCGATCCGCACACGCGCAATGCGTTGGTCTATGTCGACCTGCCGGCCCACGCGCAACTGCGCGCCGGCATGTTTGCCCGCGGCGAGTTCGACCTGGGCAGCAGTGCCGCGCTCACGGTGCCGCAGCAGGCGCTGGTGCTGCGCGATGGTTTCTCTTACGTGTTCGTGCTCGGCGCCGATCAGCGCGTGCAGCAGCGCAAGGTGCAAACCGGCCGCCGCGTGGCCGACCGGGTGGAACTGCTCGCGGGCCTGGACGCGCAGTCCTGGATCGCCGTGCAGGGCGCGGGTTTTCTCAACGACGGCGACCTGGTGCGCGTGGTCGCCTCCCAGGATTCCACGCAGAAAACACCGGTAGCGCAGGCAAAGCACGCGCCTTCAGCCATCCATTGAAGAGCATTCTTGATGAATGCCTCCGCCTGGGCCATCAGGAACCCGATCCCTGCGCTGATGCTGTTCGTGCTGCTGGGCTTTGGCGGCCTGCTGGCGTTCGACACGATGAAGGTGCAGAACTTTCCGGACATAGACCTGCCGACGATCGTCGTCGCGGTAGCGCTGCCCGGGGCCGCGCCGGCGCAGTTGGAAAACGATGTCGTGCGCAAGATCGAAAACAGCATCGCCACGCTGCAAGGTCTCAAGCATATCTACAGCAGGGTGCAGGACGGCAGCGCCAGCATCCGGGCCGAGTTCCGGCTGGACAAGCCCACGCAGGAGGCGCTCGACGATGTGCGCTCGGCGGTGGCCGGAATCCGCGGCGATTTGCCCGGCGACATGCGCGAGCCGAGCGTGACCAAGATGGACCTGGCCGGGCAGCCGGTGCTGGCGTTCACGCTAGTGTCGCGTCACGGATCAGATGTCGTAGGCTGCGCGCAGCCATCGGAGCGCAGCGCAAGGCGCATCGCGCAGCCAATACCGAGCGTATTGGCAAGCGATGCAACGCCGCGATGCGCTTCGATGGCCAGCGCAGACCGACAGATGATCGGTGACGCGACACTAGCCTCGGCGCGCAGGGACGACGAGGCGCTGTCATGGTTTGTCGACGATACCGTGACGCGCAAGCTGCTGGCCGTGCGCGGCGTGGGCGCCGTCAACCGCGTCGGCGGGGTGGACCGGCAGTTGCAGGTGGCGCTGGAGCCGGTCAAGTTGCAGGCGCTGTCGGCCTCGGCCGCCGATCTGTCGCGCCAACTGCGGCTGGTGCAGACCGAAAGCGCCGGCGGCCGCACCGACCTGGGCGGCAGCGAGCAGCCGGTGCGCACGCTGGCCACGGTGCGATCGGCGCAGGAACTGGCCGCTCTGACACTGGCGCTGCCCGATGGCCGCGCGGTGCGCCTGGACCAGTTGGCCACGGTGTCGGACACCATCGCCGAACCGCGCGCGCTGGCGCTGCTCGATGGCAAGCCGGTGGTCGGCTTCGAGGTCGCGCGCAGCAGGGGCGCCAGCGAGGTGGAGGTGGGCGCCGCCGTGCAGGCCGCGCTCCAGGAGTTGCGCGCGCAGTACCCCGACCTGGAGATCACCGAAGCCTTCAACTTCGTGCTGCCGGTGCAGCAGGAATACGATGGCTCCATGCACCTGCTGTACGAGGGTGCGCTGCTGGCCGTGCTGGTGGTCTGGCTGTTCCTGCGCGACTGGCGCGCCACCCTGGTCTCGGCCGTGGCGCTGCCGCTGTCGGTGATTCCGGCGTTCGTCGGCATGCTGCTGCTGGGTTTTTCGATCAACGTGGTCACGCTGCTGGCGCTGTCGCTGGTGGTGGGCATCCTGGTCGATGACGCGATCGTCGAGGTCGAGAACATCGTGCGCCATCTGCGCATGGGCAAAACGCCCTACCAGGCGGCGCTGCAAGCCGCCGACGAGATCGGCCTGGCCGTGGTGGCCACCACCTTCACGCTGATCGCCGTGTTTCTGCCCACGGCTTTCATGAGCGGCATCCCCGGCAAGTTCTTCAAGCAGTTCGGCTGGACCGCAGCGCTGGCGGTGTTTGCCAGCCTGGTGGTGGCGCGCCTGCTGACGCCGATGATGGCCGCGTACCTGCTCAAACCGATCGCCGGCCCGCAGCCGGACCCGCGCTGGATGCGCTGCTACCTGCGCTGCGCGGCCTGGTGCATCCGGCACCGCTGGATCACCTTCGTGGCCACGTCGGCGTTTTTCGTCGGCTCGCTGGCGCTGATCCCGCTGCTGCCCACGGGCTTCATCCCGCCCGATGACAACGCGCAGACCCAGGTCCGCCTGGAACTGCCGCCCGGCGCCACGCTGGCGCAGACCCGCGCCAGCGCCGAGGACGCGCGCCTGCGCATCGCCCGGCTCGATCATGTCGAGAGCGTCTACACCACCATCGGCGGCGGCGCGGCCGGCAGCGACCCGTTCATGGGCGCCACGGCCGAAACGCGCCGGGCCACGCTCACCATCATGCTCGCAGAGCGCGGCCAGCGGCCCCGCAAGCAGGAGGTGGAAAACCGGATTCGCGCCGCGCTCGACACCCTGCCCGGCGTGCGCAGCAAGGTCGGCCTGGGCGGCTCGGGCGAGGTCTATGTGCTGGCGCTCTCGGGCGACGATCCCCAGGCCCTGGCCACGGCGGCGCAGGCCGTGGAGCAAGACCTGCGCCGCATTGCCGGCCTGGGCAGCATTGCCTCCACGGCCAGCCTGGTGCGGCCCGAGATCGCCGTGCGCCCGGATTTTGCGCGCGCCGCCGACCTGGGCGTGACCAGCAGCGCCATCGCCGAGACGCTGCGCATCGCCACCATGGGCGACTACGACATGGCGCTGCCCAAACTCAACCTGGCCTCGCGCCAAGTTCCGATCGTCGTCAAGCTGCAAGACGGCGCGCGCGGCGACCTGGCGCTGCTCGAACGCCTGGCCGTGCCCGGCAGCAAAGGCCCGGTGATGCTGGGCCAGGTGGCGACGCTGGAGTTCAGCGGCGGCCCGGCCGTGCTCGATCGCTATGACCGCGCGCGCAACGTGAACTTCGAGATCGAGCTGTCCGGCCAGCCGCTGGGCGATGTCAGCAAAGCCGTGCAGGCCCTGCCCGCGATCAGAAACCTGCCGCCCGGCGTGCACCAGGTCGAGATCGGCGACGCCGAGGTCATGGGCGAGCTGTTCGCCAGCTTCGGCCTGGCGATGCTGACCGGCGTGCTGTGCATCTACATCGTGCTGGTGCTGCTGTTCAAGGACTTCCTGCACCCGGTCACCATCCTGGCGGCGCTGCCGTTGTCGCTGGGCGGCGCGTTCGTCGGGCTGCTGATCGCGCACAAGAGTTTTTCCATGCCGTCGCTGATCGGCCTGGTCATGCTGATGGGCATCGCCACGAAGAACTCGATCTTGCTGGTCGAGTACGCCATCCTGGCGCGGCGCGCGCATGGCATGGCGCGCGAGCAGGCGCTGATCGACGCCTGCCACAAGCGGGCACGCCCGATCATCATGACCACGCTGGCCATGGGCGCAGGCATGCTGCCGATTGCCCTGGGCCTGGGCGTTGCCGACCCCAGTTTTCGCTCACCGATGGCGGTGGCGGTGATCGGCGGGCTGATCACCTCCACGCTGCTGAGCCTGCTGGTGATTCCGGCGGTGTTCACCGCCGTCGATGACCTCGGCCAATGGCTGGCGCGCAGGCTGCGCCGCCGGCCCGGGCTGCAACACGGCGCCACGGCGCCACCCGCACAGTGAGCATTGCCGCGCATGTCGAAAACCTCCACCCGCACCACGATGGCCGCCCGTGCCGCCAGCGCGTTGCTCCTGGCCACCCTGGCCGGCGCCAGTGCGGCGCTGCTGATCGGCTGCGGCCAACGCGGCCCGTTGTACCTGCCCGCCCGCCAGCAGACCACACCGCCTTCGGCTGCGCCCACTACGCCCGCCGCACCCGCCATACCCGCATCGGCAGCGTCCACCCCCCGCTGACCGAGGCACAAACGGCCCATCAAGCACAGGCCATGCCGAGATGTTTGATTCACATCAAACGTTCGCCACAACGGCACCGTACAGTTGGTTCACACTTTGAACTTTACTTACACGAACGACATAGGCCCCCATGACCTTGGAACTCTACCGCGACAGGAATCACTGTTGCCTGATGTTCAGCGACCTGATCGAGGAAAACGGCCATGCCGTGCAAGCCAACCAATTCCTGATCATTGACGAGGACGCGGGAGCACTGATCGATCCGGGCGGCAACCTGGCCTTCAACGAGTTGTTCATGGCGGTGAGCCGGCATTTCCCGCCCCGCCAGTTGTCCTACCTGATCGCTTCACATGCCGACCCGGACATCATCGGCTCGCTCGACCGGTGGATGAGCAGCACCGCCGCCCCGCTGGTGATCTCGCGCGTGTGGGAACGCTTTGCGCCGCACTTCACCAAGGTGGGCAAGTCCGACAACCGCGTGATCGGCGTGCCCGACAGTGGCGGGCGCTTGCCCCTGGGGCGCAACGATCTGCTCTTGCTGCCCGCGCATTTCCTGCATTCGGAAGGCAATTTCCACTTCTACGACCCGGTCAGCCGCATCCTGTTCACCGGCGACCTGGGGGTGTCCATGGTCACGGGCGCGCAAGCGGGCCAGCCCGTGACCGACCTGAAAGCGCATATCCCGCAGATGGAAGGTTTTCACCGCCGCTACATGGTCGCCAACAAAATCCTGCGCCTGTGGGCGCGCATGGCGCGGCAACTGGACATCGACATGCTGGTGCCGCAGCATGGCGCCCCGATCCAGGGCCAAGAGGCGATCGACGACTTTTTTGCCTGGGTGGAAAGCCTGATGTGCGGCATCGACCTGTTCGACGAGCAGGTCTACCAAATCCCCAGCGCCCGCATCGACCCCATCAGCCGGCAGATGCGCCCGGCGCTGCGGGCCGTGGCCAACGGCGTCTGAAACCCCCGGGCCTGGTGTCGCGTCACCGATCATCTGTCGGTCCGCGCTCCGACGGCTGCGCGCAACCTACGACATCCGACCGATGACGCGACAACACTGGCGGTTTCACAGCGTGCCGTAGCTATGCAACCCGCTGAGGAACATGTTCACACCCAAAAAGGCAAAGCTGGTGATCGCCAGGCCGGCCAAGGCCCACCAGGCCGACAGGGTGCCGCGCAGGCCCTTCATCAGGCGCATGTGCAGCCAGGCCGCGTAGTTCAGCCAGACGATCAGTGCCCAGGTTTCCTTCGGGTCCCAACTCCAGTAGCCGCCCCAGGCTTCGGCGGCCCACAGGGCGCCCAGCACGGTGGCGATGGTAAAGAACGCAAAGCCCACCGCAATGGCCTTGTACATCACGTCGTCGAGGATCTCGAAGGCGGGCAAGCGCTCGGCAATGCGCCGGCGCCCCAGCAGGATGCCGGCGACGATGAACGCCGAGATGCCGAAGTAGACCATCCAGTAGCTGGCCCCGCCCGCCCCTGCGCCCGGGCGAAAGACCATCGGCTCGAAGCACAGCACCACGCCCAGCAGCCACAGCGGCGCCAACCGGTACCAGCGGGCCGGGCGCGCATGCAGCTTGATCAGATAGGCAAACGCGACCATCGCCGACAGCGCGAACATGCCGTAGCCGATGAAATTGGCCGGCACATGCAGCTTCATCCACCAGCTTTGCAGGGCCGGCACCAGCGGCTGTATCTCGTGCGCCTCGCGCACCACGGTGTACCAGAGCAGAAAGCCGACCGCAGCGCTGACCACCAGCATCACGAAGCCGCCCAGCGCGCGGGTGCGGTAGTGCTGCTCGTAGTACAGGTAAAAGACGGTGGTCATCCAGCAAAACAGCACGAACACTTCATACAGGTTGCTGACCGGGATATGGCCGACGTCCGCGCCTATCAGGTAGCCCTCGTACCAGCGCACCAGGCTGCCGATCTGGCCCATGGCCAGCGCCAGCCAGGCGATGCGCGAGCCGATCAGGCCCAGGGTCCGGCCTTCGCCGCGCGCGAACATGCCGACCCAGTAAAAAGCGGTGCTGATGAAGAACAGCATGCTCATCCACAGGATGGCGGACTGGCTCGACAAAAAGTATTTCAGGCCGAACACCGTCTCGGCCCGCGCCAGACTGCCCGCGCCGCCCTGCTGGTACAGACCGATCGCCGACAGCACCGCTGCCGCCACGCCGAGCATCAGCCACTGCAGCGCGCGCCAGAACCAGCCCAGCCAGACCGCGCTCACCATGGCCCCGAGCAGGATGCACTTGTCGTAGATGTCCATCGCGCCGCCGCCATGCTGCAACGCATACAGGCCGCCCACGAGCACGATGGCGGCAAACAGCCAGTCCTGGCCGCTGCGGCGGGACAAAAAGCCCTGGGTCAGAGTGATCGTGGCGGTATTCATGGGTGCTTGCCTTCGTGGGGTTGCCGGGATTCTCCGGGTTCTTGGGGTTCTTGGGGTTTGGCCCCGAGCAGTTGCTGGGCCAGCCGCGCAAACTCCTGGTCGCCATCGATGGTCCTGCGGTTGGTCGACAAGGCCATCGTGGCCAGGCTGCGCTCCCCCTGGGGCGCCAGCCAGACCCATATGCGCCGCTCGCGCACGTAGAGCATGGCAAAAATGCCCAGTATCAGCAAGGCGCAGCCCAGATAGACGATCGACTTGCCCGGGGCGCGTGCCACCTGAAAGACGCTGGCCTGCACCTGGGTGAAGTCCTTGAGTGCAAAGACCATCGGTGCCGGGTAGATCTGCGCATCGCTGAGCGCGAACAAAGCCTGGGTCATGAAGCCCCGGGTGGCCTCGTCCTGCACCAAGGGCGGCAGGCCGGCGCGCTGGCGTGACAACTGGGCCAGCTCGAACAGGCTGCCGCTCAGAATGCGCACCAGCACCTGGCTGGCCTTTTCGCGCTCGGCCTCGGGCACATGGGTCTGCATGAAGTCGGACACGAGCTGCAGCCCGCCGCCGGATTGGCCCTGGGCCATGCCCGTGCCGGCAAACAGCGCCAGCACGCGCGCAGCCGACTGTTGCAATGGCTCGGCCAGATCGGGGCGCGCGGCATCGGTGGCCTGCGCCACATAGCGCTGCACGGCCTGCGCGCGCGCGTTCGGGTCGGCCAGCGCCGCCTTCAGGCGCATGAAGCCATCCATGCCGCCCTGCTCATCGGCCGGAATGCGCAGGTAGCGCAAGGGCTGGGACGGCGCTTCGCGCACGCCCAGCAAAAACACCGGCACGCCGTCGCCGGTGTCCACGGGCAGCATGTAGTTGTGGAATTCACGCGCCTGTCCCGCCGCATCGCGCAGCTTGTAACCCACACTGGGGCCTACGTTGCGCAGTTCTTTGTTGCCGGCCGCCTTGTTCGCCGCGCCCAGGCGCGCTTGCAGCGACGCGCGCAGGTCCGACGCGGGCTGATCCTCGCCGGCGGCGGCGCCGAAGTTCTCGACATTGATGGTGCGCAGCGCCGTGAACTCCAGCGTCAAGTCGCTGCCTTGCCTGGCCAGCGGCATGGCTTGGCCGACCACGCCCTGCACCTCGAAGGACTGGGCGCCCGCTGCCATCGGCAGCGCGTGCAGCGTGAGCTGCGAGCCCCCGTCGTCAAAGCTGGCCTGGTAGATCTCTATGCCCTGGTAACTGACCGGATGGTTCACCTCGACGCGGGCCGGCAGCGTTGCGCCCGTGGCCTTGTCGTGGATGACGATCTCGCTGGCGAACAGCTTGGGCATGCCGGTGGAGTAATGCTCGACGATGAACTTCTTGAGCTCGATGGCAAAAGGCAACTCCTGCAACAGCACGCCGTCGGGCTGGCTCAGCACGGCCGTGCCCGACTGCGTGCCCTCGGCCACCAGCAGATTGCCGCGAAAGCTGGGGTTGCGCAGCGACAGCCGGTGCTCAGGCCCGACATCGGCGATCAGACCGCCGCCCTGGTACGGCGTCTTGCCGCCCAGCAGCATCTGGGCGCGCACGATCAGTTCGCCATCGAGCAGCCCCCCCAGACACACCAGCACGATGGCGCTGTGCGCGGCCAGGTAGCCGAGCTTGTTCGCGGCGCCGGCCTTGGCCGCCACCATCCAGCCGGAGCTTGCGTCCGGGCTTGCATCGAGGCCGGCGGCGCTGCCGCGCTGCTGCAAGCGCACCTTCCAGCCGGCGCCGGCCAGCAGCGTGGACATGCGCCGCGCCGCAGCTTGCGCAGATTCGGGCAGTTCCGCCTGCGCCTTGTGGTGAAAGGCTTGCAGGCTTTGCGCGCGGATGTTTTCCTTGTAGGCCCGCAGGTCGACGAAGATCTTGGGCGTGTTGCGCGCGATGCACAGCGAGGTGCTGAGCACCAAAAAGGCCAGGATCAACAGGAACCACCAGGCGCTGTACACCGCGTTCAGCCCGAGCGCAGCAAACAGGGCGGCCCAGAAAGGCCCGAACTGGTTGACGTAGTTGACCGCCGGTTCATGCTGCTTCAAGACCGTGCCGATCACCGAGGCAATGCAGATCAGCGCCAACAGCGAGATCGCAAAGCGCATCGAAGACAGTAGTTCGACCCCGGTGCGCAAGGCCCGGGAAGCCGACGGAATGCGACGCTGATCGGACATGGGCAGCAGAGGATGGATATGGATACGGACAGCCAGGGGAGGTGAAAACAAAAAGGCGGGACCATCTGCGCGATGGCCCCGCCCTGTCGGGGTTTGTCGTTGACGGTTGGCTCGGGCCGGGATGGCAAAAAGTATGGCAAAAATCAGCGCAGACCGGCAATGTAATCGGCCACCGCCTTGATCTCCTTGTCATTGAGCTTGGCCGCCACCTGGGCCATCGGCAGGCTGCTGGCGCGCCCGCCGTCGCGGAACAGATTCAACTGCGCCACCGTGTATTCGGCATGCTGGCCCGACAGACGGGGGTATTGCGCAGGAATGCCCGCGCCGTTCGGGCTGTGGCAGCCGGCGCAGGCCGCGATCTGGCGCTCGGCAATGCCGCCGCGGTAGATGCGCTCGCCCAGCGCGATCAGATCCTTGTCCTTGGCGAAACCGGCCTTGGCCGGTTGGGTGGTCAGCCAGTAGGCCATGTTGCGCATGTCCTCATCCGACAGGGCGCTGACAAAGCCCTGCATCACCGCGCTGCGGCGCTTGCCGGACTTGAATTCCTGCAACTGTTTGAGCAGGTACTCAGGATGCTGCTGCGACAGCTTGGGGTCGGTAACGGCGGCCGAGTTGCCGTCGGCGCCGTGGCAACTCGCGCACACGGCGCTGAAGCTGGCCTCGCCCTTGGCGAGATCGGGCCTGGTTTTGACCGCATCCCCCGCAGCCAAAGCCGGGGCAACCGGTGCGACAACAGATGCTGCCAGCGCGGCAGCCGTCAGCAAGGAGGCGAGCAACTTCATATCGAGGGTTCTGTATTGGATGTGCGCAAAGCCCGGTGATTCTACAATGCGGCTCGCACGCATCCCAAGGCCTGGCCTTGTTCCCGACAACAAACAAGGCCCCATGACCAGCACCCCGATCACGCCCATGGCTGGCGCCCCGGCACCCGAGGCGAAGATCGCCATGGGCTGGATGCACACCGCCAAGTTCCTGACCACGGCCGCGCAACTGCACCATCTGCCGCCGCTGGCCGTGCCCGAAATCGCCTTCGTGGGCCGCTCCAACGCCGGCAAATCCACCTGCATCAACACCCTCACCCAGCAAAAGCAACTGGCGTTTGCGTCGAAAAAACCGGGGCGCACCCAGCACATCAACCTGTTCGCACTGGGCCGGCAGGGCGTGATGGACGCCGTGCTGGCCGACCTGCCCGGCTACGGCTATGCCGCCGTCTCGCGCTCGGACAAAATGCGCTGGCAACAGGTGATGGTCAATTACCTGGTCAGCCGCCCGGGACTGACCGGCATCGTGCTGCTGTGCGACCCCCGCCTGGGCCTGACCGGACTCGACGAAGCCCTGCTCGAAGTGTTGCGCCCGCGCGTGCAGCAGGGCCTGAAATTCCTCATCGTGCTGACCAAGGCCGACAAGCTCACACGCGCCGAGCAGGCCAAGGCGCTGTCCGTGACGCGCTTGCAGGCCGGCGGCGGCCAGGTGCGGCTGTTCTCGGCCCTGAAAAAGCAAGGGGTCGACGAAGTGGCCTGGCTGCTGTGGCAATGGGCGCATCCGGCGGCGCCGGGCGCCGATTCAGCCTGAGGATTTTTTCACGGCAACCACGCGCTCGATTCCATGGAATCCGGAACGCCGACGAGGCCCGGTTCCGGGTCTGCCCCGCCGGGCCACGGCGGATCGGCGGTGGTGCCGCAAGCGCTGGCGCCATCAGCGACTGCGTCCCGGGGGTACAGGTTGTCATGCTCCCCCGGAGCGCCTAGTGCCATTGCCCGTGGTGCCGTTGGCGCTCTTGGAACCATGGATTGCATTGCCCAGTCTGGCCAGGATTTCCGCGATGTCCAGGATGCCGCCATCGGTCAGCGGGAACTGCGCGGCGAGGTCGTCGTTGGCCGGGTCGCTTGCATGCAAGGCGCCGTCGTTGGCGGGCTTGTCGGTGGCGCCCTCAGTGGATGCCCTGCTTTCGTCACCGCCCAGGCCCGGGTGCCCGATGCCGTGCGGGATTTCACCTGCAACGCCCGGGGCAAGCCGCCCAAGGATGGGCATGGGATGTGTATGGACTGGCCGCTGGGGGAGCCGGCCGCATCGCACCGTCCAGGCAACACAAGGACAAGGGCGGACCATCTGCTGGCTGCCACACCGGTCTGTTCCAGGCCCTGTCGACTGCGGACAGCGGGGCATCGCGAATGCCCGGGCAACGCCATGCGGATGGAAATGGCCCCGCGCACCGCGTCCCGGCGTTCGGTGCCCAGGCGCTCAGGAATACACCGGGGGTTCGCCCTCGGGGCGGGTCTTGAAGCGCTTGTGCACCCAGTAATACTGGCCGGGCGCGATGTCGATATAGCTTTGCAGCTTGGCGTTCATCAAGGTGGTGTCGGCCTCGGCGTCGCCGGTCGGGTAGCCGGGCCAGGCGGGGGTGATTTCGGCGCAGTAGCCGGTGGGTGTCAGGCGCGTGACCAGCGCCAGCACCTTGGCCCGTCCGAGCCGCGCAAAACGCGACAGCGAGGGCACGGTGGCCGCCCGCACTCCGTAGAACGGCACGAACAGTGAGTCGTTGCGGCCAAAGTCCATGTCCGGCAGCAGGTACAGCAGGCCGCCTTGGCGCAGGCTGGAGACGATGGGCTTGACGCCGTCGCTGCGGTTGAGCATGCGCACATCGCCAAAGCGCTGGCGGCCGGCGCGAAACCAGGCATCGATTGCCGGATCGGGCTGGGTCGAGAAGATCGACGTGAACGCCCGCGACGTATGCAGCGCCAGCGCCGAGCCGCCGGCGTCCATGCCGTAGAAATGCGGGGCAAAGATGATGGCCGGCTGGCTGCCCTCGAGTTCCTCCAGCGCCCCCTGCAACCGCACGCGCCGCAACACCACCTCGCGCGGCGCAAACCATAGCCAACTGCGGTCGAGCCAGGACTGGCAGAACGCCACAAAGGTCTCGCGCGCCCATTGGCGGCGCTGCCGCCCGCAGGCATCCGGGTAGCACAGGGCCAGATTGCGCAATGCCACGCGCCGGCGCGGCGCGGCCAGCACGAACAGGATGCGCCCTATCAGCCAGCCCAGGCCGCGCAGCACCGGCAGCGGCAGGTGCGCCAGCACCCGCATCAGCGGCACCACCAGGCGTCCCCCGAAGCGCAGCAGCACCTTCATGCGTCCGCCCACATGCCCCGTCATGCGCCCGGCTCCGCAGGGCTTGCAGCCTCGGCGCGCGGCGGCTTGTAGCGTGCATAGCCCCAGAGGTACTGCCCGGGGCATTGCCTGATCAACTGCTCCATGGCCTGGTTGATCTGCAACACGGCGGCCTCCAACGGGCTGGCCAGCGGCGCTGCCAGCGGCTCGAAGTGGGTGACGAAACCGCGCCCCCAGGCCAGGCGCTCGCAGCGCGCCAGCACGATGGCAGCGCCAGTCTGCCGGGCCAGGCGCACGGCCAGGGTCATGGTGTAGGCATCACGGCCAAAGAATGGCGCCCAATGGCCCTGCCCTGCGGGCGGCACCTGGTCGGGCAGCAGGCCCACGGCCTCGCCGCGGCGCAGGGCCAGCAGCATCTGCCGCACGCCGGCCAGCGTGGTGGGCACGGCCAACATGCCGGGCCGGTTGCGCGCAGTGGCCATCAGCCGGGCCAGCCAGGCTTGGCGCGCCGGCCGGTAGAGCACGGTGATCGGCCCATGCGCTGCGCTCCAGCGCCGCGCCGCAGCCTGGGCCGACAGTTCAAAGCAGCCTTGGTGCGGCGTCAGGTAGACGATGCCGCGCCCGGCCGCGTAGGCCTGCTCGACGCAGGCGCCGCCCTCCAGGCGGCAGGGCAGCGGCGCGCCCAGCCACAGGCGCGGCAGTTCGGCCACCATGCGGCCGGCATGGGCCACGGCGGCGCGCACCGCGCCGAACGAATAGCCGGCCAGCGCCGCATGAGCGCAAAAGCGCTGCCGGTACCTGGCGGACGCACAAAACGCCACCCAGCCCAGCGCGGCACCCAGCGCATGCAGCAACCACAGCGGAAGCACGGAAAAGAAACGCAAGACAACTGGCATTAAAATCCACGGGTCGCTGAGTTAAATGAGCAACTTGCAGGGCGACGTTAAAAAACTCTGCTAAAGCGTTCGCCATAGCTCCTACGGGGTCAGGGCAACGCCCAAATGCCGAACCACCACAGGAGTTTATTCAAATGGCGAACGACTTTCTCTTCACCTCGGAATCGGTCTCCGAAGGCCACCCCGACAAGGTGGCCGACCAAATCTCGGACGCGATTCTCGATGCCCTCTTGCGGCAAGACCCGCGCAGCCGCGTTGCCGCCGAGACATTGACCAACACCGGCCTGGTGGTGCTGGCCGGCGAGATCAGCACCAACGCCCATGTGGACTACATACAGGTGGCGCGCGACACCATCCGGCGCATCGGCTATGACGACACCGACTACGGCATCGACTACAAGGGCTGCGCCGTGCTCGTGGCCTACGACAAGCAAAGCAACGACATCGCCCAGGGCGTGGACCATGCCAGCGACGACCATTTGAACACCGGCGCCGGCGACCAGGGCCTGATGTTCGGCTACGCCTGCGACGAAACGCCCGAGCTGATGCCCGCGCCGATCTACTACGCGCACCGCCTCGTCGAGCGCCAGGCCCAGTTGCGCAAGGACGGGCGCCTGCCCTTTTTGCGCCCTGACGCCAAGAGCCAGGTCACGCTGCGCTATGTGGACGGCAAGCCCCACAGCATCGACACCGTGGTGCTCTCGACCCAGCACCACCCGGACCAATCGGCCACCGCCACCACCATGAAGCAGAGCTTCATAGACGCGGTGATCGAGGAAATCATCCGGCCCGTGCTGCCCAAAGAATGGCTGCACGACACGCGCTTCCTGATCAACCCCACCGGCCGCTTCGTCACCGGCGGCCCGCAGGGCGACTGCGGCCTGACGGGCCGCAAGATCATCGTCGACACCTACGGCGGGGCCTGCCCGCATGGCGGCGGCGCGTTCAGCGGCAAGGACCCGACCAAGGTCGACCGCTCCGCCGCCTACGCCGCCCGCCATGTGGCCAAGAACGTCGTGGCCGCCGGTCTGGCGCGCCAATGCCAGATCCAGGTGGCTTACGCGATCGGCGTGGCCGAGCCGATGAACATCACCGTGTACACCGAGGGCACGGGTGTGATTGCCGACGAGCGCATCGCCGCGCTGATCAAGCAGCATTTCGACCTGCGCCCCCGGGGCATCATCCAGATGCTCGACCTGCTGCGCCCGATCTACGAAAAAACCGCCGCCTACGGCCACTTCGGCCGCGAAGAGCCTGAGTTCACCTGGGAGCGGACGGACAAAGCGGCTGCGCTGCGCGCGGCAGCCGGACTGTCACCCGGCGAGCACCACAGAAAAGAGGGCTGACAGCGCCGCCAGACCATGCGCCAGCGGCCCGCTGCAATGGACTGGCCAGAGACTAGTGTCGCGTCACGGATCAGATGTCGTAGGCTGCGCGCAGCCATCGGAGCGCAGCGCAAGGCGCATCGCGCAGCCCATACCGAGCGTATTGGCAAGCGATGCAACGCCGCGATGCGCTTCGATGGCCAGCGCAGACCGACAGATGATCGGTGACGCGACACGAGGGCTGGAGACACCTACCGGAACCGGAGCGCCATGCACGACACCGCCATCTACATCGGGCGTTTCCAGCCCGTGCACAACGGCCACCGGGTGTTGCTGCAACGCGCGCTGGCCAGTGCGCGGCAGGTCATCGTGGTGCTGGGCTCGGCCTGGCAGGCCCGCTCGCCGAAAAACCCCTTCACCTGGCAGGAGCGCGAGGCCATGCTGCGCGCCGTGCTGCCCGATGCCGACCAAGCGCGCGTGCAACTGCTGCCGGTGCGGGACTACTACAACCAGGCCGTCTGGGTGCAGGCCGTGCACCGGGCGGTGGCGCCGTTCACGGCCGGCGGCGCGCGCATCGGACTGGTCGGCCATTTCAAGGACGCCACCAGCAGCTACCTGAGCGCCTTCCCCGACTGGGAGTTGATGCCCGTGCAACGCCAGGGCCGTATCGACGCCAGCGCCATCCGCGACGCCTACCTGGGCGCGACGCCGGCCAGCGTGCGCCCGGCGCTGGCCGCGCTGGCCGATGAGATCCCCGCCAGCACCCTGGCCGCGCTGGAGTGCTTTGCGCAAACCCCGCCGTACCTCGCGCTGCAACAGGAATGGCGCATGCTGCGCGACTACCGCCAGGCTTGGGCCGCCGCGCCCTGGCCGCCGGTGTTCGTGACGGTCGCCGCCGTGCTGCGCTGCCAAGACCAGGTGCTGCTGATCGGCCGTGCCCACGCACCCGGCAAAGGACTGCTGGCGTTGCCCGGTGGTTTTCTCGGGCCGCGGGAAACGCTGTGGCAGTCGTGCCTGCGCGCGTTGCGCGAGCAAACCCGGTGCCCATTGCCCGAGGCCCGGCTGCGCGCCGCGTTGCAATCCGTGGCCGTGTTCGACCATCCCGACCGCAGCCAGCGTGGGCGCAGCGTCACGCACACGCATTGCTTCGACCTGGAAGACGCGCCCTTGCCGGTCGTCATGCCCGCCGTGCCGGCTGACGGCGACGCGCGGCCGTTGCAATGGACGCCGATCGCGCAACTGGCGGGGCTGGAAGAGGCGTTCTTTGAAGACCATTTCCATATGCTCGACCACTTTCTGAGCGTCACCAGCCCCCCGCCGATGCTGTTGTAGCTGCCGGCTGCGCCCCCGGTGGCCATGGAAAATGCAGGCGCCGCAATGGGCATTCGCGTGCCACGCCCGATGGCCCGTTGCCCACGGCGCAGGAAGAACCGGTGCTGGCCGGCGATCGCACCGCCGGCCACAGTGCGATGGCCCGGCGTTGCGCGCCGGCGCGCCAGGTCCACGGCCGGCCCGGAAAATCCGTCATTCCACCACCGCCGTGGCTGCTGCGCGCCGCCAGCGGCCGGGCTTGAAGGCCGGTGCCGGCCTATAATCCCGGCACCCGTTTTGCGGTTGATCTACGAAGACCCCACGGGCAAGGCGCTGCGCGCGAACGCCCCGGAGCCGCAAGACTGCACGAACCGATGAAAGACTTGAGGGGATCGCCATGTGTGGGATAGCCGGTGTGGTCAACGCGACGGGGGTGACGAAAGACGATGTCTGGGCGATGGTCGGGAGCATCAGATACCGCGGCGTCGATGCACAAGCTGTCGAAGACCTGGGCGGTGCCATTGTCGGCAATGTCCTGCTGAAGATAGCCGCTCTCGAAAACGGCAGGCAACCGATGTCGAGCACCGACGGCAAGGTCTGGGTTGTCTTCAACGGCGAGATCTTCAATTTCATCGAGTTGCGCGAGCAGCTACAGGCCAAGGGCTACCGGTTCAAATCGCGCTGCGATACCGAGGTGCTGGTGCATCTGTGGTGCGAAAAGGGCGAACAGATGCTCGACGATCTGGTCGGCATGTTCGCCTTTTTCATCTGGGACCAGCGCACGCAGACCGGCATGCTGGCCCGCGACCGCCAGGGCATCAAGCCCTGCTTTTATGCGCCGTATCGCGGCGGCCTGGCGTTTGCCAGCGAGATCAAAGCCATCCTGGCGCTGCCAAAGTTCGAGCGCAAAGTCAACGAATCGGCGTTGGGCGATGTGTTCAGCTTCAACTACTGCCCACCGCCGCAGACCTGCTTCGAAGGCATCCATCATCTGCCGCCGGGCTGTTTCATGCGTTACGGATCGGGCCGATTTTCCGAGCCTGTGCGCTACTGGCGCTGGCCGCTCGATGGCGAGCGCGTCGACGCCTCGCAGGCCGATCTGGAAAATGCGCTCGGCGAAGCCGTCAAGCTGCAAATGCGTTTTGAGGTCGATGGGGGGCTGTTTCTTTCGGGGGGCGTCGACTCTTCGGTCATCGCCCATCACTTGCTGCCCCAGTGGAAGCAGCCCCGGTTGGACGCCATCGGTCTGCGCATCGAAGAGCAAGGTTTTTCCGAATACGCTTACGCCGAGCGTGTGGCCACCGACCTGAACATCAACCTGAGCGCACTGGATATCCGACCGGCCGATATTGCGGACATTGCACGCTCGGTCGTGCGGCATGCCGAGCAGCCGCATGGCGACTTTTCGTTTTTCCTGTTCTACCTGCTGTCGCGCCGGGCGCACCAGATGGGCAAGGTCGTCATGTTCACGGGCGACGGCCCGGACGAGGTCATGCTGGGCTATCGCCACAACGCGCAATTTTTCTCCGGGATGACGCGCGCCCGGTTTTCGATGCGCGACTACTTCGACCTCATCAGCTACAGCACCCGGCAAGAGCGCCAGCGGGTGATGAGCCCGTCTTTTCTGCCCCACACCGAAGGCGCGTTCGACAGGTTCATGGGCATCATCGAACCCTTTGGCGGCTTGGAGCCGATGGAACAGGTCGCCGCCTACGAGTTGACCTCGCTGATGCCTGGCAACGACTCCCCCAAGAGCGATCGCATGGGCGCCTGCTGGTCGATCGAAGGGCGCGCGCCCTTCCTGGACCACAGAGTCAGCGAATTGTTCGCGCGTTTGCCGATCCAGTCCAAGTTCCACCAAGGGGTGGGCAAGCATTTCCTCAAGCGGGTGGCGCAGAGCTATTACGACCACGACTTCGTGTTCCGGCCCAAGACCATGCCCACGCTACCGATCGGCGAGTGGATCAAAGGGCCGCTTTACCCATGGGCGCGCGACATCCTGGCGCTACCCGATGGCGGCCGCTTCGATGCCAGCGGGCTGCAACACATGTTGCAAGAGCACCGCAGCGGCATGCACAACCACACCAAGCCCCTGCGCACGCTGCTGATGACCAAACTGTGGCTGCAAGAGTTTTTCTCCGAGGGCGCTTGAAGCGAGCAGCGGGCGGGAACCCTAGTGTCGCGTCACCGATCAGATGTCGTAGGCTGCGCGCAGCCAATACCGAGCGTATTGGCAAGCGATGCAACGCCGCGATGCGCTTCGATGGCCAGCGCAGACCGACAGATGATCGGTGACGCGACACTAGGGCCATGGCAGATTCGGCCAGTTCCCTGGCTGCCCGGTTCGTGGACATCCATGGCCTGCCGAAACTGATGCCGGGCAAGCGCAAGAAAATGGTTTTGGGCGCTGGCGCCGGTGTTGCCGGTTACGCCATCGCCGGCATGGGCTTGGAATCCCATGATCGGGTGTAACTCCTGATGGGCATCGCGCCGACGAAATTCATCCGTCATGTCGACTTGCACTGAGAAAGCCCCGCTACTGGCTTGTACAGATCCGTCTGACAAAGGGGGCAGCCATTGAAAGCGCTTTTCGTGACCTACGGCGCTGGCCATAGTGCAATGGTGCTGCCCGTGCTCAGTTCCTTGCGCGCGCAAGTACCCGGCGTGGAGGTGACACTGATGGCGCTGACCACGGCGCATGCCGGTGCCGTCGCCGCCGGAGAAACTGCGTCGGGTTTTGCAGACTTCGTGCATTTGACCGACCCGGCATTCGCGGCCGACTGGGGCGCCCGTCTGGCCGAAGGCAATAGCAACCCTGCTGTCACCTGCGCAGAAACGGCAGCGTACCTGGGAGTCAATTTCCTGGATCTGGTCCAGCAACACGGCATCGGCCCGGCGCAGGCGCTCTACGCGCAAAAAGGGCGCCAGGGCTTTTATCCCATCCATTTCTTTCGGCGCTTGATCGAACACCTGAAGCCCGATGTGGTGGTGGCAACCAACGCGCCGCGTAGTGAGCAGGCGGCCATCGACGCGGCGGTCGGGCTCGGTGTGCCAACATTGTCAATGGTGGACCTGTTCGCACTGCGCGCCGACCCGTACCTTCAGCGCAAGATATACGCAGACCGCATTACCGTACTGTGCGAGACCACGCGCGCCAACCTGGCGGCGGCGGGTGTTCCCGCAGACCGCATCGTGATCACAGGCAACCCGGCTTTTGACGAATTCGCAGGTCATACCGCCGAGGCGGCCGGCCGCCAATGGCGCACCGTCCACGGATGGAATGGCTTGCGCGTGCTGCTTTGGGCGGGTCAGCGCGAGCCTGACGACGCGCAGGCGCCCTGGGCAGGTACGGGCCTGAGCGACATCGTGCAGGAGCAATTGTTCCGGTGGGTCGATGAACATCCCGGGACGGGTCTGATCGTGCGCCATCACCCGAATGATTGGCGCAGTTTCATGCCACCGCAATCGCACCCCCGTGTGCATTGGAGCTGCCCCGACAGGGAGGCGCTTTTGCCGGTGCTGGCCGCAGCGGATGATGTGGTCGTACAAATGTCCACCGTCGGTGTGCAGGCGGCGGTTGCGGGCAAGCGCGTGGTGTGCCTGCGCTTTTCGCCAAACGTACAAATATCCGGGATGGATCTGTCCCGTTGGGGCCTGGGTGTGGCCGTGGAACGGCTGGAAGATCTGCCCACGCTGTTGGCGGTTGATCCGGCAGACGCCGGTTTTTCGGGCGCTGCACGGTCCGGGCAAACGGTGCTCGGAGCGGGCGGCGGCGCAGCGCAACGGGTTGCAGGGGTGGTGCTTGGGCTTGTCGGCCGGTCCGTACCGTGGCAACGCGGCACCTGAGACCACAACCCGGAACCTGTTCAACCCCTGAGGCCGGCCCGCCCACTGCTGCCGTGCCGGAGCCGAAAAAACAATTGGCCATCCAGCGGTGAGTCGCAAACCGCGCCGCTGGCGTAGTTCACCGACAGGCGCTCGGCCACGCCCAGCCCCGCGCGCTGGAACAACCCGGCCATCTCCGCCGGCGTGAACAGGTGCCCGGACGAGGGCAACGACTGGTTGCCGATCTGCCACTGGTAGTGCACATCGCCGCGCTTGTCGTCGAACGCCAGGGCGTCGATCAGGCAGCGCCTGAACACCGTCCAGCGCCCGTAGGCGCGCCGGTTGTGGCGATTGTTCACGTCCAGCATGATCGTGCCGCCCGGTGCCAGTTTGGCTTTGAGCAGGCCCAGGGTCTTGAGCCGGACGCTGGCATCGGCCATGTGGCCGAACACGTTCCACAGCACGGTGATGGCATCGAAGCCGGTTTGCGGCAGGCGATCGAGCTCGTCGCCAAACAGTTGGTGCACGGCAAAGCCGGTGGTCTTGCGGCACAGGGCGGCCATGGCACTGCTGGGCTCGACGGCCACGACATCCGTCAGTCCATGGTGCGCGGCGATCTTGTGCAACCGCCGGCCGTCACCCGAACCCAGGTCCAGCAGGCGGATGCCGGGCTTGAGACGATCGATCACCAGTTGGTCGACCGCATCCAGGTAGGCGCAGTACCTGCCGCTGTACTCGGCGTACAACGGGGCCATCGCGTCATACGCCTCGATCTGGGCCGCTTGGGCGCTGTGTGTCACCACGCCGTCCAGCCCCCGTCGATCAGCATGTGCTGGCCGGTGATGTAGGCGCCTTCGGGCGAGAGCAGCAGCGAGACCATGCCGGCAATGTCGTTTTCCGTGCCCATGCGGCCCAGCGGTGTGCGCTGGTTGTAGCGCGCGCGAAAACGCGGGCTTTGGTTGCGCTCGATGCCGCCGGGCGAGACCATGTTCACGCGCACCTTCGGGGCCAGGGCCGTGGCCAGCCAGCGCGTGGTGGCCAGCAAGCCGCCCTTGCTGGCCGAGTAGGCGGCCGGGTTGGTCATGTCCGTGCCTTCGTACAGGCTCCAGTCGGGACCGACCGCGCTGTACATGGTGCCGATGTTGACGATGGCGGCATCGTCGGACTGCGCGAGCAGCGGGTGCAGCGTCTGCACCAGAAAGAAGGGCGCCAGCAGGTTGACGCGCAGCACCTTCAGCCAGGCTTCGTAGCCCTCCTGCGCGAAGGGCACGCCCCAGCCGGGGGCATCGTCGTAGAAGGCGGCGTTGTTCACCAGATAGTCCAGGCGACCGAAGCTCGCCCCGATCTGCATGCGGATGCTCGCGAAGGACTCGGGCTGCATCAGGTCGGCTTCGATGAAGCGGTGACCTGCCGGGTGCCGGGCTTGCAGTTCCGACATCAGGGCCTGGCCGGTGGCCACGCTCTTGTCCAGCACCGCGATCAGCACACCACGGTCGGCGAGCTTGTGGGCAATGGCGCGGCCGATGTGGCCGGCGCCGCCGGTGATGGCGGCAACGCGGCAGGTCATGGCCAAGATGATCCCCTGCGGCTCATCGCGCATCCTTTGCGCAAGCTTGGTAGGGCTGGGTGAGCAGCCACTGGGCCAAGTGCATGTCGTAGTAGCTGTCGATATCCAGCGCGCGCTCGGGCGGGATGACGACATGGCCCACGCGCCCCTGCATCAGGCGGGTACAGGACTGTATGTACGACGCGTCGCCGACATACACACAGGTCGTCACCTCGTACATCTCGGGCACATCCTGCCGGCGCGCGGCGGTCGAGCCGGGGATGGCGATCTCGATGAAACCCTGCGCGTCGATGGTCACCATGTTCAGGTACGGGTTGCGCCGGGCCGGGCTGATGCCAAACAGTATGTCGCAGGGATGGCTGCGGAATTTTCCGATCGCGGCGTCCACATCTTGCGCCGCCCGAAGGGGAGAGGTGGCCGGCAACGAGATGAAGGGCTGGGCCGCAGGGCCGGTGAACAACTGCGGGAAGCTGTCGATGGCGTGCCGCCAGGCCAGAAGCTCCGGCGCGGTGTCGTCGGCGAGCGCGGCCGGGCGCTCCAGAACCTGTGCGCCATGCTCCCGTGCCACCGCCGCGATCTGCGCATCGTCGGTCGACACCACGACGCGGCCGACGGACTGGCTGGCCAGCGCGCTGGCAATGCCGTGGGCGATCAACGGCTTGCCGGCGACCGGGTAGATGTTTTTGTTCTTCACGCCCTTGGAGCCACCGCGCGCGAAGATGAAGGCCGTGGCGTTCATGCCGGGGCCTGCGCGAATGGGACGGTCTGGCGCAGTCCTGTGTCGCTGGCCTGCTTGGCCAGGTCGATCAGCCCAAGCACCTTGTGCGCGCTGTCGACATCGGCCCAAGCATCGAAGCCGGGCGTTTGGGGATCCACCGGCTGGTAGCCCGCCAGGGCTTTGGCGAAGAAAAAATCGAACTGGCGCAGGTAGATGTCGTTGCCGTCGGGCAGTGCCGGCGCTGCCAGGCTGCGGCCCTGCGGGCTGGCGGGGTCGGTCAAGCGCAACTCTTGCCGGACCAGATCGGCCACCAGCGTGCCTTTGCTGCCGACGATTTGCACGGCCATATGGACCACGCGCTGCAGGAAGTCCAGTTGCAGGCTGATGCGCTTGTCGGTGTACTCCAGCAGCACATGGGCCGAGTCTTCGACATCGATTTCCAGCGAACTCAGCCGGGCGCGGCTGCATTGCAGCGATTGCGGCCAGCCGAACAGCCAGGTGGCGTAGTCGATCTCATGGCTGAGCTCGAGCAGCGCGCCACCACCGAGTCGCTGCTGGCTGCTCACGCCTTGGCGGTAGTCGCTGCCAGGGCGCCAGTCGGGCAGGTACTGGCCGACCTCGACGCGCGCCGTGTGCACTTGGCCGAGCAGGCCGTCGCGCAGCGCTTGCCGGATCGCGTGCAGGGCCGGCAGGAAGCGCAGCACGTAGCCCACCATGGTGAAACCGGACGAGGCGCGGCACAGTGCCGGGAAGTCGCCCAGGTCAGCACCGCGTGCCGCCAGGGGCTTTTCCAGAAATACCGGCAGGTTGCGCTGCACGAACGGCCGGGCGTTGGCCACATGCTCGCTGGCCGGTGATGACACCAGGACGGCATCCGGCATGAACGCCAGCGCCTGCTGCAGGCTGGTGACGACGTCGTCGGCGCCTTCGGGCAGGGCAACCCCAGTGCCCGCACGCTGGCGCCAGACGGCGATGCGGGCCTGGGGCAGCAGCGCGCGGGTGTTGCGCAGATGGCGCCGGCCGATGCTGCCCAGGCTGATGCACAGGATCCTCGGGCTGATCGGGCTGATCGGGCGGCCCGGGTCAGCGGAAATCGGACCAGAGGATGGCTTCATCGTATTGCTTGTCATGGCGCAGGGACAGGCCCAGGATTTTCTCGATCTCGAAGGGTTCGACGGCGCCGCGCGTCCAGGGGCGCTTGACGCCCAGCATGGCTGCGGTGACCGCCGTGCCGGCCTCGATGGCCGGCACGGCGCAGACCACGCTTTTGCGGATCAGCGGGCGGTTATCGATTTCCGCCGGCGCCGGGCGCTTGATGCCATCGCCCAGGCTGGCGCTGGCCTGGCGCACGGCGGTCACGAAGGCCCTGAGCTCGGGGATGTCCAGCGATGCCTGGTGGTCCGGGCCTGGCAGGTTTTTGTCGAGCGTGTAGTGCTTCTCGATCATGGCAGCGCCCAGACCCACGGCCACCACCGCCGCCACCTGGCCGGGCGTGTGGTCGGAATAACCGACCGGCACCTTGAACGCCGCGCGCATGCTGGCCATGGCGCGCAGGTTGGCCTGCTCCACCGGGGCGGGGTATTCGGACAGGCAATGCATCAGCGCCAGTTCGCGCGGGCCGGCCTCGGCGGCCAGCCAGTCGATGGCGTTGGCCACTTCGCCCAGGTAGCTGGCGCCGGTGGACAGCAGCAGGCCGTCGAACCTGCGGGCCATGTGTTGCAGCAGCGGCTTGTTGCTCACTTCCGGGGAGGGTATCTTGACCGTCTTGCAGCCCAGTCGATCGGCCAGGAAGTCCACGCTGCCGTGGTCGAAAGCCGTGCACAGAAAGCCGACGCCGCGTTGCCGGCAGTAGTCGAATGCCTGGGTCAGCCAGGCGTCGGGCAATTCCAACTGGCGCGCCATCTGCAACTGGCTCTCGCCTGCGCCGGCCCTTTTCTGGTAGTCGGCGGCAGGCGCCTGCATGGCGATCTCTTGCTCGGCTTTGAAGCGTTGCAGCTTGATCACGTCGAGCCCGGCGGCGATGCCTTCGTCGATCAGGCGAAACAGCATGTCTTGCTGTCGATTGTGGTTGACGCCGATCTCGCCGATGACGATGCAGCGCTCGCCCGGCTGAAAGCCGAATTGCTTCGATATGAAGTCCATGCATTCCCTCAAAAGCGCCAGAAAACGACTTTTCCGGCTTCCGGGGGCGCCCCCCGCAACTGCTGCCATTGCCGCGCCACGGCATTGTATGCCGGGGGGTCGACGATTCTTTGACCGATATGAAAGACGGCCGTGCCGTTGGCATTGCTGCGTTTGAATAGCAGCAGCGGATCGTCCGGGGCGGCAGTCCGCCCGCCCGTCAGGTTGAGAAACCCGACCCCGCTGTCCATGAGCGCGCAGGACATGGCGAAAAGGCTGAGGTTGCCAGCGCCTGGCCCGGCGCCTTCATCCCCACTCGCGCCCAGGTGGTACAGGCCCGAGGCGCCATGAACGATGGCCATGGCCGCTGCGGTCATGCGGCCGCCAGTGCAGCGACCAAACGTGCCGAACAGGCGCAAGCCCTGCGCTCCCAGCGCCAGCAGTTGCTGCCAATACGCATCGTCGTAGCGGAAGAATGGCGGCGCCTGGTGGCGCTCCATGGTGGCGTCGTACAAGGCCCGAAACTGCGGCAGGTATTGCGGCAGGGGCAACTCGCGCGCGACCAGCCCCGCCCGTTCGGCCTTGCGCAGCATGTTGCGGGTTTTCGCGCCCAGCGATTGCAGTAGCGCCTGGTGCGAAGCCGGCGGGTCCGAGGCCGGCAACTGCGATGCCGCCAGCGTGCGGTTGGCCAGCACGCTGGCCTGCGGGTGCGCAAAGCCTTGGTTGCGGTTGAACGGACTGAAGCGCACGAACTCGGCAATGATGCGCTGCTGCGCCGCGTATCCGTCGAAGGCCGCCCATGCGGCTGCGAGGAACCGGCTGTCGGCCGTCGTCGCGATCGGCCCGGTATAGCCGTAGACGCTGGTGATGTCGAAATACGGGGTGGCCACGGTGCCCAGCAGCACCGGCGTCAGCAGGAACGGATAAAGGAAATGCTGGCCGTCCGATGAGAAATGCCAGAGCAAGGGGCGCGAATGCGCAACGCGCAGCGCATACGCCAGGTGGTATTCCGGCAGGTAGCTCGGGTCCAGGGCGCCGAGCGGGGCCAGCGCCGCGCGCCAGTCGTCGCGCTCGCTTGCGGGAATCAGGCGTTGCATCGCTCGCTCAGTGTGGCGCCAGCGGGTCGACGAAGCGCTTGGCCAATAGCCGCGCCCGGTCCCAGGGGTGTTTGAGGCTGTCCACGATCAGCGCCAGGGTGTCGGGGCGCACGTAGGGGTTTTTGCCGTCCAGGCTGGCGCGCAAAGCCGGGTCCGTGGCCCGGGCGATCGCCGCCGCGATGGCCTGCGGCTCCAGCGCGCAGTGCAGCACGTTGTCGCCGTGGACCCGGCCCTGCTGCCGTGGGCCGATGTCGACCACCGGCAGGCGCAGGCTCGCGCTCTCCCAGATGCCGCTGGACGAGTTGCCGATCATGTACTGCGCCTGCGCCATGGCCGCGTAATAGTGCTGTGTGCCCAGGCTGTGGTGCAGCCGGACCCTCGGGTGGGCGTCCGCATAAGCGCGGTAGCGGGCCAGGAACAGCGCGCTGGCCGGGTCCGGATTGGGCGCCGTGAGGACGATTGCGCTGCGGATGCCATCGAGCGCCTGCAGGAAGACTTCGACCTGGCGTTCAGGGGGTGCCGCATCGAACGAGGTCGGGTGGAAGGTGGCCAGCACGAACGGCTCGCCCGGCGTCAGGCCGAGCCGGCCATGGATGCCGGGCCGCAGCCGGGCATGATCGGCCAGGGCCGTCAGGGCCGGCTCGCCGGTGGTGATGACGCGCCAGTCCTGCTCGCCCATGCGCAGCAGGCGCTCGCGGTGCTCGGGCAACGCCACCAGGTGCAGGTGCGACAGGGCGCTGAGCGCATAGCGCGTCTGGTTGTCGGCCGAGCCTTGCGTGATGTCGCCGCCGGAATGGTGGACGATCGGAATCTGCAGCATCGAGGCCGCCGATACGACCGCCAGCATCTCCCAGCGGTCGCCGATGACGAACACATAGTCGGGTTGCTGCCGGCCGAGGATGCGCGCGAACTGCGTCACCGCGCGCGCATAGGCGGCGGCCAGTTCGGACGGGCTGTCGTCGGTGGCGCGCAGAAAGCGGGCCACGGCGTGCAGCGGCAAACCATCCTGGCGGATCTGCTCGAGCGTATTGCCGTAACGCGCCAGGGCGTGGCTGCCCCCGGCGATCAGGCGCAGGTCTATGGCCGGATCGGCCAGCGCGGCCAGCGCCACCGGGCGCAGGCTGGCGTAGTCGGAGCGGCTGAGGGTGACGAAGCAGACGCGAGGCATGTCAGCGCCGGGCCCGGGTGAACTGGCAGTGGAATTCCTCGATCTGCTGGTGCGCGCCGACATCGCTGCGGATGACCCGATCGATGGCCGTGGCCTGAAAGCAGCCGCCGAACAACGTGTCGATCTCCGCGCGGGTGAAGAAATGGGCGACACCCATGCCACGGCACGGCCCTTCGGGGATCTCGTCAAAGGTTCCGGGCTCGATCTGCCGGCCCAGGCCGTAGCCTGTGCAGTGCGTGCCCCACAGCTTGCTGTAGAACAGGGCGCCCGGTTTGAGCACACGCGCAATTTCCACCAGCGTCTGGCCGATCACGTCCGTGGTGTTGGCATACAGCGCAAAGATGTCCACGACCAAGTCGAAATGGCCATCGGGCCAGGGCAGTCGAGCGAAATGGCCCACCCGCAGGTCGGCGGCAGGGCTGGGGATGCCGGCGTTTTCATTGGCCAGCCGGGCGTTCGCGATGGCGATGGCGGTGGGCGAGATGTCGATGCCATGCACCGCAAAACCTTCGCGGTGCATGAACCAGAGGTTGGCGCCCGGCCCGCAGCCGACTTCCAGCACCTTTACCGCGCCCTTGTCCGCCGCGCGGAAACGACGCCCCATGAAGCGCACCAAGTCTTCCGGCGGGTAGCGGCCCCAACTGCGGCTGCGGAACTTCTCGTCCCAGTGCCCGGTGTAATTCGGCGCAGTGGATATGAGATCCATGCTTTCTCCCAAAAGTGTTGGAAAGCGATTTCCCCGGCGGCGGGTGGTCTGCGCTGTGGCTGGCATTGCGTTACCACGGCGCTGCATGCGAGCTCCCACATGCAGGATGGCGGTACTGTCGGCATGGTGGTGCTTGTTTTGCGACTGCGGTTTCAATACCCCGGGCCGGTTCAGCCCTGGTCCGTGAAACTGCGCCTGACACGCTCGAGGTCATCGTGGCGACCCACATCGACCCATTCATCCTCCAGCACGAAGACGCCGATTTTATGGTGCTCGTCGATCAGCGACAGCAGCAGTTCCGGCATGTCCAGCGCCTGGCCCTGCGGGATGCGGGGCAGCACCTGGGGTGACAGCACGTAGATGCCGGCGCTGATGAGGTGGTCGTGGACGGGTTTCTCGACGATGCCCTGCAGGCAGCCGTCGCTCATCTGGAGCACGCCATACGGTACTTCGACGCGGTGAGCGCGGGCGCATACCGTGGCGCTGCGCCCGCCGGCGGCATGAAAGTCCACCAGATGGCCGAAATCGATGCCCGACAGGATGTCGCCATTGGTGACCACCAGCGGGTGTGCGTCGCCCGGCGGCAGCAAGGACAGGGCGCCGGCCGTGCCCAGGAATTCCTTTTCGCGGATATAGCGGATGCGGCAGTCGAAGGCGCTGCCGTCGCCAAAGTAGTCCTCGATCATGTGGCCCAGGTAATTGATTGCGAAGCTGAATTCCCGGAAGCCGTAGTGCCGAAGCCGCAGCAGTATCCATTCGAGGATCGGTTTGCCGCCCACCGGCACCATCGGTTTGGGCAGGTCCTGCGTGATGGGCAGCAGCCGCTGGCCCTTGCCCCCGGCCATGACCACCACATGGTTGGGCCGCTGGCCATGTTGCAGGCCGAGCAGCAGGTCGTGCACGGCAATGCCGGTCACCATGCCTTCGGGGCTGAGCAGCGGCACCTGCTTGATCTCCAGCACCTGCATGGCTTGCAATATCTTCTGGCGGGTCGAGCCGACCGGCAGCGTATACGGCTGTCGGTGCATGATGTCGCTGACCGGGGTTTGCAGGCTGTGCCCGTGCAGCAGGCCACGGCGCACGTCGCCGTCGACCACGGAGCCGGTGAGCCGGCCCTTGGCGTCGACCACCAGCGCGATCTTGGCCTGCGCCTGGTCGATGACCCGTATGGCTTGCAAGACCGGCGCCTGCTCCGGCAGCATGTTCTGTGTGGCGTCGAGCAGCATGGCCGGGTCGCACCCTAGGCAGGCAGCAGCGGCAGGCCCAGGCGCACGCCCGAGGGCAGGCTGATGATGCGCTGCGCCAGCGATTCGGCGCGGGTCAGCGGGCTGCGCGGATGCTGGCGGTACATGGGCAGCAGGTGCAGTGGTTGCCAGACCGGCCGGCAGTGCAGGCCGGCGTCGTGCAAGGCGTGCAGCGTGGCATCGAGCCAGGCTTGGTCGGCGCTTTCGGCCAGCAGCGTCACCAGCCAGTAGTTGCTCTCGGTCCCGGGCGGGGATGGCAGGATGCGCAGCCCGCCCAGGCCGGCGAAGGCCCGCGCGTAGGCTGCGGCCAGGGCCCGCTTGGCCGCCAGGAAGCGCGGGGCCTGTTCCAGTTGCGCGCAGCCGAGCGCCGCGTTCAGATTGGGCATGCGGTAGTTGTAGCCGACCTGGTCGTGCAAGAAGGCCCAGGCATGTGGCTGCTTGGCCGCCGTCGTCAGGTGCTTCAGGCGCTGGTACCCCTCCTCATCGTTGGTCGTGACTGCGCCGCCGCCGCCGGTGGTGATGATTTTGTTGCCATTGAAGCTGAAGACGGCGGTGTGCCGGCCGTCGCCGACAGGCCGGCCGTCCAGGGTCGCGCCCAGCGCCTCGGTGGCGTCTTCGATCAGTTGCAGGCCCCATTCCCGGGCGATGGCGGCCAGTTCCCCGAGTTGGCACGGATGGCCGAAGACATGCACCGGCATCAGGGCACGGATCGGTCGCCCCGTCAGCCGGTTCAGCGTCTGGCCGCTTTGCTGTCTGGCGATGCGCTGCAGATGGGCGCGCAGTGCCACCGGGTCCACGCCCAGCGAGCTTTCCTCGACATCGACGAAGTGCGGCACGGCGCCGGCGTGCACCACCGCATTGGCGGTGGCCACGAAGGTCAGTGCGGGGATCAGCACCTCGTCGCCGGCCTGCACGCCCGAGAGCATCAAGGCCGCGTGCAGCGCGCAGGTGCCATTGACCATGACCAGCGCGCGCCGGGCGCCGCAGAACGCGGCCAGGTCGCTCTCGAAGCGGTTGACGAAGGCGCCGACCGAGGACACCCAGCCCGTGTCGATGCAGGATTTGACATAGGCGTTCTCATTGCCGGCGAACAGCGGCTCGTGCAGCGCAATCGGGCGTGGCGCGTCGCCGACGACTGCCGAGATGGCGGCGATGATCTCAGACGACGTAGCGTTGCGCGTCATGGTAGTGGCTGCGGTTGTCGGGGTTGGCGAACCATTCCAGGCTGCGCGTCAGGCCCTCCTTGAGGCCCTCCCGGCCGGCCAGGCTGCTTTGCCAGCCCAGCAGCGCGCAGGCTTTGGCCGGGTCGCAGACCAGTCGCCCGACCTCGCTCGCGGCGGGGCGCAGGCGCGCCGGCTCGGCTTCGATCTCCAATGGCTTGCCGGTGATTTCGGCGACCAGCCGGACCGCGTCGCCAATGGATATCTCGTGCCCGCTGCCCAGATGGATGGTCTCGCCCACGGCCTTGTCACTGTCCAGGATCGCGATCAGGCCGGCGACGGTGTCGGTGACGAAATTGAAGTCGCGTGTCGGCGCCAAGGCCCCCAAGCGCAGGCGCGGCGCGGCGCTCAGGGCTTGCAGCATGATGCAGGGCAGCACCGCCCGCAGGCTCTGGCGCGGGCCATAGGTGTTGAACGGCCGCGCAGTCGCCACCGGTGTGCCAAAGGCGCAGTAGTAGCTGTAGGCCATCTGGTCGGCGCCGATCTTGCTGGCCGCGTAGGGCGACTGGGCCAGCAGTGGATGGGTTTCCGGGATGGGGATGATCTGCGCGCTGCCGTAGACCTCGGAGGTCGAGGTATGCACCACTTTGCGCAGCTCCAGGTCGCGCGCCGCCTGCAACACATGCAAGGTTCCGGTGACATTGGTGTCCACATAAGACGAGGGCGCTGTGTACGAGTACGGGATCGCGACCAGGGCGGCCAAATGCATCACCGCGTCGCAACCCTGCATCGCCTGGCGCACCGACGCTGCGTCGCGCACATCGCCCATGACCAGATCGATCCTGGCGCGCGTGGCCGGCGCCAGCGTGTCGAGCCAACCGTAGTGTCCGAACGAGTTGTACAAGGCCATGGCGCGGACCCGGCGCCCTTGTGCCACCAAGGCTTCGACGAGGTGGGAGCCGATGAACCCCTCGGCGCCGGTGATCAGGATGTTCTGCAGTGCTGGCATCAGTCGAGGATTTGCTTCGGAGTGTGCGGGTACTATACAAGCCCGCACCCCGCGTCTGACCCGAAAACCGTTGTGGCTGGCATTCGAATCATTCCCCGGCTCGACATCAAGGGCCCGCATCTCATCAAGGGTATCCATCTCGAAGGCCTGCGGGTCGTCGGCGATCCTCATGTGTTCGCCCTAGTGTCGCGTCACCGATCATCTGTCGGTCTGCGCTGGCCATCGAAGCGCATCGCGGCGTTGCATCGCTTGCCAATACGCTCGGTATTGGCTGCGCGATGCGCCTTGCGCTGCGCTCCGATGGCTGCGCGCAGCCTACGACATCTGATCGGTGACGCGACACTAGGCTATTACAGCCAAGGCGCCGACGAGTTGGTCTTCATGGACATCGTGGCCAGCCTGTATCAGCGCAACAACCTGGCCGGGATCATCGAACGCGCGGCCGATCAGATATATGTGCCGATCACGGTGGGCGGAGGCATCCGGTCACTGCACGACGTGCGCACCATGCTTTGCTCCGGCGCCGACAAGGTGGCCATCAACACCGCAGCCGTGGCCCGGCCCGGGCTGATTGCCGAAGTCTCCGAGCGCTTCGGCTCCCAGTGCATGGTGCTGTCCGTCGAAGCCAAGCGCAAATCCGGCGGCGGCTGGGAGGCTTTCGTCGACAACGGCCGCGAGCATACCGGGCTGGATGTCGTCGCGTGGGTCCGGCAGGCCGTGGCCCTGGGGGCGGGCGAGATCATGCTGACCTCCGTCGACCAGGAAGGCACGCGCAAAGGTTTCGACGTCGACCTGGTGCGCACTGTGGCCGGCTGTGTCACGGTGCCCATCATTGCCAGCGGCGGTTATGGCCGGCCCTCGGACCTGCAACAGGCGGCCGAGGCCGGTGCTTCGGGTTTGGCCATCGCTGATGCGCTGCATTGGCAGCGCGCCACCATTGCCGAGTTGAAGGCCCATGCGCGCGCAGCCGGTTTGGAGGTTCGCCCGTGAGCGCTGCCCGGCCGCCCGAAGGCGCTCACACCGTAGCCGAAGGCGAAGGTACTCCAGCGAACGCCCCTGCAAGCGCCCCTGCAAGTGCTCCCGTGGGTGCGCGGTCGGTCACCGTCATCGATTACGGAATCGGCAACCTGCTCAACGTAGTCCGCGCCTTGCAGCACTGCGGTGCCAGCGTCCGGGTGGTGCAAGACGCCGCCGGGCTGCACGCCATGCCCGAGCGTCTGGTGCTCCCGGGCGTCGGCGCCTTCATCGGCGGCATGGTGGAGATGCGCCAGCGCGGCCTGGACGACCTGATGCGCCGCTTCGCCGCCACCGGCCGGCCGCTGCTAGTGTCGCGTCACGGATCAGATGTCGTAGGCTGCGCGCAGCCATCGGAGCGCAGCGCAAGGCGCATCGCGCAGCCAATACCGAGCGTATTGGCAAGCGATGCAACGCCGCGATGCGCTCCGATGGCCAGCGCGGACCGACAGATGATCAGTGACGCGACACTAGACATTTGCGTCGGGGCGCAGATGCTGTTCGATGCCGGCCAGGAGTTTGGCGAGCACCCCGGGCTGGGTTTGCTTGCCGGCCGGGTGCAGCCGGTTCCCGAGGCCACGCCGTCCGGCGGCAGGCACCGCATTCCGCATATCGGTTGGAGCGCCCTTGTCCGCCCGCCCGCCCGGGCGACCTGGGCGCATTCGCCGCTGGCGCAAATGCCCGAAGGGCAGAGCATGTACTTCGTGCATTCCTTCGCCCCGGTTCCTGCCGACGAGGCGCACCGCCTAGCCGATACTTTCTATGACGGTGTGCGCATCTGTGCCGCAGTCGGTCGGGACAACATCTGGGGCTGCCAGTTTCATCCGGAGCGCAGCGCCGAGCACGGCCTTGGCGTGTTGCGCTCTTTCCTGGCTCTGTGACGGCGTATGCACTTCTTGCGCTCCCCCTTGGTGCTCTTTGTCGCCGACCTGGCGCTGGCGCTGCTGGCCTGGTGGCTGGCCTTCTGGCTGCGTTTCAACCTGGACATTCCGGAGGAATTCGTCCAACTGGCCCTGGCGAGCAGCCCATGGTGTGTGCTGGCCTACGGGGTCGGCTTCGCGTTCGCCCGGATCGACCGCCAGGTCTGGAGCTATATCGGCCTGCCCGAGCTACGCCAACTGGCCATCGGCATCGTCCTGAGCGGCACGCTGACTGCGGCGGGGGTGCTGATGCTCAGGCTGCACGCTTTCCCGCGCTCGACCCTGCTGTTGCAGCCGCTGCTGGCCTTGGTGCTGATGGGCGCTGCCCGGGCGGGCTGGCGCACGTTCGCCGAGCGGCGCCTGGTGGCCCGGCAGGGCAAGCCGGTGCTGATCCTGGGCACTTTGCCGCAGGCTTCGGACGCGCTGCGGGCGCTCAAGGGGTCCTCGCAATGGCAGCCGGTGGGCATTTTGTCGCCGCAACCCGACGAGGTGGGCCGCTCGCTGCAGAGCGTGCGGGTCTGGGGCACGCCGGCCGAGACCGCGCGCGTGGCGCAGACGCTGGCCGTGCGGGCCTTGCTGGTGGCCAGCCCGCCGGGCGCATCGGGCCGGCGCGAGATGCTGCTGCAAGCCGCAGATACCGGCGTGGCGCTGCTGACCTTGCCACGGCCGGACGAATGGCTCAAGAGCGACGGCGCGGGGCCGCGCAGGCTGGAATTGGAGGATCTGCTCGGCCGCGAGTCGGTGCAGTTGGATGTGGCCAGCCTGTCGGGCCTGCTGTCGGGGCAAACCGTGCTGGTGACAGGCGCGGGGGGCTCGATCGGCGCGCAGTTGTGCCGCCAGATCGCGCGTTTCGGTGTCCGGCGGCTGGTGTGCGTCGACATTTGCGAATTTGCCGTCTACCAGTTGGAGCAGGAACTGCGCGAAGCCCACCCGCAGATGCAAGGCTGCTACTACACCGCGAATGTGCGCGAGCCGGCGCGCCTGCTGGCCATCGCGGACAAGCACCGCCCGGCCGTGGTCTTTCACGCCGCTGCGTACAAGCATGTGCCGTTGATGGAGGAGCTCAACGCGATCGAGGCCCTGCGCACCAACGTGGCCGGCTCCTGGCATGCGGCGCGCGCGGCCGGTGTTTGCGGGGCCGGGCGTTTCGTGATGATCTCCACCGACAAGGCCGTCAACCCGACCAACGTGATGGGCGCCAGCAAGCGGCTGGCCGAGTTGATGGTGCAAAGTGCCGCGCAGGCGTTCGCCGGCACCCATTACGTCTCGGTGCGCTTTGGCAATGTGCTGGGTTCGAGCGGCTCGGTGGTGCCGCTGTTCACCAGGCAGATTGCCACCGGTGGCCCGGTCACCGTGACGCATCCGGACATCGTGCGCTACTTCATGACCATTGCGGAAGCGGCGCAGTTGGTGCTGCAAGCCGGGTTGATGGGCCGCTCGGGCCAGATCTTCGTGATGGACATGGGCGAGCCGGTGAAGATCATCGAACTGGCCCGCATGATGATTCGTCTGTCCGGCAAGACCGAACTGGAGATTCCGATCAGCTACACCGGCCTGAGGCCCGGTGAAAAATTGTTCGAGGAATTGCTGGCCAACGACGAATCCAGCGTGGCCACGCCGCATCCCAAACTGAGAATCGCCAAGACCTCCCGGCAGGGGCTGCCGGATGTGGCGTCGGTGTTGCAATGGATCGGGGATGCCGATGCTGAACCAGAGGAGGCGATACGGGCCTGGCTCCGGACGCTGGTGCCGGAGTATCTGGTGCGCTGAGCCTGAAAACCGCAGTGCCGGCCACCCGCAGCGCCAGGGCCGGCGCGGCCTGGGGGGAAGGCGCCGAACTGGCCATTCACCGGGGCTCGATCGGCGAACGATCACGGGGTGCGGACTGCGGCGCGCGGGTCTGGTCCGGGGCGCTGGGATGGGTAGCCATGGCAAAAGGCCGCCCTCATCACGGCGATGCACCGCATCGAGCAACGGCAACTTCCGGTCGTATTGGTCGGTGCCGGCCTGCCGCAACTGCGTGGCCGCATGGGCAATGCCAAGTCGTATGCGGAACGACTGTTCGACTTTCCCGAGATCGGCGCACTCGCGCCGGCAGCGGCGGCCCGGGCCATCGAAAAGCCGTTGCATGCCGAGGGGGTGGAGATCACGCCAGAGGCGCTCGGGCAGATTCTGGACGTGACCCGTGGCTACGCCTACTTCCTTCAAGCCTGGGCAAGCCACACCTGGATGGCGGCCAATGGCTCGCCGATCGTTGTCCAGGATGTCCACAGGGCCGGGACCACGGCGATCGCCGCCATGGACGAAGGGTTCTTCCGGGTTCGATTCGACCGCTGCACGCCCAAGGAAAAAAAGTACCTGCGTGCGATGGCTGAGCTCGGTGAAGGCCCCCATCGGTCGGGTGATATAGCGCAGTGCATGGCCGAACGAGTCTCGTCCCTGGCCCCGACCCGAAACACGCTCATCGGCAAGGGAATGATCTGGAGCCCGAACCACGGCGACACCGCCTTCACGGTGCCGATGTTCGATCAGTTCATGAAGCGGATCATGCCCGCAGACAGTTGGCGCTGACGCGCGCCCGCAGCCATCCACCGGCATGGGTCAGGGGTGAGGGTTCAGCCGCAAAACCGCAGTCCGCAGGCTGCCTCAATTGGCAATCCCCGTGCGCTCCAGCACATCCCCGACCAGTTCCAGCCGCACCAGCGGATTGTCCAGTTCCATCAGCCGTTGCCTGAGCGCCAGCGGCACCGGCAGCAGCTCGCACCAGCGGTTGGCCACCCAGCCGCAGTCGTCCAGTTGCTCCGCCGTGGGCCTGGTGGCGCTGTGCAGGCCGCGTTGCTCCAATGTGCGCAGCAACTGGGCCAAGGCGGTGGCGGTCTTGCGCAGGTCCGGGGGAATCGGCACCGCCAGGTCCGGGTCGATCAGGCCAATGTCCGCCAGCCACAAGCCCTGGGGCAGGTGCTGGCGCCGGGTGATGCGAAACCGTTGGCTGCCGCGGCACAGCAGCGTGATCAGCCCGGGCTGCGGGTGCTCCAGCCGTTCGATCAGCGCCAAGACGCCGATGTCATTGAACTGCTCTGCCGGAGCGCCGGCCTGGCGCACTTCCTGGCCCCGGGTGAGCGCCACCACGCCAAACGGCGCGCCGGCCTGCCGGCATTTGCGCACCATGTCGAGGTAGCGCGGCTCGAACACGCGCAGGGCCAGCATACCGCCGGGAAACAGCACCGAGCCCAACGGGAAAAGGGGCAGCGATGACAGGGTAAGGGCTTGTGTCATGGACGGTAGCGCCAGGCCCTATCATCCCATGACGCTGCGCGCCATCCACATGGTGCCCAGCGGCATTTACACGACGCATTCCGCTCAACCGCTGACTTTTGTGGCCCCCATGCTCTATCAGATCGCCTCTTTCCTGCTCGACGTTCTTGGTGGCCTGTTCGCCGGGGCCTGTCTTTTGCGGCTATACATGCAGTGGCAACGGGTCGGGTTTGCCAATCCTGTCGGTGGTTTGGTGTTTGCGCTGACCGACTGGCTGGTCATCCCGCTGCGCCGGGTGCTGGTGCCGGTGGGCCGCTGGGATGGCGCCAGCCTGGTCGCCGCGCTGCTGCTGCAACTGGTGCAGTATTTCCTGCTGGCGCTGATGTGGGCGGACTCTGCATGGACCTGGCTGCCATGGCTGGCGTTGCTCGGCCTGATGCGGGTGGTGGTCTCGGGACTGACCGGCCTGCTGATCGTCCATGCCGTCCTGTCATGGGTGCAGGGCCGGTCTGTGTTGGCCGACATGCTGGCCCGGCTGAGCGCGCCGTTGCTGCGCCCGTTGCGCCGGGTGATGCCGCTGGTCCACGGCATCGATTTCACGCCGCTGCTGGCCTTGGTGCTGCTGCAGGTGCTGATGATCGTTCTCGGGCATTTGCAGGCCAGCGTGCTGCGCTGATGCCCTGGCCATGCATCAAATACCGCAACAAACACCGCAGTGGCGCATGGCCTGCTTTTGCCGGAAGCTATTGAAAGGATGGTAACGAGGCCCTGGCGAGGCCGCTCACCCGACGGCATCGGCCGGTAGCCGCTGCAAGATGGCCAGGCTGCTGGCCACCGTGCTGCGCAGTTCGCGGCGGTCGCAGATGAAGTCGATGGCGCCCTTGGCTTGCAGGAATTCGGCGCGCTGAAAGCCCTCCGGCAGCGTGACGCGCACGGTCGATTCGATCACGCGCGGGCCGGCAAAGCCGATCAGGGCTTTGGGCTCGGCGATCACGATGTCGCCGACGAAAGCAAAACCGGCACTGACGCCGCCCATGGTCGGGTCGGTCAGCACGCTGATGAACGGCAGGCCCTTTTTCGCCAGGCGCGTCAGCGCCGCATTGGTCTTGGCCATCTGCATCAGCGACAACAGACCTTCTTGCATGCGGGCGCCGCCGGTGGCGGTAAAGCACAGAAAGGGCAGCTTTTGCTCGATGGCGGTTTCCACGCCGCGCACAAAGCGCTCACCGACCACCGAGCCCATGGAGCCGCCCATGAAGTCGAACTCAAAGCAGGCGGCCACCAGGTTGATGCTCTTGACGGCGCCGCCGATGACGATCAGCGCATCGGTCTCGCCGGTGTTTTCCAGCGCTTCCTTGAGCCGCTCCGGGTACTTGCGGCTGTCCTTGAACTTCAGGGCATCGACGGGCAGCACCTCCTGGCCGATTTCGTAGCGGCCTTCGGCATCGAGGAAGGCATCCAGGCGCGTGCGCGCGCCGATGCGGTGGTGGTGGCTGCACTGCGGGCAGACATTCTGGTTGTGCTCCAGGTCGGCCTTGTAGAGCACCGTTTCGCAGCTCGGGCATTTGACCCACAGACCCTCGGGCACCTGGCGGCGCCCGGTGGGGTCGGTTTGCTGGATTTTCGCGGGCAGAAGTTTTTCTAGCCAGGACAATGCGGTTCTCCCGTCGGTTGCTCCAGCGCGCGATGCGGCGCCGGGCCGCATTATGCGTCCAGCGCCTTGCGGATGCCGCGCAGAAAGTCGATCGTGACCGGGACGACCTTGGCATGCTCCTGGTCTTCGATCAGCTCGATGATGCGGCTGCCGATGATCACGGCATCGGCCACCTTGCCAATCGCCTGGGCCGTGGCCGCGTCGCGGATGCCAAAACCCACGCCCACGGGGATGCGCACATGCTGGCGGATGCGGGGCAGCATCTGTTCGACGGCGCTGCGGTCCAGCGCGCCCGAACCGGTCACGCCCTTGAGCGAGACGTAGTACACATAGCCGCTGGCCACCTGCGCCACCTGCGCCATGCGCTCGGCGGTGCTGGTGGGCGCCAGCAGGAAGATCAGGTCCATGCCCCGTGCGCGCAGGCTGGCGGCAAAGGCGGTGCATTCTTCGGGCGGGTAGTCGACGACCAGCACGCCATCGACGCCCGCGGCGGCGGCGTCGCGCACGAATGCTTCCTGCGCCCCCTGCGCTCCCTGCTGCGCCCCCTGGCCATGGATCTGCTCGTAGCGCTCCACCGGGTTGGCGTAGCCCATCAGCACCACCGGGGTGGTGCCGTTGCGCTTGCGAAATTCCCGCACCTGGTGGAACACCTGCGACATGCCAATGCCCAGTCCCAGGGCTTTTTCCCCGGCCCTCTGGATCACCGGGCCATCGGCCATCGGGTCGGAGAACGGCACGCCCAACTCGATGATGTCGGCGCCGGCCTCGACCATGCCGTGCATCAGCGCCGGCGTGATGTCAGCAAACGGGAAACCGGCGGTGACGTAGGGAATCAGCGCCTTGCGGCCCTGGTCCTCGAGCGCACGGAAGGTGGCTTCGATACGGCTCATTGGCTGGCCCCCTTGACGGACTGCCCATGGCAACTGGGGCGGCAGTAGAAATCGGCACCGCTCAGGTCGGCCACGGTGCCTATGTCCTTGTCGCCACGGCCCGAGAGGTTGACCAGGATCGACTGGTCCGGGCGCATGGTCTTGGCCAATTTGAGCGCATGGGCCACGGCATGGCTGGATTCGAGGGCCGGGATGATGCCCTCGGTACGGCACAGGAAGTGGAAGGCATCGAGCGCCTCCTGGTCGGTGATGCCGACATACTCGGCGCGGCCGATCTGCTGCAGCCAGGCATGCTCGGGGCCTACGCCAGGGTAGTCCAGGCCCGCGCTGATGCTGTGGGTTTCGGTGATCTGGCCGTTGGCATCTTGCAGGACGAAAGTGCGACTGCCGTGCAGCACGCCCGGGCTGCCCTTTTGCAGCGATGCCGAATGCTGGCCCGACTCCAGCCCCAGGCCGGCGGCTTCGACGCCGATCAGGCGCGTGCCGGCAAACGGGATGTAGGGGTGGAAGATCCCCATCGCGTTGCTGCCGCCGCCCACGCAGGCGATCACGGCGTCGGGCTGCTGGCCGGCCGCCATGTTGCGGGCCAGCATGGCCGGCATCTGCTCGATGCATTCCTTGCCGATGATGCTCTGAAAGTCGCGCACCATCATCGGATAGGGGTGCGGCCCGGCCACCGAGCCGATGATGTAGAAGGTGTCGTCCACATGGGTCACCCAGTCGCGCATGGCTTCGTTGAGGGCGTCCTTCAGGGTCCGGCTGCCGGACTCCACCGGCACCACGGTGGCGCCCAGCAGTTTCATGCGGTAGACATTGGGGCTTTGGCGCCGCACATCGTGCGCGCCCATGTAGACCACGCATTCGAGCCCATAGCGCGCACAGATGGTGGCTGCGGCCACGCCATGCTGGCCGGCGCCGGTTTCGGCAATCACCCGGGGTTTGCCCATGCGCCTGGCGAGCATGGCCTGGCCGATCACGTTGTTGATCTTGTGGGCGCCGGTGTGGTTGAGGTCTTCGCGCTTGAGGTAGATCTGCGCGCCGCCGATCTCGCGGCTGCTGCGGGCGGCGTGGTAGATCGGCGCGGGGCGGCCCACGAAATGCTTGAGCTCGTCGCCGAACTCGGCCAGGAACTCCGGGTCGTTCTGGTAGCGGGCGTAGGCCGTGCGCAATTGCGCTATGGCCAGGGTCAGCGTCTCGCTGACGAAACTGCCGCCGTAGGGGCCGAAGTGGCCGGCGGCATCAGGCTGTCGATAGGAAGTCATCGGGATTTCGTGCAAGTTGTGCGTCGGCCGCGCGCACGGCGGCGACGAAGCGTTGGATTTTCCCGGCGTCCTTGATGCCCTTGAGCGGCTTGCCATCGGGGCCATCGGCCTCGACGCCGGAGCTGACATCAACCGCCAGCGTCTTGCAACGCGGGCGGACTTGCAAAATGCCATCGGCCACGTTTGCAGGTGTGAGTCCACCAGACAAAACGAGGTGACAGTCGACGCTTGGTGGAAGGAGTGACCAATTGAATACCTTGCCGCTACCGCCATAACCGTCGACATGGGCGTCGAGCAAGATGGCCTGGGCCTGACAGTGATCCAGCGCGTATTGTACGAGATCGAACCGCCCGCCACCGCGCGCGCCGCCCGTTCCATCGCCCAGCGGAATCCGCGCCGCCCGCAGATAGGGCCGGGCGCCCTGGCCGGTCGCCGCCAGGCAATCCTGCGCCGATTCATCGCCATGGAACTGTATGGTTGCGCCCGGGATCGCCGCGCAGGCCGCCAGCACATCGGTCGCCGGCGCGTTGACGAACAGCAGCACCGGGGTCACGAACGGGGGCAGGCGCCGGGCCAGCGCTGCGGCCCGCGCCAGGGTCACGGCGCGCGGGCTGGCGGCGTACAGCACCAGGCCGATGGCGTCGACACCGGCCGCCACGGCGGCATCCAGGTCTTCTTCGCGCGTCAGGCCACAGATCTTGATGCGGGTGCGGGCCGCAGGCCGCAGCGCAGTTGCCGGGTGTTTCATGGCCAACCGTCAAAAGCAACCGTGCGCTCGGGCAGGCCCCAACCGGCAGCGTAGACCGGCCCCAGAAAATACAGCCCATCCGGAGCAAAGGTAGGCGCCGCAGCGGCGCGCGACCGGGCGCGCAGCAGTTGCTGCATCCATTGCGGCGACTGCTTGCCCTGGCCGATGGCGACCAGGCAACCCATGATGTTGCGGATCATGTGGTGCAAAAAGGCGTTGGCGACAAACTCGAAGCGCCAGTAGCAGGGGCTCCAGCCCAGCGCCGGGTGGGGCGGGCTTTGGCCACGGCACGAGATGCCGATGCGCCGCAGTGTTTTGACCGGGGATGGCGCCTGACAGGTCGAGGCCCGAAAGGCGCTGAAGTCATGCTCGCCGACCAGGTAGTCTGCGGCCTGCTGCATCGCGTCGTGGTCGAGCCGGTGGCACACCCAACCCACGCGCCCGGACTCCACGCTGGGCCGCACGGGCGATTGCAGCAGCACATAGGCATAGCGCCGGGCCAGGGCGCTGGCGCGGGCGTGGAAGCTGTCGGGCACCGCTTGCGCCCACTGCACGGCAATGTCTGCCGGCAAAAAGCCGTTGGTGCCGCGCACCCAAGACGCGGCGGGACGATCGAGCGGGGTATCGAAGTGCACCACCTGCATCAGCCCATGCACCCCCGCGTCGGTGCGACCGGCGCACAGGGTGCTGACGGGGTGCGTGGCGAAACGGCCCAGGGCCGCTTCGAGTGCGTCCTGAACGGTGCGCACCGAAGGCTGACTCTGCCAGCCGCAGTAAGCCTGGCCGTTGTAGCTGATACCCAGAGCCATCCTCATCGGCAGACCTGGGGCGGGAGAGTTTGCCGAACGGGCCGCAAGGCGCACGAGGGGCACGAGGGGCACGAGGGGCACGAGGGGCACGAGGGGCACGAGGGGCACAAAGGGCGCAAGGGCGCAAGAGGCCGAATCAACCCAAGTTGGCCAGCATGCGCTGGGCCTGGGCTTTGAGCGCGCCACTGGCCTCGGCCATCACCTCTTCGATCAGCGTGCGGGCGCCATCGGCATCGCCAATGGCATCGAATTCTTGCGCCAATGCCAGTTTGGTGGCCAACGGGTCGTCTGCCGCCGCAGCCAGACCATTGGCGGCGGACTCTGGCGCCGCCGCCAGTTTGCTCGGCACATCCAGATCCAGTGACAAATCGCTCATATCGAATTCCATCGGGGAGGTGCTTACCGCCAGGCCCGGTTCTGCGCGCGGCAAGCCCGGCCTGGCCAGTGGCATGGGCACCGTGTCCATCGGAGCACGCAGCGTCGTGCCCGGGGAGTTGTACACCACATCCTGCGCCGGCGGGGCGACCGGTGGTGCCACCAAGGATGCAGTGGTGGGGGCCGGGGCCGGCGCAGGTGATCGGGCGGGCGAAGCAGCCGGCATTTCCAACCCGGGGTGCAGCGTTTCGGGCACACCGGCATTCTTGTCATTCTTGGCACTGGTATTGGCTGGACCGCGGTCGCTGCCGACCGTAGCCGGGACAGCGGCGGCAACGACCGGCGCGACGGCTGGCTCAGCCGCCAATCCTTTGGGCGCCGGCGCCGCTGGCGCTTGGACTTTGGGCACCGGCGCCGTTGGCGCCTGGGCTTTGGGCACCGACGCCATTGGCGCTTGGGCTTGGGGTGCCGGCGCCGTTGGCGCTTGGGCTTGGGGTGCCGGCGCCGTTGGCGCTTGGGCTTGGGGTGCCGGCGCCGTTGGCGCCTCGGGCACAGCCGCATCGAGCAGGGTCAAGTCCAGATCGAGGTCCAGGTCGGACATTACCGTCGGGCGGCCTGCGCCGGCGTCCGGGGACGCAGGTGCGTCACCGATGCCCTGACGGCCGCCGGGTTGGTACAGACGGTTGTCCGGATCCAGGTCGCGGCCGAGCTCGACGATGCGGGACCAGTCGAGCCCCTCGCCCTGGGTGAGCTTGAAGACCTGCGTGGCGACCGCCTCCAGCGCCTTGTGGTCCTTGCGCTTGGCATAGATTTCACCGAGCTTCAGTTGGGCGGAGATGCGGCCGGGGTTGTGACGCACGGCTTCTTTCAGAATCTCTTCGGCCTGCAGGTTGCGGCCATAGGCCAGATACACCTCGGCCTCGGCCACGGGGTCTACATCGCCGCCAGCGTCGAGTTGACTGGGCGAGTAGGGGGCCATCATCGAACTGCCTTTGCCCGCATCGCTATGGATCGTGTCCACACGCTGGCCGCCGCTCGAACCAAAAAAGGAGTCGGGCGGAATACGGCTTTCCTCGCGGGAGACATTGCTCGCGTCGCTGCTTTGGCGGCGCCGCTGCCAGACGCGGTACGCGCCAAAACCGAGCAGGCCGACAAGCACTACGCCGCCGCCAATGGGCAGCAACGGCTCGGCCATCAGGGTCGACAGGAAATCGGGCTCTTCGACCGGCATCGGCGGGGGCACCGGCTTGGGTTTGGCGGCGGCAGGGGCCGGCGCAGACGCTGCCGGAGCTTGCGCAGCGACCTCCGCAGGGGGAGCGTCGGCGCTTGCCGCGCCGGGCGAAGCCTCCGGGGCCGGCGGCGCTGCAGGGGGCGCGGGTATTGCTGCGGGGGTTGGTATGGTCACGGCCGCAGGGACTGCGATTTGCGCCGTTGCGGCAGGGGCTGCGGGCTGCGCTGCAGCGGGGGCTGTGGTTTGCGCCGCAGCGTTGCTTTTGGCGCTGCCTGTGCCCAAATTGCTCAGTTCAGCGATGTTCTTGGACAGTTCGGCCATCCGCGTGGCGGTTTCGCTGGCCTGCTTGTCCTTGGCCAGTTGCTCCTCGGCGGTAGCGGCCTTGTAGCCCTTGACCGATCCTTTGGACAGCGTCAGCCTGTCCGGGGCCGCAGTCGCAGGCCTGTTGTCTTCGACCTGGGCGCTGACGCTGCCCGAAGCCGAGCGCTGCGCGGCGGCGACCTTGGCCATCGGCACTGCGCCGGCGAGCCTGCGCCGGAACTCGCTGAAGTCGCGCGCTTGTGCGGCCAGCATCCGGCGTGCCTGGGCGGCCGGAATCGACTGCGCCGTGGCCTGGTCGGGTATGCGCAAAATGGCGCCCGCCTTCAGGCGATTGACGTTGCTCTGGACGAATGCCTCGGGATTGGCGTGCAGCAGCGCGACCAGCATCTGGTCCAGCGAGACGCCCTGGGGCTTGTTGGCACTGGCGATGCGGCTGGCGGTATCGCCGACCTGCGCGGTCACGCCGTCGGCCGGTGCCATGGCCGCACCGCCCACCGGCGCCTGGCGCGGGACGGGGCGGGTGGCCGCAGCAGCGCCAGCCGCTGTGTCGGACGGGGCCCCGTCGGCCGGCGCTTTCGCCGAGGCCGCAACCTGGGGCGCCGCCGCGACGGCAGGCGCAGCCCGGCGCAGGTTGGGCGGGTCGAGCAGCATGGTGTAGCTGCGCACGATGTGGCCGGACCCCCAATTGGCGTCGAGCACCAGATCGACGAAAGGCTCGTTCACCGGGCGCTCACCCGACAGGCGCAGCATGGCCGTGCCATCGGGCCGGCGCTGCAACTGTATCTGCAGATCGTTCACCGCCGAGGTGTATTCCATGCCTTGGTCGCGGAACACTCCGGGGCTGGCGATCGTTGCGCGCAACTCATCGGCTTCGACCGGGGTGATCTGCGGCAGGTCGATCTCGGCGCGCAATGGCTCGCCCAAGGCCGATCGCACGGTGATGGCGCCCAGCGCCAGGGCGGAGGCATCGAGGGAGTAAAAACCGGCGCAAACTGCGGCCACCAAGACAGAGAATTTCAAACGACGCATGTTTGCCGAGGATTTGTTACGTTTTGTTACGGCTCGGACGAGCGGTGCTTTTTCTCTCATGGTCTGATCCCCGTCCCGGCGCGTGAAAATATGTAAAAAGCACCATAACATCAATGGGTTGCGCTCACAAGCAAAGGTGGCACAGAAGCTCTGGCTGGAGCGCCGCAGGCCCTACTTTGGGCCGGCAGATGTTGTCAATTGACAACGCCGTCGGATACACCAGGCCGCAGGCGATCGATGGTGTGCAAAAAACGCCTGCGGCACCCCCCCTAGTGTCGCGTCACCGATCATCTGTCGGTCTGCGCTGGCCATCGAAGCGCATCGCGGCGTTGCATCGCTTGCCAATACGCTCGGTATTGGCAAGCGATGCGCCTTGCGCTGCGCTCCGATGGCTGCGCGCAGCCTACGACATCTGACCGGTGACGCGACACTGGCTTTCACTGCGCTGCGTCCAGCAAGATGCGCAGCATGCGGCGCAGTGGCTCGGCGGCGCCCCACAGCAGTTGGTCACCAATCGTGAACGCACCGACATACTCAGGGCCCATGGCCAGTTTGCGGATGCGGCCCACGGGGATGGTCATGGTGCCGGACACCGCCACCGGCGTCAGCGCCTCGATGGTGGCTTCACGGGTGTTGGGGATCACCTTGGTCCAAGGGTGGTCGGCGGCGATCATGGCCTCGATATCGGCGATCGGCAGGTCTTTCTTGAGCTTGAAACTCAGGGCCTGGCTGTGGCAGCGCATCGCGCCCACGCGCACGCAAAAACCATCCACAGGAACGGCCGGGGTGCCAAAGCCCTCGCCTTGGCCCAGGATCTTGTTGGTTTCGGCCATGCCTTTGTACTCTTCGCGGGACATGCCGTTGCCCAGGTCCTTGTCGATCCAGGGGATCAGGCTACCCCCCAGCGGCACGCCGAAGTGGGCGGTTTCGGCGCTGCTCAGCGCACGCTGCCTGGCGCTGACTTTGCGGTCGATTTCCAGAATCGCGCTGCCCGGGTCGTCGAGCAGGGTCTTGACCTCGGCGTTGAGCGTGCCGTATTGCGTCAGCAGTTCGCGCATATGCTGCGCGCCGCCGCCCGATGCCGCCTGGTAGGTCTGGCTGTTCATCCATTCCACCAGGCCGGCCTTGTACAGCGCGCCCACGCCCATCAGCATGCAACTGACGGTGCAGTTGCCGCCGATCCAGTCCTTGCCACCGCTGGCCAAGGCTTTGCCGATCACCGGCATGTTGACCGGGTCGAGCACGATGACGGCATGTTTTTGCATGCGCAGCGAAGATGCGGCGTCGATCCAGTGGCCGCTCCAGCCAGCGGCACGCAGTTTGGCGTAGACCGCGTCGGTGTAGTCGCCGCCCTGGGTGGTGATGATGATCTCGCAGCGCTTCAGGGCCGCGAGATCGAACGCGCTTTGCAGCGTCGTTTCATTCTTGGCCGGGGCCGGGGCCTTGCCGCCAGCGTCGGATGTGGAAAAGAACAATGGCTCGATCAGGTCGAAGTCCCGTTCTTCGGTCATGCGCTGCATCAGCACCGAGCCGACCATGCCGCGCCAACCGACCAAACCTGTCAACTTGCTGCCCATTGCAGAGCCCTTTCAAAGAAAACCGTACCGGACCAAGGGGTAGGCCCCGGCGCGTCTGGCCAGGGGCAGGATGCTGCCGGAGCCGGATCAGCCGGCGGTGGTTTTGCTGGCGCTCGCGCTTGATAAGGCCCTGTCGGTCTCGCCCCTATGGGCCTTGGCGGCGGCAATGCCCCAAGGTGAGCAGGCGGGCGGCAGGGCGCCATTGTAGGGGATGCAGGGTGGATGCAAAGGAGATGCGAAGGGGATGCGGGCCGGGCGCCGCCGCGCAACGGTTCGACCGCTCAGGCCGGCCTCAGCGTCATGCGCCCGGATGCCGTGACTGCGCGGGTCTGCACCCGGTTGCGGCCAGCGCGCTTGGCCTCGTGGCAGGCCATGTCGGCGGCGTAGAGCACCGACGCCACATCCTGCAAGCTGGCATCGAGCGCCACCAGGCCGATGCTCACCCCCAGCGTGAAGCGGCGGCCCTGGTAGGAATGCTCCCAGGCCTGCACTGCGGCGCGCAACTGTTCGGCCACCGCCTGGCCGCGTGCCAATGCGCAGCCGGGCAGCACCACGGCAAATTCGTCTCCTCCCAGGCGCGCGACCCAGCCGATCTGGCGCACCTGCGTTCCGAGCAGGCGCGCCACATGGCGCAGCACATCGTCGCCGGCGTCATGGCCGGCAATGTCGTTCACCTCGGTGAAGTGGTCGAGATCGAGAAACAGCACGACGCCATCGTCCGGCGGCGGATTTCCCTTTGCGCCCTGCACCGCGCCCTCTGCCGCGCGTTGGGCCAGCAACAGGCCCAGCCGCTCGTCGAAGGCCGCGCGGTTGGGCAATTGTGTCAGCGCGTCATGCCGGCGATCCCGGGACTGCTGCACCTGCGCCTGGCGCGCGGCGCTGATGTTCTCCAGTATCCAGACCATGCCGCCACGCAACTCGTCGGGCCGAACGCCTTGTCCCTGCACACGCACCCACAGGGGGCTGCCGTTTTTGCGGCGCAGGCAGATGTCGCCATCGAATGCGCCATGCGCAACCATCTCGGTGCGCACCAGGTCTGCCACCTGCGCGTAGTCTGCGTCGCTGGCGTACAAACTGCTGACGGGGCGCCCCTGCAACTCATCGTGCGCCGCATAGCCCAGCATCAGGCAGGCTTGGCGGCTCACCTTGTCCAGCAGGCCGTGGCGCGAGATGACGATGCCTGCCGAGGACTTGTCCAGAACGGCCTGCAACTGACCGTCGAGCAGGTCCTTGCGCATCTGCTGGCGCCGGCCCTGCTGCGCCAGGCCCTGGAATGCGCGCAGCAGTTCGCCCACCTCATCGCCCGCGCGCGACCAGACCATGTCCACGCGCGGCCAGTCCATGTCTGCGAGCGGTTGCAGGCCGGTGCCGGTCTGGAGCCAGTGGCGCGACCTGTGGGTCAACTGCGCCAGGGGCTGGGCCATCCAGCCCATCGCTGCCAGCGCCAGCAGCAGGCACAGCGCCATGCCCGCAATGGCCAGCCACCAGGCTTGGTGCTGCGCATCCCGCAAGGGCGCCAGCAGCGCCTGGGTGCGGCTGACCCGCGCCACGATCCACTGCGGCAGCGGCATGCCGGCCATGCTCGCGATGTAATCGGGCTGCACATCGGTGATGCCCCGCCCCACCACAGGCTGGGCCTGCGCCAGCCAGCGCGCGTAGACCGGCGCCAGCCCGGCCTCATCGCGCACTTGGCCCAGGATGCGGCGGGGGTCGGAATGCGACAAGATGGTGCCGTCCCGCGTGAAGACGATGAACTCCGAGTTGTCGCGCGTGGGCCAGGCCATCGATGGCGGCAGCAGGCTTTGGGACTGCAACCGCAAGGCCCCTGCCACCACCCCCAGCACGCTGCCATTGGTGTGGTGCAGCGGCATGGTGAACATGACCCGCGCCTCGTTCGGACGGCCGCCGGCAATGAGTTCGCAGACCAGCGGCTTGCCGCCCACGAGGGTGCGGCGCAGCGCGTCACGCTCTGCGGGGTCGAGATCGGCCGCCTGCTCCAGATGCCCTGCGCGCAGGCTCAGCCGCACCTGGCCGCTGGCGTGGGCCACCTGCATGGTGTCGAAAAACTGCGCCGCCGGCAGTCCCTGCTGCAGCAACCATTCCAGCGCAGACGGCGACTTGAGCATGCCCGGCGTGATGCCTTCGGCCACGGTGCGCAGCAGTTTTTGGCTTTGTTCGATCTTGCTGGCCAGCAGGCGCGCGACCACTTCGACCTCATCGGTCTGCTGACCCACCAGTTGGCGCACGGCCTCTCGTTCCAATGCCTGCGTGACCAGCCATGTGGCCAGCGCCCCCGACAAAGCCAGCGCCAGCGCGGTCACCAGCATCAGCCGCAGCACCAAGGCCCCGGGCAGCAGCCAGCCCGGCGTGCCGCGCTGCGCGGGAAACTCCGACATGGGGGCGTCACAGGCACGCTCGGGGGTGGCGCTCGTCGGCATGGGGACGGTTCGAAACGGTCAGACCCCGGCGAATATACGCAGCCCCTGCGCCCCGGGGCCTGGGTAGAACCCTCGGTTGCACCCCCAAGGAAAACCCTGGGTCCGTCGGCCGCCGTGGCGCTCCGTGCGCCGGCCTCAGCCGCCGGCCATGGCCTGCAATGCCCGGGGCTGCGGCAGATCGAGCACATCGCCGCTGCCGTGGATCAGGCCCTGCTCGCGCAAATGGCGCAGCACGCGCGAGAAGGTCTCGGGCACGATGCCCAGTTGCGCGGCGATCAGCCGCTTGCGCTGGCCCAGCGTGACCTGCAAGGCGCCGCTGTGATCGGCCCGGGCGTGCATGAGCAGCCACTGCGCGCAGCGCGCTCGGGCATCCTGCGCCAGGCGGCTGACGGCCAGTTCGGACTGCTGCCGGTAGCCCTGGGCCATGTCGAGCAGCAGGCCGCGCGCGCCCGGGGCCATCTTGGCCAGGCTGCGGCGAAATCCCTCGATCGGCAAGCGGCGCACCTGCACGCGCGTGTCGGCCACCATGTCCACCGGAAACGGCAGGCCCATCAGTGCCGATGCGGCGTCGAGCCAGAACGGCCCTTCCACCGCGCCCAACTGGTGGCGCACCAAGCCCTCGTCCAATATGCCGTGCAGCACGCGGCCGCTTTCCAGATGCAGCACGCAGGTCAGCACCTCGTTGCGCCTGCGCAGCACCTGGCCGGGGGCCATCACCTCGGTTTCAGCGGGCAGGCGAAAGAGTGCGGAAGGCAGCATGGCGCGGACTGTGCCGTGCCCGCACCGGGCGGGCTTTGAGCAAGATCAAAGCCGCGCCATGTCGGCAGTCTGCCTCCCAAGGCGCCCAAGGCGCTGCCCGGGTGGTCCGGCAGGCGGCCGCAAGCCCGGCTACGCCACCGCCACCTGCACCAGGCAGTCATAGAACGTGGCTGCGCGGCCCAGGTCGGTCAGCGCCTGGCCCGTGACCTGGTTGACGTTGGTGCCGTTCAGGCCCAGTTTGCGCCACCAGATGCCCAGGCCGTTGACCACGCCGGGCCTGGCGCGGTGCGAGACGCTGGCGCGGCAGTGGTAGCTGCCCCGGTCATTGAACACGCGCACCAGGCTGCCGCTGGCAATGCCGCGAGCCTGGGCATCGTCGGGGTGGATTTCGAGCAAAGGCTCGATCTCGATGGCGCGCAGGCTGCGCACGTTGACGAAAGTGGAGTTCAAAAAATGGCGCGCCGGCGGCGAAATCATCGCCAGCGGATGGCGCGCCGAACTGCCCTGCAGCTCGTGGTTGGGCAGGTAGTCGGGCAGGCCATCGAGCCCCTGGGCGGCCAGACGGGCGCTGAAGAACTCGCATTTGCCGCTGGGCGTGGGAAAGCCGCCTGCGGCAAACGGGGCATCGGGCAGTTCCAGGGTGGCAAACCCCTGCTCCTGGAGTCGGGCATAGTCCACCGCGTCGCCAAAGGCCTGGCGGCACAGTTGCTCGTCCTGGTCGGCGAAAGCCGGCTCGGCAAAGCCCATCTGCGCGGCCAGGTCGCGGAAGATCCGGGCATTGCTGCGCGCCTGGCCCAGCGGCGCTATGGCCGGGCGGTTGAGCAGGATGTCGGTGTGGCCATAGCTCAGGTGGATGTCCCAGTGCTCCAACTGCGTGGTGGCCGGCAGCAGGTAATCGGCGTAGTCGGCCGTGTCGGTCTGGAAATGCTCCAGCACCACGGTGAACAGATCTTCACGCGCAAAGCCTTGCACCACCTTGCCCGATTCGGGGGCCACGGCCACGGGGTTGCTGTTGTAGACGATCACGGCCTCGATCTGCGGGCCGAAGCTGGCCGAGGTCGGGCGCAGCAGGTCGTCGCCGATGGTGGACATGTTGATGCTGCGCGGCCTGCGCGCCGGCATCAGGTCGGGCCTTTGCAGCACCGCGCGCCGCACCGGGAACTGCCCGGCGCTCGACAGCAGAACGCCACCGGCCGGATCGCGCCAGGCGCCGGTGAGTGCCGGCAGACAGACCACGGCGCGCACGGCATTGCCGGCGCCGCGCACGCGCTGCATGCCGTAGTTCAGGCGGATGGCGGCAGGCCGGGTGCTGCCGTAGTCCCGGGCGAGCTGGCGGATCTGCGCCACGGGCAGGCCGCAGACATCGGCGGCGCGCTCCGGCGTCCATTGCAGCGCGCGCTCGCGCAGCGCCTGCCAGCCCAGGGTGTGCCGGGCGATGTAGTCATGGTCGAGCCAGTCGTTGCGGATCAACTCATGCATCAACGCCAGCGCCAGCGCGGCATCCGTGCCGGGGCGCAGGGCCAGGTGCTCATGGCATTTGTCCGCCGTTTCGGTCTTGCGCGGGTCTATGCACACCAGCCGGGCGCCGTTGCGCTTGGCCTGCTGCGCGTAGCGCCAAAAGTGCAGATGGCTGCCGATCGGGTTGCTGCCCCAGATCAGGATCAGCCGGGCCTGGGCGAAAAACTCCAGCTTCATGCCCACCTTGTCGCCCAGCGTCTGCGCCAGCGCTTCAGCCCCGGCCGATGCGCAGATGGTGCGCTCGAGCTGCGAGGCGCCCAGGCGGTGAAAGAAGCGCCGGTCCATGCTTTCGCCCTGCACCAGGCCCATGGTGCCGGCGTAGCTGTAGGGCAGGATGGCTTCGGGCGCGCGCGCAGCGATGGCCTGCAGGCGCCCGGCGATGTCGGCCAGGGCCTGATCCCAACTGACGGGCACGAACTGCCCGCTGCCCTTGGGGCCGCTGCGCCGAAGGGGCACCAGGAGGCGCTCGGCGTGGTAACTGCGCTCGGTGTAACGCGCGACCTTGGTGCACAGCACACCGTCGGTGTGCGGATGGCCGGGATTGCCCTGCACACGGGTGGCCACGCCGTTTTCCACCGTGGTCAGCAGGGCGCAACTGTCCGGGCAGTCATGCGGGCAGGCCCCGCGCACCTGAATCGGCGCAGACGAGGTGGTATCTTTTGTAAGAGACATGGACATTTTCCGGCCTGAATGTTGCAATGGTGACTTGGTGTGTCTTTCCTCGAATCTCACGGCATCGACGGCCGGGGAGGATGGCAGACATGTATCGATCCACCGAAACCACATCTTGTACGCCAATGACTCTACCGTGCTTCGTACCCGATGGCTGTAGCGTGAAGCCCGGCCTCGGCATGCAGGGCCCCATCATGCCGGGACGCAGACGATTTTCCATGGGCCTGGGTGCCGTGGCGCTCGGCGGCTTCCATCTTGCGCGGGCACAGGCAGAAGGCCGCATCGTGCTGGGGCAATCGGCCCCTTTCACCGGCCCTGTGGCGCAACTGGGTGTGCAGTTCAACCTGGGCGCGCAACTCTTTTTCGACCAGCTCAACGCCCAGGGTGGCGTGGGCAGGCGACAGGTGGAACTGCGCACCATGGACGATGGCTATGAGCCCGACCGCTGTGCCGAAAATACCCGCAAGTTCATTGCCGACGATGTGTTCGCGCTGTTCGGCTACATCGGCACCCCCACCAGTTTGGCCGCGCTGCCGCTGTTCACCCGAGACAAGTTGCCGTTCTTCGGCCCGTTCACCGGGGCCGAGGCGTTGCGCCAGCCGTTCAATCGGCTCATCTTTCATGTGCGCGCTTCGTACTACGACGAGACCGCGCTCATCGTGCGCCACCTGACGCACCTGGGGATGGACAAGATCGCCGTGCTCTACCAGAACGACGCCTATGGCAAGACGGGCCTGGATGGCGTGACCAAGGCGCTTGCCGACCACAAGCTGGTGCCCGTGGCCACCGCCACGGTCGAACGCAATTCCACGGACGTGGCGGCTGCGGTCGACAAACTGGTGCCCGGCATGCCCCACGCCGTGGTGCAGGTCACGACCTATGCGCCGGCCGCAGCCTTTGTGCGCGCCGCGCGCAAGGCGGGTTTTGGCGGCACCTTCCACAACGTATCGTTCGTCGGCGCGCAGGCGCTGGCCGACGAACTGGGATCGGATGCCGCCGGCGTGACGGTGTCACAGGTGGTGCACTCGCCCTACCAAGCCTCACGCCAGATCACGCGCGAGTTTCTCGATGCCATCAAAAAAGGCGGCAACAAGGTGCAAGCCAACTATTCGAGCGCAGAGGGCTACCTGGCCGCGCGCGTGCTGACCGAGGGCCTGCGCCAGGCGCAAGGCAGCGGCAAGATCACGCGCGAGAACTTCATCACGGGCATCGAAACGATCGGCAGCCACTCGATCGCGGGCTTTGCGGTGTCGTTCAGCGCCACCGACCATGTCGGATCGAAGTTTGTCGAAATGTCGATGCTGACCGGCGACGGGCGCATGCGCACCTGAGCCAGCGCATGGGTCGGCGCCATCGGCGTGGATGGGTAAATCAGGGCCAGAGCATCAAAGTTTGTTTTCATTCAACGACTTACGACAGGGCAATCGCATGAAGCCTCAGGGAGGGAGCCCAAGTAGCTTTGCGAGATATCGCACATCCCAGCCTGCTTTGAGGCGCTTGGCAGCGACACCGAGCTTGCAGGTTTTCTCGTTTTTGAGAAGGTTCAAGGCGATTCGGCGCAGGATAGACAAGTTGTGTGCCGCATTGCCGGCACGAATTCTGCACTCGTCCTCGCCGAAGGCAACATCCAGCACCCAGTGCATGCTGTTTTCAATGCCCCAGTGGGCACGCACGATTTTGCCCAGCGCCGCAGGCTTGGCCGGCAGGCTGCTGATGTAGTAGCGCCGCTCCACGGATGAGGTACCGTGGCGGCCGATGACTTCGCGGCTCGATTCGACCATGACCAGGCTTTGCAGGCCCGGCCAGTGTTGTTCCTGCTGCTGCAGCTAGGCCACATCGTTGGTCGCCACGCAGCGCCGGGTTTCAATGCGGCCATGGTTCTTGTCCGTCTGGCTGTGCTGCCAGAATGGCCGCTCCAAGGTGCCAGCGTCGGCGGCGTCAAACCAGGTCTGGATGGCCTCGGCAAGATTCGGCTGATTGCCCTTCACATTCAGCACGTAGTCGGCACCGCGCCGGACAATCTGCTCGGCGATGTCGTGCTGACATCCCATGGCATCGATGGTGATGGTGCTGCCTCGAATGTCCAGCGCTTGCAGCAACTCCGGGATGGCGGTGATCTCGTTGCTCTTGTCAGCCGTGCGCACTTGGCCCAGCGTCAGAGCGACCGTGCTGCTCCACGCCGACACCAGATGAATCGGGCTACGCGCGCCGTCATGCGAGCCGCGCAAGCACTTGCCATCGATGGCCACATGCTGGCCCCCTCCAGCGAGGGACACAGGCCACCAATCCAGCGCATGAAGCAATGCTCGAACCGGCTGGCGTCAAGCAGCGAGGAGACACGGCCAAAGGTGTCGTGCGAGGCAATGCCATGGGCATACGGCAGATAGTGCCGCAGCCAGTCGAGCTTCGTCTGGCTCCATTGAACCACCGAGGTCCAACTCTCCGCGCCGCTGATCACCCCGCAGATCGCCGCGAGCAACAACTCATCGAGCCGGTGCGGGCATTCGCGCCTCCTCGGGTCCGGCAGGTCATCAAAGGCTGTCAGCAGGGAAATCGGGGTATCTTCCATTTTTTGCGCAAGAATCAAGAGTGAACGCCTTTTTTCAGGAGCGTACGCGCAAAAATCGACCCAACAGACCACTACCCAAGTAGGCTGGGCGCCCTCATGCGATTGCCCTGCCTGCGCTTGCCGCCTTCAGGCTGGGCGCGGCTATTCGCTGTCGCCGTTCTCAATGTTGGCGACGTCCGTCACCGGACATTCGTCGGCCTACCCTCTGTACACCCACAGCACCTCTGTCACCGGTCACTCGATCTTTGCGGTCCAAGACTATCTGCGCGGAAGATCTGGACATCGTAGTCTGGCCTGAGTTCACGCCGATGCAGTGGCCGACCCCGCACACAAAGGCCTCTCACTTTGTGCGCGCCGTGGCGAGCATGCCGATCATCGAGTGTTGTGCTTGCCGCTTTTCAGTGAGCTCGCCGAGCTTTTCCTTGCCGAATCCCAGAGCGCCGCCGCCAATAGCAGCCGCTGCAGCGACGGCGGGACCCGCCACACCGAGGAACGGCGACAAGATCGGGAGCATGGCGGCTCCGGCCACAGCCAATCCAGCGCCGCCGCCAAGATAGGCCGCCCACTTCTTCGGTTCGTACTTTTTCTCGATGTCGTTCATCGCCTTTTGCTGTCGATGAACGAGCGAGGCAAGGCCGTGACTAACCTCACGCACCATTTCACTGGTGTCGATTTCGCCCGCGCCCGCGAGCTGGCTGGTGTACTTATTGAGCTCTTCGCGGAGCCAGCGATGTTCGTTGTTGGCTATCAGTTCGCGAAGGCCGTCCACGGGGATGTTCGCAAGCCACGACAAGCTGTCATCTTGGACGGCGCGGAGCGTCTGAAAGGCTTGCTCCGAGAGCACTTTCCGGCGGCGCAGGTCCGCCGCATTTGCCGCTGCGCATTTCTCGAAATAATGCCAGTGCGTGGCCTGAGAGAGGAGCGGCTGCGCGCCAAGCTCGTTTGCGTTTTCGATCAGATGGTATTGAGGGGCCAGCCTTTCGAGTACGCCTTTCAAAATCACCACGCCGGCTGGCAGCTTCTTCAGCAGGTCGAGAGCCTCATTCGACCGGATCCCTTCGAGTTGCGCGATGTACTCCTGAACGGCGTCGCCGGGTTGTAGAAAGCGATTCGGATCTCCGCCCGGTGGCACGAACAACCGGTTCTCCAATACCGCCTGCACGAATGCGTCCTCGCGCTTGCGGGCATAGTCGCGCAGATCGCCCAGTGATGCAACGGTGCCGTCGCAGAGCGGACCGACGAGGCGCAGCGCAAGCTGCTCCATTCCATGCATCGTGTGCGCGTCGTTGTCTTGCAGAGGTTGCTCGAAGCTCGGGAAGACGAACACGGGCGGCACCAGAAACCCAGGCTCTACGAGCGGACGCAGTTGCAGGATATAGAACAGCGCGTGCGCAAGCTGAAGGTGCATTGCGTTGAGATGCAGATCAGACGTAAAGAACGGATGCACCGGATCCGGGATCAACTGCGTGTCGGCATAGAGCCCGGTAATGCGCACACCAGAGAGGGCTGAGGGCCCGAAGGTTCGCTGACCACCCGTGACCAAGCGCATCCCGCCGAGCGTCTTGGCGTACACGAAGGCCGCATGCGCGTTCGCGGCGTAGAACGCCTCGAGTTCTTCTGCCGCGGCATTCACGCGTGGAGCCATCTCGGCGTCGTCGTGCTCTATGCGCCACATCATCCGTTCGCGGATTTCAGCCTCGTCTGCGATCAGTCCAACTTCCCGTCCGGTCAACGCGCCGAAGAGTTGGGCGAAGAGTCGAAATAGCTCCACTTGAGCATCTCTGACAGGCATTGGTTCTGCGCTCGTCTTCTCGCTCTGTGACTCGAAGAATCTGACGCCCATTCCGGCCATGCGGCCAAACAAGACGGCATCGTCCGAGAGGCCGCTTGTATCGACAAGGCCGCTCAGCAGCAGCGGTGCGGCCATGAATTCCGCAGCCTGCCTTTCAAGGTGCGGGGCGACCTTCATATTTTCGGCTTTCAGCGCCTTCCAGGCGATCAACAGCCGCTGGGCATGGTCAGCGTTAAACTCTTCCTTCTCAGACATCGTTTTCTCCGGCGGGCTTGAGGCCATCTCCACAGCTATCACAGATGGGACCGCAGTGCGACCCCGGCGCGCCTATCCGGCGCACGGTTCGGCGGCTCGCCCACTCATTGTCTACCCGAAGCCACCTCGGCCAACTCGTGAGTGACGCCTTAGCGTTCCTCCACCGGGCCAGCGGGTCAGCCATATCCAGCGCGCGCTAGATCCGCCAGCCGCCGAAAGACGCCTATACGGGAATGAGGGGATGTGCGTCACGAGCCCGCCCATTCAGGTTGGGCCGAAGCATCAAAGCACGACACCATCCGTCGGGTATTTGAGGCGCTCTCGCCAAGTCAGTTGTCGGCCTGCTTGAGTTCCTGGATGGCGCCAAGTCTGCCCTGCGGTGGGCGGCCTGGTCATCGCCATCGATGGCAAGAGTCTGCGCGGGGCGGCATGTCCGGCCTGCGGGTTGCGCGCGCTGCATCAGGTATCGGCCTACGCCGCCGAATATGGCCTGACGCTGGGGCCATTGGCCTGCCAAGAAAAGTCCAACGAAATCACGGCCATTGGCGAGTTGCTGCCAACGCTGGCGCTCGAGGGAGCGGTTGTCACCATCGATGCCATCGGCTGCCAGAGCGCGATTGCCGAGCAGATCGTAGGCGGTGGTGGCGATTACGTGCTTGCCGTCAAGGACAACCAACCACATCTGGCCCACGCCTTGCGCGACTTCTTTGGCACGCTCGATGCGCCCGGCGACCCGGTCAGACAGACCTGCGTGCATGAAACGCTGGACAAGGGCCATGGCCGCATTGAAACCCGTCGCTGCACGGCGGTGGGCGATCTGGATTGGCTAGCTACCCTGGGGCTCAAGGAACACTGGAAGAAGATCACTTCGGTGGCCGGTATCGACTCCAGCCGCGTGATCGGCAGCAAGACCGAGACTGATCGGCGCTATGTGATCAGTTCATTGCCCGCCGACAGTGAGCGCATTTTGCACGCTGTGCGCATGCACTGGGGCATTGAAAATGGCTTGCACTGGTGCCTGGATGTGACCTTTGGAGAGGACGCCTGCCCCATCCGGCTACGCAATGCTGCACTCGACTTCTCATTGCTGCGCCGTGCCGCCATGAACCTGTTTCGTGCTGACCACTCTCGCGCCATGAGCCTGCCAAAAAAACGCAAGGCCGCTGCCTGGAACCCGGACTACCTCGCCAATATCCTTCATCTGCGGGAAATTTGATGCTCCGGCCCTGATGGGTAAACCCCCGGGCTGGCATATCTGCGGCCATCGGGCTAGACTGCGCGACCGTTGAGGACAACTGCCATGAACGTCATTGACTCCATCGTCACCCAGGCGGCCAGCATTGCCGCAGTGCGCCGGGACATCCACGCCCACCCCGAGCTGTGCTTCGAAGAGCGGCGCACCGCCGATGTGGTGGCGCAAAAGCTCACCGAGTGGGGCATTCCGATCCACCGGGGGCTGGGCAAGACCGGCGTGGTCGGCATCGTCAAGGGGCGTGATGGCGGCGCCAGCGGTCGGGCCGTTGGCCTGCGCGCCGACATCGACGCCCTGCCGATGCAAGAGTTCAACAGCTTCGCCCATGCCAGCCGGCACCAGGGCAAGATGCACGCCTGCGGCCACGACGGCCACACGGCCATGCTGCTGGCTGCGGCGCAGCACTTTGCGCAGCACCGCCCGTTCGACGGCACCGTGTACCTGATCTTCCAGCCCGCAGAAGAAGGCGGCGGCGGCGCCCGCGTGATGATCGAAGACGGCCTGTTCGAGCAATTTCCGATGCAGGCCGTGTTCGGCATGCACAACTGGCCGGGCATGCCCGTCGGCAGTTTTGCCGTCAGCCCCGGCCCCGTGATGGCCTCGACCAGCGAATTCCGGATCACCATCCGGGGCAAGGGCGGCCATGCCGCATTGCCGCATACGGGCATCGACCCGGTGCCGATTGCCTGCCAGATGGTGCAGACCTTCCAGACCATCATCAGCCGCAACAAAAAGCCGGTGGATGCAGGCGTGATCTCGGTGACCATGGTGCATGCGGGCGAGGCCACCAACGTGGTACCCGACAGTTGCGAACTGCGGGGCACGGTGCGCGCCTTCACCATCGAGGTGCGCGACCTGATCGAAAAACGCATGCGGCAGGTGGCCGAGCACAGTTGCGCGGCGCATGGTGCCGTTTGCGAGTTCGAGTTCGTGCGCAACTACCCGCCGACCATCAACTCGCCCGCCGAGACGGAGTTCGTGCGCCAGGTCATCGCCGGCATCGTCGGTCCGGAGCGCACCCTGGTGCAAGAGCCGACCATGGGCGGGGAAGACTTTTCCTACATGCTGCAGGTCAAGCCGGGCGCCTACTGCTTCATTGGCAATGGCGATGGCGCCCACCGCGAGATGGGCCATGGCGGCGGGCCTTGCATGTTGCACAACCCGAGCTATGACTTCAACGACGAACTGATCCCGCTCGGCGCGACCTACTGGGTCAAACTGGCCCAGGAGTGGCTGGCCCGGCCGGCAAGCAGCGGCGCCTGAGCCACCCCCGGTCCCGATCGGCACCCCGCAGGCGCGCAGCAAACGCCAACCGGGCGCGGAATCGGGCGTGCAATGCCCCCTCGTTGCGGCCCGCAGGCCCAGGCCCTGCGCTGGCGCCGTTGCCCTGTACCTTCTTCCACCCTCCGAGCATGATCGGCACCATTGAAGCCTTCTCGCCCCGCGACACCCGTGCGCGCAGGTCTGACCCCACGGCACCAGGGCCGGCGGCCCACTCGCGCGCGCGCGAATTCGCCCCCGGCCTGCTCGTCCAGGGCATCGCGCCCCCGCTGTCCCTGTCGAGCTACAAGCTGATCGCGTTCGACATGGACTCGACCCTCATCAACATCGAGTGCGTCGATGAAATCGCCGACGCCGCAGGCCGCAAGGCCGAAGTGGCTGCCATCACCGAGGCGGCGATGCAGGGCCTGGTCACCGACTACAAGGAAAGCCTGCGCCAGCGCGTGGCCCTGCTCAAGGGCGTGACGGTGCAGCGCATGCAGCAACTGCTGACCGAACGCCTGCGCCTGAACCCCGGCGCCAAGGAACTCGTCACCGCCGTCAAGGCCGCCGGCCTGCGCACGCTGCTGGTGTCGGGCGGCTTCAGCTTTTTTGCCGACCATGTGCGTGCGATCCTGGGCATAGACTTTGCCCGCTCCAACCGGCTGGAACTGGACAACGGCCAGCTCACCGGCCGCATGCTGGAGCAAACCTGGGGCGACCTGTGCGACGGCGCAGAAAAGCGCCGCACCTTGCTGGAACTGGCATCGCTGATGGGCATTTCACCCGCGCAGACGATTGCCGTCGGCGATGGCGCCAACGACCTGCCGATGATGGCCGCCGCCGGCCTGTCGGTGGCCTACCACGCCAAGCCCGCCGTGCGCGCGCAGGCCAAGGTGGCGATCAACCAGGGCGGGCTGGACCGACTGCTGGAAGTGCTGCACTGAACGGCCCCGCCAGCACCTGCGCAACCAACCGGCCTCGGGCAACGGCGCAAAGGCAAAGGCCAGCCCGACCCGATGGCAGCGCGCAGCAGGCCGCAAGGGTCCTCATGGCTCGTGCTCCAGCGCTTGTTGCAGCATGTCAAAGTCGAGCAAGCGGGTGGCCAGCAAGGTCTCGGTCAGAAAGCACACCAGCGCCAGCAGAAACGACGCCACCCCCGCCAGAAAACCGGCCACGGCCAGCCGGTTGGACTGAAAGTTGGTGGTCTCGCCCAGGAACAGCAAGATGATGGTGCTGCCGATCAGAAACGCGCAGAACGTGAGCAGCCCGATGCAGCCATTGGCCAGCCGCCCGCGCAGCCGCAGGTCGGCCAGTTCTTTGTAGGTCCGGGCCAGAAACCCGGGCTCGGGTTCGGTGCAGGCACGGGCGCGGTCTTCGACCACGCGGGCCCGGTCGATGATGCGGGCCAGCCGCCCGGCCACCGCGCCGATCATGCCGGAGACGGCCGTCAGCAGGAACACCGGGGCCAGCGCCAACTGTATGCCATGGGTGATGGCAGATGAATCAAAGGTCAGGACCATGGGTGCTTTGAACCAAGGGAAAAAACAGCAAACCGCCAACGGCCCGATTATCAACGGCGATACTCGAACCCCCAGCGCATCGATCACTGCATCGATCACCGCAGTGCTCACCGGTTCATCACCGACTTCATCGGCGCGCCCGGCATGGCGGGCGGGTTGGGTTCTCGCCCCGCGCCCGCCCCGCGCCGGCAGAGGTCGTGGATTTGCGGATGAACACCTCGATTGAAAGCCCCCCATGCTGATGGCCCAAATCTCCGACACGCACATCGAGACCGGCGGCCAGCGCGCCTACGGCATCGTCGATACTGCGGGCCTGCTGCGCGCGTGCGTGGCCGATGTCGCGCGCCTCGATCCCCGCCCCGACCTGCTCGTCCTCACCGGGGATCTGGTCGACCATGGCCGCCCCGAGGAGTACGCATTGCTGCAGGAACTGCTGGCACCGCTGACGATGCCGCTGTACCTCGTGGCCGGCAACCACAACGAGCGCGAGGCCCTGCGCAGCGCCTTGGCCGGCCCGCGCTTCGACTACCTCGGGCAGACCGGCGAGTTCCTGCAGTACGCCGTCGACCTGGGGCCGCTGCGGCTGCTGGTGCTCGATACCGTCGTGCCGCAGGAAGGGCGCGGACAGTTGTGCCGCCAAAGGCTGGCCTGGCTGGAGCAGCGCCTAGTCCACTGCACCATTGAAACAACACCCCATTTGTGGTTAAATGCAACGCATGGGAAAAATGAATCTGACCGACGCCGAGCGAGACAAATTGCTGACCGCCACGCGTAGCCGCACGGCGCGCGTGGCGGACGTGCGCAGGGCCAAGCTGATCCTCATGCTCGAAGAGGGTCAGTCGCGCGACACCATCATGCAAAGGCTCGAATGCGACTCGCGTTTCATCTCCCGCTGGTCCAGCCGCTTTCTCAGCGAGCGCCTGGCGGGCATGTACGCCCGGCATCCGGGACGCGCGCCCAAGCAGCCGCCGGCCAAACTGGAGGCGCGGGTGCTCAACTACACGCTCAGGCGCAAGCCGAGCGATGGCTCCACGCACTGGAGCAGCTACAAGTTGTCGGCTGAACTTGGCGACGTATCCGTTTCTGCTGTTCAGCGCATCTGGCGCAAGCACAACGTGCGACCGCAAAGGCTGGATCGACACATGGTGTCCAACGACCCGGACTTCGAGACCAAGGCGGCCGATGTGATCGGGCTGTACCTCAATCCACCGGCGCACGCCGTGGTGTTCTGCGTCGATGAGAAGACCGCCATCCAGGCGCTCGATCGCAAGGACCGGATGCTGCCGCTGTCGCCCGGGCGTGCCGAGAGCCACGGATTCGAGTACAAGAGAAACGGCACGCTGAGCTTGTTCGCGGCGCTGAACACCGCCACCGGCCAGGTGCTGGGCAAGACCGTGGCGCGCCACACCAGCGAGCAGTTCGTCGCCTTCCTTACCGACATCGTCGCCAGCCAGTGCGAGCGGCAGGAGATCCATGTCATCTGCGACAACGTCAGCAGCCACAAGACCCAGCGCGTGCGGGACTTCCTTGTACAGCACGGCAACGTGCGCATGCACTTCACACCCACGTACTCGTCGTGGCTGAACCAGGTGGAGAACTGGTTCTCGCGCATTCAGCGTGATGTCATAACCCGCGGCGTATTTACCTCGGTGAAGGACTTGGGGCGAAAGCTGATGCGCTACATCCGCGAACACAACAAGAATCCCAAGCCCATCAAGTGGAAGTACGACGATCCATCAAGGCGCATTCGACAGGTGCTTATTCAATGATGCAGTGGACTAGTGTCGCGTCACTGATCATCTGTCGGTCTGCGCTGGCCATCGAAGCGCATCGCGGCGTTGCATCGCTTGCCAATACGCTCGGTATTGGCTGCGCGATGCGCCTTGCGCTGCGCTCCGATGGCTGCGCGCAGCCTACGACATCTGATCCGTGACGCGACACTAGCCAAAGATGACCGCCCCACCGTCATCGCCATGCACCATCCGCCGTTCGCCACCGGCATTGCCCATATGGACGCCCTCGGGCTGGAAGGCGCTGACGCGCTGGCGCAACTGCTGCGCCAGCACCCGCAGGTCGAGCGCCTGCTGTGCGGCCATCTGCACCGCTCCATCCAGTGCCGCTTCGGGGGCACGCTGGCCTCCACCTGTCCCAGTCCCGCGCACCAGGTGGCGCTGGACCTGCGCGCCGACGGCCCGGACTGCTTCGTGCTGGAGCCGCCCGGCTACCAACTGCACCTGTGGCATGCAGGCCGGCTGGTGTCGCATACCTGCGTAGTTGGCGCATACGCAGGGCCTTACCGGTTTCGTGAGGGGATGTGCTGATCGATGAAGCCCACGCAGGCCCGGCAGCGGCTGCCGCGCGCAGCGCCGGAGGGTGTGAACATGGTTGGCCCTCGGCACGAGGCAGCGCCATGGCCCCAATTCCCGTGCCGCCTGGCGCGGCCGGGAGGTGGCCAACGCGGCCATGCGGAGCATGGGGGTGGCATGGGCTTTCCGTCCGGCGGCGCTGAGCACCGCGTGCGCCATACGCGGCTGGACGATCGCCGGCGCGCAAGCCATCCCGGTCTGGTTGCAACCGGCGCTGCGCCCGGTGGGCAGCCGGGCATCGTGCAGGCCGAGGTGCTCCCGATGCGACGGCTCAGCGCAGGCCAGGGCCTGCGGTCGACGCGGTAATCATCTGCAACATCGCTGAAATGCCTCGATCGACGCCCCGGGCGCTGTTATCGTTGCGGGCGGTGCCGTTCGGCTTCGCGCACGGCTTTTGGCATGCCACCGGAAAGTCCTCCATGAAAAAACTCCTCGCTGTCCTTGCGCTCGGTCTGTTCGCTGCCGGCGCTTTTGCACAGACGCCCGCTCCGGCGGCCCCGCAGGCCGCTCCGATGGCCGCTCCGATGGCCGCTCCAATCGCCGGTCAGGCACCGGCAGCCCGGGCCAGCAAGGCAGGCAAGACCGCCAAAAAGAAAACCCACAAGAAGATGGCCAAGAAAAAGGCGGCCCACAAGGTCGGCTGAAAGGCCGGGGATCGATCTGCGTCGATGACCGCTTTGCACCCCGCATCCCTGCGTCGCACCCGGCGCGCGCGCCGGGTATGCCGCGCCAGCATGGGCCTGGCACTGCTCGCGGCGCTGCTGGCCACCGCCCAGGAGGGGGCGCAACTGACGCTGCCACGGGTCGAACTGACGGCCGGCATGTACCGTATCGAGGCCCAGGTAGCCCAGGCGCCACAGGAGCGCCAGACCGGGCTGATGCACCGCCAGGAAATGCCGCAGCACGAAGGCATGCTGTTCGTGTTCGAGCAGCCGGCACAGCAGTGCTTCTGGATGAAGGACACCTTGCTGCCACTGACGGCCGCATTCGTTGCCGATGACGGCACCATCGTGAACCTCGCGGACATGCGGCCCCGGACGCTGGACTCGCACTGCTCGGCCAAGCCCGTGCGCTATGTGCTGGAGATGAACCAGGGCTGGTTTGCCAAAAAGGGGATCAGGGCCGGGGCCAGGCTCGGTGGCGCACCGTTTGCGCACAGGTGATCGGGCGCCGCGCCCAGAGCATCGGGTCGGAACCATGCGCGACGGCGGGCGCAGGCGGCGGCTCGAAGTCCCGCCATGCGTGCAGAAAGCCCAGTGTCGCGTCACCGATCAGATGTCGTAGGCTGCGCGCAGCCATCGGAGCGCAGCGCAAGGCGCATCGTGCGGCCCATACCGAGCGTATTGGCAAGCGATGCAACGCCGCGATGCGCTTCGATGGCCAGCGCAGACCGACCGATGATCGGTGACGCGACACTAGGCCCCCCTGCTTGCGCGCAACCACGCTGCCAAGACTATCGACGGATCGAACGACCGCCGTTCACTACGCGCCGGGCGCCAAGCCGTAGCGCGCACCCGCGCCAGTGCGTCCAGGTGGGTGCGGCGGCGTGGCCTGATCCGGACATCGGACTGCCGGTTGTGCCGCTTGCCAAGCCGCAAGACGCGATGGGCAGCCGGCATGTGGTCGCCCCCCGTCGCCACATGCCTTTGGCCACGACGGCGGGCGGCCAAAGGCCATTCGTCGTTGGCAGGTTACGGCACCAGGGCCATCGTTGGGGCCGTCCGCCGGGCCTCAGGCGAAGTTCGCCTGGGCAAACTGCCAGTTCACCAACTTGTCAAAAAAGGTCTCGACGAACTTCGGGCGCAGGTTGCGGTAGTCGATGTAGTACGCGTGTTCCCACAGGTCTACGGTCAGCAGCGCCTTGTCCTGCGTGGTCAGCGGCGTGCCGGCCGCGCCGGTGTTGACGATGTCGACGCTGCCGTCGGTCTTTTTGACCAGCCAGGTCCAGCCCGAACCGAAGTTGCCCACGGCGCTCTTGACAAAGGCTTGCCGGAAAGCGGCGTAGCTGCCCCACTTGGCGTTGATCGCTGCGGCCAGCGCGCCGGCAGGCTCGCCGCCGCCCTGCGGGGCCATGCAGTGCCAGAAGAACGTGTGGTTCCAGATCTGGGCCGCATTGTTGTAAATGCCGCCGCTGGATTTTTTGATGATCTCTTCGAGCGCCATGGACTCGAATTCGGTGCCCTTTTGCAGGTTGTTCAGGTTCACCACATAGGCGTTGTGGTGCTTGCCGTGGTGGTACTCCAGGGTTTCCTGGCTGTAATGGGGTGCCAGCGCGTCGATGGCATAGGGCAGCGCAGGGAGGGTGTGTTCCATGGTGGGGTTTCCTTGTGGTGTGAAATGGCGTGCCGCCGGACGCGGCCTGAAGGGGGCATTGTAGGAAGATCGGCCGGCAGGCGGTGGCGCGTGCTCGGGAAACACCCCGGGCCTGTTGGGCCGTCCGATCAACCGCTGCCATCGCTGCCATGACAGCGCGCCTTGCCCCGGCGCGAAACGCATCGGCTTCCATGGGGTGCGGCTATTGGCGGGACGGCACACCAGCGCCGCTGCGCGGGGCCACGGTCACATCCACCGTGCCGTCGGCCAGCGTGGCGCGCAGTGCCGCGCCGGGCCGGGCTTGGCGCACCCGGGTCACGGCCTGTCCGCCGGTGTCGGTCAGCAGCGCGTAGCCGCGCTGCAACACCAGGCGCGGGTCCAGCAGTTCCAGGTGCAAGGCGGTGCGTTCGAGCCGCTCGGCATGTTGCCCCAGGCGCCGCCGCAGTTGCTGCGGCAGTTGGGTCTGGAGCGCTTGCTGCGTTTGCCCAAGCTGCTGCATTTTCAGCAGCACGCCATGGCGCATGCGCTGGGCCAGGCGGGCCAGTTGCAACTGCTGGCCGGCGACCAGGCCGGACGGTCGGCCCAGCCGCGCGGCCGCCTGGTCGAGCCGCTGGTGGCGCGCATCGAGCTGGCGCTGCGCGCCGTCCCGGATGCGGCCGACCAGCAAGTCCAGCGCCGCCAGCCAGAATTCGCGCGGCTGGGCCACCAGTTCGGCCGCTGCCGTGGGCGTGGGCGCGCGCAGGTCGGCACAGAAGTCGGCGATGGTGAAATCGGTCTCATGGCCCACGCCACTGACCAACGGCACCGGGCTTTGCACGATCATGCGGGCCAGTTGCTCGTCGTTGAAGGCCCACAGGTCTTCGATCGAGCCGCCGCCGCGCACCAACAAGATCACATCGATCGCCGGCGTATCTGCTCCGGGCGCCGCTGCTGCCTGCGCCAGGCCATACAGTTTTGCCAGCGCCGCAATGATGGTCGGCGCTGCGGCCACGCCTTGCACCTGCGCCGGCACCAGCAGCACCGGGATATGCGGCACCCGCCGGCGCAATGCCGTGACCACGTCGTGCAATGCCGCCGCCCCGGGCGATGTGACCAGGCCAATGCCACGCGGCAGCGCAGGCAGCGGGCGCTTGCGCGCGTTGTCGAACAGGCCCTGCAGTTCGAGCCGCGCCTTGAGTTGCAGGAACTGCTCAAACAGCGCCCCCTGCCCGGCCTGCTGCATGCCCTCGACGATGAACTGCAGTTCCCCGCGCGCTTCATACACCCCGAGGCGACCGTGCAACTGCACCAATTGTCCATCGCGCGGCGCAAAGTCGAGCCCGCTGGCGGCGCGGCGGAACATCGCGCAGCGCAATTGGCCATGCATGTCCTTGATCGAGAAATAGCAATGCCCGCTGGATGCGCGCGTCAAGCCCGTAATCTCGCCGCGCACCGCAACGGGATTGAAGCGCACCTGCAGCGCATCAGCAATGGCGCGGCACAGCGCGCCAACCTCCCACACACGGGCCGCTGCGATGGGGTCCGGGCGCTCAAACATGAGACCCGATGGGCTTTGGCGCGGTGTTCAAAATGCGAGTACTCCACAGAAACTGGCGAGCGGCGGGCATACCCCATGCCGCCCCGGGAACCGTCCGAAAAACACCAGCATACGTGTAAGTTGTTGATTTATATGGATTTTTCACTGCCTGATTTTTCATCAATCTGTTGCAAGCACGGCGCGGCGCCGCTTCGCGAGGTTCTCCAACCGGGTTGCCCACAAAGTTATCCACTGTTTTTGTGGGTGAACGAGGCGGCAGACAGATGCTCGGCCATGTCACGTTTGCTGACCCGAGGCGGCGCGCCGGCTGGGTCATAATCGCCGACTGTTTTCATCTGTGCGGGAGTGAGATTTGCTGTCCATCATACAAGCTGCAGGCTGGCCCATCTGGCCCCTGATTGCGTGTTCCGTCCTGGGACTGGCATTGATTTTTGAACGCTTCGTGGCCCTGAAGACAGCCCGCGTCGCCCCCCCCCGATTGCTCGATGAAGCCATCACCGTCTCGTTCAAGGCCCTGCCCCCCCCCGATGTGGTGAACCAGCTCGCCCAGAATTCGGCCCTGGGCGAAGTGCTGGCCAGCGGCCTGCGCGCCCTCAACAGCAACCCCGCGTGCAGCGAAACCGAGCTGCGCGCAGCCATGCAAGGCACGGGGCGCGCCGTGGCGCACCGGCTGGAAAAATACCTCCCGGCCCTGGCCACCATCGCCTCCGCCGCCCCTTTGCTCGGCCTGCTGGGCACCGTGATCGGGATGATCGAGATCTTCGGCTCGCAGGCCGGCCCGGGCGACATGGGCCAGGCCATCGGCGGCAGCAACCCGGCCATGCTGGCGCACGGCATTTCGACCGCGCTGTACAACACGGCGTTCGGGCTGATCGTGGCCATCCCGGCGCTGATCTTCTGGCGCTACTTTCGCGCCCGCGTCGATGCCTACCTGCTGACGCTGGAACTGGCCGCCGAGCAATTCGTGCACCACATGCTGCAACTGCGCCAGATAATGCGATGAACTTCCGCACCCTCTGCCGCGACGAACCCGAGATCAACCTGATCCCGTTCATCGACGTGCTGCTGGTGGTCCTCATCTTCCTGATGCTCACCACCACCTACAGCAAGTTCACGCAATTGCAACTGACGCTGCCCGTGGCCGACGCCGAGCAGCAGCGCGACCGGCCCCGGGAAGTGATCGTTTCCGTGGCTGCCAATGGCCGCTATGCGGTCAACCAGACCGGCGTCGACGGGCGCAGCCTCGAGGCCATCGTGCAAGCGTTGCGCAGCGCCACCCCGGCCGGCCGCGACAGCGTGCTGATCATCAGCGCCGACGCCATGGCCTCGCACCAGTCCGTGGTCACGGTGATGGAGGCCGCGCGCCGCTTGGGCCTGGCCCAGATCACGTTTGCCACGCAGTCCTCGGCCTCGGCACGGGCCAGCGGTCGCTGACCGGCATGGGCGCCTTGCGGCCGCAGCCGCCCCGCATGCCGGCAGGGCATGTTGCGCCAGCGTACTGGCAAAAACGCGGCCTGGCCGCCTGGGCGCTGTGGCCGCTGGCACAGTTGTATCGCGCCCTGGTGGCAGCGCGGCGCGGGCTGTACCGGGCCGGATGGCTCAAGGCGCAGCACCCGGGCCGCCCCGTCATCGTCGTCGGCAATGTGATTGCCGGCGGAGCGGGCAAGACCCCCGTGGTCATCGCCCTGGCGCGCCACCTGCAGGCGCGCGGCCTGCGCGTTGGCGTGATTGCACGCGGCCATGGCCGCAGCCGCCGCGACTGCCGCGCGGTGCTGCCCGACAGCCCGGCCAGCGCCGTGGGCGATGAGCCCGCGCTGATCGCGCGCCATTTCGCCAACGGGCCTGCCGTCCCCGTCTTTGTCGCCCGGCGCCGCATCAGCGCCGCCCGCGCCCTGCTGGCCGCCCACCCCGATACCGACGTGCTCCTGTGCGACGACGGCCTGCAGCACCTGGCCCTGCGCCGGGATCTGGAAATTTGCGTGTTCAACGACCAGGGCCTTGGCAACGGCTTTTTGCAGCCCGCCGGCCCGCTGCGCGAACCCTGGCCACGCAGCGTGGACTTCGTGCTGCATGCCGGCGCCGCCCCCGGCGGATCGCCGGCCCCGGCCTTTGGCGTGCAGCGCAGCCTGGCCCCCTGCGCATTGCGCTCGGACGGAGCCGCAGTGCCGCTGGCCCGGCTGCAAGGCCAGCCCCTGCATGCGCTGGCGGCCGTGGCCCGGCCGGGCGAATTCTTTGCCATGCTGCAAGCCCGGGGACTGACGCTGGCGCATACCGAGGCCCTGCCGGACCACTATGACTTGCAGCGCTGGGAACGCATGACGGACCCGCGCCTGACGCTGATCTGCACCGAAAAAGATGCGGTCAAACTGTGGCCCTTGCACCCGGACGCGCTGGCCGTGCCGCTGGTGCTGCACATCGACCCCGGCTTTTTTGCCGCCCTCGATGCCTGGCTGCCGGCCCGGCGCGCCATGCCGGAAATCGCGCCGGGGAGCGACGCCGCCGCTATCATCGCCGGGACTGAACCCACCCTCCCGGAGAACCACCGCCCCATGGACCCCAAACTGCTGCAATTGCTGGTCTGCCCTGTCACCAAAGGCCCGCTGCGCTATGACCGTGCAGCGCAGGAACTGATCTCCCGCAGCGCCAGGCTGGCCTACCCGGTGCGCGATGGCATCCCGGTGCTGCTGGAAAACGAGGCCCGCCCGCTGACCGACGAGGAACTGGAGCAGTGAGCGCCGCGCCCGACGCGCAGGACTCGACAGCGAACGACCGCTTCACGGTGCTGATCCCGGCGCGCATGGCATCGACCCGCCTGCCGGGCAAACCCCTGGCCGACCTTGCCGGCCTGCCGATGGTGGTGCGGGTGGCCAAGCGTGCCGTGCACAGCGCAGCCGACCGCGTGCTGGTGGCCACCGATGACGCCCGCATCCTGCAAGCCTGCGCCGCCCATGGCGTGGAGGCGATCCTGACCCGCGCCGACCATGCCAGCGGCAGCGACCGGCTGGCCGAGGCCTGCGCCCAGCTCGGGCTGGCGGACCAGCATATCGTCGTCAATGTGCAGGGCGACGAACCGCTGATCGCCCCCGAACTCATCGATGCCGTGGCGGCGCTGCTGCCCGCCCGGCCCGAAGCCGGCATGGGCACGGCCGCACATGCGATCGCAACGCTGGCCGACTACCACAACCCCCAGGTGGTCAAAGTGGTGCTCGACGCGCGCGGCCTGGCGCAGTACTTCAGCCGCGCGCCGATTCCCTTCGCGCGCAACCCGGCAGAGCATGGCTGGTGCTCCGCCGGCGCAGCGCCGGGCATGGGCACATTGGCCGGCCATGCCCCGCTGCGCCATATCGGCATCTACAGCTATCGCGCCGGCTTTCTGCGGCAATTGACGCAACTCGCGCCCGCGCCGACCGAGACCATCGAGGCGCTGGAACAATTGCGGGCGCTCTGGCATGGCCACCGCATCGCCGTGCACCTGACCGCAGCCGCCGCCGGCCCGGGCGTGGACACGCCCGAAGACCTGGAACGGGTGCGCCGCCTTTTGCTCTGAGTCTGGTGTCGCGTCATCGGTCAGATGTCGCAGGCTGCGCGCAGCCATCGGAGCGCAGCGCAAAGCGCATCGCGCAGCCAATACCGAGCACCGAGCGTATCGGCAAGCGCTGCAACGCCGCGCTGCGCTCCGATGGCCAGCGCAGACCGACGGATGACCGATGACCGATGACGCGACACCCGCCCCGTCCGGCCACGGATCCCAGCGCAGCCCACATGCTATCCTCGACCGCAGCACCGCATCCCGGGCGCAGGGCGCATCCAGCGGCTTGGTACGCCACAACCTTTGAGGATTTCCATGAGACTGATTCTGTTGGGCGCCCCCGGCGCCGGAAAGGGCACGCAAGCGGGCTTCATCTGCCAACGATACGGCATCCCGCAAATCTCCACCGGCGACATGCTGCGCGCCGCCGTCAAGGCCGGCACGCCACTGGGCCTGCAGGCCAAGGCAGTGATGGACTCGGGGTCCTTGGTCAGTGACGACATCATCATCCATCTGGTCAAAGAGCGCATCGCGCAGCCGGACTGCGCCCAAGGCTTTTTGTTCGACGGTTTTCCCCGCACCATTGCGCAGGCCGATGCGCTGAAGGCCGCAGGCGTCAGGCTCGATTACGTGCTCGAAATCGACGTGCCCTTCGAGGCCATCATCGAGCGCATGAGCGGCCGCCGCTCGCACCCGGCCAGCGGTCGCACCTACCATGTCCGGTTCAACCCGCCCAAGATCGACGGCAAGGACGACCTGACCGGCGAAGCACTGCTACAGCGCGAAGACGACAAGGAAGAAACCGTCAGAAAGCGCCTGCAGGTCTACAGCGCGCAGACCCGCCCCCTGGTGGACTACTACAGCCACTGGGCCCGGGTCGAACCCGCCGCCGCCCCCCGGTACCGCTGCATCAGCGGCACAGGCCGCGTCGATGAGATCACCGCGCGCGCGCTGCAGGCGCTGGCCTGCTGATTCCATTGCCAAATCGTTCGCGAAGGCGAAGCGCAGACAGTACAGATGACAGATGCGCGGCAAGCGACGCCGGCAAAGTGCGCGGACGATTCAGGAATGGAACGGGGCGCCGACTCACAGCAGATCGAGCATCAGCCCGATGCGCGCCTTCACCGGCGACAGCCCACCCGGGGCAACGGGCAGCCGATCGCCTGGTTTGACCAGCACCTGCCCCTCGGGGCAGCGCGTGCAGCGCAGCACCCGCACCCCCGCATCCTGAGCGCGCAGCAGCGCCGCTTCCAGCGCATGGTGAATGTTCCCGTTGCCGCTACAGGCCACCACCAGACCCTGCACCCCGGCGCGCACCAGCGCGTCCACCACCATCCCGCAGGCTCCGGCATGGCTGGTGAGCACCTCGACCTTCGGCCAACTTTTCGCACTCGCTATCTTTTCAAGAGCGTTCGATGGTTTGTTTTCAAGCGCCAGCGGCCAACCCTGTGCCAGGCGCACCCGCCCCTCCTCGACCCAGCCCAAGGGGCCTGCATCGCCCGAACCGAAGGCATCGACCCGGTACGGGTGCATTTTTTGCACCCGCTGCGCGCCATGCACCCGGCCCGCAGCCACTGCCAGCACCCCCGTCGCGCCGGCGGCCTGCACCACGGCAACGGCGTCGAGCAGGTTCTGCGGTCCATCGGGCGTCAGCGCAGTGGCCGGGCGCATCGCACTGGTCAGCACCACCGGCTTGCGGGCATCGAGCACCGCGTGCAGAAACCAGGCCGTCTCCTCCAGGGTATCGGTGCCATGGGTGATGACCAGACCCCGCACCTGCGGGTCCTGCAAATGGTGCGCACAGCGCAGCGCCAGTGCGCGCCAGATATCGCAGTCCATGTCCTTGCTGTTGATCTGGGCCACCTGCTCCGCGAGCAACGCGCCGCCGGCAAGCGCTTGCAGACCGGGCGCCGCCGCCAGCAACTGCTCCACCCCGACCTGGGCTGCGGTGTAACCGATATTGTCCCCCGCCTGTGCCGAGGTGCCGGCAATCGTGCCCCCGGTGCCCAAAACCACAATTTTTTGCCTGCTCACGGTCTTTTCCAATTCAGGTATGAGAGTCTGAAACGGCCCCGGATCGGCAAGGCCAAGCGAGGCGATCGGCGGTAGAGCGGGCCAGTATATCGGGGCGCGGGAAAGGGCGATGGGCGCTTTCATCCGACTCGGCGACCTGCAGACATATCTATCTGCTGCGCCCGGGTTTGCGTGGGCCGGGGACATCGGCGGAGAACAGGCAAGGCCGGCGGAAGTTCAGGAACCGGCGCAGCAACGCCGATCATGTTCAAGTCTGCCCGTGGTGCCGCAATGGTGCTGCGTAGACCACCTGTTGTATCGGCCCATGAAACGTCTGCGTGACCCGGCGTCCTTTTCCCCTCGTGATGTTTGTGCGGCCCAGCACGATAGGGTCTTGCTCGATACGCAGCTTGTCGCCGACGACATTGGTGTGGATGCGGCTGAGCCATTCCGGGTCCTCGCTGGCCACCAGCATGCGTGCAGCGCTGCCACGGCAGAGCACCAGGTCGGTCGATCCATCGATCACGATCTTTCGCACGACCCGCAAGAGGCGTTCCTCCTGCGCCCATCCCTCAGTACGACGCCAGAATCCGGCCGCTCGATCACCGCCTGCTGTATTGAGTTGCTCGAAGATGCTCATCGTCCCTCATCCCCTCAGTTGCAATGGCAGCAGGCGCAAGCGCGTGCGGTTCGGATCGACCGTGAGCAACGCACCTTCTTCAAGTTCGGAAGCCATTTGTCGCAGGGCAATGACGATTTGCTTGCCGATCGCGTCCGGGCTGACATCCTCCGCGCGAATCTGCACCACGCTCGGCTTTTCACCGTGGGTGGCAGCGAGGATCGCGCCGAAATCCAGATCGTGCGTGAGCCCCACACAGTTGCTCGCACTGGCATAGGCCATGATTTCTGAGTCCTGGGCGTTGAAAGCTCCGACCGCAGACCAGTGTGCCGCCTCGATTCCTGCATCGGCCAGCACATCGACCCAACGGGGCGACAGGTTCATATCAACCAACAGCTTCATGCTGTGGCCAGCATGATCTCGCGTTCATCGGCGCGCCATGCCGCGTAGCGAAGCGCCTGCATGATGTCGTCGCGCTCCAGGTAGGGGAAGTCGGTCAGGATTTCGTCGGCGCTGCGACCTGCGCCGATCTGGCCCACGACCATGCCGACCGTGACGCGCATTCCGCAGATGCACGCCTTGCCACCCATGACCTCGGGCTGTTGGGTGATGCGATTGAGTTGACCCATGTTGCTGTTCCTTATCGAAACTCGTTGCATGGTATCGGTTCGAGAAAATGATTTCAAGAGCCGTTTACGAAAATGACAGGGCCGGAGCATCAAAGTTTGTTTTCATTCTGTGACCTTTGGAGAGGACGCCTGCCCCATCCGGCTACGCAATGCCGCACTCAATTTCTCATTGCCGCGCCGCGCCGCCATGAACCTGTTTCGTGCTGACCACTCTCGCGCCATGGGCCTGCCAAAAAAACGCAAGGCCGCTGCCTGGAGCCCGGACTACCTCGCCAATATCCTTCATCTGCGGGAAATTTGATGCTCCGGCCCTGGTGCTGCGGCTGCACGGGGTGCAAGCCCCCTGCCCGCCCGGCAGCGGAAGGGCTGGCCGGGTCGATCGAAATGCCGGGGCTACAATATTCCCCACAAACAACGGCTTGCATTGGCGGCGCGGGCATTGGTTCGAGATCACGAGATGGAACTTGGAAATCGACTTGAAAACGATCGAGGCGCTGGCTCCTGATCAGGCGTCGCTCAGCGCTGCCGACATCAAGCTGGTTCGCCCGAACGACGAAGCGCCCAACACAGACCATTGAGAACCTGCGGTTTTCAAAGCGCTCGCGCAGGAATCCATGCACGCAAATTTGCAGCAACGATTGCGACGACAGACGCAGGCTCCGCACCCGATAATGAGGACCTGAACGACAGGACATATGGCACATGACTGACCACCGTTACCCCACCGACTTGGTGATCACGAGAAAAGACTTCGCTGACAGCGGATGGGATGTGGTGCTGAATCAAACGCCGCTTGAAGGTTACTACGCGATGTCGCAGGCACTCTCAGTCGCTGAGCGCAAGGCCATTGATGAGAATCGGAACGAGCACGGCAAGGTGCTCTGGCTACTTGCTGATGTCTGCTCAATGATGCTGTCGCCATCAAGTCAGAACGAACCATTCAAGCCATCCATCATATTTACCAATGGTCGTCGTACGGCGATTCCGGACGATCTGACCGCCACCGACGTTGAATTTTTCGCCGAGATCGCCGAAACGGTGACCGATATCCGGCTGCGTGCGCGTCTTGCCGATCTGGTTTGGTTAAAAGGAAAGCCCAGGAATGTGAAGTTCGCACTCATGGCCATCGACGCATATCGTGACATCCCGCTGGACGCAGAGACGTGGGTTCACGATGGGGAGAAATGTTGGGAGCGAGCCATCAGCCTGGCCCAGATGATCAAAGTCAGCGCTGGCGACCGGCTTGAGCAAATGGAGACTCATATCGTCGCTTCGTTCAATGCCGCAACGAGACAAGATGATTTTCTCGGGCTCTGGTTGGCGAGACTGCTGAAAACGAACGGATGGGGACGACTTCATCAAACCGATATCGCGCAGAAACTGGAAACACTGGCTCGGGAATTCGATGGCGAAAGGAATTTGTACAATGCGCGTAAGTATTTCTCCGCATCCGCCGACTGGTACAGAACCGTCCCTGACAAGGCAAAATCAGCCGAGATGACGGTATTTGTTGCCGAGAACTGGGTCAAGGAAGCCGTCGCCCGGGTCTCGTCAGACAATCCGAGTCACATGGCAGCAGCAAGTTTTTACGAAAATGCCATCCAGATTTATCGAACGATTCCAAAAACTGAGCGTACCGCGCACCGAGTTGATGAGAGGGTCGCCGAGCTTCACGCTCATCTGAATGAGTCTGGAGAGAAGACCCTGGGTGAAATGACGCGAATCAGCACCCCGGGCATCGACATCACTTCACTTGCCGAAAAGGTTCGTATATCTGTCCGCGGGAAATCGGCTACCGAGGCACTCCTGGTTTTTGCGCATCTCTGTGATGGAGCAGCGAAGGTGGACGAATTGCGCAATCGCACGTTGGAACAGATGCGAGAATTCCCTATTCAGTGGTCGGTTGCAATGACCGTGAGGAGTCAAGACGGTCGGGTGATCGCAAAGCGGCCGCCGATGAACTTCAATGCGAAGCCGACGGAAGATAACGAAGACGCCATCCGTTATCAGATGATTCATCTCTACAGCAAGAATGTCGGTATCGCGGCCCATGGCATCATCTTGCCGGCTCTCGAAGTCCTGTTGCTTGAACACCGGTTGCGCGAGGCCGATTTCGTCGATATCGCCAATCAATCACCCATCGTCCCGAAAGGACGAGCCGGGCTTTTCGGCAAGGCATTGTTCGCGGGCTTCGACCGAGACTTTGTCACGGCGCTGCACCTATTGCTGCCGCAGATCGAGCACTTGGTTCGCGTACACCTCAAACAAGCAGGGGCCAAGACAACGAATCTCGACAAGGATGGGATTGAAAACGAAAACGGGATGAGTACCTTGATGAATCTGCCAGAAGCCGAGCAGGTTTTCGGCAGGAATCTCGCCTTTGAGCTCAGGGCACTGTTCTGCGATGCTTTCGGCCCCAATTTGCGCAACGAACTCGCCCATGGACTGCTCGACGAAGAAGCGTTCCATTCGCCATTTGCCATTTATGCGTGGTGGTTAGGGTTGCATCTCGTCTTTCACCCTTGGTGGAACATGGCGCACAAGAGCGCGACAGAGGGCGAGGCAGGTCCAGACGACTGAGTGATGGCAGTCCCCGCCGCAGGGACCGCGCCACGCAGAGTGCGCCGAGAGTGCCGACGACCTTTCGCCAGCCGTTCCAGCCTTCAACCTTCAGCTTTCAGCCCTGCCCGGCCTTGTGCACGCCCAGCGAGAGGATCTCGCTGGCGTTGACGATGGCGGCGGCAATCTCTTCCATGGTCGTGCGCTTGCTCATCGCCTGTTCGCGGATCAGGTCGTAGGCCTGGCCTTCGGACACGTTGTGCGTCTTCATCAGCACGGCCTTGGCTTCGGTGAGTTGCCGCACGCCGAGCAGTTTGGCCTCGACCTTGCGCAGGCGCCGCGCGAGCGAGCGGCTTTCCTTGTGCGCCTCGCGCGCCACCACCAGCGCCGACAGCAGCCCGAACGAGCGCACCGGCGAAGGCAGCACCGCCTTGGCGCCGATCTCCAGCACGGCTTCGACGATGGTCGGGTTCTCGTAGGTGACGACCGCGATGATGGCAGGGGCGTCTTCGCTGTGCGCCCACTCGAAGCGCAGGTTGATGAAGTCTGGCTGCACCGCCATGAAGGCGACATCGATGCCTTCGGGCAGGACTTGCACCGGCGGCCAGAAGACTTGCACCTGGCAGCCGATGCGCTGCAACTGCTGCGTCAGTTGGCGCCCGTCTGCGTCGTCGGGGTGGAGCACCGCGATCTTCAGCAGCCGCAGCTCTTTCAATTGCGGCGAGGTCACCCGCAGGGTGTGTCTTTTCGGGGCTGCGCCGTCCGCCACGCTCAGACCTCCCGCCGGGCCGCGCCAAGGCAGGCTTGTGCTCCCTCGTCGGGGCAGGGTTCATCCCGGGCCTCCAGTGTGTCGAGCCTGGCCGTCCAGTCGCCCAGCGAATGGGTGACGAGGTACGGGTCGGGGTACACCGCGCGCGTGGCCTGCCGCACGATGGTGAATTGCCCGTGCGCATCGACCCGGCCCACGCGCGGGTAGAGGCAGGTGTGATGGTTGCTCGGGTCGATCTTCACGCGGCCCTGCGGTGCGTCGAACTCGCTGCCAAGGATGTGCGGCAGTATCTCCGCGATGCCATCGCTGCCCGCCTGCCGATAAGCGTTGGCGAAGATGTGCATCTGGAAATACGCAGCCTCCCAGCACAGGTTGGGCACGCAGCCGTCGCCGAAGCGTGCGCGCAGCCGCGCCAGGCAGATCCGGTTGGCGGCCGAGCCGATCGACTGGAAATACGGCGCAGCCGTGAAGTGCCCGGTGGCCACGCCATGGCCCATCTGCGAGATCTCGGCCTCCGAAGTGGTCAGGCTCGCGATCGGCATGGCCTTGGGGTCGAAGCCCGCCTCGGCATACGCGCGGTACAGGCTTGCGGTGGAATCGCCCACCACGGTCGAGAAGATGAAGTCGGGCCGCTTGTCGCGGATGTCGTCCATGATGGCGCGGTAGTCCTTTTCGGTGGCGTCCAGCGCCACATAGCGCTCGCCCAGTTTCTCGCTGCCGGGGCGCTGCAGCACCAGTTCGCCCATGATGCGGTTGGACTCGTAGGGGTAGATGTAGTCCGAGCCGATCAGGTACACGCGCGCACCGAAGTGCGTGGTCATGAACTCGGCCAGTTGCACGCTGTTTTGGTTCGGCGCGGCGCCGGTGTAGATCACGTTGCCCGAGTACTCGAAGCCCTCGTAGAGCGTGGGATAAAACAGCAGCTTGTTCCACTTCTCGATCACCGGAATCACGGCCTTGCGGCTGCTCGACATGTAGCAGCCGAAGATCACGTTGACGCGGTCCTGCACGATCAGTTTTTCGGCCAGTTGGGCGTAGCGCGCGGGGTTCGATTGCGGGTCGTGGCGCACGGCCACGATCTCGCGGCCATCGACGCCGCCGGCGGCGTTGATTTCCCCGATGGCCAGCAGCGCGCCCTGCAACTGCGACAGCCCGATGGTCGAGGTGACGCCGGTTTCCGAGTAGAGGATGCCGACGCGAATGGGGTCCTTGTCAGCCACTGGGGTGTCTCCTGGGTGTGTGGGCCATCATTTTTCCCCGGTTTGCCGGAGGCACATTCACCGTGCGCATGCGCGCCAGCCCGTCTGCGCTACGCGCCGCCATTGCCCTGGCACACGAGCCGCGCATGCATGCGTGCCAGGCGCGCCGGCAGGCTGCGCGCGTCGTGAACAGCGCAATAGTTGTGCCAGCCGAAGATGCGGCGCATGCAGGCATCGGCCGCGCTGTCCACTGCGATGCAGCCGGTGCGCACGCCGGCGGCGCGTGCTTCGGCCACGGCCATGCGGGCGTCTTCGATCAGGTACTGCGGGTCGTGCACGTCGATGTCGGAGGGCGCGCCGTCGGTCACCAGCAATAGCGCGCGCTGCCCGGCCGGCTCCGTGCGCAGGTGCGCGCTGGCATGGCGCAGCGCGGCGCCGATGCGCGTGGAATAGCGCCCGCGCAGCGCGCCTATCATGGCGCGCTCGTTCGCCTGGAGCGGCTTGCCGAATTCGAGCAGGCGGTAGTAGTACACCTCGTTGCGCGTGTTGGACGAAAAGCCGTGGATCGCCAGCCGGTCTGCGCTGTTGCGCGCATTCGATGCGGCCAGCAGCAGTGCGGCCTGCTTTTCGATGTCGAGCAGCGAACAGGTCTGGCCCGGCCCCGGGTGGTTCACCGACTCCGACAGGTCGAGCAGCACCAGCATGCTGGTCGCGCGCAGCACCTTGCCGGAGCGCATGAACAGGCGCGGATCAGGCCGCAGTCGCAGGCGCCGGTCGACCAGCGCCTCGATGGCCGCGTTCAGATCGACATCGTCGCCTTCCCACTGGCGGCGCAGCCGGCGCGTGCGCTCCAGGTGGCGCGCGCGTGGCAGCGCGGGCGGGGTGAGACGTTCGTCGTTCGCCGCCCTCTGTTCGCGCATCGACGAAAGGCCCTGCCATGCCGGCATCTTCTCGATCACCGTGCACCAGCCGGGCCGCAGGCGTTCCTGTTGGCGCTCCCATTCGGGGTAGCGGTAGCGGCCCAGTTCCAGTTCGGCGCCGCCTGCGGGGGACGGGCCGCTGCCGTCACCGGTGGCTTCGGCCGGCGGCGGCGGCCATGCGCCCGAGGCTTGCAGCGCGATGGTGTCGTCCGGCGGCGTTTGGGCCGCGCCGAAATCCCAGAGGTAGCTGTTGTCGTCGCGCCAGGGCGCCGGCACCGCGCAGTGCTGCGGGTCCAGGCGCACGCGCATCTGGCCGAGGTCGTTGGCGAGGATCGAGGCGATGGCGCGGAAGGCGGCGTAGTCCTCCAGCCCTGCGCGGGCCACGGTCGCGTCGAACAGGCGGCGCGCTTTGTTGACCCAGTGGTTGTCGTCCTGCCAGGCGGGCAGCATCAGCAGGCGGTCCATGCGCGCGATGAATGCCGCAAAGCCCAGGTCGGACGCATCGGGCGGCGGCGCCAAAGCGTCGACGAACCAGCGCCGGACACCGGGGAAGTCGCGGCACAGCAGTTGTTCGACCCGGGCGTCCTCGATGGCCGATGCCAGCGCGATGCCCATGGGCCCGAGCGGGCGTGCCGGCCTGGCGGGCGCCGAGTGCCGAAGATGCGCCGCCGCATGGGCGACCATCGCGCGGTGCAGTCGGGCGTCGCTGCCTTCGGGCAACAGCAGCCGCTTCGGCGTGAGCACGGCGCGCGCAAGCGGCGCGAGCGCGTTCAGCGGCAACCGGTTTGCGCTGCCCGGCACGGTGGCCAGCGGCTGCACCGCCATGTCGACACCGGCCAGCCCGCGCGCCAGCAGGCCCAGCGCGTCAAAGGTGAGGGCGTGGCCGTGGCTCATTCGAACTGCGCGGCGACGAAGCCCTGCAGCGCGCTGGCCATGTCAGGGTCATCGGTGAGCGCGCGTGCCATCGTCATGTCGCAACTGTCGCGTGGCGACACGCCATCGCGGATCAACAAGCCGGCGTAGATCAACATGCGCGTCGATATGCCTTCGTCGAGCCCGCGCTGCCTGAGCGCGCGCGAACAGCGCGCAATCGCCACCAGTTTCGCGGCCAGGTCGGTTCCGACCCCGGCCTCATGCGCGACGATCTCCGCTTCGAGGCCGCTGTCGGGGTAGTCGAACTCCAGCGCCGCGAAGCGCTGCCGTGTCGAAGGCTTCATGTCCTTCGCGCTGCTCTGGTAGCCGGGGTTGTACGACACCACCAGTTGGAAGTCGGGGTGCGCGCGCACCAGTTCGCCCTTCTTGTCGAGCGGCAGGATGCGGCGCGCGTCTGTCAGCGGGTGGATCACCACCGTCGTGTCCTGCCGCGCCTCGACCACCTCGTCGAGGTAGCAGATGCCGCCGTGGCGCACCGCCAGTGTCAGCGGGCCGTCATGCCAGGCCGTGCCATTGGCGTCGAGCAGATAGCGCCCGACGAGGTCGGAGGCCGTCATGTCTTCGTTGCACGCCAGCGTGACCAGTGGCCGCCCGAGCGACCACGCCATGTGCTCGACGAAGCGGGTCTTGCCACAGCCGGTCGGGCCTTTGAGGATCAGCGGCATGCGGTGGCGGTACGCCTGCTCGTAGAGCGCCACCTCATTGCCCGCAGGCCGGTAGAAAGGCTCGCGGTCGATGCGGTAGCTGGCAAGCAGATCGGGGCTGGCGGCGTTCATGGCGTGGCAAGCAGTTCCCTGGGGGCGGTCAAGCAGGTGTTTCCGTAGTCCATGGATCGATCGCGCCGGGGTTCAGCGGTGCCTGGCCGGCTCGTTCGGCAGGCCATCGATCGGGCACTCGGGCGTGCCGACCGTGGTGCGCGTGAACGACTCCACCATCTGGCGCGTGCCCTCGGGGTCGTTGATCCACTGCGTGTAGAAGTCGTAGGGGCAGGCCGCCAGGCCCTTGTCGCCGTCGCCCGAATGGATGGTGCCGGTGTAGCCCCGGTGCACGAGTTTGAACAGGTGGTTCTGCGACTGGCCGTTCTTGCGCGCATCGCGGATCAGGCCCATCGAGAGTTCGGCGTAGTTGATGCCCATCTCTTCCTCGCCGCATTCGCCGAGCGTGCGGCCGTCGAAGCCGATCAGCGCCGAGTGGCCGAAGTACGAGTACACGCCATCGAAACCGGCCGCGTTGGCCACCGCCACATAGGTGTTGTTCATGAAGGCCATGGCCTTGGACACCAGAATCTGCTGCTCCTTGGCCGGGTACATGTAGCCCTGGCAGCGGATGATGAGCTCGGCGCCGCGCATCGCGCAGTCGCGCCAGATCTCGGGGTAGTTGCCGTCGTCGCAGATGATCAGACTCATCTTCATGCCCTTGGGGCCTTCGCTGACGTAGGTGCAGTTGCCCGGATACCAGCCTTCGATGGGCACCCACGGCATGATCTTGCGGTACTTCTGCACGATCTCGCCCTTGTCGTTCATCAGGATCAGCGTGTTGTACGGCGCCTTGTTCGGGTGCTCTTCATGGCGCTCGCCGGTCAGCGAGAACACGCCCCAGACGCTGGCGCGGCGGCAGGCGTGCGCGAAGATCGCCGTTTCTTCGCCGGGCACGGTGGCGGCGGTGTCGTACATCTCCTTGGCGTCGTACATGATTCCGTGCGTGGAGTACTCCGGAAAGATCACCAGGTCCATGCCCGGCAGGCCTTTTTTCATGCCGACCAGCATCTCGCCGATCTTGCGGGCGTTGTCCAGCACCTCGGCCCTGGTGTGCAGGCGGGGCATCTTGTAGTTGACGACCGCGACGCCGACGCAATCGTTGCTGCTCGAAATATCACCATGTCTCATGACGCTGCTCCTGAAAGGGTGGTTGGGAAAAAATGCAAGGGGTCACACGGTCAGGAAGGACCTGACCTTGTCCTGGTCGAGGTTTGAGCGCGCTGCGTCGTGCACGATGCGTCCGCGGTCGATGACGAGAAAGCGGTCGGCCAGGTCGAGCGCGAAGCTCAGCACCTGCTCCGACACCACGATGGCAAAGCCGCGCTCGGCGCGCAGCAGGTTCAGCGTCTGCGCGATCTCCTCGATGATCGAAGGCTGGAGGCCCTCGGTCGGCTCATCGAGGATCAGCACCCGGGGCCTGGAGATCAGCGCGCGCGCCAGCGCCAGCATCTGCTGCTGGCCGCCCGAGAGGTTGCCGGCGCGGCGCTGTTTCATGTCCTCGAGCACGGGAAAGAAGCGGTAGATGTCATCGGGCACCGTGCGATGCCCCGACTTCGCTGCGCCCGAGAGGATGTTCTGCTCCACCGTCAGCAGCGGAAACACCATGCGCCCCTGCGGCACGAAGGCCAGGCCCTGCGCCACACGCTGGTAGCTCGGCAGCTTCGTGATGTCGGCGCCGTCCAGGCGGATGCTGCCGGCGCGCGCGGGCAAGAGGCCGATGAGCGATTTCAGCAGCGTGGTCTTGCCCATGCCGTTGCGCCCCATGATGGCGAGCGCCTCGTTCGGCGCGACACGCAGCGACAAATCGCGGATGACATTCGACTCGCCGTAGGCGACGTTCAGTTCGCAGACTTCGAGCATCTTTGCCATCTCCTTCAATGGCCGAGGTACACGGCGATCACGCGCGGGTCGGCCTGCACCTCGGCCGCCGTGCCTTCGCTCAGCAACCGGCCCTGGTGCAGCACCGTCACACGGTGCGCGATGCGTTTGACGAAATCCATGTCGTGCTCGATCACCACCACCGACTTGCCGGCCGAGATGCGCCGCAGCAGGTCGCCGGTCTGCTCGCGCTCGCGCGCGCTCATGCCGGCGACCGGTTCGTCGAGCAGCAGTAGTTCCGGCTCCTGCATCAGCAGCATTCCGATCTCCAGCCATTGCTTTTGGCCATGGCTGAGTTGTCCGGCGCGGTCGCCGATGCGCTCGCTCAGAAAGACCTGCCCGGCCATCGCATCGATGCGCGCGCGCAGTGCCGGCGTGCGGCGAAAGCCCAGCGACTGCAGCAGGCCGTGCATGCGCGGCAGCGAGAGCTCGAAGTTCTCCAACACCGTGAGGTCCTCATAGACCGAGGGCGTCTGGAACTTGCGGCCCACGCCGGTGCGCACGATCTCATACTCGTTCAGGCGGCCGAGGTCCTGGCCGTTGAACAGCACCCGGCCCGCGCTCGGCCGGGTCTTGCCGCAGATCATGTCCAGCAGCGTGGTCTTGCCCGCGCCGTTCGGGCCGATGATCACGCGCAGCTCGTTGCGCTCGACCGAGAGGCTCAGGCCGTCCACGGCCTTGAACCCGTCGAAGGAGACCGTGAGCCCCTCGACACGCAGAATCTGCTCGTTCGCATCGGCGAACCCCGCAGCCGCCTGCGGCAAGCTGCCGCCGGGCATGGCCAGCGCGATGCTCATGGCGCGGCCTGCGCGCTGCATCTACGCAGCAACGTCCGGCCCAGGCCGGCAAGGCCGTTCGGCATGGCCCAGACCACGAGGATGAAGACGGCACCCAGGAAGTACAGCCAGCCTTCGGGAAAAGTCTCCGACAGGTACGACTTGAGAAAACCGATCAGCAGCGCGCCGATCACCGCGCCCGGAATCGACAGCCGCCCGCCGACCGCCGCATAGATCACCATCTCCACCGAAGCGACCACGCCGATCACGCCCGGCGCGATCAACCCCACCTGCAGGCTGTAGAAGGCGCCCCCGATGGCCGACAGCACGGCGGCCAGCGCGAACACGAAGGCCTTCATGTGCGCCGTGTCGTAGCCGCTGAAGCGCACGCGGTCTTCCTTGTCGCGAATCGCGATCAGGATCTTGCCGAAGCGGCTGCGCACGATCACCAGCGACACGGCCATCACCAGCGCGATGGCCAGCACCTCGACGAAGTACATGACGCGCTTGGCATCGTCGCCGGTAATGTCCCGGCCCAGCAGCGTGCGGAAATCGGTGATGCCGTTGGCGCCGCCGGTCTCGCCCTGCTGGCCGACCACCACCACGGTGAGCGCCAGCGCCAGAGACAGCGTGACGATCGCGAAGTACACGCCGCTCACGCGCCGCTTGAAAATCGCGTAGGAAAACAGATACGCCAGCACGGCCGGAATCGCAAGGATGCCCGCGACAGTCCAGCCCAGCGAGTGAAATGGAATCCACCACCAGGGCAACTGCTCGACGCTGCTCCACACCATGAAGTCCGGCAGTTCGGGCGCCGAGGCTTCGAGCTTGAGGAACATGGCCATCATGTAGCCGCCGAGGCCGAAGAACATGCCCTGGCCCAGGCTCAGCACGCCGCCGTAGCCCCAGGTCAGCACCACGCCGACCGCGACGAACGCGAAAGCCAGGTACTTGCTCACGAGGTTCAGCCGGAAGGGGTCGAGCGTGGCCGGCAGCACGACGGCCAGTAGCAGCAGCACGGCGGCCATGCCGGCGAGATCGCCCTTGCGTTCAGCACAAAGCCGGTTGCGCATGCCGTCAACCCCGCGACCGTATCGCGAACAGCCCGTTGGGCCGCAGGCACAGCACCGCAATCGCCAGCAGCAAAATCGTGGCCCTGGCCATCGAGCCGCTCATCAGGTACTCCAGCCAGGTCTGCGCCTGCGCGATGGCAAAGCCCGAAAGGGCCGTGCCGATCAGGCTTTGCACGCCGCCGAACACCACCACGATGAACGCGTCGACGATGTAGAGCTGGCCGGTGCCGGGGTTGGTCGAGCCGATCATCGTGAACACCGCGCCCGCGATGCCCGCCAGGCCGCAACCGAGCGCGAAGGTCATCGCATCGACGCGGCGGGTGTCGATGCCCACCGCGCCGGCGATGGCGCGATTTTGCGTCACCGCGCGCACCTTCAGCCCCCACGGCGTGCGGTATAGCAGCAGGTACACGCCGATGGCGACGACGGCCGTCAGCCCGGCGATGAAGATGCGCGTCAGCGGCAACTGTATGCCCGCCGTCGGCTCCCACGCCCCCGCGAGCCACGAGGCCAGCGGCACGCTCACCTCCTGCGCGCCGAAGATGGAGCGGTAGGACTGCTGCAACATCAGGCTCAGGCCCCAGGTGGCCAGCAGCGTGTCCAGCGGCCGGTCGTAGAAAAAGCGGATGAAGCCGCGCTCGAGCAGATAGCCGAACGCGAAGGTCACGGCAAACGCGAACGGGATCGCGGCGAACAGGTACAGATCCATCCAGCCCGGCGCGAAGTGCCCGAAGAAACGCGCCGCCAGGTAGGTCATGTACGCGCCCAGCGCCATCAGCTCGCCGTGCGCCATGTTGATGACGCCCATCAGGCCGAACACGATGGCCAGCCCGATGGCCATCAGCAGCAAGATGGTGAACAGGCTCACGCCGTTGAACATCTGCATCACCGCAATGTCGAAGTTCATGTCGCCTGCCGCTGGTTGCCGGTTTGCGCTGGGCCGTCAGACCTTGGGGAAGGGGTTGGGCTCGATCAGTCCGGACGATTCCCACACGATGTCGAACTGGCCATCGGGCCGCGCACGGCCCACGCGCACCTTCTTCCATACATGGTGGTTGCTGGCGTGCACGCGCACCGTGCCTTCGGGCGCTTCGATCTCCACGCCGGCCGCGGCGGCCGTGACCTTGTCGACATCGAACGACTTGGCCTTCTCGGCCGCCAGTTTCCACAGATACACGCAGTTGTAGGCCACCTCCATCGGGTCGCCGATCACGCGCTCCGACCCATACTTGGCCTTGAAGGCTTGCACAAACTTCTCGTTGGCCGGCGACTCGATGCTCTGAAAGTAGCCCATGCAGGCGTAGTAGCCGGCGGCGTTGTCTTTGCCGATGCCTTCGATCTCGTTTTCCGACACCACGGTCGACAGCAGCACCTGCCTGGCGCCATCGAGTCCCGCTGCGCGCAGTTGCTTGTAGAAGGCCACGTTGGAGCCGCCCACCACCGTGCTGTAGATGCAGTCGGGCCTGGCGGCCTTGATCTTGTTGATGATCGACGAGAACTCGGTGTGGCCCAGCGGCGCATATTCCTCACCCACCACCTTGCCGCCGGCCTTGGTGATGGCCGGCTTGGCAATTTTGTTGCAGGTGCGCGGATAGATGTAGTCGGAGCCGACGAGGAAGAAGCTCTTGCCCTTCTCGCGCGCCATCCATTGGACCGCCGCGATCACCGACTGCGTGGCCTCCTGCGAGGGGTAGAACACGCGCTTGTCCTGCTCCTGGCCCTCGTAGTAGGTCGGGTAGAACAACAAGCCCTTGGCCTGGCTCAGCACCGGCAGCAGCGCCTTGCGCGAGGCCGAGGTGTAGCAGCCGATGATGGCCGCGACCTTGTCGCGCTCGAGCAGCTTGCGCGCCTTTTCGGCGAACACCGGGTTCTCGCTGGCGCCGTCTTCCACCACGGCCTCGATCTTCTTGCCCAGCACGCCGCCGGCGGCGTTGATCTGTTCGATGGCCAGTTTCTCGGCATCGACCAGCGCAGCCTCGGCGATGGCGATGGTGCCCGACAGCGAATGCAGCAGCCCGAGCTTGACGGTGGCACCGTCCTGCGCGGCGGCCAGCCTGGCGACACCGCCTGCGGCGCCCAGCACGATCATCGAGCCGCCGGTCTTGACGATCTGGCGGCGGTTGAAGGGGTTCGTCATGTCAAATTCCTTTGCTCTGTGTGGGCGCTGGTCATCGGGAACATCCGATCTTCGAAGCCGCGCATCGGGCGCCTTCTCCCGCCGCATGGCCGCTGCAAACGAGCCTGGAACGCCACCGGTTTTCTTCGGGCAAAGCTGCGCCACTGGATGACGCGCATCCGTTTGGCAAGGGCTTCGATGCGACCGAGAAAACAAAAAAGCCCGAACCGGTGTTGAAACCGATTCGGGCTTTATTGCCCGACGCCTCGCTGGCAGCATTGGCAGCGGGTGTCGTATGACTGGTAACGATTGCTCGTTGGGGCGGATTCTTCTCAATTCAGCCCGGCATGAATATAAGCGTTTTCCCTAGTTGTCTAAAGTGCAAAATATGTACATAAGGCGCTCGATGCGCTGACGATCGGCCCGTCGCGCTGCCCGGTTGCCGCCCAGCCAGGCCATCGCCATTTTCGGCCCGACTCCGACCCGACTCCGGCCCGACCCCAGCGTATTCCCCGGCGGATGCGACTCTCGCTTGCATACCCGGCAACCGACGGCAGCGCGCCAGCTTGTCCGGCACCAGCACCAGCACCAGCAGCCAGGCGCAGGCGGTGTGTTTGCGCCAATGTCGTCATGTCGTCATGTCGTCCTGACAGCCGGGCGGCTGAGTATCTGCGCAAACATGTCGTGATCGACATTGCCGCCCGATAATGCCAGGCCGACGCGCAGTCCCGCCAGGCGCGGGCGAATCTGCATGGCCGCTGCCAGCGCCGCCGCGCCAGCACCTTCGGCGACGTTGTGGGTGGCGGTGAAATAGAGTTTCATGGCGGCGGCCACTTCGTCGTCGCTCACCGCCATGATTTCCTCAACCTGATCGGAAATCACTGCCAGCGAGGATTCGTCCGGCACGCGGCAGGCCACGCCATCGGCGATGAGCGTCGTCACCGGCGACTCCACCTTGCTGCGACTCTCAAACGATAGCTTGTACGCCAGCGCATGGGCCGACACCACACCGATGATGCGCGTGCGCAGATTCAATGCGCGCCGGGCAGCCACGGCAGCGCATATTTCCGAACCCTGCCCAATCGGCACGAACAACACATCCAGATCAGGCTGCGCGCGCAGCAACTCCATCCAGCAAGTCGCCACGCCGCAGACCAGATCGCGGTGAAAGGAGGGGATCATATGCAAGGCATCGCGCTGCGCCAGCATCACGGCATGCTCGCGGCTTTCCTGAAATTCCTTGCCATGCTCGACCAAGGTCACGCCGAGAGCGCGCATGGCGGCATTCTTTTCCTTGCTGTTGCCGTGCGGGACCACGATGGTGGCGGCGATGCCATAGCGGCGCGCCGCAAAACCGACCGACTGCCCGTGATTGCCGCGGGTGGCCGAAATCACACCGCTGGCACGCCGCTCTTGCAGATAGACCAGGCCGCCGCGCACCTTGAAGGCGCCAGTCGGCGTATGGTTCTCGTGCTTGACCCAGGTCTCGGTGCCGAGCGCGGCATTGAGCAAGGGCCAGGAATATTGCGGCGTCGCCGGCATGGCGGCATACACGAGCTTGGCGGCTTGTTCTATCTCGGCGTGGCCTGGCAGCAACAAATCATTCATGTTTCATCCCCTGTGTCCGAAAAACTGGTTAAAAATACAGCTACTGGATTGAAAAACAGTTGTACGCCACTGTCACCGACACCACCGGAGGCCCCCCATGCTCGACAACCCGAAACTCACCGCCCGCCAGCAACAAGTCCTGGACCTGATCCAGAACACCATGGCACGCACCGGCGCCCCTCCTACCCGCGCAGAAATCGCAGCCGAACTGGGCTTCAAGTCAGCCAACGCCGCCGAAGAGCATCTGCAAGCCCTGGCCCGCAAAGGCGCGATCGAACTGGTCAGCGGCACCTCACGCGGCATCCGCCTGCATAGCGAAACGCTGCGCTCCATCCATGCCGCCCGCTCCGGCCCATCCGGCGCAGGCAACCCCGGTTCGTCGCCATGGGTGCTGCCGCTGATCGGGCGCGTGGCAGCCGGCTCGCCCATTCTCGCGCAAGAGCATGTAGAGCAGACCTACAGCGTGGAAAACGGCCTGTTCCAGCACAAGCCGGACTACCTGCTCAAAGTGCGCGGCATGTCGATGCGCGACGCCGGCATCATCGACGGCGACCTGCTCGCCGTGCAAGCCACCCGTGAGGCGCGCAACGGCCAAATCATCGTCGCCCGCCTGGGGGACGATGTCACCGTCAAGCGCCTGCGCCGCACCGCCAGCACCATCGAACTGCTGCCCGAAAACCCCGATTACCCGGTGATCGTGGTCCAGCCCGGCGAGCCTTTCGAAATCGAAGGCCTGGCCGTCGGGCTGATCCGCAACACCATGCTGATGTAAACCCAAGGCAAGGCCACACCGCTGCCTTAAGCGCTATCAGCATGAAAGTGTAGATAGCCGTAAGAATCAGGACGAAATCCGATAGTTCGATGCCAAAGACGGTCGCCACCGAAAACACTGGCGGGCAGGTTTACCTTGGCTGCGAATGCGCCGGCTGATTCTGTGTTTTCAATGGGGTTCATTTGGGAACCGATTTCAATGGCAGGGGCAAATCGTGAAAAAAATCATCATCTACATCATCATCGCGGCGGCTGTTTTGTTGGCATTTAATCTAACTTGGCAAAATGGCCACACTTCTGGCTGGCAATTCTTCAATGAACACATGAAGAAGGACCTCGAACAGACCCATGTTCCTGAAGAACTGTACAACGAAGTGAGTGAGCGACTTTGGCAGTGCCAACAGCAGCAGCAGCCGCCGCATCTGCGGCAGGAGCGGTGGCAGTGGCAGAATTGGCAGAGTGAGCGGCAGGAGATGGAGCTGCAGCAACGGCTGAATGCGCAGCATCTGAAGAATTTGCAGCAGCAGCATCTGAAGGATCCGCAGCAGGACGGCAAGCCCGCTGGCCGTTAATATGGGTTTCTGGAGTTTACCATAGCCGCAATCAATAATGGAAGGCGACTAATCCGAAGGCAAGAGGGAAAGTTTCCTTCTTGCCTTTTTCGTGTATTCGTCTTCGTCCTCGCCGTCCAAGGCATCGACCAGCAGACCCCGGGCGGTGTTGACTTTGTTGGGCGTACCAGGCAGTCATTCGGTGTCAGACAAGTTTTGATGTCGTATTCGTCAAGTTTCCCATTATCGGCAAGTTTTTTTGCCAATTCAGGTTCATTCGATGCCTTCCTGAATCCATAGACCGCAATTGGTATTTTTGCAATGACCAGTCAAATGATTTAACTGGGTTTTGCATGTGCCTCGAACGTGGTTTTATCATTAATCCTGTCGCTTTGAAAATCAACGGTTCTTGGAGAAAGCCATAATCATGAAGGTCAAAGCCGTGCTGGCGCGCCCGCGCCTGCTCGCATCCGCTGGATCTCCAACGCCGTCTTGCGCTTTTGTTCCGCCACGCGCTGCTCGTCGGCGTGTTTGTCTGCAAGCAGACGGTCATACCGATGAGCGCAACGCCCTGGTAGCGGGGTTGCGCCCACCCCAACAGCCGTCGCAGCCGCCATTACAGCGTCCACTACAACCCGCGCGCAGCCACTGGCCCTTCATGGTCCGGCCGGCAGACCCCGGCAGACCATATCCCCGAAGCGCCGGCGCAACCATCCGCTCCCACCGCCCGGCCAGCCCGGGAACTGCGCCACAGGGCAGACCCCGGCACCGGACCGCCTGGTCATCACCGGGCGCATGGCCGATGTGTGCGCGCAACGGGGCCGGCTGGCCGCTGCCCAGGCGCTACAGGCTCGATGTCGGCCGCGCCAAGCGGGCCTCTGACGCGCTACGGCTGGCCGCGCCAAGGCACAATGGCGGGATGAATATTGTGATTCTCGACGACTACCAGGACGCGGTGCGCAAACTGCATTGCGCCTCCCGGCTCGATGCGTACACCGCCAAGGTCTACACCAACACGGTCAAAGGGCTGGGCCAGCTCTCCGTGCGCCTGAGGGATGCCGACATCATCGTGCTGATCAGGGAACGCTCCCAGATCACGCGCCAACTGGTCGAAAAGCTCCCACGGCTCAAGCTCATTGCGCAAACCGGCAAGATCGCAGGCCATGTCGATGTCGCTGCCTGCACCGAGCGCGGCATTGCCGTGGCAGAAGGCGTGGGCTCCCCGGTGGCCCCGGCAGAACTGACCTGGACCCTGGTCATGGCGGCCATGCGCAGGCTACCGCAGTACATCGCCAATCTCAAGCATGGCGCCTGGCAGCAGTCGGGCCTGAAGAGCGCGTCCATGCCCACCAACTTCGGCATTGGCAGCGTGCTGCGCGGCAAGACGCTGGGAATCTGGGGCTACGGCCGCGTTGGTCAGATCGTGGCCGGTTATGGCCGGGCGTTTGGCATGAATGTGCGTATCTGGGGCCGTGAGCCCTCACGCGCGCAAGCGTTGACGGATGGCTACCAGGCGGCCAGCACACGCGAGGAGTTCTTCTCCCAGTGCGATGTCATCTCGCTGCACCTGCGGCTGAGCGACGAGACGCAGGGCATCATCTCGCTGGAGGATCTTTCGTGCATGAAAACCACATCGTTGCTGATCAATACATCGCGCGCCGAACTGATCAAGCCCGACGTACTGATCGCCGCACTGAATCGCGGCCGCCCCGGCATGGCCGCCGTTGACGTGTTCGAGAGCGAGCCCATCATGCAAGGCCATGCCCTCTTGCGGCTCGAAAACTGCATCTGCACGCCGCACATCGGCTATGTCGAGCAAGACAGCTACGAACTGTACTTTGGCGCGGCATTCGACAACGTGGTGAACTTCATCAAGGGCACCCCGACCAATATCGTGAACCCGGGCGCGCTGCAGGTGCGGCGTTGAAGCCCCCGAAGCACCTTCACCTTCGGCGCGGCGCCCGGGTTCTTGGGTCCATCGGGGGGATGGTGACGGCGATTCTGATGCAGCGGTCATCGGGCGCAGACGCGCACGCGTGACCCGCCCAGGCGCTGCCACCTGCGGCAATCACAGCGGGGTTTTCTTGCCGTCCTTGAACGAGTACAGCGTGAAGGGAGGGTCCTTCATTTCGCCATTGGGCTCGAAAACGATCGTCGTCGTCACGCCCCTGAAGTTGGACTTGGCCAACTCATTCAGGTAGACCTTGGGGTCGACGGAGTTGGCGCGCTTCATCGCGTCGACCAGCAACATCGTGGCGTCATAGATGTAGGGGCTGTACACCTGAAACTGTCCAGGGTACTTGGCGTCGTACCTGGCCTTCCAGGCCAGGCCGCCAGGCATCTTGTCCAGCGAAGCACCGCCTTCGGCGCAGATCACGTTGTCCAGGGTCTTGGCACCGCCCGACAGCTTGGCGATTTCGTTCGTGCAAGCGCCGTCGCCACCGAAAAACTTCATGCGGACCATGCCCAACTGTTCCATTTGGCGCAGCATCGGGCCGGCCTGGGGGTCCATGCCGCCGTAGAACACGGCGTCGGGATTTTTCGCCTTGATGGCGGTCAGTATGGCCATGAAGTCGGTGGCCTTGTCGGTCGTGAACTGCTCGTCGACCACCTGCATGCCCTTGGCGATGGCGGTCTTTTTGAACACCTCGGCCACACCTTGGCCGTAAGCGGTGCGGTCGTCGATGACAGCGACGGTCTTGAGCTTGAGATGGTCCACCGCGTAGGACGCCAGACCCGCACCCAGGGTGTTGTCGTTGGCGATGATGCGAAAGGTGGTTTTGTAGCCCGGCTTGGTCAGGTTGGGGTTGGTCGCAGCGCCTGTCACCATCGGAATGCCGCAATCGTTGTAGATCTTGGACGCCGGAATGGTGGTGCCGGAGTTCAGGTGACCGATAACGCCAGCAACATGGGAGTCGCACAGTTTTTGTGCCACGGCTGCGCCTTGCTTGGGGTCGGCCGCGTCATCTTCGGCCTGCAACTCGAACTTGATTTTCTTGCCCCCGATGCTGATGCCCTGGGTGTTGAGTTCTTCGATGGCCATGCGGGCGCCGTTTTCGTTGTCCTTGCCGGAATGGGCTTGGGGGCCGGAGATCGGAGCCACATGGCCAATCTTGACCACCTGCTCTTGTGCCAGGGCCGTGCCAACCACGGTCGTCGCAGCGGCCAGCATCAGATGTTTCAGTTTCAATTGCATAAACCCTCCAACTTTGGTGAAAAGAGACATCGGGAATCCGTTCCGTGCCTCCATGAAAAGTGAACATAACGCAGTTTGCAGACCGGATGATCAAGAAAAACATTTGATTTCAAGGGTAAACCACAAAGGGAATACCCTGATCAGTGCTTGGCAGCAGAAGGCGCGCCGGTGCCATTGACTCCAATGGCACCGCTGACGCAAGGCGCGGTCGAGCGCATCCAAAAGATGGGCGCCTGCTTGTTGCAGGCCCACCCAACAGGTCGCATCGCCCGCCCAGTCCTGAATGAGCCGATTGGACAGACCAGCAAACGGCAGGATGGCCGTGGCGGTGAAAAGCCCGGCCGGCCTCGGCAAAGCCCTGGCACGGGCCTAGTGTCGCGTCACCGATCATCTGTCGGTCTGCGCTGGCCATCGAAGCGCATCGCGGCGTTGCATCGCTTGCCAATACAGCTCGGTATGGGCTGCGCGATGCGCCTTGCGCTGCGCTCCGATGGCTGCGCGCAGCCTACGACATCTGACCGGTGACGCGACACTAGTTCTACCGCTCCAATGGCGTTCAGAGGCCCCCTGCCGCAGGCGTGATAAGCCATGCCGATCGAAACATCGGATCAAACGATTTGCACTGATCTGCCCGAAGGCGAACCATTGGCACCCGAACGGCCCGCGCCGTTCCTGCCAGGCGCCGCCCGGCGCCGCAGCGTTCGAATCACTATTTCCGGAGACAAAACATGGCGAAGATCGTTTGCGTGCTGTATGACGACCCCGTAACCGGCGACCCCAAGACCTACGCCCGTGACAGCCTGCCCAGGCTGGAGCGTTACCCCGATGGCCAGACCCTGCCCACCCCCAGGGCCATCGACTTCCAGCCGGGCACCCTGCTCGGCAGCGTGTCTGGCGAGTTGGGGCTGCGCAAGTATCTGGAATCCAACGGCCACAAACTGGTCGTGACATCGAGCAAGGACGGCGCCGATAGCGTGCTGGACCGCGAACTGCACGATGCCGAGATCGTGATTTCCCAGCCCTTCTGGCCCGCCTACATGACCGCCGAGCGCATCGCCAGGGCGCCCAGGCTGAAGATGATCGTGACGGCAGGCATCGGCTCCGACCACACCGACCTGCAAGCCGCGATGGAGCGTGGCGTGACCGTGGCCGAAGTCACTTACTGCAACAGCAACAGCGTGGCCGAGCATGTCGTGATGATGACCTTGAGCCTGGTGCGCAACTACATCCCCTCGTACAACCGGGTCGTCAAAGGCGGCTGGAACATCGCCGACTGTGTGCAGCGCTCCTACGACCTCGAAGGCATGCAGGTCGGCAGCGTTGCGGCGGGCCGCATTGGTCTGCGCGTGTTGCGCCTGCTCAAGCCCTTCGATGTCAAGCTGCATTACCTGGATCGCCATCGCCTGCCGGAAGCCATCGAAAAAGAGCTCCATCTGACGCACCACAGCAGCCTGGAAAGTCTGACCAAGGTGTGTGACGTGGTCTCGCTGAATTGCCCGCTGCACCCCGAAACCGAGCACATGATCAACGCGCAGTCGCTGAAGAACTTCAAACGCGGCGCCTACCTGATCAACACGGCACGCGGCAAGCTGTGCGACCGCGATGCGGTGGCGGCGGCGCTGGAGAGCGGCCAGCTCGCTGGCTATGCGGGCGACGTGTGGTTCCCGCAACCCGCGCCGAAAGACCACCCGTGGCGCAGCATGCCGCACCACGGCATGACGCCGCACATCTCCGGCACCAGCCTGTCGGCGCAAGCACGCTACGCCGCTGGCACGCGCGAAATCCTGGAGTGCTACTTCGAGAACCGGCCAATCCGTGATGAATACCTGATCGTGCAAGGTGGCAAGCTGGCTGGCGTTGGCGCGCACTCGTACAGCGCCGGCAACGCGACCAAGGGGTCGGAAGAAGCCGCCCGCTTCAGGAAGTAGGCTCCGTGCCAGTCTCATCCGCGACGCCCCTCAAGCGGGTCGGCGTGTCGCGGTGCAACCCAGATCGCCAGCATCCTGCTGGCCGGTTTGGGCGTGTTCCTGGCGCTGACCAGCATCGGCGTGCTGGCCCTATCGACCGGCGGCGCATGGGTGCTCGGCTCCTTCGGTGCTTCCTGCGTCTTGCACGATTTCTACACCAAGGCGTGTGCGGGATGATAATCTCGAATCGGGATAACCCGTTTCGGGATATATCATGCCCGGATGGTCAAGTCCCTCCACACTCCAGAATATGAATATTTCCGAACGCTCTTGGTCGCTGTTCGCGAAAAAGCCAGGCTAACCCCGTCGGAAGTTTCGAATCGCCTGTCTCGCCCTCAGTCCTTCGTCGCCAAATATGAAGGAGGCGAACGCCGATTGGATGTGCTTGAGTTCATTGAAGTCTGCAAGGCTCTGGATGTCGATCCGCATGTCGTTTTGGCCAAGCTGCAAAGCAAGGTAGGCGAATGAACACGCAAGAAGTCATCGCTCTCGCCCGTGAACACTTGCGCGGTTTGGTTGGTCATCGGTTCGACATTCTGGAAGTCGTCAAACCGGTCTCGCCGGCAGTGGCTGTCAACTTGGCAAAGATTATTTCCAAGCTCTCTCCGCTAGTAGGAAATTTGATTGAGTTCAATAGCTGCGAGTATTTAAACGATCAGGAATCACAATCCGCCGGACTATCTCGTGCTTGAGCCTGGCGATACCACGACACGCACGAGCAACCCGCAGCAGACAAATACGAACAGATACAAATTTCAGGGGACGCCGGAGCCATTGCGCGAGGCGCAAGCCTTGGTGCCATCCTGGGCGGGCAACGGCGCTGCCTATCTTCCTGCGCCAGCGCATCAAAAACTGCTGCGCGAGTTGATGAACCGCTTCCCGTACCGGCTGGATACCAACTTCGCCAAAATGGACCGCATTGCTCACGCGGACATTGAAGCATTCAAGGAACGTGTCTATGCGACTGAATTCCACGGGCATACCATCGGAGCATGGAAACGGCTGCTGGCGCACGGCGATGAGGACGCGATAAGGCGCGGGTTGGAAATTCAATTCAATATTCGTGACGAGGGACGCCCCGTCGTCAAGTGATCTACATGCAGTGCTCAAGGCTGTCGCCGAGGCAAAGAGTAACGTCACCGTCAGTCCAGCGCGTTATCTTGGGTGCCGTGGCCAGCGTGACCACCTGCCACGGCCCACCGTGCTGGTCGGCGTGTTCTTCTTCGGTTCAACAAGCGTGTCGGTCATGGGTGCATCCTGTTCAATCCTGTTTTGGGATATCGTACCGAAGCGCTGACCAAATTGCCAGTGCCGTGTCATATTCAGTTTGAAATTCAGTTTGAAATCAAGGCAGAAAGCCATCGACCCACCCCTGCAAATCAAGCTCGCGAAAGCTGCGCATCGCCGCATCCAGCAAAGGCCCGTGCGCCTGCTGTTTGAGCAGCACGAGGCCGATGTCCCGTTGCAACTGGGGGGTCATCGGTAGCGCAAAAAGTCTCTTTTCTGAATCATCCAGACACAGCACGCTGTGCGGCAGGATGCTGTAGAGGCCGGCATGCCGCACATGGGCACATAACGCAGTCATCGAGTCGGTTTCGACAACCGGGGCCGCCTCGGCACCTGCGGCGGCAAATGCGGCGTTCATGCCGCGGCGACATTGCAAGTTGTCGGTGAACAGGCACAGGGGCAAAGTGGCCGCCTGCGTCCACGGCATGAATGTCATGCCCTCGAACATCGCCGCATCTGCGGCAACCAGCATATAGCGCTCACGAAAGACGGGCACGCTGTCAAACTCGCCCAGGCGTTCATCATCCAGATAGCTCAGCCCCAAATCCAGCTCGAAGTTTGCGATCTTGCGCAAGGTCTGTGCCGCCGATAGCGTGTGAATCGCGTGCCGCATGCGGGGAAAGCGTTGCAGGCAGGCTTGCGTAAGCATCGGGACCAGGGGCAGCGAAGCGGGGATGGCGCCCATGCGCAAAATGCCAACCGGGTCATTCTCCCCGGCCCGCGCATCCTGGCGCAGCCCTTCGCAATCGGCCAGCACCCGTCTGGCCCACGCCAGCACCCGCTCGCCATCCCGGGTAAAGCCCTGGAAGCGCCGGCCGCGCTGAACGATGACGATGCCCAATTCCTGCTCGATGCTGCGAATGGCGCCGGACAATGCCGGCTGCGAGACATTGCAGGCAGCGGCAGCGCGGCCAAAATGCTGCTCCCGCGCCAGCGCCACCACGTAATTCAATTGTCTGATGAACATGGCCTGCGTTCCGGGCTACCGGACAAGCGACAGGGCAAAGCCGTCCCCGCCCTTGCTGCCCGCAGTCTGCAACGCCGTGGAAGATGGCCCCGGGCTTGAGGACAGCGCGCCATCCTCCGGGGTCGGCTTCTCGTTGCCCGGCAGATCGATGGCATCCCGGGGTTCATGGTCTTGTTTCATGTCTCCTTGCCCACTGCTCGACGGTTTTCTCTACCCAGGCCCATGGGGGTGACTGCGTGCCCGCCGCTGCCGTCATATCCTTCAGAATATAGCGTGCTGCAAAGGACCGCTGCGCGAACCGGCGGCGAAGAGCACATGCAGAGCCAGCCCTTGGCAGCAGAAATCGCGCCACGGGCCCCGCTACGCGGCCCGTCGGGCACCGCTGCGCGCCAGCAGCGCGGAGAACATGCGGCAACAAAAAAGGCTTCCCGTCGGAAGCCTTGTGCGCGCCCCCGGCAATTACAGCGGGGTCTTCTTGCCGCCCTTGAACGAGTACAGCGTGAAGGGAGGGTTCTTCATCTCGCCATTGGGTTCGAAAACGATCGTCGTCGTCACGCCCTTGAAGTTGGACTTGGCCAACTCGTTCAGGTAGACCTTGGGGTCGGCGGAGTTGGCGCGCTTCATCGCGTCGACCATCAACATCGTGGCGTCATAAACGTAGGGGGCGTAAATCTGGTACTGGCCGGGGTACTTGGCGTCGTATTTGGCCTTCCAGGCCAGGCCGCCAGGCATCTTGGCCAGCGAAGCACCGCCTTCGGCGCAGATCACGTTGTCCAGGGTCTTGGCATTGCCCGACAGCCTGATGAGTTCGATCGTGCAGGCGCCGTCGCCACCGAAGAACTTCATGCGGACCATGCCCAACTGTTCCATTTGGCGCAGCATCGGGCCGGCCTGGGGGTCCATGCCGCCGTAGAACACGGCGTCGGGATTTTTCGCCTTGATGGCGGTCAGTATGGCCATGAAGTCGGTGGCCTTGTCGGTCGTGAACTGCTCGTCGACCACCTTGATGCCCTTGGCGATGGCGGTCTTTTTGAACACCTCGGCCACACCTTGGCCGTAAGCGGTGCGGTCGTCGATGACGGCGACGGTCTTGAGCTTGAGCTGCTCGGCCGCGTAGTCTGCCAGACCTGCCCCCAGGGTGCTGTCGCTGGCGATGATGCGAAAGGTGGTTTTGTAGCCCGGCTTGGTCAGGTTGGGGTTGGTCGCCGAGCCTGTCACCATCGGAATGCCGCAGTCGTTGTAGATCTTGGACGCCGGAATGGTGGTGCCGGAGTTCAGGTGACCGATAACGCCAGCGACATGGGAGTCGCACAGTTTTTGCGCCACGGCTGCGCCCTGCTTGGGGTCGGCCGCGTCATCTTCGGCCTGCAACTCGAATTTGATTTTCTTGCCCCCGATGCTGATGCCCTGGGTGTTGAGTTCTTCGATGGCCATGCGGGCGCCGTTTTCGTTGTCCTTTCCGTAGTGGGCTTGGGGGCCGGAAAGCGGAGCCACATGGCCGATCTTGACCACCTGCTCCTGTGCCAAGGCCACGCCTGCAGTTGCCGCCACGGCGGCGGCCAGCACGATCAGTTTCAACTTCAATTGCATCATCAAACCTCCAGTGAAAAAAAACGCTGAGTATCCATCCCGTGTCTGAACGGGAAGCGGACGTATCGCAATTTGCAAGCCCGATCGTCAAAACCCGACGACAGGGGCGCACCACCGCCCTGTCTGCCTTTGTCACCCCTTGGCATCAGGGGATGCACCACGGGTGCCCATGGCGCCGCTGGCGCCACTGAGTCCTGCGGCGCCAGCGGCCCGCCCATCGGCCACCGCCTCGCGGACCATGGCTTCGATCTCTGCGCGCAGCCCGGGTAGCACCGTGTCGGCGAGCGTTTCGCGCAGGCGCTGTTCCAGCAGTTTGTCCACATGCTGCAGCACGCGCTGCAACAGCTGCTCTTGCCTGTCCTCGGGCAATGGGCGGGCCGGGGCTGCGGCCGGCGCAGCGTCGGTCTGCGGCACCACTTCGGTGAGTGTGGGCACGAAGCGCGGCGGCGTTTTGGGCGGCAGCACCATCAAAGAGCTTTCGGCACCAGGTCATGGCGCGTGATGGCCAGCCCCAATGATGCATAGTGGCGCCAACGGGCGCGCGCCTCGGTGCGGTCGGCCGGGTCTTGGGCACTGACCACTTCGACCAGCCGGTCAAACCGTTCAAAGCCTTGCGGGACTTGGGGTTGCAGGTTCAGCAGCACCTCGTGGTGCGCCGTGCTGCGCGCATCCTGCGCCAGCAGCACCGCTGAGGCCGCCAGCAGTTCCTGGTCTGCGTCGTCGCGGCAATGGGCCACGAAGTCCTGGGGCTCCAGCGCCCACAGCATGCGGTCCAGGGCCGCCAGCATCTGCGCGGGCGCAGCGATGACCAGGCGGGCGTCGCTGCGCTGCACCTTGCGCGCAAAGCGGCAGGCGTAGGCCAGTTTGTCCGGTGCGTTGAAGTGGAAAGCGACCTCGGTCATGGCGCTGTGCGCTTCAGGCCGCCTTGGCTGCGGCCCGTGCGCTTGGCTGCGGGCCTGGCGGCCGGTGCAGCAGGTGCAGCAGGTGCGGCAGGTGCAACGGGTGCCTGCTGGGCCATGGCCTCGGCCTGGGCCAGCAGGTAGTGCACCAGCAGGCCCACCGGGCGCCCCGTGGCTCCTTTGGCGGGGCCGCTCTTGTACGCAATGCCGGCAATGTCCAGATGCGCCCAGCGCATGCCAGCGACAAATTTCTGCAAAAACTTGGCGGCGGTGATCGCGCCGCCGGAACGGCCGGCGGTATTGCCCATGTCGGCAAAATGGCTCTTCAGGCCATCGGCATAGTCGTCGTCCAAAGGCATGCGCCAGCAAGGATCGAGCGCCGCTTCGCCCGCTTCATACAGGCTGACGGCCAGGTCATCGTCATTGGCAAACAGTCCACTGCGCACGCCTGCCAGCGCCACCACGCAGGCGCCGGTCAGCGTGGCAATGTCGATCACGGCGGCGGGCTTGAAGCGGGCGGCATAGGTCAGCGCGTCGCACAGGATCAGCCGCCCTTCGGCATCGGTGTTGAGGATCTCTATGGTCTGCCCGCTCATGCTGGTGACCACGTCGCCGGGCTTGATGGCACGCCCATCGGGCAGGTTCTCGCACGCGGGGATCAACCCCAGCACATTGATCGCCGGCTGGAGTTCGCCCAAGGCCCGGAACACCCCCAGCACGCTGGCCGCGCCGCACATGTCGAACTTCATTTCGTCCATTTCGGGCGCGGGTTTGATCGAGATGCCGCCGCTATCGAAGGTGATGCCTTTGCCCACCAGCACGATAGGCGCCTGGTCTTTTGCCGCTGCGCTGTAGCGCAATTCGATGAAGCGCAGCGGCTGCTCGGAGCCGCGCGCCACGGCCACGAATGCGCCCATGCCAAGGCGCCTGACCTGGGCCGGGCCATGGACTTTGCACTGGATATGAGGCAGCCGGCCCAGCGTTTTGGCGGCATCGGCCAACAAACTGGGGGTGGCATGGTTGGCCGGCCGGTTGCTCCATTCGCGCGCGAATTCCACACCCGCCACCAGGGCCACGCCGCAGTCGAACCCTGGGCGCGCCCCGGCGGCATCGGGCACCCCCAGCACGCAGCGGCTCAGGCTGCGCGCCTCGGCCTTGGACTTGGTGGTGGTGTAGACGTAGCTGGCTTCGGCCACCGCCTGCACGGCGGCGCTGGCGACGCCGGCCTTGAGCGCAGCCGCAAAGCACAGCACCAGGCGCTTGGTCTGGGGTTTTTTGATCTCGGCTCCCAGCGCCAGCAGGGCCTGGCGCACCGCGCGGGCCGTGCCGTCGCCAACACCGAGCAGAATCACCCGGCGCGCAGCCACCGCCGGCACCTGGTACAACTGCAAGTGCTTGCCCGCTTTCAGCAGCAGGTCGCCGTTCTTGAGCGCCAGCGCGGCCAGCGTGGACAGTGCATCCTGGCCGGGCGTAAAACCCTCGGGGATCAGCACGAGCAGCAGGTCGCATTTCTCGGCTGCCGCTGCGGCCAGTTCAAGGGTTTTGAGATCGAAGTTCATAATCGGCGCTTTCCTTTTTCCATGAGGCGATGCGTCACCCATGAGACGGGCGCGGCCCACGCCCGGCCGCTGGCGCAACCTCCTCGACGGGCGGGCGCCGCAGGCGACTCGGGGTGTTTCATTCAGCCAATGTTATTCGATTCATCGATCCGCAAGGAATTGGCGCGCAGCTTCGGTGCGACGCTGGTGGTGCTGGTGACCGTGGTCATGACCATGATGCTCATCCGCACTCTGGGCCAGGCCGCGCGGGGCAGCGTCAGCCCCTCGGACGTGATGCTGGTCATGGGCTTTACCGTGGTGGGCCAATTGCCCACCATTGCCAGCCTGAGTTTGTTCATTGCCGTGGTGGGCACGTTGTCGCGCATGTACCGCGACAGCGAGATGGTGATCTGGTTTGCCAGCGGCCGGGGCCTGGCCAGCCTGGTCAGGCCCTTGCTGCGCTTTGCCTGGCCGGTGATGCTGGTGATTGCCGTGTTGTCGCTGCTGGTCTGGCCCTGGGCCAACGCGCAGATCCAGCAGCTCAAGACCCGGTACGAGCAGCGCAGCGACATCGACCGGATCGCGCCAGGCGAATTCCAGGAGTCGTCCAATGGCAACCGGGTGTTCTTCATCGACAAGGGCAACCCCGCCCCGCTGGCGGGCAATGACGCCGCGCAGACGGGCAGCAACATCTTCATCGCCGCCAGCGATGGCCGGCAGGAATCGGTGACATCGGCCCGCAGCGCGCGTTTGCAACTGCAAGATGGGCAGCGCATGGCCGTGCTCAGCGACGGGCAGCGGCTGGAAACTTCGCACGACCGGCCCGGGCTCAAGATCAGCGAGTTCTCGGAATATGTGATGCACATCGGTTCTGCCCCGCCAGGCGCGGCCGAAGATTTGGCGGTCAAGACCCGCGCGACCCACGAGTTGCTGCTCAAGTCCCTGCCGGCCTACCGCGCCGAACTGGGCTGGCGCCTGGGGCTGGTTTTGGCCGCGCTCAATTTCGTGCTGCTCGGGCTGGCCGTGACCAGTGTCAACCCGCGCGCAGCGCGCAGCACCAGCATGTTGTTTGCGCTGTTCGCCTTCATCGTCTACTACAACCTGATGACCCTGGGCCAGAGCTGGGTTGGCGTGGGTCGGCTCGGTCTGGGCAGTTTCATGCTGCTACTGCATGGCGGCATGCTGATGCTGGCACTGCTGGTTCTGGCGGTGCGGCATCACCAATGGCGCCTGCCAAACCTGTGGCAAGCAGGCCGGGGCCGTGCATGAAAACCATTCGCCGCCTGATCCATCGCGAGGCCCTGTCGGCCGTTTGCTTCGTCACGGCCGGTTTTCTGGCGTTGTTCTTCTTTTTCGATCTGATCGATGAACTGCGCTGGGTCGGCTTGGCCGGGCGCGAGGGCTACCATCTGTCGCACGCGCTGCTGTTCGTGGCTTTGGGCATTCCCAGTCACCTGTATGAGCTGCTCCCGATCACGGTGCTCATCGGCACCATCTTCGTGATGGCGCGTCTGGCGCAAAGCTCCGAGTTCACCATCATGCGCACCAGCGGCATGGGCCCCTGGCGCGCGCTGCGCACCTTGCTGACGCTGGGCGGGTTCTTCGTGTTGCTCACTTTTGCGGTGGGCGACTACCTGGCGCCATGGACCGACCGCACGGCCCAGCGCATCAAGGCGCATGCGCTCGGGGGCCTGACTTCGGGCGCCACCGGCGCCTGGCTCAAGGAGCGCCAGGACCGGCATTCTTTCGCCGTGAATGTGCGCGCCCTGACGCCCAATGGCGGCATGCGGGACGTGCGCATCTTCGAGTTTGACGACCAAGGCCGCCTTGTCACGCAGACCCGGGCGACGGTAGGCCGGTTCGCCACCGATGGCGCCTGGGAATTGGCGCAGGTGCGGCGCAGCCGTTTTGCACGCGGCGACGGCCAGGACGATGCGCGCGTGGAGCACCTGGATGCCCCCGCCCTGCGCTGGCCCACCCGCATCAGCGCCGACATGGTGGCCGCATCACTGCTCAAGCCCGACCGCATGGCCACGCTGGACCTGTTTCAGTTCATCAGGCACCTGAACGCCAACGGCCAATCGACCCAGCGCTATGCGATCGAGTTCTGGCGCAAGCTGTTTTATCCGTTGAGCTGCCTGGTGATGGTGGTGCTCGCGCTGCCGTTTGCCTATCTGCATCTGCGCTCCGGCGGCACGGCGGGTTACGTGTTTGGCGGGGTGATGGCCGGCATCAGTTTCTTTCTGCTGAACAATGTCTTCGGCTACGCCGGCAACCTGCAAAATTGGTCGCCCTGGCTGACCGCTGCGGCGCCGGGACTGATCTATTCGCTGCTCTCGTTGGCGGCCTTTGGCTGGCTGGTGCTCAGGCGCTGACCCCTGCCCCACCCAACCCATGAACCACGCCATCGTCTTGTTGTCCCACGGCTCCCGTGATCCGCTGTGGCGCGCCCCGGTGCAGGCCGTGGCGGCCCGGATTGCCGCGCAAAAGCCCGGCCGCCAGGTGCGCTGCGCCTATCTGGAACTGTGCGCCCCGTCCCTGGCCGACGCCGCCGGCCAACTCGTGGCCCGGGGTGCGACACAGGTCACCGTGGTGCCGATGTTCCTCGGTGCCGGCCGGCATGTCCGCGAGGATTTGCCGCTGCTCGTGCAGCAACTGCGCGGCGCCCACCCGGGCGTGCAATTTGACGTGCAGGCGGCCATTGGCGCAGACCCGCGCGTCACCGCATTGATGGCGGACATCGCGTGCGAGGCCCCGCCGGAGTCGAAACCTTTCTGAACTGCCATGAACCTGCACCAATTTCGCTTCGTCCAAGAGGCTGCGCGCCGCAACCTGAACCTGACCGAGGCCGCCAAGGCCCTGCACACATCGCAGCCGGGCGTCTCCAAAGCCATCCTGGATCTGGAAGAAGAACTGGGCGTGGACATCTTTGCGCGCCATGGCAAACGCCTCAAGCGCATCACCGAGCCCGGCCAGCATGTTCTCAAGAGCATAGAAGTCATCATGCGCGAGTTGGGCAACCTCAAACGCATTGGCGAGCAGTTCAGCGCGCAAGACAGCGGCACCCTGAGCATCGCCACCACCCACACCCAGGCCCGCTACGTGCTGCCCATCCCCGTGGCCCGTTTGCGTGACGCCTACCCCAAGGTCAACATCAGCCTGCACCAGGCCACGCCGCAGGAAGTGGCGCGCATGGTCATCGACGAAGTGGCAGACATCGGCATGGCCACCGAGTCGCTGGCCGATTACCCCGAACTGGTCACGCTGCCCTGCTACGAATGGCAGCATGTGTTGGTGCTCCCTGGCGATCACCCGCTGGCCCACAAGGAGCGCATTGGCCTGGACGACCTGGCCCACGAAGCGCTGATCACCTACCACCCGTCGTTCACCGGTCGCGGCAAGATCGACCACAGCTTCGGCGCCCGCAAGCTGCAACCGCGCATCGTGCTCGAAGCCATAGACTCCGACGTGATCAAGACCTATGTGCGCCTGGGCCTGGGCATCGGCATCGTGGCCGAAATGGCCATGCGCGAAGACCCGGTGGGGGATCTGGCGGTGCGACCCGTGGGGCACCTGTTCGGCCAGAACGTCACGCGCGTGGCCTTCAAGCGCGGGGCCTATCTGCGCAACTTCGTCTATAAATTCGCCGAACTGATCAGTGAGCGCCTGAGCCGCGAACTCATCGCCCAGGCGATGAGCGGGCAGGCCAATGACTACGAACTCTGACTTCCACGCCGCCACGCCCCATGACTGAAGCCACCCAAGCCAGCCCGACCGCCCGCACACCGGCCTTGCCGAACAAGCTGCCGCAGGTGGGCACCACCATCTTCACCGTCATGTCGGCCTTGGCCGCCGAGCACGACGCCGTCAACCTGGGCCAGGGCTTTCCTGACTTTGCCTGCGACCCCGCTTTGCTGGACACCGTGACCGAGGCCATGCGGGCGGGCCACAACCAATACCCGCCGATGCCCGGCATCCGCCCATTGCGCGCCGCAGTAGCGGCCAAGATCGAGGCACTCCATGGCCGCCAGTACGACGCCGACACCGAGATCACCATCACTGCGGGTGCAACGCAGGCCATCATCACCGCCATCCTGGCCTGCGTGCACCCCGGCGACGAAGTCATCGTGCTCGACCCCTGCTATGACAGCTATGTGCCCAATATCGTCCTGGCCGGCGGCCGCGCCGTGCGCGTGCCCCTGACGCCCGGCAGTTTCCGCCCGGACTTCGCCAGAATCGGCGCCGCCATCACGGCGCGCACGCGCGCGCTCATCATCAACAGCCCGCACAACCCCAGCGCCACCATCTGGAGCGCTGCCGAAATGCGCCAACTGCAAGCGCTGTTGGCGCCCACCGACATCCTGCTGATCAGCGATGAGGTGTACGAGCACATGGTGTTCGACGGCGCCGAGCACCAGAGCGCAGCGCGCTTTGCGGGCTTGGCGGCACGCGCGTTCATCGTGTCGAGCTTTGGCAAGACCTTCCACGTCACCGGCTGGAAGGTCGGCACCATGGCCGCCCCCGCCGCTTTGACGGCCGAATTCCGCAAGGTGCACCAGTTCAACGTGTTCACCGTCAACACCCCGATGCAGCATGGCCTGGCGAGCTACCTGAAAGACCCCGCACCCTACCTGCGACTGCCCGCTTTCTACCAGGCCAAGCGCGACCTCTTTCGCCAAGGACTGGCAGACACACGCCTGAAACTGCTGCCCAGCGCGGGCAGTTATTTTCAGTGCGTCGACATCTCCTCCGTGAGCGCACTGAACGAATCCGACTTCTGCCAATGGCTCACGCGCGAAGTGGGGGTGGCCGCGATCCCGCTGTCGGCGTTCTATGGCGACGGGTTCGATCAGCGCGTGGTGCGCCTGTGCTTTGCGAAAAAGGACGAGACGCTGCGAGCGGCATTGGAGCGGCTGCGCAAGCTGTGACAGCGCCCGGGTTCGGCAACAAGTCCAGACAAGGCCCCGTCTTTTGGAAAACCCATTTCAGGGCACAATTGCGGGGATCGACCACCCTGTCATCGTTGACAGAATGACCCCCAGGAAAATCACATGCTTACGTTGGAACAGCAAGCCGCAACGCATCAGCGCACCATGATTCGCCCGAAGGTGGCCGTGCAAGCCAGGACGCCAGAGCAAAAGCGCATCGTGACCGAGGTCGTCCGCCGGGTGATCAGCGAACACCACGCCGTGCTGCTGGCCCTGAAAGACCGCTGATCCTGAAGGACCGCTGATTTGCTGGATGTCGATTTCGTCATCACGGTCCACGACGAGATCATTCTGGAATTCGGCGGCTTGGCCGGGTTCGCCGGTGGTGGCAGGGGAGCAGTAGAGTCCGCGTTGCAGCGCGTAGCGAGCCACGCCCTGTACGCCGGTCTGGACGACGTGATCGCGACGTGATCGGCATGGCCTCTCTTTACGCCGAGGCCATCGCCCGAGGGCATGTCTTCAACGATGCGAACAAACGAACCGCCCTGACCTGCGCCATTGCCTACATCGAGCAGCAGGGCCTGCATGTCCGGCAGAACCCGGTGCTCGCGGAGGCCACGGTCATGCTGGCCGAGGGCAGATCGACCAGGGATGATTTCGCCGCGGTCTTGAGCAGTCTGCTATCGGGCGCCAGACAGGACATGGAGCCCGGGCCATGGGGCTCGGGCCGCCACACGAAATGCGTCTGCGCCATGCGCGGGCATGCCACTCAGGCCGCGTACACCTCATCGAGCGAGCGAAAGCCCTTGATCTCTATCGGGTTGCCGCTCGGGTCATGAAAGAACATCGTCCACTGCTCGCCGGGCTGGCCGGCAAAGCGTAGCTGCGGCTCCAGCACGAAGGCCGTGCCGGCAGCACGCAGGCGCGCAGCGAGGGCCTGCCAGTCAGGCAACTCCAAAATGGCCCCGAAATGGGGCATGGGCACCATGTGCTCGCCGACCTGGCCGGTACGAGCACTGGCACCGGGCTGGCCCAGGTGCAACGAGATCTGGTGGCCGAAGAAGTCGAAGTCGACCCAGGTGGCTGTGCTTCGGCCTTCCCGGCACCCCAGCACGTCACCGTAAAAGCGGCGGGCTGCGTCCAGGTCGGTGACGTGAAAGGCGAGGTGAAACAGGCTGCGCATCGCGCCAAGCATAGCAGCCCCGCCGCCATGCCATGGTGCGCCTGAGCGCCCGTCCCTGCGGCCAGGCGCTCAGTGACTTTGGCGCGCCTGCATCGCGGCAGCGTTGGTCTTGCGGTCCGCTTTCATGCGCTGCACCTGGGGGCGTTCGGCCATCCGGGCGAGGTAAGCGGGCACCGGCAGGTCGGCCAGGTAGTCGCGGCCATAGATGGCCCGGGTGACCGCGCTGACCTGGGGCAGGTGCACGATGGCCGCGCAGTCGGCCAGCGTGAAGCTGTCGCCCGCCACATAGGGGCTGAACTTTGCCAACTGGCCAAAGGCTGCAATGTTCTTCCGTAGCTGCTCGTCCACCTGCGTGCGGGTCGATTCGCTCACGCTGGCGCCAAAGAAGACCTGGGGATACAGCTTGCGCGCCACCATTTCCAGATACAGCTCCATGAACTGGATCAGTTCGCGCACCTTGGCGGCGGCAAACGGGTCGGCGGGCAGCAGCGCGGGCTGGGGATGGGCCGCCTCGATGTAGTCGGCGATGACGGTCGATTCGCTCAACGGGCCCTGGGGCGTGCGCAGATAGGGCACCTTGCCCAGCGGCGTCGCGCTGCGATCGGTCTCGCCCACCCAGGCCAGTTCCTCGGTGAACGGCAGGCCCTTTTCGAGCAGGGCGAGTTTGACCTTGTTGTAGTAGTTGCTGGCTGCAAAGCCACAAAGTGTCAGCATGGTGAATAGTCTCCATTGTCGGGTTGTCCATGGCGGTTGCCGGGGCAAAGTCTAGCGCGCAGATCACCTGGCCTGGTGACATGGCGCCAAGCCGGGGACCTACAATCGCGGCCTCATGCTGCTGTCCCCGATGCAAACCCTGCGCCGCGTTCGCTGGCTCGTCCGCTTGGTGCTGGCGGGGTTCGTCATGTCCATCGGTGTGGCGGTGGCGTCGCCGATGCTCCATCCGCAGGCGCTGGAACTGATCTGCTCCGGCGCGGGCGCCATCGAACTGCGAGCGCACACCGATGGCGGCGCCGTGCCGCAGTCCGGCCACCAGCCCGATTGCCCTCTGTGCGTCCAGGTGGGCGCCCCGGCACCCGGGCGGCTGGCCGACCAGCCCCGGCCCCACCCCTTGGCACAGGGCCTGCGCGCCCGCGCTGCCACGCATATCGCTGCGCGCACTGCCGCGCCACTGCCGCCGCGCGGGCCCCCGGCCGGCCTCTGATCAGCTGTATTTTGATAGCTGCTGGCGCAAGCGAATCAAGCGCCAGTATTTTGTCGGGCCGGCACATTCACGGCCCCGTTGGCATTCCACCGAATAGAGAAAGATAGCCATGAAAAAACTGTTTCACACGGCCGCCCTGGTGGGCGCGCTGATCAGCGGCGCTGCCCTTGCGCAGACCGCACCGGTCGAGGTCGACGGCGCCTGGGCCCGCGCCAGCACGGCGGGCCGCAAGGTCACCGGCGTCTTCATGCGCCTGACGGCCAAGGCGGACAGCCGCCTGGTGGGCGTCGAGTCGCCCGCCGCAGGCAGCGCCGAAGTGCACGCGATGAAGCTGGAAGACGGCATCATGAAAATGCGCGCCTTGCCCGCACTCGACCTGCCCGCCGGCCAGACGGTGGAGCTCAAGCCCGGCAGCTACCATGTGATGCTGCTGGACCTGAAGGCCCCGCTGGTCCAGGACAGCACGGTGCCGATCACCCTGGTGTTTCAGGACGCCAAAGCGGCGCAAAGCCGGATCGGGTTGAGTGTGCCGGTGCGCAGCGCCGCCCCGGACGCGGCCAGCCCCGTGGATGGGCATAAACACTGAGCGACTGAGCGCCGGCGCCCGGCGGCGCCTTCGTGGCCGCAACGCAGTGGAGTAAGCTGTGCCCCACCACAGACCCATCTCCCGCGGAGCGGCCATGAGCGACACACCCCACTTCGATTTCGGCAAATTCGTCCCCGGTTTCGACTTTCTGCAAAGCCTCGCCAAAGGGGCTTCGAGCAGCATGGCGCAGTTGCCCAAGCTCTCCAATTGGGTGGCGCCCACGATCGATGTGCAAGAGCTCGACAAGCGCATACAGGAGCTCAAGGCCGTGCAGTTCTGGCTTGAGCAAAACTCCCGCGCGCTGGCGGCCACCATACAGGCGCTGGAGGTGCAGAAGATGACCCTGGCCACGCTCGAGGGCATGAACTTCAGCATCGGCGATGTGGCCAATGCCTTCAAGCCCAAGACGGCAGACCGCGCCGGCGATGCCGCCCCGACACAGGCCGGTGCAAGCCAGGCGCAAGCCACGCCCGACGCCCCGGCGCACCCCGCCGAGCCGGTCAAGGCCCAAAGTCAGGCCCCCGGCGCAGCCGGACGAACATCCAACGCAGCCGGGCAAACATCCAGTGCAGCCGGGCAGCCCGTGGTGGACCCGTTGCAATGGTGGAGCGCGCTCACCAGCCAGTTCCAGCAGATCGCTGCCGATGCGCTGAAGGACGCCGCCAAAGGAGGTTTTGCGGCAGGTCTTGCGCAAATGCCGCAGGGCAAGCGTTCCACGACAAATGCCACCCCAAAGCCTGCCACCCCCAAGCCGGCTGCCGCCAAGAAGGCGGCGGGCAAGAAACCTGCGGTCAAGCCTGTCCCCCGATCTGCGGAGCGCAAAACCCCCGTCCGCAGCACCGCTGCGCGCCGACATGCAGGCTGACGGGCGGATGGGTGGTCTGCCGCCCCGCCATCTCCCCCGTGGGATTCGCCTATGAAACTCTTTCCTTGCGGCCACGCCACGCACCCCCGCTGGCGCATGGCTGCGGCCCTGGTGCTGGAGCAACTGCGGGCCCGGATGGCCCAGCCTGAATACGCCAGCGCTCCAACGCTGGGCCTGCTCTACATCACCGACCATTACGTCAACGAAGCCCGGGCGCTGCTCGATCACCTGAGCGGCGAACTGCCCGGGGTGACCGACTGGAGCGGCACCGTGGGTGTGGGCGTGGCGGCCAACAACGCCGAGTATTTCGACCAGCCCGGGCTATCGGTGATGCTGCTCGATGTGCCGGCCGACCAGTACCGCGTGTTCTCGGGCGTGGCGCCGTTGCCCACGCACCGCCGCAACGGCGGCTTTGCCGCGCACACGGCGCTGGTCCATGCCGATGGCCACACGCCCGAGCTGGCGCAGTTGCTGGCCGAGATGGCTGCGCGCACCGACACCGGTTACCTGTTTGGCGGCCTGAGCGCCAGTCGCACGACCAGCGTGCAGTTCGCCGTTGGCGGGGACGGCAACATGGCCGGGCAGGGCGGCGCCGGCGGCGTGTTCGACGCGGGCCTGTCGGGCGTGGCGTTTGGCGCCGGGGTGGCGCTGGTTTCGCGCGTCACGCAGGGTTGCCAGCCCGTGAGTGCGCTGCACCGCATCACGGCAGCGCAGAACAACCTGGTGCTGACGCTCGACGACAAACCGGCGCTGGACATGCTGCTCGACACACTGGGGGTGTCCCTCGAAAGCGACCCGCAGCCCGCGCTGCGCAAGGTGCGCGCCACGCTGGCCGGGCTGGTCGACGCCGGCGAGCAGCCCCGGGGCCAGCGCCGCATGGGCCACTTCGGCACCGACACGCGCGTGCGCCATATCGTGGGGCTGGACGGCTTGCGCCGAGGCGTGGCCCTGGCCGACGCCGTGCAAGCAGGCATGCAACTGGCGTTTTGCCAGCGCAATGCCGCCGCAGCGCGCGCCGACCTGATGCGCATCTGCGCCGAGATCCGCGAAGAGCTCTCGCCCGAGGAACTGGCGCTCGCGCCCGACATGCCAGGCCGCCATGCGGCACCGCAAACACAGCGGCGCATCTGTGGCGCGATCTATGTGAGTTGCTCGGGCCGTGGCGGCCCGCACTTTGGCGGGCCTGGCGCCGAATTGCACATCGTGCGCCATGCGCTGGGCGATGTGCCGCTGGCCGGATTCTTCGCCGGGGGCGAAATCGCGCACCACCACCTGTATGGCTACACCGGGGTGCTGACGGTCTTTGCCGACAGCGAATAAGGGCTTCATGCCCCGTGCAACGGGCATGTGCCCCCAAGCCAGGCGCCGCAGGCGCGCCGGGGGGGCGGATCATGTCGGCAGCCAAGCGTCAACCGGCGGGGGGGCCCATACCGGCCCCGGTCTGGGTCTGGTCTTCGCCGGACAGGCGGGTTGCCAGGATCTTGTCGATGGTCTTGCCATCCATGTCCACCACCTCGAGCTTCCAGTCTTCCCATTGCACCGTGTCGGTCACCTTGGGCAGGCGGCCGGTCAGCAGCATGATCATGCCGCTGAGCGTGTGGTAGCGGCCGCGCTCTTCCTCGGGCACGGCCGCCAGGCCCAGGCGGTCCTTGAGCTCGGGCACGGGGATATGGCCGTCGAGCAACCAACTGCCATCCTCGTGCTGCAGCGCCCACGAGGTCTCGGGGTCGCGCGGCTGGAATTCGCCGGTGATCGCCTCGATCAGATCTTGCAGCGTCACGATGCCCTGCACCTCGCCATATTCATCGATGACGAAGGCCATGTGCACATCCGACAGCCGGAAGTTGTCCAGCAGTTCCATGCCGGTGATGGTCTCGGGCACATACAGCGCGGTCTGCATCGGCTGCTCGGCCAGGCCATGGGCCTGATCGCGGATCCGGCGCGCCAGCCACTGGCGGGCGTTGACCACGCCCAGGATGCGATCCATGCCGCCGCGCACCACCGGAAAGCGCGCGTGGTCGGATTCTTCGATGCGCTGCAGGTTGTCGGCAAACGGCGCATCGACATCCAGGCACACCACGTCACCGCGCGGCACCATCAGCGAGCCGATCTGGCGGTCATCGAGCCGGAACACATTGCGCACCATGGTGTGCTCGTGCGACTCGATCACGCCCGCCGTCGTGCCCTCGACCAGCATCGCGTGGATCTCCTCTTCGGTCACCGGGCTGCCGCTGGTTTCTTTCACGCCCAGCAGGCGCAGCAGCGTGCGTGTGGAGGTGGACAGCAGCAGCACGAACGGCTTGGTGGCCAGCGCCAGCAGGTTGATCGGCCGCGCCACCAGACGCGCCAAGGTCTCGGGATGCGACTGACCGATGCGCTTGGGCACCAGTTCGCCCACGACGATGGAGAAATACGTGATCAGCACCACCGCCAACCCGGTCGCGACGTAATGGCCGTAGCGCAGCGGCATTCCCATCCATGCCAGCCACGCGGCCAGCGGTTCGGCCAGCGCGGACTCACCGACGATGCCGCTGAGCACGCCAATCGAGGTGATGCCGATCTGTATCGTGGACAGGAAACGGGTGGGGTCGGCCCCCAGCTTCACGGCAGCGGCGGCGCCGCTATCGCCCTCCTCGATCAACTTTTGCAACCGGACTTTGCGGGCCGTGACCAGCGCGATCTCGGACATGGCGAACAGTCCGTTCAGACAGATGAGGGCCACCAGTATTGCTATTTCCATACACAGGGCGCCTGCGCACCCTTGGGGTTTACAAGCCTGACATTGTAAGAACCTGCGGTGCCGCGCCTACCCCTGCCCGCGCCGTACCCCCGCACCGCAGGCCCGTGCCGCACGGTGGCGCAATGTCTGGACAAGCAGCACGGGGTTTGTCGTTGGCTGCCGCCGAAGGCTTCGGGCGGGCAGACCACCGTGGTGCGTCGGGGCCCCGCTGGCAGCACACCAGGCAGCGGTGAACGGCCAGCGGACTGACTGGCGATCGCTTGACGATGATCATCGCCGGGCACCCGACAAGCCGGGTAGACTGGGCAGCGGCGCGCATGTTGGCTGGCTGGTTGTGGTTGGTTTTCCGGCTAGTGTCGTGTCACCGATCAGATGTCGTAGGCTGCGCGCAGCCATCGGAGCGCAGCGCAAGGCGCATCGCGCAGCCAATACCGAGCGTATTGGCAAGCGATGCAACGCCGCGATGCGCTTCGATGGCCAGCGCAGACCGACAGATGATCGGTGACGCGACACTAGTCTGGTCCGGCATCGTCCAACGCGGTGACGTGGTGTGAGCCGGGTACCATGGTGATACGCTGCTGCTGCCGGGTGCACCGCCTCGTCCATCCCCCTCAGATCCTTCATCGATACACCCTGAGTCCCCGTGACTGAAATCCCATGAGTTTGCGCATCTACAACACGCTGTCGCGTGCATTGGAGGAGTTTTCCCCGCTGGAACCGGGCCATGTGCGCATGTATGTCTGCGGCATGACCATCTATGACCTGTGCCACATCGGCCACGCCCGCATGATGATGGCGTTCGACGTGGTGCAGCGCTGGCTCAAGGCCCGGGGTCTGAAGGTCACCTATGTGCGCAACATCACCGATATCGACGACAAGATCATCGGGCGGGCGCTCGAGCGCGGCATCACCATCGGCGCCCTGACCGACGAAATGATCGCCGCGATGCATGCCGACATCGGCGCCTTGGGGCTGGAGCCACCCACGCTGGAGCCTCGCGCCACGCAGTATGTGCCCCGGATGCTGGCGCTGATCGGGCAACTTCAGGCCAAGGGCCTGGCGTACCGCGCCAGCAATGGCGATGTGAACTATGCGGTGCGCAAGTTCCAGGGCTACGGCAAGCTCTCGGGCAAGTCGCCGGACGAGTTGCGCGCCGGTGCGCGGGTGGCGCTGGCCGATGGCAAGACCGATCCGCTGGACTTCGTGCTGTGGAAGTCGGCCAAGCCGCATGAGCCACCCGAGGCCCAATGGGACAGCGACTATGGGCGCGGGCGTCCCGGCTGGCATATCGAGTGCTCGGCCATGAGTTGCGCCACCTTGGGCGAGAGCTTCGACATCCATGGCGGCGGGGCGGATCTGCAATTTCCCCACCACGAGAACGAGATCGCCCAGAGCGAAGGGGTCACCGGCAAGCCGCTGGCACGCTTTTGGCTGCACAACGGTTTTGTACGGGTAGACAACGAGAAAATGAGCAAGTCGCTGGGCAACTTCTTCACCATCCGCGATGTGCTAGCGCAGTATGACGCCCAGACCGTGCGCTTTTTCATCGTGCGCGCGCATTACCGCAGCGCGCTCAATTACAGCGACGCCCATCTCGACGATGCACGCCAGGCCCTCAAGCGCCTGTACACCGCGCTGAGCCTGGTGCCCCCCGCGCCGGTAGCGGCCATCGACTGGACCGAGCCCCATGCCGCGCGTTTCCAGGCGGCAATGGATGAAGACTTCGGCACGCCCGAGGCCGTGGCCGTGCTGTTCGACTTGGCCGTCGAGGTCAACAAGAGCCACTCGCCGCAACGGGCCGGTCTGCTCAAAGCGCTCGGCGGCTGCCTGGGACTGCTGCAAGGCGACCCCCGGGCCTTTTTGCAGGCCGGGGCGGGAACGCCCGACGAGGCCGACATCCAGGCCCGGATCGCAGCCCGCGCAGCAGCCAAGGCGCAGCGCGACTTCGCCGAGGCCGACCGCATCCGCAATGCGCTGCTGGCCCAGGGCATCGTGCTCAAGGACGGCGCGACAGGAACCACATGGGAAGCCGCGCAGTGATCTTTGCCCTGTTTGCGGCCAACGCCCCCGGGGCGAAGGGAGCGCCCGATGGCGGCTGCTAAGAAAACGACCTCTGCGGCGGCGCAGGCCGGCACGGAGGCCAGCCCCGGCGTCCACCCCGATATCCGCCCCGATGCCCGCCCCGGCTATTGGGCCGAAGCCTGCAAGCAGTTGATGAAAAAGGATCGGGTGATGAAGCGCCTGATCCCCCAGTCCGGCAACGCCACATTGCAAACCCGGGGCGATGCGTTCACCACGCTGGCGCGCAGCATCGTCGGGCAGCAGATTTCGGTGAAGGCGGCGCAAACCGTGTGGGAGCGCTTCGCCCTGCTGCCTTGCAGCATGAAGCCGGCCAACGTGCTCAAGCTCAGGATCGACGACATGCGTGCTGCCGGCCTGTCGGCCCGCAAGGTCGACTATCTGGTCGACCTGTCGATGCACTTCGAGAGCGGCCAGTTGCATGTGAAGGACTGGGCGGCGATGGACGACGAAGCCATCATTGCCGAACTGATCGCGATTCGCGGCATTGGCCGCTGGACGGCCGAGATGTTCCTGATCTTCTACCTGATGCGGCCCAACGTATTGCCGCTGGACGACCTGGGGCTGATCAATGGCATCAGCCTGAATTACTTTTCCGGCGACCCCGTCAGCCGCAGCGATGCCCGTGAAGTGGCCCAGGCCTGGAAGCCTTGGTGCAGCGTGGCGACTTGGTATATTTGGCGCTCGCTGGACCCGCTGCCGGTGGTGTATTGACGCCATGGTCGGCCCTAGTGTCGCGTCACCGATCATCTGTCGGTCTGCGCCGGCCATCGAAGCGCAGCCTACGACATCTGATCGGTGACGCGACACTAGCAGCGCGCGACCCCAAGGAGAACGACATTGGCGAAAAAGACCTTTCTGGACTTCGAGCAACCGATTGCCGAACTCGAAGCCAAAATCGAAGAACTGCGCTACGTGCAGACCGAGAGCGCTGTCGATATCTCCGAAGAAATCGAGCAGTTGAGCAAAAAAAGCCAGCAGTTGACCAAGGACATCTACAGCGAGTTGTCGCCCTGGCAGATCACCAAGATTGCGCGCCACCCCGAGCGCCCTTACACGCTGGACTATGTGCGCGACATCTTCACCGACTTTGTCGAATTGCACGGCGACCGCCACTACGCCGATGACCTGTCGATCGTCGGCGGCCTGGCGCGCTTCAACGGCCATGCCTGCATGGTGCTCGGCCACCAGAAGGGCCGCGACACCAAAGAGCGCGCAACGCGCAACTTCGGCATGAGCAAGCCCGAGGGTTACCGCAAGGCCCTGCGCCTGATGAAGACCGCCCAGAAATTCAAACTGCCGGTGTTCACCTTTGTCGACACGCCCGGCGCCTACCCCGGCATAGACGCCGAGGAGCGCGGCCAGTCCGAAGCCATAGGCCGCAACATCTTCGAGATGACGCAGCTCGAAGTGCCGATCATCGCCACCATCATCGGCGAAGGCGGCTCGGGCGGCGCGCTGGCCATCAGCGTGGGGGACCAGGTCGTGATGCTGCAATATGCGATCTATTCGGTCATCAGTCCCGAGGGTTGCGCCTCCATCCTCTGGAAGACCAGCGACAAAGCCCGCGACGCGGCCGACGCGCTGGCGATCACCGCGCACCGCCTGAAGGCGCTGGGCCTGGTGGACAAGATCGTCAGCGAGCCGGTCGGTGGCGCCCACCGTGACCACAAGCAAATGGCCGCCTTCCTCAAACGCGCCCTGGGCGATGCCTTCCGGCAACTGGCCGACCTCAAGCCCCGGGACCTGCTCGAACGCCGCCATGAGCGCCTGCAAAGCTATGGGCGCTTCAACGACACCAAGGCCGAGGCGCGCTAGATTGACGCAAGCCTTCGCTGCCGCCATGCAGGCTTTCGCGCCGGCGCTGCCGCTGGCGGTGGGGCTCAGTGGCGGCGCCGATTCGAGCGCCCTGCTGCTGGCCTGCGCGCGGCGCTGGCCCGGCCAGGTGCAGGCCCTGCATGTGCACCACGGCCTGCAGGCCGCAGCCGATGGCTTCGAGCAGCATTGCGCCGCCCTGTGCCAGCGCTTGCAGGTGCCGCTGATGGTGCAGCACCTGCGCGCAAGCCCGGCCCCCGGCCAGAGTCCCGAAGACGCTGCACGCCAGGCCCGATACCAAGCGTTGGCTGCGCTGGCGCAAGCAAATCAAACCCATGATGCTATTAAATCAATAGTCATCGGACAACATGCGGACGATCAGGCCGAGACCGTGCTGCTGGCCCTTTTGCGCGGCGCGGGGGTGGCGGGCTTGGCCGCCATGCCTGCCCGTTGGGAGATGGCGGGTCTGACCTGGCACCGCCCTTTGCTGCAGGTGACGGCTGCCGATGTGCGCCAATGGCTGCGCGCCCAGGGGCAAACCTGGGTGGAAGACCCGAGCAACGCCGACCAGCGCCTGACCCGCAATCGCATCCGGGCGCAGCTGATGCCTGCGCTCGATGCAGCCTTCCCGACTTTCCGCGACACCTTTGCCCGGTCGGCCGCCAACGCCGCGCAGGCCGCCCAATTGCTGGAGACGCTGGCGCAGCAGGACCAGGCCCAGGTCGGCAGGCCGCCGCAGATCGGGCCCTTGCAAGGACTGAGCCGTGCGCGCCAGGCGAATGTGCTGCGCCACTGGCTGCGCAACGCCCACCACACCACACCGGCTGCGGCCCAACTCCATGAACTGCTGGACCAGATCGAGGCCTGCACCACGCGCGGCCACCGCATCCACATCAAGGTCGGGCGCGGCTTTGTCGTGCGCTGCGGGCCGCAACTCGATTGGTACAATTCATAGCGTCTTGCTTGGGGAGGAGCAGTTCATCTGCTGCAAGCATGTCTGCTGCGCCTTCCCCTGCCTGTCTCCCCTCAACGCACGAAAGGCAGGAACCACGGCGGCGCGCCCACACAGGGCAAGGGCAAGGACGCCAGCGCCGTGGTTTCGGATTCGTCATCCCGCAAAAACTCCAATGGCATTGATCGTTCACAAATACGGCGGCACCTCGATGGGCTCACCCGAGCGCATCCGCTGCGTTGCCAAGCGCGTCGCCAAATGGGCCCGCGCAGGCCACCAGATGGTGGTGGTGCCCAGCGCCATGAGCGGCGAAACCAACCGCCTGCTCGCGCTGGCCAAGGAACTCGCCCCCGCCCGCGCCACCGATGCCTACCACCGCGAACTCGACATGCTGGCCGCCACCGGCGAGCAGGCTTCATCGGCATTGCTGGCCATTGCGCTGCAGGCCGAGGGCCTGGGCTCGGTCAGCTACGCCGGCTGGCAGTTGCCGATCCGCACCGACAGCAGCTACACCAAGGCCCGCATCGAATCCATCGACGACCAGCGTGTGCGTGCCGATCTGGCCCATGGCAAGGTGGTCATCGTGACCGGCTTTCAAGGCATCGACGACGAAGGCAACATCACCACGCTCGGCCGTGGCGGCTCGGACACCTCGGCCGTGGCCGTGGCGGCGGCGATGAAAGCCCACGAATGCCTGATCTACACCGACGTCGACGGCGTATACACCACCGACCCGCGCGTGGTGCCCCAGGCCCGGCGCCTGCAGACGGTGAGCTTCGAGGAAATGCTTGAAATGGCCAGCCTGGGCAGCAAGGTGCTGCAAATCCGCTCGGTCGAATTCGCCGGCAAGTACAGGGTCCGGCTGCGCGTGCTGTCGAGCTTCACCCCCTGGGACATGGACATTGACGAAGAAGCCCGCTCCGGCACGCTGATCACTTTCGAGGAGGACGAAAAAATGGAACAAGCCGTCGTATCCGGCATCGCTTTCAACCGCGACGAAGCCAAGCTCTCCGTGCTCGGCGTGCCCGACAAGCCCGGCATCGCCTACCTGATCCTGGGCGCCGTGGCCGATGCCAACATCGATGTCGACATGATCATCCAGAACCTGAGCAAGGATGGCAAAACCGACTTCAGCTTCACCGTGCACCGCAACGACTACGCCCGCGCCATCGATCTGATCAAGGAAAAAGTGCTCCCCGTGCTGGGCGCGCACGAAGTGGTTGGCGACACCAACATCTGCAAAGTCAGCATCGTCGGCATCGGCATGCGCAGCCATGTGGGCGTGGCCAGCAAGATGTTTCGCGTGCTCAGCGAAGAAAGCATCAACATCCAGATGATCTCCACATCCGAAATCAAGACCTCGGTCGTGATCGACGAAAAATACATGGAGCTGGCCGTGCGCAGCCTGCACCAAGCCTTCGGGCTGGACCAGGAAGCGGCCTGAACCATGAAATAAGGCATAATCGCGCCACTGGAAACGTGACCGAGTGGCCGAAGGTGCTCCCCTGCTAAGGGAGTATGGGGTGTAGAGCCTCATCGAGGGTTCGAATCCCTCCGTTTCCGCCAGAAGTGGCCCAAGCCAGTCCACCAAAGCCCCGCGCCGTATACGCGACGGGGCTTTTTCATTGAAGATGTCGTCCATCATCGTCCAAAACATGCCATGCCGATACCGCGCAAGCCAGGCGTCGATCATGGTATCTGGCGTGGCATTTGACGGGGCGATACCATGACGTTGACCGTGCGCGCAGTGGATGCGGCCAAACCGCATGACAAGGGCTACAAGTTGCCCGACAGTGACAGTGTGTGGGGCTGTACCTTTTCGTCACCCCGGCCGGTGGCAAGAGTTGGCGCGCCAACCATCTGCGCGAGGGCAAGCAGGCAACGCGCACCTATGGCCGATGGCCGGATGTCAGCCTGGCCGAGGCCCGCAAAGCCCACGCCGCAGCGCGCGATGGTGTGGTTCCGGCGGCGGTCGCTGTGCCTTCTTTTGAGACGATCGCCAGGGCCTGGCTCAAACTCAAACTTCCACTCTGCCTCGGTCAACAGCGCACTGGCGCTCAAGTCTGGATGGGTGCGCCCCAGTCTGACCAAGCGCGCCAGACGCCAGGCCACGAGCATATACACGGCCAGCGCCAACTCCAGCTTGGCCACGCTGCCCAGTTGCAGGGCTTCGACACGGCAGCCGTTTTTGAGCACGTTGAAAAACGTTTCTATTTCCCAGCGACAGCGGTACCAGTCGATCCACTCCACCACCTCGGCAAAGTCGCTCGCCATGCGATTGGTCAGCAGATGCCATTGCACCGCCTTGCAGCCTGCCGGCGGGTTCGTTTCCTTGGCCACTACGCAGGTCACCGTCAACTGGCCACCCGCCCCATCGGGAATGTTCAAGGCCCGCGCCCAAATCTGTTGGCACACCACGCGGGCAGCCTCGGCGGTGCGCGCTGCCAGGGTGAATTCAATCTCGCCCAAGGGAGTGGCCTCCATGGTTTGCGCCCACAATTTGCTGCCGTCGGGCAAGGTGCGGTTGTGTTTCGAGCGAATCAGCCAGTCCGCCGGATGCCCCAGATCGCGGGCACGGCGCATCATTTCAACGATGTCCGCTTCTCGATCGCCCACGCAAACCAGGCGCGTATCGGTCAGGCTTTGCGCCATCTCGCCGATGCGCTCGTAAGCCTCGCTCCAGCGCAGACTCTCCCGCACACCGGCTCGCGTGCCATCGTCCGCCTTGGGTGTGCGTGCCCACATCCGAGCGTCGGTGATGCCCAGCGGTTCGCGTTCGGGCGTGACGGCATAGGTCGGGTGCAGGTACATGCCGCGTTGGGCTTCGTAGGACAAGGGCCCGAGGCCTTCGATGCTTTGCCCGTTGAAATCCAGCTCGGTGGTGTCTTGCAGGCACAGCACGACGCGGTGTTGTCGCATCCGTGCTGCGGTGCAGCTCGATGTGCGGGGCCAACACCGTTTCCCATTTCAAGGGCCGTTTGGCGTTGTTGGCTTGATCGAAAAATCGATACGCCCCTTGCGTTTCGCTCCAATCCGGACATGCGCCAGGAATGCTGGCTGTGGGTTTGTCGGCAAATCGCTCCGTGTGTTTGATCAAGCGATGATTCAAGCGCGCATCTCCCAACTGCGCTCCTGCAAATTCTTTTGCTGCCCATGTCATTGCGGTCTCTTTCGTCTAAAAATGAATCAAGCGGGGAAAAGGTATGCCAGACTGAACTTCTCGTCTATTGCTGGCACAGGCGCGGGCGATTCGAGGGGGAAAGTTGTGTGTAATGGTATGGGTCGAACCCCGTGTAGCCGCTCTCGTCGATGTGAAAGCACTCCATGTCTGTCCTCGTTCGCGTCACCGCCCGAGCAGCGTTGCGGCTGCATCCATCTGTTCGTGCTCGAAGGCAAGCTCGAAGTCGTCCAGTTCGGCTGCAGGTAATCCGACCTCCGCGCCGAGCGCGACCTGGCGCCAGTTCGATACCCCGGCGTGCACTTCGCCCAGCACGACCAAAGCCTGTTGCTCGTCCAGGGCGAAGTACGAGGCGCGGGCCAGCAGCATCCGCACGTCGGTGATCGGTCCATCCCGTTCGGACAACCAGGTCTTTGATTCGCGCTCCTTGTCCGGGAACGGATTGATGTCGAAGGCGGGAGCGAGCCGCCACTGGCCATGCGCCACGTGCAGGAACCCGTGGTTCTGCAGATGGTCGTCCACGTTGGTGATCAGCAGGTTGAAGACCAACCGGCGCCAGAGTTGTTGCAGGTCTTGGGTGGGGGCCTGCCCGTGGGTGCGGATCGCATCGGCGATCTCGGTGTAGCTGCGATCTTCCTCGCGCGAAGCCTGCAACAGCGAGGCGGCCGACTGGTAGGGGATGCGGCCGTCGGCCTCGTCGCGGTCGAAGCGCTGGATGACGGCTACCGGTACTTCGCTTCCCGATGGCCCCAGACAAACGACCCGTGCCGGCGCCGCGTCGATACCAGCCCGCGCCGCCAGTTTCAGGGCCAGCACTTCGCCGCGGGTGACGCTGCGCGTGTCGCCCACGCTCGGGAACTTGCCGATGGCAAGCCTGCCGTCCTCGTCCACCAGCGTGCATTTGGGCCGCATGCCGCCCAGCGACGTGCCCTTGCCCTGCAGATAGCGCAGGTCTTCGGCGGTCTCCTGGCCGCGCTCCACTGCGCGGCTGGCCTGGAAGACTCGTTCCAGTTCGATCAGCGGCGGCGTGTTGCGGCGGCCGGCTTGCACCGTGCGGTGCCAAGTGCCATCCGGGTCGCGCAAGCGCAGCGCACCGACGCGGCTGAAGTCGTCCACCGCCAGCAGGTAGTCCAGTTCCGTGAGGGCCAGCAGTTTCGGATCGTCCTTGCGGCGCTTGGCGTGGTCGCGGGCGATGACGCGCCGGCCCCATGCGTCCGGCGCGGTGTCGGCGATCGCTCCGTGAAACACCGAATCGTGCGGCGAGGCGGCCTTGTGCATTTGATGGCCCGGCATCAGTTGCAGATCGGCCGACACGTTGAAGCGTGGCGGGCTGGCCAGCCAGCTTTCATCGTAGGCAAAAGCACTGTTCTCGCGCTGTCCCTGGCGGACATACACCAGCGAGCCGACTGCCAGCCCCGCCTTGCCAATGCACAGTTGAACCTGCCGACGCACCTGCGCTGCTGCGGCCATCAGAGTGCTCCCGAGGTGCCGGACTTGGCGCGCACGCGCTTGGGCAGGCTCGCGTCCATCAACGTCAGGCCGATGTCGTCCTTGGCGGTATCCAGCAGGTTCTCCAGCGCCTGAATTTCGCCGAAAACGTGCAGCGCACGGGCGAAGAAGTGGATGGGCACCCGCACATCGCCTTTTTCCATGCGACGCACGGTGCTCAGGGAAGCGCCCATGCGCTCGGCCAACGACGCCTGGGAGATGTGGCGCCGCCGGCGGGCGAGGGAAATGTCACCGCCAAGCTTCTGGATGGCCCGCTCGACGGGAAGTGGAAGCGGTGAATCCACTTTAAGAACTCCTTCGGGACGTTAATGAAACATCGATGTTTCGATGGAAGCGATTATGACTTGAATTGATATAACCGACTCCAGGGGAGCTTTTAAGCCAAAAAACAAGCTCCAACGGGTCGGTTATACGGGAATCCGCTGTCAGACCCGCATGAATCCGGTAGCCCTCGGATGCCCATTCCCTGCGGCGCTGGCCGAGTGCCCGCCGGAGCATCGACACCATTCGCCTTGCCGAGGCTTCAACGAGGAATGGCACGATGCAATCGACCTGCCGCCGCACATCCGCCTGGCGTCGCACGATGACCGTGGCCCCGGTCGCTCTGGTTCTGTCGCTCGCGGTGCTGCACCCGGATTGCGCCGACGATGCCCTGGAGCGCGAGCACCTTGCAGCGCTGGTGCGCCAGATCGAACTGGCCGACCGCTTGGCAAACCAGTTGGCCGACCAGACCGCGCCCTACGACGCGCCGCGCGATGCGGGGCTGGCTCAGGTAGACAGCGGCAGCGGCTGCCTGAGCCATTCGCAGACGCGCATGCTGCACGGCCAGACCCGCTACGGCGTCATGAGCCGTTTCTTCGACGAACTGCCCGAAAGCGCGCTCAAGTGGCTCACGCCGAAGAACCAGGGCTTCACGCCGTCGGCGTTCGGCTACGGCAGCGGCTACGCGAGCACGCGCGGCGGCAGCGGTGGGTATGGTGGGGGCGGCAACAGCTACGGCGGCAGCAAGGACATCTTCGCCAGCCCGCCAATGCCGCCGCAGAAGGCCGCGCCCTCGCACGGTCTGCGCTCGGGCATGCAGGTGTTCCACAACAAGTTCGACGAGGGCATGGTGCTGGCCCCCGAAGGCACCGGCGACGATGCGCGGGCGCAGGTCAGGTTCGCCCGCCACGGCGTGAAGTGGCTGGTGCTAAGTGGCTGGCGCTGTCGGTGGCCAAGCCCACGCCGGTTTGAAATTGCTGCCAAACCTATAGCTAACGGCATAGGGCGGGCGCCGCGGCGGGATCAGCCGGGATCAGCCGTACACTCCGGACTCACCAAAGCATGGGGGATCAGGAATGTGGTTCATGGGCATGATTGCCGGCCTGTTCATTGGGGCGCTGTTCAAATCAATGCCGGTGGCGCTGATTCTCGCACTCGTCGGCGCGTACGCATTCTCGCAGATGTTCGGCAAGAAGAAAAAGGACGCGCCGCAGCGCACCGAGGCTGAAAGCGCGCTGTCGGACGACCAAGCCGTTGGTGCACCGGCGGCAGCGGGAGCGCCCGCAGGCGGTGTGCTGAAGCTACAGCAGCGGGTGAGCGAACTCGAAGAGCGGGTCAGCCAGCTCGAACGCCAGCTCGCGCAGGGTGCAGGTGAAGTGGCCGTGACACCGGCCGCGCCGGTCAGCGATCGCGCCGCCTCCATGGCCAGCACGCCAGTGGCCGAGTCGCCTTCATTGCCGTTGGGTCAACCGGCGACCGCGCGCGCCGCCGAGATGACGCGGCCCCGCATCTCGGTCATGCAGGTTTCGCAACCTGTCGTCGTTGCCAAGGATCCCGCGGCAGAAGCGCCGGCCGCGCCTGCCATTCCTGCTGTCGACGAACCCGACGCGCCGCGTCCGCCGGAAACCGTCGCTGCCCCTGCGCCGGTCGTCGGGCCGCCGCTGGTTCACCGCCCTCCCCCGCCACCGGTCCCGCTGCGCGACCGCCTGCCTGCGCCGATCGCCAACCTGATCTTCAACGGCAACATGCTGGTCAAGCTCGGCGTGCTGATCCTGTTCCTCGGCCTGGTTTTCCTGCTGCGCTACACGGCCGAGCGCGTCACGGTGCCGATCGAACTGCGCTACGCCGCAGTCGCGCTGGTGGGCGCGGGCCTGCTGGTGCTGGGCTGGCTGCTGCGCCACAAGCGCGCGGGCTATGCGCTGATCCTGCAGGGCGCGGGCATCGGCGTCTTCTATCTCACGACGCTCGCGGCCATGAAGTTCGGCGGCCTGCTGTCGACCAGCGTGGGCTTCGCGTTCCTGTTCGGCGTGGCGGTGCTCAGCGCCGCGCTGGCCGTGCTGCAGAACGCGCCGCTGCTGGCCATCGTGGCCGCGCTCGAAGGCTTCGCCGCGCCGGTGCTGGCATCGACCGGCTCGAACCAGCCGGTAGGCCTGTTCACCTACCTGCTGGTGCTCGACGTGGGCATCGTGCTGATCGCGTGGTTCAAAGCCTGGCGCGTGCTCAACCTGATCGGTTTCGTGGGTACCTTCACGCTCGCGTCCAGTTGGGCGCACAAGTACTACACCGACGACCAGTACGGCACCGTGCAGCCGTTCCTCGTCGTGTTCTTCCTGCTGTTCACCGCCATCGGGTTGTTCTTCGCGCGCCGCACGCTGTTCGATGCGCCGGTGCAGCCCGCGCAGCCGCTCGCGACGCGCGCGCTCGACACGCTGCGCCGCGCCGGCCGGGTCGACAGTTCGCTGGTGTTCGGCACGCCGATGGTCGCATTCGGCATGCAGTACCTGCTGATGCGCCCGTGGGAATACGGCGCCGCCTTCTCGGCGATGGCGCTCGCGGCCCTCTATCTCGTGCTGGGCCGGCTGGTGTTCGCCTCGCAGCCCAAGGGCCTCGCGCTGCTGGCGGAGGCCTATGCCATCGTCGGCGTGATCCTCGGCACGCTTGCGATTCCGCTCGGCCTCGAAGGGCAGTGGAGCAGCGCGACATGGGCGGTCGAGGCGGCCGGCATGTACTGGCTGGGCGCGCGGCAAGGGCGCGTCTACGCGCGTGCCTTTTCGTTCCTGGTGTTCGCGGGTGCGGTGTGGAAGCTGCTCGAAGCCACGCAACTCGACGGGGCGGCAGGGCATCCGCTGCTGCAGGGCTCCGTGATCGGCCCGCTGCTGGTGGCAGCGAGCGCCTTCGCGATGTGGGCCATGCAGCGTCGCGCGAAGCTCGACGAGGGCGACAGCCTCGAAGCCATCGTCGGCAGCGCCTTGCCGTGGTTCGGCATGGCCGCGCTCACGCTGCTCTTGTGGCAGTGGTTCATGCCGCCCTGGGCCGCGGCCGCGACGGCCGTGCTGGCTTCGGTCACCTTTGCCGTCGCCGTGCGCTTCGCGTTGCTGCCACTCACCTCTGTGAGTTTCGGCATGCAAGCGCTGGCAGTGGTGGTTTTCATCACCACGCTGCATCGCACAGGCGATGGGCTCGATGCCAAGCAGGCGCTCGAAAGCGGCTGGCAAGGCGCTGCGGCCGCCTGCCTGATCGCGTTCAGCGTGCTCGGCAGCGCCGCCTGGTCGATGTCGCAGGCGCATCGCGCGGCACGGGCGCGCGGCGTGCAGCCTGTGTGGTCGACCGGCAATGTGGTGAGCGTGATCGCGGGCGTGGGTCTGCTGCACCTTGCGATGCTGTTCCAGATCAGCCTCACCCAGGCCGCGCTGCTGTGGCCGCTGACCGCCACCGTCGTGCTGTGGGTGGCGCTGCGCATGGCGCACCTGCCGCTCGCGGCGTTCGCGGGCGTGCTGCATGCGGTCTCGTCGATCCTCTTCATCGTGCTGGCAGTGATGGGGGGCGACATGCGCGTGTTGCGCCCCGCCTTCGGGCATCTCGGCTTCTGGACGCCGGTGGTGCTGGGCCTGACGGCGCTCTTGGCCGGCGACTGGTTGCGCGACGAGGCGCGGCCGCGTGCGGGCGAGCCCATCGGCGTGGCGCGCAAGCGCTGGGTCGATGCCTGGTGCACCAACCCTGTCGTGCCGTGGGTGCCCGTGATCTGGGGCCTGGGCTGGTGGCTGTTCGGCATGCTGGGCGAAAGCGTCCGGGTGCTGAACCTCCACGCGCTGGCGAGCCATATGCCGGCGGCCGTCATGGCGGTGGTGCTCGTGACGTCCGTGCTGTCTGCGCTCGTGGCGCACCGGCGCGACTGGCCGCAGCTCGGTCAGGCGACGAGCGCCACGCTGCCCGGCTTCAGCCTGATCGCCGTCTACGGCATCGCAGGCGAGCCGACGCCGTTCTACGTGCCGTCGAGCGCGCTCGGCTGGATCGCGTGGCCGCTGGCGCTGGTGTGGCACCTGCGCCTGCTGCGCGCGCAAAAGCGCTGGTTCGATGCATCGACGCTGACGCCATTCCACGTTGCGGGCTTCTGGCTCTTCCTGCTGCTCGCAGCGCGCGAATGTCAATGGCAGCTCGGCCGCATCGGCGCCGAGTGGTCGAACTGGCAACTGCTGGGCTGGGCCATCGTGCCGGCGCTCGCGCTGTGGGCACTGCGCTCGCGCGTGCTGCTGCAGCGCTGGCCGCTCAGCGAGTACCGCAGCGCCTACCTGGAGTTCGCCGTGACACCGGTGGCGGTGTACCTGCTCGCATGGGTGTGGGTGACCAACGCCGCCAGCCCTGGCGCTGCGGCGCCGCTGCCTTATGTGCCGCTGCTCGATCCGCTCGAACTCGCGCAATGGCTCGTGCTATTCGCGCTGCTGCTCTGGTGGCGCGCGCTGCCGCAGGGCTCGTTCGCGCGCGTACAGCCAATGGTCGCCAAGGGCGCCGTCGGCTGCACCGGCCTCGCACTGCTGACCGGCATGGTGCTGCGCACCTGCCATCACTATGCGGGCGTCGAATGGCGCTTCGACACGCTCTATGCCTCGTGGCTCACGCAGGCGGCGTTGTCGATCACCTGGGCAATCTGCGGTGTGGTCGCGATGGTGCTCGGCCACGGGCGCCGGGTGCGCACGCTGTGGATCGCGGGCGCCGCGCTGCTCGGCGTGGTGGTGTTGAAGCTGTTCTTCGTCGAACTGGCGGACCGCGGCGGGCTGTTCCGCATCGTGTCGTTCATTGCGGTCGGCGCGCTGCTGCTGCTGGTCGGGTACTTCGCGCCTGTGCCGCCGAAGAAACAAGAGGCGGGGCCGAAGGAAGAGGCGCCGGCTGAAGGAGGCGCGGCATGACCGGCCATTCGATTCGCGTGATCCTCGTTGCGCTGGCGGCAGTGGCGAGCGTCGCCCAGGCGCAGCCAATCACCTCCGCACCCATCGCGCTGCAGGGCGCCGGACCGTACCACCGGCTGACGCTGCCGCTCGCCATCTACGGCCACGCCGCTCATGGCGACTTGAGCGACCTGCGGGTGCAGAACGCCGCCGGGCATGCGGTGCCCTATGCCTGGTTGCGCAACGAAGCAGCCGCACCGCGCACAGCTTCGCAAGCGGTGCCGATCTTCGCGTTGCCCGGCAACGCCGCATCGGGTGACACCGCGATGGTTTTCACCGTCCGCCCGGACGGCTCGCTGGCGTTGGACGGCAAGCCCGCCGCCAAGGCGAGCGAGGCAACGCAGTGGCTCATCGACGTGCGCCAGGTCGAGGGCCGCCTGCTGCAGGCGCGTTTCCAGGTCGCGCCCGATGCACGCGGCCTGTTCGCCTTCCGGCTGGAAGCCAGCGACGACCTGCGGCGATGGCGTCCGGTGGGGGGCGAGGAGCAACTGGTGCGCCTGGCCCATGGCGGCCAGACCATCGAGCGGATGGCGGTCGAGCTGGGCAACCTGCACGCGCGCTTCCTGCGCCTGCGCTGGAGCGATCCACAGCATGGCGCGCCGCTCGCCAAGGTGGAAATCGACAGCGTGCAGGAGGTCGAGCCGGTGGCGCCGATCGAATGGTCCGGCGCGTTGAAGCCGGAGCGCTGCGCGGAAAACTACTGCGACTACCTGCTGCCGCGCGGCCTGCCGCTGCAGAGCCTGCGCATCGACCTGGCCGACATCAACACGCTGGCGCAGGTGGGCGTGTCGGGCCTGGTCGATGCCACGCCGGCTTCGGCGCCGCCGCCGCAGTTCGCGCCGCGCAACCCGCTCTACGCGTTGCGGCACCAGCAGCGCCGAACGAACCCGCTGCCCAGCGGCCCCGGCGAGGTGTCGCTGCTCGATACGGTGGTGTACCGCCTCGCGCAAGCCGGCGGCGAGGCGCGTTCGCCGGTGCTGGCGCTCGACGGCGCTGTGCATTCGCGTCTGCGGCTGCGCACTTCCGGCCCGGTGAGCGTGCTCGGCGCCACGCCGCCGACCATCGCCGTGGGGGCCACGCCGCGCACGCTGGTATTTCTCGCGCAGGGCGGCGCGCCGTTCTCGCTGGCCTGGAGCGCGGTAGCCGACAAGGGGGCAGTGCAAGGTGCGGCGCCGGGTGCGCCGCTCGCGCTGTCCACGCTGATCCCGGGCCACGCCGCAGACAAGCCCATCGCAGCCGACGACGCCTCGGTCACGCTGCCGGTGGCTGCGGTGCAGGCCGTCGTCGCAGCCGCCACGCTCGCGCCCGTTCCCGCGACGGCGCCGCACGATCCGTCGCGCAAATGGTGGCTCTGGGGTGCGCTGGGTATCGGCCTGCTGGCGCTCGCAGGCATGGCGGGGTCGCTGTTCGCGAGCCTGCGCAAGGACAGGGCGGCGGAGGACTGACCGGGGTCAGTTCGGATTGAAGCTGTCGCGGAAGGTGACAAAGACTGGATCGACACATGGCGTCCAACGACCCGGACTTCGAGACCAAGGCGGCCGATGTGATCGGGCTGTACCTCCATCCACCGGCGCACGCCGTGGTGTTCTGCGTCGATGAGAAGACCGCCATCCAGGCACTCGATCGCCAGGACCGGATGCTGCCGCTGTCGCCAGGGCGTGCCGAGAGCACCAGGTGGAGAACTGGTTCTCGCGCATTCAGCGTGATGTCATAACCTGCGGCGGGTTTACCTCGGTGCAGGACTTGGGGCGAAAGCTGATGCGCTATATCCGCGAACACCACAAGAATCCCAAGCCCATCAAGTGGAAGTACGACGATCCATCACGGCGTATTCGACAGGTGCCAATTCAATGACACATTGGACTAATCAGCTGCTGCCTGCGACAGGTGTCACACCTCCGCGCGCCTTGGTCGCCACGCGCCTCGCGCACTGCGACATCTGTCGCACCCGGGCAATCCCTGCGCCCACGCGGCTAGCCGCGCAGGTTTCCCCATCGGAACAAGCACTTGCACTCTGCCGCGCCGTGCGCAGCAGGCGGTGCGGCCGCATGGCACAGAAGCTGCCTAAGCCAGTGCGTCCACCACCCCGGTGGGCGTTCACGACAAGCCTGACAACGACTGGAGACAAACCAATGAAGCAATTGCATGCGCTGGCCCTCAGCATCGCCGTTCTGGTGGCGGTGTGGGTGTACGTCAGCATCGGCCTGCCCGACCTCAAGTTCAGCCCCTGGATCGGCTTCGTCGCCTGGGCGGCCTTCTTCGCCGCAGGCGGCGGCAAGGGCGGTGCACGGCACTCGCTCGGCGCCGGCTTGGCCGGTGTGCTGCTGACGGCGCTGACCATGGCCGGTGTGCAGCAGGCCGGCGGCGACCTCACGGCGCTGCTGCTGCTGCTGTTGCTGGTGCCCGTGCTGGCCTTCGTGCTGGTGGCGATGGCGCAGATGCCATTGCTGGCCTACACACCCGCGGCCTTCCTCGGTGCCGCCGCGTTCTTCGGCTCCGGCGGCAAGCCGGACCTGTCGATCGCGTTCGTCTCGCTGACCTGGATCGCGGGCGTGCTGCTCGGCTATGCATCCGAGTGGTTGGGCGCACGCCTGACCCAGCGCACTGCCGCCCAACCCTGAGCGATCACCTGTCCCCGGGCGGCCCGCAGGCGCAGGCCAGTCGCCCATACCCCGACCTCGACCACCACCCCCAGGAGACCATCGACATGCCCGACACCTACCAGAACTACATCGACGGCCGTTTCGTGCCGCACCGCGGCGCCACCATCGCCGTCCACAACCCGGCCGACCACCGCCTGATCGCCGAGGTGCCCGACGGCGATGCCGCTGCTGTGGACGCAGCCGTTTCTGCCGCGCGCCGCGCCCAGCCAGCTTGGGAGAGGCTGCCCGCGATCCAGCGAGCCGGCTACCTGCGGCAGATCTCAGTCAAGCTGCGCGAGCACGCCGAAGCGCTGGCCACCACCATCGCCCGCGAGCAGGGCAAGGTCATGCCGCTGGCGCGCGTCGAGGTGAACTTCACCGCCGACTACATCGACTACATGGCCGAGTGGGCGCGCCGCCTCGAAGGCGAGGTGCTGACGAGCGACCGCCCCAATGAACACATGTTCCTGCTGCGCAAGCCGATCGGCGTGGCGGCGGGCATCCTGCCGTGGAACTTCCCGTTCTTCCTAATCGCCCGCAAGATGGCGCCGGCGCTGATCACCGGCAACACCGTGGTGATCAAGCCGAGCGAGGAGACGCCGCTCAACGCCTTCGCATTCACCCAACTGCTGGCGCAGACCGATCTGCCGCCAGGCGTGTTCAACCTGGTGTCGGGCAAGGGCGCCAGCACCGGGGCCGAGCTAGTGGCGCACAAGGGCGTCAACCTCATCACCTTCACCGGCAGTGTGACCACGGGCGTGCGCATCATGCAGGCGGCGGCACCCAACCTCACGCGCGTGAACCTTGAACTGGGCGGCAAGGCACCGGCCATCGTGCTCAAGGATGCCGACCTGGACCTTGCGGCCCAGGCGCTGGTGGCCTCGCGCATCATCAACACTGGCCAGGTCTGCAACTGCGCCGAACGCGTCTACGTGCAGCGCGAGGTGCTGGGCGCGCTGACCGACAAGATCGTGCAGCGCATGGCCGCCACGCGCTTTGGCAACCCGCTGCTCGACGAGACGCTGGACATGGGCCCGCTGATCAACCAGGCCGGGCTCGACAAGGTGGCCCGGCTGGTCGACGAGGCGCGCGCCGCGGGCGCCGAAGTGCTGACCGGCGGCCGCCGCGCCGACGTGGGCCACGGCTACCACTATCTTCCCACCGTCGTAGCCGGCTGCCGGCAGGACATGTCGATCATGCGCGACGAGATCTTCGGTCCGGTGCTGCCGCTGCAGGCGGTCGACGACATGGACGAAGCCATCGCATTGGCCAACGACTCTGACTACGGCCTCACCTCGTCCATCTTCACGCGCGACCTGAACGCGGCGATGAAGGCGTGCCGCGAACTGCAGTTCGGCGAAACCTACATCAACCGCGAGCACTTCGAGGCGATGCAGGGCTTCCACGCCGGCCGCAAGAAGTCGGGCATCGGCGGAGCCGACGGCCGCCATGGGCTGCTGGAGTTCACCGAAACGCATGTTGTCTACATGCAGACCACCTGAGCGCATGAGGAACGACCCTGTGATGAACCCCGAGATGTCTTCCTCCAGCCCCGGTGTCTGCCGCTGCGCCTGCAAGGCAGCACCCCACGACCCCGGCCGGCGCCAGACCCTGGCCGGTGCCCTTGCGGTGCTGGTGCCTGCGACCGCGCTGGGCCAGGCGGGCACGCGCAAGCCCGAGCCCGGCGACCGCCTGACCTTCCAGGCCGACGATCGCCAGGGCCAGCCGCTCAAGTTGGCCGACCTGGTGGTAGGCGCGGCGCCAACAATGGCTTATCCGGTGGACCCGACCAGCGGCAAGGCGCTGGTCTCGCGCGCCAACCTGCTGACGGTGACACGCATCGCGCCGGATGCGCTCAAGCCCACCAGCGCCAAGAACGCGGCCGACGGCGTGGTGGCCTTCTCGGCGCTGTGCACCCACGCCGGCTGCCCGGTCACGTCGCTGCATCCGAGCAAGACGCAGTTGGTCTGCAACTGTCACGGCTCGGTGTTCGACGCGTGCGACCGCGGCACCGTGATCAACGGCCCCGCCACGCGGCGTCTCGCCATGCTGCCACTGGCATTGAAAGACGGCGTGCTGACGATTGCCGGCCGCTTCGACGGGCCGATCGGCCCTCCCACCTGAACACCGCGGCCACAGACCGCTGGCTCGCATCCCCCATCCATCAACGGAGACACACACCATGAGAACCCACAAGACTCTCGCCATCCTGGGCGCCCTGCTCACGGCCAGTGCCATGGCCGCCGGCCCGACGCCCGACTACAAGCCCGTCACGGCGGCCCGCCTGGCCAACCCCGAGCCCGAAAACTGGCTGCTGACCAAGGGCAACTACGCGGGCTGGAGCTACACCCCGCTGGAGCAGATCACGCCGGCCAACGTCAAGCGGCTGCGCCCGGTGTGGTCGGCCGCCACCGGCGTCAACTCGGGCCACGAGGCGCCCGCCATCGTCAACGGCGAGTACATGTTCGTCGCCACGCCGCACAACCAGGTCATCGCCTACCACGCCAAGACCGGCAAGGTGCTGTGGAAGTTCGTGCGCGAAGTGCCCGAGGGCCTGGGCGCGTTGCACCGCACGAACCGCGGCGTCTCGCTGTACGGCGACAAGGTCTATGTCGGCAGCATCGACTGCATGATCAGCGCGCTCGACGCCAAGACCGGCAAGCTGCTGTGGGACGCCCAGGTCTGCGACTGGGAAAAGGACAGCGCCTACATCACCTCGGCGCCGCTGGTCGTCAAAGGCAAGGTGCTGATCGGCCCGTCGGGCGGCGAGTTCGGCGTGCGCGGCTTCCTCAAGGCATTCGACGCCGAGACCGGCAAGCTGGCCTGGACGCGTTACGCCGTGCCTGGTCCCGGTGAGGCCGGCTTCGAGACCTGGCCGCAGGACGGGCAGTGGAAGGACGCCTGGAAGAACGGTGGCGGCACCATGTGGATGCCCGGCAACTACGACGCCAAGAACGACGTCATCTACTGGGGCGTGGGCAACGGCGCGCCGTGGCTGGGCGACCAGCGGCCGGGCGACAACCTGTACCTGGCCTCGGTGCTGGCGATCAGCCCCGACACCGGCAACATCGTGAGCCACTTCCAGTACCACTGGAACGACTCGTGGGACTGGGCCGGCATGAACGCACCCACGCTGGTGGAGTTCAACCGCAGTGGCAAGAAGGTCAGCGGCCTCATCAGCGCGCAGCGCAACGGTCGACTGTACTGGCTGGAGCGTGACGGCAAGGGCAAGATCACCTACAACAAGTCCGAGGCCTACGTGACCAACACGGTGTTCGCCTCCATCGACCCCAAGACCGGCCGCCCGACTTACAACGAAGAGGCCAAGCCGGCCACCGGCAAGACGCGCACCTACTGCCCCAGCCTGTGGGGTGGCAAGGACTGGCCGTACGAGGCCTACAACCCCAAGACCGGCATGCTGTACGTGCCCTACAACGACAACCATTGCCTCACGCTGACCGGTATGGTCCAGTCGATCGTGCCGGGCCAGTGGTCGGCCGGGGTGGACATCAACAAGCTCGACCTCTCGGTCAAGCCCGGCTTCGACCACATCGGCGGCATCCAGGCCTGGAGCGTCGATGGCGGCAAGGAGGTCTGGCGCCAGAAGTACCCGCACTCGTGGAACTGGGGCTCGATCCTCACCACCGGCAGCGGCGTGCTGTTTGCCGGTGGCACCAATGACCGCATGTTCCGCGCCTACGACGCCAAGAGCGGCAAGCTGCTGTGGGAGTTCCCGACCCCGTCGGGCATCATCTCGCCGCCCAGCAGCTTCTCCATCGGTGGCAAGCAGTACATCGCGGTGGTGTCCGGCTGGGGCGTCGATGCGCAGTGGATCCAGGGCAAGATGGAAGGCTTGGCCGGGTGGGAAAAGGCCGTTCCCGAAGGCGGCTCGGTCTGGGTCTTCGCGCTGGATTGAGTGGTGTACAAGGGCGTCATGCCGGGGCTTGCCTTGGCTTGCGCGCGCTGCAACCCTATACTCGCTCGGACCAAGCGCACAGCCACGCGGCGCATGCCGCAGGGAACCAGAGGCGCCGACACTCCGAAGGAGACAACAGTATGACGCCCTCTCGGGAGCATCTCGATGTCGTGATGAACGTCGTGGGCAACGAGGCTGCCTTGACCGCGCTGGCCCTCGACAACCCCATCCACCGCTCGTGGCTGCGCTGCTACAACGACTACGGGCTGGATCCCGCCGGGCGCCAGCACATGCGCGTGGAAAGCTCGGGTGCGCTGCGCGACCGGCACGCCAAGCACCTGGCCTACCTGCACACCGCGCGCGCCGCGATGGAGGAGCTCTACGCGCGCGTGGCCGACCTGGGTTATGTGCTGCTGCTGGCCGATGCAGACGGCATCACGCTGGACTACCTGGGCCACCGGGCCGGCGATTCGCCGATCCGCGCCGGCCTGGTGGTCGGCGCCAACTGGCACGAGGCGCACGCCGGCACCAACGGCATCGGCACCTGCCTGGCGGAATGCCGCACGCTGACCTGCCACTATGACGACCATTTCTATGCCGGCAACCTCGACCTCAGTTGCACGGCCACGCCGCTGTTCGATCCTGAGGGCGAGCTTATGGGCGCGCTGGATCTGTCCTCGCTCACAACACCCGATTCACGCGCGAGCCAGCATCTGATCGGCCACATGGCCTCGATGTATGGCCGCATGATCGAGGATGCCAATTTCCTGCGGCACTTCGGCCACCGGTGGGTCCTGCGGCTGGGACGCGCCGCGTCGCTCGTCGAGGTCAATGCCGAGGCCTTGCTGGCCTTCGATGCCGACGGCGTGATCGTCGGTGCCGACAGCGGCGCGCGCCGGCTGCTGCAGACCGTGGACGGGCAGAGCGTGGGGGCGCTGCTCGGCCAGCCGCTGTCGGCCGTGTTCCGCAACCCGCTGGGCGATGTCATGCGGCTGGCGCGCGCCGGCAACGGCGACAGCAGTGCACTGCTGCACCCCTGGCTGGGCGAGCCGCGCCAGGCCATGGTGCGTGGGCCGCAGCGCAGGACGCGCATGTCGGGTGCCACCTCCGTCCAGGCTGATCACCTGCAGGCTGCGCCGCAGGGCGATGTGTCTGCGCTGGAGGCTCTGTCCGACCGCGACCCGAAGATGGACGCGCTCATCTCCCAAGCCCGCCGCCTGGCCGGCAGGTCGATCAACATGATCATCCAGGGCGAGACCGGCACCGGCAAGGAGGTGCTTGCCCAGGCGATCCACCAGGCCAGCTCGCGCGCAGACCGGGCCTTCGTGGCCATCAACTGCGCGGCCATCCCCGAATCGTTGATCGAAAGCGAACTGTTCGGCTACCTGCCGGGTACTTTTACCGGTGCGCGCAGCCGCGGCATGGTGGGCCTGATCCAGCGGGCGGACGGCGGCACCTTGTTCCTTGACGAGATCGGCGACATGCCGCTGGCACTGCAGACGCGGTTGCTGCGAGTGCTGGCCGAACGCGAGCTGCTGCCCCTGGGTGCCGACAAACCCATCCCCTTGGCCTTGACCGTACTGGCAGCTTCGCACCGCAACCTACGCGAGCGCATTTCAGCCGGGCAGTTCCGCGAAGACCTCTACTACCGTCTCAGCGGCGCCACGCTGAGCCTGCCGCCGCTACGGGAGCGGCAGGACCGCGCGTACCTGGTCCGCCGCATCCTTGGCGAAGAGGCCACCGCCATCGACGCCAACGGCCACCTCACCGTGCAAGCGATGGAACTGCTGCTGCGTTATCCCTGGCCTGGCAACATCCGCGAGTTGCGCAACGTGCTGCGCTACGCCCTTTCGATGGCTGAAGGCCATGGCATCGGCGCCCGCGACCTGCCACTGGAGGTGCAACTGGTCGATGCGCCGGCCCCAGTCTTGCTGGCGACTGTGCCCGCACCGCCCGCCATCGACGTAGCCCCCGGTGGGGAGGACGCCGATGCCAGCCCCGAGGTGCACCAACTGCTGGGCGCCCTGCGGCGCCATCATTGGGTGATCGCCGATGTGGCGCGCGAGCTGTCCACGTGCCGCGCCACGGTGTACAGGCGCATGAAGCGACACGGCATCGTCGCGCCCACGCAGTTCTGTTGAGCATCAAACGCCGTGTAGATGACAAGTGGCCGCACCCACGTACTCGTCGTGGCTGAACCAGGTGGAGAACTGGCTCTCGCGCATTCAGCGTGATGTCATAACCTGCGGCGGGTTTACCTCGGCGAAGGACTTGGGGCGAAAGCTGATGCGCTACATCCGCGAACACCACAAGAATCCCAAGCCCATCAAGTGGAAGTACGACGATCCATCACGGCGCATTCGGCAGATGCCAATTCAATGATTCTGTGGATTGGTCTGTATTTGCATTTGTGACACCGTGCCACGCCATGCCGTCCGCGCATCGCCCGCACCACGACCGGCAGGCACCGCCACGTAGTAGCCAGCACATCGGTTGCAATGCTGCTGCCATTGGCATACTACAAACACTTATGGCTGTACCATATAACCTAGTCAATGGAAAATTATGCAGATATACTTTGGGTGACAGCGTGTGGCAAGCGGCTTATCATCATGAATTGTCCATACCACAAACACAAGACATGCAATTTCCCGCATCGCCCGCATCGCCCGCATCGCCCGCATCGCCCGCATCGCCCGCATCGCCCGCATCGCCCGCCGCGACCGTTTCGACCGTTGCGCCTCCCCCGGTTCATGCACCTGCGGACGCGCGCTTCTTCCACTACGCGGGCGCCCGCGCCCCCGAGCGCCAGCGCCGCATCGACGCCAACGGTGTGGGCTTGGCCGTCTACGAATGGGGCGCCGCCGACGCGCCGCCCGTGCTGCTGGTGCACGGAGCGCTCGACTTCGCGCGCACCTTCGACGTATTCGCGCCGCTGATTGCCGATGCCGGCTTTCGCGTCGTGTCCTACGACCAGCGCGGCCATGGCGATTCGGCCCACGCCGCGCTGTACGGCTGGGTCGCCGACGAACGCGATCTACTGGCCGTGGCCGACGCCGTCACGCGCGCGCCCATCCCGGCCATCGGCCACAGCAAGGGCGGCTCGCTGCTGATCCATGCCATCGAGGCGCTGCCGCACCGCTTCACGCGTTTCGCCTGCATCGACGGCATGCCGTTCCGCAGCCCGCACCCGGACACGGCCATGCACGAGAAGCGCTACATGTCGCCCGAGATCATCAGCAACTGGCTGAACCACCGGCACACGGCCGCGTCGGCCCAACGCAAGCCCTCGCCGCTGCAGGACATCGCGCGCCGCCGCGCCCGGTTGAACCCGCGGCTCAGCCACGACTGGCTGTGCTACCTGGTCACGCAGGGCGCGCAGCACGACGCCGACGGCTGGCGCTGGAAGCTGGACCCGGCCATCCGCCCCGGCGGCTTCGGCCCCATGCGCTCGCGCTGGATGACCGACCGCCTGCCCGGCTTCCCGGTGCCGCTGCTGGCACTGTTCAGCACCATCGCCGAGCCTATGGGTTGGGACTGCACTTACGAAGACCTCGTCCCGTACCTTCCCCCCTCTGCACGCGGCCTGGCCATGGCCGACACCGGCCACTTCATCCACATCGAGCGCCCGCGTGAAACCGCCGACCTCGTCATCGATTTCCTGCGCACATGACCGAATTCCTCCCCCACGGCCGCATCCGCCTGGCGCTGCACCGCCTGCAGCCCGCACGCGCGCCCGGCGCCCACCCTTTGCTGCTGCTGCACGCCCTGGGCGAGTCGCATGCCGCGCACCCTGCGTTCAGCTACGCCCAATGGCCCGGCGCCGTGCACGCGCTGGACTTCACGGGCCATGGCGACTCCACCATCCCGGCCGGCGGCGGCTACAGCTGCGAGGTGCTGATGGGCGACGTGGACATCGCGCTGGCCCACATCGGCCCGGCCACCGTCTGCGGCCGTGGCCTGGGCGCCTACATCGCGCTGCTGATCGCCGGCGGCCGGCCCGACCGTGTGCTCGGCGCCATCCTGCTCGACGGCCCCGGCATGGCCGGCAGTTGCGCCGCGTCCACGCCCTACATCCCGCTGGTGGACACCACGCAGCCCGCGCCGCCCGACCCCTTCGCGATCGCCGAGTTGGCCACCGACGCGCGCCCGCCCGAATACGCGGCCCACTTCGCGCGGCTGGCCTCGCAGCGCTCGCACCTGCCCCGGCCCATCACGGTCTGCACACGCGAGCAGCCGCCCTGGCTGCAGGCCGTCGTCGACGTGCTGGGCGGCGCACCGGTGGACCCCGCGAACGCCTGGCGCATGTACGCCAGCGCCCTGCCCCAGCCCGTCCCGGCGTAACCACGGCCTGCGGCCACCCCGCGCCGCAGGCGAAGCCGCCTGCACCGCGCAGGTGCTGCGCGACCTGCCGCGCAACTTCGCAGCCAACCTGGCGCACGGCATGTGGGGCATGACCGGGTTCCGGCCCATGAGCGCCGCCCGGCCGCCCGAAGGTGCTCATACCGCAGCCGAAGGCGAAGGTACTCCATCCTTCGCCGCCCGGCCGCCCGAAGGTGCTCATACCGCAGCCGAAGGCGAAGGTGCTCCATCCTTCGCCGCCCGGCCGTCCGAAGGCGCTCACACCGTAGCCGAAGGCGAAGGTACTCCAGTGAGCGTGCCGACCTTCGTGCCGGCCTGCATCTGCATGACCCTGTCCTCCATCCGGGGCGCCACGCTGATCGGGCACCGCATCGGGGAGCCGCGTTTCGACCTGCGGCGTGTCTGGCGACGACCCTGGCCGTTCGACAAGGCGCCACCCCTAATGTCGCGTCACCGATCATCTGTCGGTCCGCGCTGGCCATCGAAGCGCATCGCGGCGTTGCATCGCTTGCCAATACGGCTCGGTATGGGCAAGCGATGCACCTTGCGCTACGCTCCGATGGCTGCGCGCAGCCTACGACATCTGATCGGTGACGCGACACTAGAATGCCGTCTCACCGTCCCATCTCCATACGTCCGACCATGAATTTCCCATCAGCCGAAGCCGGCGATCGCATGACGGGTCGCTACAAGCAAAAGCGCGAAGCCATCCTGAACGCGGCGGCCCGGCTGTTCGACGAGAACGGCATCAAGGGCACCATGCTGTCCGAGGTCGCGCAGCAGGTCGGGCTCAACACCAACAGCATCACCTACTACTTCAAGAAGAAGGAAGACCTGGTGTTCGAGTGCCTGATGCACACCACGAACACGATTTCCGCGCTCGCGGCCGACAGCGACACCGCCGCCACGCCAGAGGAGCGCGTGACGCGCTTCGTGACCGGCCGTTGGAAGAAACTGGCCGAGGCCGCCCAGGGCCAGTACCCGGCCACGATGTCGTTCCGCGACGTGGGCGAGCTCGACGCCTCCTATACCAAGATCATCTTCTCGGCCTATGGCGACATGTTCCGGCGCGTGCGCGGACTGCTGGCCACCGGCCCGGTCACGTCGGACAACCGCATGTCGCTGACGATCCGCACGCATCTGCTGCTGACATCCACGCAATGGGCGCGCACCTGGCTGTCGAACTTCAGCGTGGCCGACTACGAGCGCCTGGCCGCGTACATGTGCGACGTGCTGATCAACGGCCTGGCCGCGCCCGGCAAGCCCTGGGGGCCGACAGCGCTGGACCGGAAGGTGGCCTCCATCAAACTGCCCGAGCCCTCGAACCACGGCTTCCTGGCCGCTGCCATCAGCCTGCTGAACGAGGTGGGCTACAACGGCGCGTCCATCGACCGCATATCGGCGCGCCTGTCCGTGACCAAAGGCTCGTTCTACCACCACATCCCGAGCAAGGACGACCTGTTCGCCGAATGCGTGAGCCGCACGCTGGCCGTGGTCGAGGGCATGCAGGCCGCCGCCATCGCCGGCGAAGGCTCGGGCGGCGACAAACTGGCCGCGCTGGCGCGTTCGCTGGTGGGCTACCACTTCTCGCCACGCGGGCCGCTGCTGCGCATGACGGCCTGGACCGAGCTGTCCAACCTGGAACAGTTCTCCGGTCAGGTCCAGCCCATACGCCAGTTGACGCAGACCGTGGTCGACTTTCTGGCCACCGGCATGATGGACGGCTCGGTGCGCCCCACGCACCAGGCGATCGCGGCCTGGATGGTCGTGGGCGCGATCAACGGCTCGACCACGCTGGACAAGTGGGTGCCCGGGTCCGAAAAGACCGACGCGGTTGCGCTGTACCTGAAGCCCTTCTTCCATGGGATCTGCTCCGACTGAGGGCGCCGCAAGCCGGCCCGGCCTGCCTGCGGTGGCGCCTGGCCGGTCAGAACCTGTACGTCACGCCCAGTTGCACGGCCGAGGTGCCACCGTTGGCCGCTGTCGTGCCCGTGTAGCCGTTGGCCAACTTGTAGTGGTTGGCAGGGTTCTCGTTGTGGATCCTGGCGTAGCCGATCGTGAATTTCGTGCGCTTGGACAGCGGGTAGTCGTAGGCCGCACCGATCAGGTTCGCGTCGTTGTCGATGGCCCGCTTGTCGTGCTTGCGGACGTACAGCACCGTCACCAGACCCGCGCCGACCGGCACTGTCGCCCCGAGCAGGAGGTCGTTGCTGTCCTTGGTCTTTACGCCGGCGATCACGTTGCGCGCGTCGTTGTCCGAATACGCGATGTAGCCGGTGACCGGGCCGAAATCGTAGTTCGCCGCCAGCAGCGTGCTGCGCGCATCCACGTCCTGCCTCTCCGAGGTGTACCGGTTGGTGCGCTGGTGCGACAGTTCCAGCACCAGCGGCCCCTTGCCATAGCCCAGGTTCAGACCCGTCGCCGCGTTGCGTGACGCGCCGCCGGTCGACGATTCGCCGAAGTAATGCGCCAGCGCGCCATACACGCCGGTGCGCCGGTAGGTCCACGGGTCGAAGCCGGGCGAGTTGTAGATGATGCCGTTGTTCAGCCGCACGCCATGGCTTTCCATCAGGCCGGTGCTGGTCAGCACGGAAAAGGTGCCGCTCGGGTCGGCCACCAGCGCCAGCGTGGCAAAGGCCGGTGTGTAGACGCGCCCGGCGCGCAGCGTACCCCAATCGCCCTGCAGCCCGACGAAGGACTGTTTGTCGAAAAAGGTCGTCGCGCTGGCGTTCGTGCCGGTGCCGGCATTGAAGCCGTTCTCCAGCTTGAACAGCACGGCGTTGCCGCCACCCATATCTTCCTTGCCGCTGAACATGATGGATCCGGGGCCTGCCAAGTGCGTGCGCGACGGCCCGCCCCAGTTCAAGCCGACACCGCCGTAGACGGACCCCGAAATCCTCACCGAAGACTGGGCATATGCGGGGCTGGCCGAAGCAGCCACCACGACCCAGGTCACTACCCATCTTTTCATCACGAAACTCCTTTGCTCGTTGCTATCGACGCGAACCGACGGACACGAGCCTGCCCCGGATAGGCGCAGCCCCACATTCCCTGCAGAGGATCTATCCGGGCGCAAGCCCGGCCGGAGGACGAGGGCGTGTCAGAGTGACAGGCCCGGTTGCCCATCAGACAGCCGCGAAACCGGGCTGGCTGATGAATCGACTTCGGTGGAAGTCGGTGTTGCCCAGCGTCATCTCAATGGCGGTCAGCCGCTTGAAATAATGGGAGATGGACATTTCGTTGGTCATGCCCATGCCGCCGTGCATCTGGATGGCCTGTTGGCCGACGAATTGCAGCGCCTTGCCCACGCGCACCTTGGCGGCCGAGACCAGTTTGCGGCGCTCATCCGGCGCGGCGGTCTGCACCTTGACCGCAGCCAGTACCGCGATCGACCTGGCCTGCTCCTGGTGGATGTACATGTCGGCCATGCGGTGCTGCAGCACCTGGAAGGTGCCGATCGGCACGCCGAACTGCTTGCGTGTCTTGAGGTAGTCCAGCGTCAGCGCATTGGCCTGCTCGATGGCGCCGACCGCCTCCGCGCACAACAGCGCCACGCCGTAGTCGGTCACGGCCTCCAGGATGTCCCAGCCCTGCCCGGCCTGGCCGACCACGGCGGACGCCGGCACGCGCACATCGGCGAACGCCAGGTCGGCGCCGCGTTGGCCGTCGAAGGTGCGGAAGTCCGTCACCGTGAGGCCCTGCGCAGCGCGCGGCACATGGACCAGCGTGATGCCATCGCGGTCACGCTGCCCGCCGCCGGTGCGCACCGAGACCACGAAGCCGTCGGCCTGGCCGCCGTGCACGACCGAGCACTTGGCGCCGTTCAGCACATAGCCCGCGCCGTCCTGGCGCGCCGCCAGGCCGATGTTGAACAGCTCGTGCCCGGCGCCCTTCTCGTTCAGCGCGCAGGCCAGCTTCATGTCGCCGGCGGCCACGCGTTCCAGGATGGGCTTGTGCGCGCCGGCCTGCTTGAAGAACTCGGCGGCCAGGATGGTCGCGAAATAAGGCTCCACGACCAGGCCGCGGCCGATCTCCTTCATGACGATCATGAGGTCTTCGGAGCTGCCGCCCATGCCGCCGGCCTCTTCGGGCACGGCCAGCGCCAGCGCGCCCAGTTCGGTCAGCGCGGCATAGGCGGGCTGCGACACGCCGGCGTCGGACCGGATGATCTTCAGCCGCGCCTCGAAGGTGTAGTCCTTTTCGATCCAGCGGCGCAGCGAGTCGGCGAACTGCTGCTGTTCTTCGGAAAGTCGCAAATCCATGCTTGTCCCCTTACAGACCCAGAATCATTTTGGAAATCACGTTGCGCTGGACCTCGTTGGAGCCACCGAAGATCGTGATCTTGCGCAGGTTGAAGTAGTGCGCGGCCAGCGGCGCCGCGTCGTCGTCGCCGTTCACGGCGTGCTCGGTCCGGCCATCCAGGTAGGCCGGATCGAAAGCCAGGCCCGTGGGGCCGGCGGATTCGAGCTGCAACTGGCTGATCTCCTGGGAGATCTGCGTGCCCTCGATCTTCAGGAGCGAGGCCTCGGGGCCGATCTTGCTGCGGGCGCCATCGGCCACCAGGCCCAGCGCCGTCATCTCCAGCGCCATGAGTTCGATCTCGACATCGGCGACGCGCGCGGCGAACTGCGGCTCCTGCAGCAGCGGCTTGCCGTCGACCCGGGCCTTGGCCGCGCGGCGCTTGAGCACCTTCAGTTCACGCTTGGAATTGCCGATCGCCGCGATGCCCGTGCGCTCGTGGCCCAGCAGGTATTTGGCGTAGGTCCAGCCCTTGTTCTCCTCGCCGATCAGGTTGGCCACCGGCACCTTCACGTTGTCGAAGAAAACCTCGTTGACCTCGTGCGCCTCGTCCAGCGTGATGATGGGCCGCACCGTGATGCCCGGCGTCTTCATGTCGATCAGCAGGAACGAGATGCCCTGCTGCCTGGGGCCTTGCGCGCTCGTGCGCACCAGGCAGAAGATCATGTCGGCGTGCTGGCCCAGCGTGGTCCAGGTCTTCTGGCCGTCCACGATGTAGTGGTCGCCCTGGCGCACGGCGCGCGTCTTGAGCGAGGCCAGGTCCGAGCCGGCGCCCGGCTCCGAATAGCCCTGGCACCACCAGTCCTCGGCGTCGTAGATGCGCGGCAGGTAGTGCTGCTTTTGCTCCTCGCTGGCAAAGCCGAGCAGCACCGGGGCCAGCAGGTTCAGGCCGAACGACAGCGTGGGCGGCGCATAGGCCAGCGCGTATTCCTCGGCCCAGATGTGGCGCTGCATGGCGCTCCAGCCCGTGCCGCCGTACTGCCGGGGCCAGCCCGGCGCGATCCAGCCCTTCTTGGCCAATATCTTGTGCCAGCGCACGGCGTCCTCACGCTTCAGGTGGCGGCGCGCGCGCACCTTGTCGCTGAGTTCCTTGGGCAGGTTCTCGCGAAAGAACGCCTGCACCTCTGCGCGGAAACGAAGGTCTTCCTCTTTGTACTCCAGGTCCATCGCGGCTCCTTTGGATGAAAAATGGGCGCAGCCTTGCCTGCGGCTGGCGTGCAGGCCAGCCGTCAGGCTTGGAATGCCGGGGTTCGGGCCAGTGGGCTCAGGTCGCTGAACTTGCGGCCGCTGGCCACCAGTTCTTCCAGCAACTTCGCGGGCTTGAATTGCGGCCCATGCCTGGCCTCGAACTCGCGCATCCTGGACAGCACCTTGGGCAGGCCGATGCGCTCGCCGTAGTGCATGGGGCCGCCGCGGTACACGGGCCAGCCGTAGCCGTTGATCCACACCACGTCGATGTCGGAGGCACGCACGGCCACGCCCTCCTGCAGGATCTTGGCGCCCTCGTTGATCATGGGATAGATGCAGCGCTCCAGGATCTCGTCGTCCGACACCTGGCGGGGGGCGATGCCCTTCTTGCGGGCGAAGTCGCGGATCACGCCCTCCACCAGTTGGGACGGCTGCGCCGTGCGCTGCCCGTCGTAGTCGTAGAAGCCGGCGCCGGTCTTCTGGCCGCGCCGGCCCATCTCGCACAGCACTTCGCGCAGCGTGGCGCCGGTGGACTTGTCCTTGTTCCAGCCCAGGTCCAGGCCGGCCAGGTCGCTCATCGCGAATGGCCCCATCGGGAAGCCGAAGTCGTACAGCACGCGGTCCACCGCCCAGGGCGTGGCGCCTTCGAAGATCAGTTGGTTGGCCTCGCGCTGGCGCTGGCCCAGGATGCGGTTGCCCACAAAGCCCGGGCACACGCCGACCAGCACGGCCACCTTGCCGATTTTCCTGGCCAGTTGCATGGACGTGGCGATCACGCTGTCCGAAGTCTGGTCGCCGCGCACGATCTCCAGCAACTTCATGACGTTGGCCGGCGAGAAGAAATGCAGGCCGATCACGGACTCGGGCCGCGCGGTGGCCGAGGCGATCTGGTTCAGGTCCAGCGCCGAGGTGTTGGACGCGAGAATCGCGCCGGCCTTGGCCACGCGATCCAGCCGCCCGAAGAGGTGCTTCTTGACCTCCATGTCCTCGAACACCGCCTCGATCACGAGCTCGCAGCCCGACAGGTCCTGCAGTTCCAGCGAGCCGGTGACCAGCGCCATGCGCTCTTCGATGGCCCCGACCTCGAGCCGGCCCTTCTTCGCTGTGTTCCCGTAGTTGGTCCGGATGGTCGCGAGGCCCCGGTCCAGCGCCTCCTGCCGCGTCTCGACGATATGGACCGGGATGCCCACGTTCAGAAAGTTCATCGCGATGCCGGCGCCCATGGTGCCGGCGCCGATCACGCCGACCGTCTGCACCGGCACGATGGCCGCGTCCTTCTTCAGCCCCGGTACCTTCCAGGCCTGGCGCGAGGCGAAGAAGTAATGCCGCTGCGCGGCCGACTGCTCGCCCTGCATGAGCTCGACGAAGAGCTTGCGCTCGAGCTTCAGGCCCTCGTCGAACGGCAGGTTCACGGCGGCCTCCACGCACTGCACGATCTTCTCGGGCGCCGCGAAGCCGCGAAACTTCTTGGCGTTGGCCTTGCGGAAGGCCGCGACGAGCTCCGGGTTGCCGCGCGCGGCCTCGACCTTGTCGTTCTGATCGCGCAGCTTGCGCAGTGGGCGCTTCTCGGCCACGACCCGCTTGGCCAGCGCGACGGCCGCGCCCTGCAGGTCGTCCTCGGGCGCCAGTTCGTCGATGAGGCCGATCCCGAGCGCGTCGGCGGCTTCGACCTGCGCGCCGGAGGTCATCAGCTCGAGCGCCACCTCGGGCCCCACGATGCGCGGCAACCGCTGCGTGCCACCGGCGCCGGGCAAGAGGCCGATGCCGACCTCGGGCAGGCCCAGTTTCGCGCTCGGCACGGCGATGCGCCAGTGGCAAACCAGCGCCACCTCCAGCCCGCCGCCCAGCGCCGTGCCGTGCATCGCCGCGACCACCGGCTTGGGCGACTCTTCCAGCGCGCGCTGCACCTCGCCAAGGCCCACGCCGGCGGGCGGCTTGCCGAACTCGCGGATGTCGGCGCCGGCGATGAAGGTGTTGCCGTCGCAGCGCAGCACGATGGCGCTGGCGTGCGCATCGGCGATGGCCTGCCGCACGCCGGCATGGATGCCGTCGCGCACGGCGGCCGACAAGGCGTTGACGGGCGGCGAGTTCAGCACGATCACGCCGACCCCGTCGATGTGGGTGTAGCTCGTCACGTCGTTGATCCGGACCATGGATGCCTCCTCAGTAGATTTCAAACAGACCGGCCGCGCCCATGCCGCCGCCCACGCACATCGTCACCACGCCGAACTTCACGCCACGGCGCTTGCCCTCGATCAGCACATGGCCGGCCATGCGCGCGCCCGACATGCCGAACGGGTGGCCGATGGAGATGGCCCCGCCCGACACGTTGAGCCTGTCGTCCGGGATGCCCAGCCTGTCGCGGCAATAGATCACCTGGCTCGCGAAGGCCTCGTTCAGTTCCCAGATGCCGATGTCGTTGACCGTAAGCCCGTGCAGCTTGAGCAGCTTGGGAATCGCGAACGCGGGGCCGATGCCCATCTCGTCGGGGTTGCAGCCGGCCACCGCCATGCCGCGGTAGGCGCCTAACGGCGCGAGGCCCCGGCGCTCGGCCTCCCTGGCCTCCATCAGCACCATGGCCGATGCGCCATCGGACAGTTGCGAGGCGTTGCCGGCCGTGATGAAGCGGCCTTCCTTGACGACCTGGCCGTCCTTGAACACCGGGTTCAGCTTCTGCAGATCGGCCAGCGTGGTGCCGGGGCGGTTGCCTTCGTCGGCGGCGATGGTGACCGGCTTTTCCGACACGGCGCCGGTGGCCTTGTCGGTCACGGTCATGACGGTGGACATGGGCACGATCTCGGCGTCGAAGCGGCCTTCACGCTGCGCCTTCGCCGTGCGCGCCTGCGACTCCACCGCGTACGCGTCCTGCTGCGCGCGCGAGATGCCGTAGCGCTCGGCCACGATCTCGGCCGTCTCGATCATCGCCATGTAGAGCTGCGGGATGTTCTTGACCAAGTGGGGATCACGCGCCCGGTGCGTGTTGGGCTTGCCCGACTGCACGAGCGAGATCGACTCCAGCCCGCCGCCCACCGTCACCTGCATGCCGTCCACGACGATCTGCTTGGCCGCCGTGGCCACGGCCATCAGGCCGGACGAGCACATGCGGTCGATGCTCATGCCCGACACGGTCTGCGGCAGGCCGGCGCGCAGCAGGCTCTGGCGCGCGGTGTTGCCGCCGCTCGTGCCTTGCTGCGCGGCGCAGCCCATCACGACGTCGTCGACCAGCGCCGGGTCGATGCCGGCGCGCTGCACGGCATGCGCAATCGCATGCGCGCCCAGTTCCTGCGCCTGGGTGTTGTTGAAGGCCCCCCGAAAGGCCTTGCCGATCGGTGTGCGGGCGGTCGAAACGATCGCGGCTTCACGCATGTCTGGCTCCTGTAGATCACCAACGAAACAAACGAAACCCGACGCTAAGTCGGGGCGGGCCAGGCGGGCTGTCGCGACATGTCCTTTGCGATCGCCAGGAACTGCGGCAGGTTTTCGCGGATGGCCTTCTTGTCGTATTTGCCGACGCTGGTCTTGGGGATCTCGCGCGTGAGGGCCACCAGGCGCGGCAGCATCCACTTGGTGATCCTGCCGGTCTGCACGCCGTGCTCGGCCAGGAAATCGACGACGTCTTCTGGTGTCGCCGCGCTGCCGGGCCGCAGGCTGACCACGGCCATCGGCACCTCGCCCCAGACCGGGTCGGGCACGCCGACCACGGCAGCCTCCAGCACGAAGTCGGCCATCGCGATCAGGTTCTCCAGCAGCACGGTGGGCACCATCTCGGCGCCGCTGCGGATCACGTCCTTCAAGCGATCGGCGATGACCACGAAGCCCTCCTCGTCCACCTTGGCCAGGTCGCCCGTGTGGAACCAGCCGTCGTACCAGACCTCGGCCGTGCGTTCGGGGGCCTTGTAGTACTCCTTGGTCACCCAGGGTCCGCGGATCACGATCTCGCCGACCGTCTGGTTGTTCCACGGCACGGGCACGCCCTGCTCGTCGACGACCTCGACTTCCAGGCCCAGCGACGGCAGGCCGGTCTTGACCATGACCTCGTCGATGGCCTCCTTGGGCCACTGCACCATGTGCTTCTTGACGAAGGCGCCGATGGACGCGGGCGCGGTCTCGGTCATGCCATAGCCCGAGCCGGCGCGAAAGTGCGGCAGCGCCTTCTCCAGCTTGGTCTTCAGGCCCAGCGGCAGCGCACCGCCGCCCACGCCCACGTTGACCAGGCTGGACAGGTCGTACTTGTCGAAGTCCGTGAACTCCAGCAGCAGGGCGGCAATCGTCGGCACGATGCCGACCGAGGTCACCTTCTCGCGCTCCACCAGTTCGCAGAAGCCGCGCACGGTGAAGGTGCCGGGCAGCACGATCTTCTGCGCGCTGAACACGGTCGTGAACGGCGCGCCCCAACCGTGGATGTGGAACAGCGGCGTGTTCAGCATGGGCACGGCGTTTTCGCCCAGCCGCTCCACGGCCACGAAGCCCGGCGTGTTCACGATGCTCTGGCGCGCCATGCTGTGCAGCGTCATGAGGTACAGCTGGCGGTGCGTGAAGGTCGCGCCCTTGGGCTGGCCGGTGGTGCCGGTCGTGTAGCACAGCGTGGCGGTCGTGTCCTCGTCCAGGTAGGGCCAGTCGAACTGGCCGGGCTCGGCCGCGATCAGTTCTTCGTACTCGATCAGGTTCGGCAGCCTGGTCTGCGGCAGGCCGGGCTTGTCGGACATGTAGACGAAGACCTGCACCGTGTCCTGGATGCGCTCGTAGATGTTCTCCAGCAGCGGCAGCACCATGTCGTCGACGAAGATCACCGTGTCCTGCGCGTGCTTGATGGTGTAGACGATGTGCTCCTCGGACAGCCGGATGTTGATCGGGTGCAGCGTGGCGCCGATGCAGGGCACGGCGTAGTACAGCTCCAGGTGCCGGTGCGTGTTGTAGGCCATGGTGCCCACGCGGTCGCCGAGCCGGCCGGGCTGGCCCGGTTTGATCTTCAGCCGGCCCTGCAGCGCATGGCCGAGTCGGCACACGCGCTGGTACCAGACGCGCCAGGTCAAGCGCTGGTAGGCGCCGCTCACATGGTTGCGGTAGACCACGCCGATCTGGTCCGGGTAGTAGCGCACCGGGCGTTTCATGAAAGTCGTCAGCAGCAGCGGGTAGTTGGTGCTGAACTCGGGGAAGGTCCGGTGTTCCATGGGGTCTCCGTTTCCTGGTGGTGCGGCGGCTTGCGACTGCGTCACCGGCGTTGTTCTGGATGAAGGCGGTTCAGGTGTAGAGGTGGCAGGCCACGGCGTGGCCACGGCCGTGTTCGCTCATCCCGGGGTCCTGCGTCTTGCAGCGCTCCATGGCCACCGGGCAGCGCGTGTGGAAGCGGCAGCCGCTCGGGATGCGCAGCGGGCTGGGAATTTCTCCCTTGAGCACCACGCGTTCCTTGCTGGCCTCGGCGTCCACATCGGCCACCAGCACGGCCGACAGCAGCGCCTGCGTGTAGGGGTGCTTGGGCGTCTGGTACAGGTCGTCGCGCGCGGCGATCTCGACCACGCGGCCCAGGTACATCACGGCGATGCGGTCGCTGATGTGGCGCACCACGGCCAGGTCGTGCGCGATGAAGACATAGGTCAGCCCCAGGCGCTTTTGCAGGTTCTTGAAGATGTTGATGACCTGCGCCTGGATCGACACGTCCAGCGCCGACACCGGCTCGTCGCAGACGAGCAGGCTGGGCTCCAGCGCCAGCGCACGCGCGATGCCGATGCGCTGGCGCTGGCCGCCCGAGAACTCGTGCGCGTAGCGCTCGGCCATGTCGGGCAGCAGGCCCACCATGCGCAGCAGGTCGGCGATGCGCTGCTCGTAGGCCTGGCGGTCCTTGTCCAGGCCGTGCACTTGCAGCGGCTCGCCGATGATGTCCTTGACCTTCATGCGCGGGTTCAGCGAGCCATACGGGTCCTGGTAGACCATCTGCACGCGGCGGCGGAACTGCTTGGCCTGCGCGCACGAGAAACTGGTCACGTCCTGGCCTTCGAACAGGATGCGGCCGCTGGTGCTGTGCAGCATGTGCATCAGCGCCAGGCCCGTGGTGGACTTGCCGCAGCCGCTCTCGCCCACCACGCTCAGCGTCTCGCCGCGCTGGACGGAGAACGACACGCCGTCCACGGCCTTGACGGTGGCGACCTGCTTCTTGAACAGCACGCCCTTCATGACGGGGAAGTGGACCTGCAGGTCTTCGACTTTCAGGATGTCTTCCATGGTGTCCCGTTCCTCAGGTGTTGAAGCAGGCTTTGACATGCGATGCGCTCACTGGAGCACCTTCGCCTGCGGTGTGAGCGCCTTCGGGCGGCCGGGCAGCGCTGACTGCCGTCAGCGGCGGGCGCGCGGCCACGCAGGCGGCGCTCGCCAGCCGGCAGCGCGGGCCGAACGCGCAGCCCGGTGGCAGCGCCGACAGATCGGGCGGCATGCCTTCGATGGCCTGCAGCGGCTGGCCGGTGTCGCTGTCGATGCGCGGGATCGAGGCCAGCAGGCCGCGCGTGTAGGGGTGCGCCGGCCGGTTGAAGATCTCGCGCGCCGTGCCCTGCTCGACGATGCGCCCGCCGTACATCACGGCCACGCGGTCGGCGTAGCGCGCGACCACGCCCAGGTCGTGCGTGATCAGGATCATGGACATCTGCGCCTGGCGCGTGAGCTGCCTGAGCAGGTCCAGTATCTGCGCCTGCACCGTCACGTCCAGCGCCGTGGTGGGCTCGTCCGCGATGATGAGCCGCGGCCCGCAGGCCAGGGCCATCGCGATCATGGCGCGCTGGCGCATGCCGCCCGAGAACTGGTGCGGATAAGCGCCGAGCCGGCTCTCGGCGTCGGGGATCTGCACCTTGTCCAGCAGTTCGCGGGCATTCCTGTAGGCCTCGGCCCAGGACGCATTGCGGTGCAGCGTGGTCGGCTCGGCGATCTGCTTGCCGATCGTGATCGATGGGTTCAGCGAGGACATGGCGTCCTGGAAGATCATCGCGATGCGGTCGCCACGGATGGCGCGCATCTGCTCTTCGCTGAGCCTGAGCAGGTCCCTGCCGTCGAACAAGATCTCGCCGGCCTCGATGCGGCCCGGCGGCGACGGGATCAGCCGCAGGATGGACATCGAGGTCACGCTCTTGCCCGAGCCCGATTCGCCGACGATGGCCAGCGTCTCGCCGGCGTTCACGTCGAACGAGACGCCGTCGACGGGGGTCACGACGCCGCGCTCGGTCTTGAAGCGGGTGGTCAGGTTGCGCACCTGCAGTACGGGGGTGGCCATGTGCGTTCTTTCAGAAGCCGAGCGTCTTCTTCAGGTCCTGGTCGATCCAGACACGCGCATGGATGGGCGCGCTGCGGCCGGCGCCGACGAACAGCTCGCCGCCGTAGTTCTTGACCCAGGGCCACCAGGCCGTGTAGCGGTACGGGGCCGGCATCCAGATGGCGGGCGCCTGCTCGACGATCTGCGCGGTCAGCTCGCGCAGGATCTGCTGGCGCCTGGGCTCGTCGCGCTCGGCCAGCGCATCGGCCACACGCGCGTCGAACCTGGCGTCGTTCCACATCGGCGCGTTGTAGACCTGGCCCTTGCCGAAGTTGATGCGCAGCGAGGTCGTGGGGTTCACGTCGGAAACGGTCGTGAGGTAGCCCGCGCCGTTGACGTGGCTGGTCATGGCCGACAGGTGCGCGCCGTATTCCATGGGCACGATCTCCATCCTCACGCCCACCATCTCCAGGTAGGCCGCGACCAGCGGCATCAGCTCCATCTGCTCGGTGGTGCAGGTGCAGATCTGCATCTTGAACGCGAAGCCCTTGGGGTAGCCGGCCTCGGCCAGCAGTTTCCTGGCCTTGGCCGGGTCGTACTTGAACAGTTCCTGCACCGAGGCCGGCATGTCCTTCAGCGGCGTGTGGTAGCCCACGTATGCCGGGTTCATCGGGAACACGAACATCTCGCCTTCGCCGCCGTAGAACTTGTCGATGATTTCCTGCTTGTTGACCGCCATGTTCAGCGCGCGGCGCACGCGCACGTCGGTGAAGGGCTTGGTGTCCACGCGCAGCGCCACGCGCGCGGCGGCCATGGACAGCCAGCGGTTCCACTGCAACTGCGGCGTGCTCTTTTTCAGCTCGCGCGCGGCCTCCCAGGAGATCGAGGACAGGATGTCGAGCTTGCCGGTGCGCAGCGCGGCCTGCTGCGTGGCCTCGTCCTTGATCACGCGGTGCGTGAGCTTGTCGACGAAGGGCAGTTTGTAGGGCTTGCCGCCGATGACTTCCTGATCCCAGTAGATCGGGTTCCTGGTGAAGGTCAGCGAATTACCCTGCGCCACGTTCGTGAGCATGAAGGGGCCCGTGCCGTTGGCGTTCTTCCAGTTGCCGCCGCCGGCCTCGGTGACCTCCCTGGGCATGATGCCGGAGAAGAAGCCGTTGCCGAAGCGGTAGTCCCAGTCGGCCAGGAACTGCTTGAACGTGAAGACGAGCGTGTGCCTGTCCTTGGCCTCGACCTTGTCCAGGTGGTCGTAGTAGCCTTGGGTCTTCTTCGGGCTGTTGTTGAGCCGGTTGAAGCTGTAGACCACGTCGTCGGCCACGAACTCCCGCTCGGCCATCACGCCCTGCTTGGCCGGAAACTTCACGCCCTGGCGCAGTTTGACCTCCAGCACCAGCGGCGTGACCCAATTCCAGCTTTCGGCCAGTTCGCCGCGCACGGCGTCGGTGGGCTGCCAGCCGCTGATCGTGAACGGGTACTTGCCGCCACGGCTCTTGGCCTTCGAGAGATCGACCGAGAACAGCTGCTCGTAGAACTGGCCCGTGTCACGCGTCTGCAGTGTGGCCTGCCAGTCGGCCAGGTCCCAGGACAGGGTCGCGACGCCCGTGCTCGTGGTGGCCACATCCAGCGAGCCGCCGTACTTGGGCGTCTCGGCGTGGGCCTGGGCCTGCGCGGTGCCGGCTGCAGCCGCCATGGCAATGCCGGCAGCCAGCGGGGCCAGACGGGCGAGCAAGTTCCTGTTCGTTTTCATGCGTTGTGTCTCCTTTTGGGGGGTGGTGGCCAGGATGGGGCGCTTCAACGCGCGCCCCGCATCCGCGGGTCGAGCATGTCGCGCAGCGCATCGCCGAACACGTTGATGGCATACACGGCCAGCGTCAGGCACAGGCCGGGCGCCAGCGCCAGCCAGGGGCCTTGCAGCATGTACGTGCGGCCGTTGCCGGACAGCATGCCGCCCCAGGTCGGGTGCGGCGGCGGCACGCCCAGGCCCAGGAAGGACAGGCCGGACTCGGCCAGGATGGCCGTGCCCACGCTGGACGTGAACAGCACGATCAAGGGCGCGAGCACGTTGGGCAGCACATGGCGCCACAGGATGCGCAAGGGCGACGCGCCGATGGACTTGGCGGCGTGGATGTACATGTCCTCGCGCACCGAAACGACCGCACCGCGCACGATGCGCGAGCCGCCGATGCCGATCAGCAGCCCCAGCGTGATGATGATCTGCGTGATGCCCGAGCCGAACACCGAGGCCACGACGATCAGCACGATCAGGCCCGGGAAGCTCATCCACGCATCGACGAAGCGCTGCACCAGCATGTCGACCTTGCCGCCGAAATAGCCCGAGACGATGCCGATCAGGGCCGAGAGGCAGGTCGAGATCGCCGCCACCATGAGCCCGATGACCACCGAGATCTGCGCGCCGTAGATGCAGCGCGACAGCAGGTCGCGGCCCAGGTTGTCGGTGCCGAACGGGTGCGCCCAGGACGGCGCCTGCAGCCGCGCGCCCATGTCGACCTCGTTCATCCCGTAGGGCGCCAGCGCGTCGGCAAACAGGCCGCAGCACAGGAACACAGCGGTGATCATGAAACCGGCCGCGCCCAGGCGCTTTTCGCGGAACAGCTTGCGCACGAACCACTGGAACTTGCCATGGCGCACGGGTGCCGGGCGGGCGGCGGGCGCGAGACCGGGTGCCTGGACGGCCTGGTGGATCTGCATGTTGGCTGCCATTACCGTTGCCTCACTTTGGGATCGATCAGGCCGTAGCTCAGGTCCACGAGCAGGTTGATCAGCATGACGGCCAGGCCGACGACGAGGAACACGCCGGTGACCACGGGGTAGTCGCGCTGGTTGACGGCATCGAGCAGCAGCATGCCCATGCCGGGCAGCACGAAGATCTGCTCCAGGATCACGGCGCCGCCGATCAGGATGGGCGTCTGGGCGCCGATCAGCGTGACGACCGGGATCAGCCCGTTGCGGATGGCGTGGCGCGTGAGGATCAGCGATTCCTTCATGCCCTTGGCCCGCGCCGTGCGGATGTAGTCCTGGCGCAGCACCTCCAGCATCATGGTGCGCGTCATGCGCATGGTGATGGCCGACAGCGACAGGCCCAGGATCGCGGCCGGAATGATCATCTGGCGCAGGTTCTGCACGGGGTCTTCGCGCAGCGGCATGTAGTGGATCTCGGGCGACCAGCCCCACCAGATCGACGGGAACACCGTGACCATGGTGCCGATCCAGAAACTGGGCATGGCCAGCATCAAGAGCGAGAACGAGCGCGCGATGTAGTCGCCCGCAGCGTCCTGCTTCACGGCCGAGTACACGCCGACCGGAATCGCCACGCTCAGCGCGATGAGCATCGCGAGCAGGCCCAGTTCGAACGTGACCGGCAGCCGCGTGGCGATCATGCTGATCACCGAATCGCCCTGCCAGAGCGAGTGGCTCAGGTCGCCATGGAAGGCGAGCTGGCCGATCCAGATGCCGTACTGCTGCCACATGGGCTTGTCCAGGCCCAGCGTCTGCAGCAACTGGTCACGCGTGCGCTGGTTGGCGCCGGCGTCGTTCTGGCTCAGCATCAGGTCGACCACGTCGCCCGGCACCATGCGCACGATCGCGAACACGATCACGCTGGCGATGAACAGCGTGGGCAACAGGGCCAGGAGCCGCCGCAGGATGTAGGCCTGCACGGCTCACCTGCCGCCCGGCCGCAGGCCGGAAGAAGGCGCGGCCGCGAGGCGGCCGTCCTGGCCGTGCCGCGCTCTGGCAAAGGGCCGTGCGGCGGCCCGCTTGGGTTCAGTTTTCACCGTTGTCTCCTGTTCTTCGCTCGTCGAACCATCGGCCGGTCTGGCGCCGCTGCTGGCCTGCCCCATCGCTGGACGCCCATCCGCGTGGGGCGGCGTACCGCGAAAGCCAATCTGTGCAGTGGCGGGGCCTGGCCCCGTCCACTCACCCTGGTGAGTCAAGCAGATGGATGATACCTAAAACACTAATTCTGTCAAAACAATCCGTCGACATAGTCCGTTTCCCAGGGTATTCACCTAGAAATTCGACCGGACTTTCGGTGGAACGGGTCTTCGAAGGGCCATCTGACCGGATCGTCCAGATCTTTTCGAGACAAACCGACTTTGAAAAAATGTGGCACACTCTACCGAAGAAGTGCGATTCAGCAGCTTGTACAAGAATTCAATGGCATATACCACGACAGCTAATAGACGTACCTATTTCTCATTCCGTTCACGGGAATTCGGAATCCGGCAGATCGATGATCCAAGTCCCTGTCCATGAATGACTTTTCGAAACGCAGGCGGCGCGGCTGCCGTAAAAACGTACCGACACCATGATTTCTCACCGTGACCCCAACGCGACCGCCACACCGGACAGTTCCGCCAGCGACGAGGCCCGGTACGACGCGCAGGTGCTGCGCGACCTGCCGCGCAACTTCGCAGCCAACCTGGCGCATGGCATGTTGGGCATGACCGGGTTCCGGCTCATGAGCGCGCCGACCTTCGTGCCGGCCTACATCTACATGCTGTCGGGCTCCAAGCTGGCCGTGGGCCTGGCCCTGGGTGCGCAGTTCCTGGGCATGACCCTGTCCTCCATCTGGGGCGCCACGCTGATCGAACACCGCAACCAGGTGATGCGCGTCGTCTACGCGGTCGGCTGGCTCATGCGGCTGCAGATCCTGGGTCTGGCGCTCAGTGCCTTCGTGCTCTCAGGCTCCTGGGCGCTGGGGGCGGCCTGCGTGTTCCTGGCGCTGTTCGGCTTCTTCGGCGGTGTGCAGGGTGTGACCTTCAACGTGCTGATGTCCAAGGTGATCCCGGTCACGCAGCGCGGCCGGCTCACGGGCATGCGCAACTTCCTGGGCGGGCTCACGGCCTCGGGCGTGGCCTACCTGGGCGGCGAGTACCTGGTCGGCTCCAACGCCTTCGGCAACGGCTATGCGTCCACCTTCATGCTGGCCTTCATCCTGACCAGCATCGGCATCAGCGCGCTGGCCTTCGTGCGCGAGCCCAAGTCGCTGACGGTGCGGGCCTCGCCCTCGCGCTTCATGCAGCGCCTGGCCGATGTGCCCGGCCTGCTGCGCGCCGATCCGCATTACCGGCGCTTTTTTTTCGCGCGCGCGCTGGCGGCGCTGGGCACGTCCGCCGTGCCTTTCTACATCCTGCACGCGGGCCAGTTCGTGCGCCTGTCGGGCGCCACGCTGGGCTATTTCTCACTGGCCTTTTTGCTGTCGCAAATGATCAGCAACCTGGCCTGGGGCCGCATCGCGGACCGGCATGGCTACCGGCTCGTTTTTATCCTGGGCGTGTGCATGTGGTGCGGTGCCACGCTGCTGCTGGTCCTGGGCGGCTCGCTGCCGCTGTTCCTGCTGGCCTTCTGCGGGCTGGGTGCGGGCTTCGGCGGTTACCAGGTGGCCGCGCAGAACTTCGTGCTGGAATTCGGCAAGGCGCACGAACTGCCGATGCTGATCGCCATCTCCGACACGGCCTCGCACCTGATGATGGCCATCGGCCCGCTGGTGGGCGGCATCATCGCCACGCAACTGGGCTATGCGCCGATCTTCTGGATGGCGCTGGCCTTCAAGACGCTTGCGCTGGCCATGGTCCTGCGCATCGAGGAGCCGCGGCACCGGCAGCGGGCAGGGATGCGCGCGTGCTGAAACTGCGTGCAGTCAGCCATCCGGAACGCGCTTGCGCCCCGGCAGCCTTCGTCAGCGGCCTTGCACGCGCACGACCGGTTCCGTGCGCTGCCCGGACTGCGCCGCAGCGACCGTGCCGTCACCGACCTTCAGCACGCGCAGCATCCGCGCCCCGGGGTCGACCTCGACGATGGACCCATGCGCAATGGCCGCCGTCACATCCACATCGAAGCCCGCCAGCAGCGCAATGCCGCCCAACGCCGCGCCCTGCGCGAGGATCGTGTTGACCGTGTTGAAAACGATGGCCTTGGGCGCCATGTGGCGCGACTTCATTTCGTGCAGCATCCAGGCCGACGCAACGCCGCCCTTGGCGGTGTCGAGTATCAGGATGCGGTCGACATACGACAGCCCGACCAGTTTGTGCGCCGGCCGCGAGAACAGGCCGGTCCATCGGTTCAGGTCGTAGCGCGCCGAGAATCCGTCGTTGGCGACGAGCGCGGTGCCCGACACCTTCTCGCCCATGGCATGGCGGGCGATGAATTCCATCATTTCAGTTCCCCTGTTTCGGCGGCGTCCACGCATTCCTGCATCGACGCCAGCATGGGGGCGTAGCCGTAGCCGCCGAGGATGTTGACGAGCTTGGCGCTGTTCGTGGCCAGCCGTTTCCAGCCCTTGGCCTGGCCCATCTCGCGCGCATACGACTGGTAAAAGCACATCCCCGACAGCACCATGCCGCCGGCGGATTCGATGAGCCTGGTGTAGCCGAAGCGGTCGCAGTCGGGCTTGACCTGCGGGCTGGTGATGGCCAGCAAGGGCCGCCTGAAGCTGCGCCCCTTGCACAGCGCCGCAAGCTGCCGCAGCTCGTAGATGCTCAGTTGCGGCGCGGAGAACACGACCACGTCGACGCCTTTCTCGCCGGCGTAGCCGCTGCGCAGCGCCGCCACGTCGGCCTGGCCGATGCGGTGCGCGACGGGCAGACGGTCGCCGCCGACATCCTTGAGCGTGAAGGCTTCGGGCGTGATGCCGACGAGGTGATAGAGCGCGGTCGAGCCGAAGCTCGCCATCGCGGCGCCGAAGTGCTTGAGCTCGTCCGATGTGGGCGCGGTGTCGAGGCCTTCGACGACCGGCACGGCCCAGTAGTTGCCCGCCAGCCGGCCGATCACGCCGCCCAGCGCGCCCCAGTCATCGAGCGCGCGCGGCGTCCAGCCGACCCGGATGCGCAGCGTGGCCTGGCGGCTTGCGTCGAGGTGATAGCCGTAGCGCGGCGTGCGGCCCGTCAGCCCCGCAGACAAGGCCGACGGACCGCCCTCGAAGTTCGAACGCGCACCGCCCACCGAGTTCGAATAGATCACCACGCCCGTGTCGCCGAACGCGACATGCTCGCCGCGGGTGGCCGCCAGCACGGTCTGGTAGTTGATGCAGGTGTCGGTCATGCTCACGCCAAGCCGCTCGAAGGCGCTGATGGCGCGGCGCTCCAATTCGAGCATCCAGTCGGCCTGGCCCAGGTCGCCGGCCTTGCTGAAATCGGTGCCGCGCGGATCGGTGATGGTGGGGATGCGCACGCCGCCCTCTTGCGCATCGGCCAGCCGCTCCAGCCATTGCACGCCGGCCTGGCCGAGGCTTTCGGTGTCGGCCATGATGTGCGCCTGCGTGACGGGCACGAAGTCTTTCGCGCCGAAGAAATCGCCCACCGCGATCTGGTGCCCGAGGGCCGTTTGCGCGACGACGCCCAGCGCGCCGCCGAGGATGGCCTGTTCTTCATCATCGAGGATCATGGTGCTTACTCGAGGGCGATGCCAGCGTTGCGCACGGCGACGCTCCACTTGGCGGTTTCTGATTTCTGGAACTCGGCCAGCGGCACGCTCAGCGGTTGCACGCCGACGTTGCCGAGCTTGCTGCGGTAGTCGTCGGAGCGCACGATCTTCTCGAGCGCCGTGCGCAGCCGCGTGGTGATGCCGGCCGGCAAGCGCGCCGGTGCGAACACGGCCCACCACGCCGTGGACTCGAAGTGGGGCCAGCCCGACCCGCTGACCGTGGGCACCGCAGGCAACAGCGGCGAGCGCTGCCGGCTCGTGAGCGCCAGCGCCTTGAGCTTGCCCGCCGCCACGTTCGGCAGCACCGACTGCAGCGGATCGAACATCACCTTGATCTGCCCGCCCAGCAGGTCGGTGATCGCCGGGGCGCTGCCCTTGTACGGGATGTGCTGCATCCCGATGCCCGCCGTGCTGCAGAACATCGCGCCGGCAAGGTGGCCCGGCGTGCCCGCGCCGGCCGAGCCGTACTGAATGGCATCGGGCGCGGCCTTGGCCATGGCCACAAGGCTCGCCAGCGTTGCGAAGCCCGCGTCGGGATGCACGACGATGGCCACCGGCGCGCTGGCCACGCTGGCGATGGGCGTGAAGTCCTCGATCGGGTCGTGCGGCAACCTGGGGTAGAGCGCGCCGTTGATGGCGTTGGTGCCGACGGTGCCCATGAGCAGCGTGTAGCCGTCGGGCGCGGCCTTGGCGACGAAGTCGGCCCCTATCGAGCCGCCCGCGCCGCCGCGGTTGTCCACGAAGATCTGCTGCCCCAGCGCATGGCCCAGCAGCAGCGCGGTGGGGCGCGCGACGATGTCCGTGGGTCCGCCCGGCGGGAACGGAACGATCATGCGTACCGGCCTGGCCGGATAGTCTTGCGCCCGGGCCGTGCCGGCCACCGGGCAGGCCAGCGCCGTGGCGATGACCTGCCTTCTGTTCAATCGGTGCATTCAGCGCAGCGCCGGTGTTGCCAACGAGACGCCGCAGGCGCGCAGCGCAGCGTTTTGTACGCCGCGATAGCGCTTGGCGGCCTGCTTGCCATGCTCCGGGTCCCGGAATATCCCGCCGGCTTCGCCGCTGAGCGTGGCGTACCTGGCGAAGGTGGACGATTCGACATACTCGTCGTAGGGCAACTGGGCGGCGATCCGGTCGAGCGCGCACGAGCACTTGTGCAGGTACACATAGGCGCCGCCGTTCCTGGCCATGCACTCGCCCACGTACTCGACGCGGGCGCTGGTCGGATAGTCGTTGGCCGGGGGGGCGGATGGATTCTGACCGGTTTGCGCACCGGCAGCCGCCATCGCCGATGCCGCCAGCAGACAGGCCAGTGGCCGCAGGCCGAAGCGGCTGCCTTGCAGGCGTCGGGAATCCTCGTGGTATGTGCTGTGCATGTGCCGGTGATGCAAATCACGCGCCACCGCGCCACGGCGCCGCCCGAACCCGCGCCGCCATCCTTTTGATCCAGCTATGACACAGGTTGTCATCAAATGAGGCCCTGACCCGGGACAAATTCCGATCGATGCCGTGAACAAATCCCGCGTTGTGGGCGGCCATCCGACTCGGGCATGGATTGTGCGGTGCACTGCGTGGCGCCTTTGCAAAGCTTTGCGAGTGGGGGACCGCCAGGCCCGTGGCCCGTGCGCCCAGCGGCAGAGCAATTGCCAGCCATTGCCCCCGGCGCGCAGAAAGCGGTATCCACATTCCGTCAGGTAGAGACAATCGGAGCAAAGACATATGAAATTCCGAACCATGATGGTGGGGCTGGCAATGCTGGCCACAGCCACCGCGTCGATCACCGCACGCGCAGACGCCGAGCTCGACAAGCTGATCGCCAACCCGGCCAACTGGGCCGCGCAGGCGGGCGATTACGCCAATCACCGCTACAGTGAACTCAAGCAGGTCCATGCCGGCAACGCGAAGAACCTGCAGGTCGCGTGGACGGTGTCCACCGGCGTGCTGCGCGGCCATGAAGGCTCGCCGCTGGTGTTCGGCGACACGATGTACATCCACTCGCCGTTTCCGAACAAGGTGATCGCGCTGAACCTGAAGGACCAGACCTTCAAATGGAAGTACGAGCCCAAGCAGGACAACAACGTGGTGCCGGTGATGTGCTGCGATACCGTCAGCCGCGGCCTGGCCTATGGCGACGGCAAGATACTGCTGCAGCAGGCCGACACCACCTTGGTGGCGCTCGATGCCCACACCGGCAAGGTCGTGTGGAGCGTCAAAAATGGCGACCCCAAGATCGGCGAGACCAATACCAACGCTCCGCATGTCTTCAAGGACAAGGTCATCACCGGTATCTCCGGCGGCGAGTTCGGCGTGCGCGGCCGCCTGATCGCCTATGACCTGAAAACCGGCAAGACAGTCTGGACTGCTTTCAGCACCGGCCCGGACGAGGACATGCTGTTCGATCCCGCCACCACGATGACCTGGACCGACGGCAAGATGGCGCCGGTCGGCAAGGACTCCTCGCTCAAAACCTGGAAGGGCGACCAGTGGAAGCTCGGCGGCGGCACCACCTGGGGCTGGTATTCCTACGATCCCAAGCTGAACCTGGTCTACTACGGCAGCGGCAACCCGGGCACCTGGAACCCGTCGCAGCGCCCGGGCGACAACAAGTGGTCGATGACGCTGTTCGCACGCGACCTCGACACCGGCAAAGCCAGGTGGGTGTACCAGATGACGCCGCACGACGAGTGGGACTATGACGGCGTCAACGAGCTCGTGCTGGCCGACCTGAACATCAAGGGCAAGAAGGTGCCGTCCGTGGTGCACATGGACCGCAACGGTTACGCCTACACGCTCCAGCGCGAAACCGGTGAACTACTGGTGGCCGAGAAGTTCGACCCGACCATCAACTGGGCATCGAAGATCGACATGAAGAGCGGGCGCCCGGTCGTCAACGCCAAATATTCGCCCGCCACCACGGGGCCGGATGTCAACGTCAAGGGCATCTGCCCGTCGGCGCTCGGGACCAAGGACCAGCAGCCGATGAGCTACGACCGCAAGTCGGGCATCTTCCTGGTGCCGACCAACCATGTCTGCATGGACTACGAGCCCTTCCAGGTCGAATACACCGCAGGCCAGCCCTATGTGGGCGCCACCTTGGCGATGTACCCGACGCCGAAAAGCCACGGCGGCATGGGCAACTTCATTGCCTGGGATGCGGCCGCCGGCAAAATCCTGTGGTCCAAGCCGGAGCGCTTTTCGGTCTGGTCCGGCGCGCTGGCAACGGCCGGCGACATCGTGTTCTACGGCACGCTGGAAGGCTACCTGAAGGCCGTCAGCATCAAGGACGGCAAGGAGCTTTGGAAGTTCAAGACCCCCTCCGGCATCATTGGCAACGTCTTCACCTATCTGTTCGAAGGCAAGCAGTATGTCGGCGTCTACTCGGGCATCGGCGGCTGGGCCGGCATCGGCATGGCGGCCGGGCTGGAGAATTCCTCCGATGGCCTGGGCGCAGTCGGCGGCTACAGGGACCTGGCCAAGTACACCGATCTCGGCGGCACCTTGTTCATCTTTGCGTTGCCGAGCAACAGCCAAGCAACCGGTTCCTGAACCGGCACGCAATCGGCGTGCAGGGCGGCCACCCCAAGCGTTGCCGCCCTGCATCTGCTTTACCAATAAAGACTTGATCGACATGCTGCGCTCCTCCTGCGTGATCATTCTTGCGCTGCTCGCTTGCAGCCTGTGCGCGGCCCAGGGCAAGGGCGAAAGCGCGCAACCCCTGTATCAGGTGACTGAAGGCAACAAGGTCGACGCCAAGACCCTGGAAGGCTGGAAAACTTGGCGCGCGTTGGCCTGCGAACGCTGCCATGGCGCGCAGCAAGAGGGCCTGGTCGGCCCCTCGCTGCTGGAGTCGCTCAAGAAGCTATCGCCCGATGCGTTCCACGATTTGGTGATGCAAGGGAAGATCGACAAAGGCATGCCGAATTTCGCAGCTTCCGATGCGATGCAAAAGAACTGGCAAAACCTGTATGCCTACCTGAAGGGCCGCTCGGACGGCAAGATCATGCCGGGCCGTGTCTACCCGGCCGACAAATAAACGATGACCGGTCCGGCGCGCCGGACACCGCACCACAGGAGCCGACGATGCGAAACCTGCGATTGCTGCTGGCAACGGCGCTGATGCTGCTGACGGCGGCAGCGCCGGCAGCGCCAGCGGACGGACCGTTGCGCGTCTGCGCCGACCCGAACAGCCTGCCGTCGTCGAACCGGCACGGCGAAGGTTACGAGAACGAGATCGCCCGGGCCATGGCCCAGGATCTGGGCCGCAGGCTCGTCTACACCTTCTTCCCGCAGCGCATGGGCTTCGTGCGCAACACCCTGCGGGCCAAGGACCCCGATACCGGCCAGTGGAAATGCGACCTGATCATTGGCGTGCCCAAGGACTATGAACTGACGGCCAACACGCGGCCCTATATGCACTCGACCTATGCGCTGGTGTTCCGCCAGCGCGACGCGCTGCGCGGCTTGGCCACGCCGCAGGACCTGCTGAAACTGCCGCCCGAGACCTTGGGCAAGCTGCGCTTTGGCATCTTCTCGCGCGCGCCGTCGGTCGATTGGCTGCTGCGCCACCAACTGTTCGAGCAGGCCGTGGTCTATCAGCAGCAAAGCGGCGACCCCGACGAGGTGCCGGGCGGCGTGGTCGAGCGCGACTTGCTGGCCGGCAAGATCGACATCGCCATTCTGTGGGGGCCTATTGCCGGGTACCTGGCGCGCCAGCATGCGGGCGCGGGCGACTGGGTGATGCTGCCGTTTCAGCCCGATGCGCAGATCAAGTTCGACTACCGGATCGCAATGGGCGTGCGCTTTGGCGAAAAGGAGTGGAAGGACGAGGTCGATCGCTGGATTGCAGGCAACCAGGAGAAGATCGATGCGATTTTGGCCAGTTACCGGATTCCGTTGGTGGACGAACGAGGCCATCCGGTTGCTGTCGGGCCGGTGGCCGGCGGCTCGGCACCGTAAGGCGTGCAGCACACCCCATCGGCCAGTTGCCGCTGACGCCGTACCGGCTGCCGCACCAGCAAAAACCAGTTGGCAGCCACTGCGCGACATCCAGCCGGTGCTGATGATCTCGGGCGTCACCTTTGGCATCCTGGTGCCGGCCGACAGCCCGCTGCTCGACTGGGGCCGCGCCCATCCGGGGCAACTAACGGTCGGCTCCACCGGGGTCGGCACCACGGCGCATCCGGGCATGGCAGACATACTCTCGCGCAGCGGCATCTGCTACGTGCATGTGCCCTATCGCGGCACCGCCGACCAGATGCTGGCGGTGGCCAACCATGCGCTGATGGTCGACGTCGACTCCACCGGCTTCGCGCCGTTCGTGGACTGCGGGCAGATGCGTTTGCTGGCCGTATGCAGCGCCACCCGCTCCAGGCGCTGGCCAGAGGTGCCGGCCGTGGAGGAACGGGGGTTTCCGGGTGCCGTTTACAATGCGCCATACGGCATCGGTCTGCCGTATGGCGCCGGGCCGCATATCGTCAAACGCCGGCACGATGCGTTCCATCACGCGCTGTTCCAGCCCCGCCATGTCGCCGAGCTGGCCCAATACGACCCGGAACCGAGCTACCTGAACACGCAGCAGTCCCCAAGCCTACCTGGAGCGTGCCCGGGCCAAGGAACGCGCATTCGTCGAACGCCTGGGCCTCGGAATCACGCCGCAGGCGCTGCCGTGACTATTGCCACCCGCCATGACCACTGTGCCAGCCCTTGCCGAAACCGCAGCCGACGCGCTGAACTGCCAAGGCGTGCACAAGCGCTTTGCGGCCCGGTCGGCCCTTGCCGGCGTGTCGCTGCGCGTGCGGCGCGGCGAATTCGTGGCCTTGCTCGGCCCGAACGGCGCGGGCAAGACCACATTGTTCCAAATCCTCACCGGACTGTTTGTCCAGGACGAGGGCCAGGTCAGCGTCATGGGCGCCGACATGCGTGCGGCGCCGGTCCAGGCGCTGGCGCATATCGGCATCGTGTTCCAGCAACCGGCCATCGATCTCGATCTGTCGGTCGAGGCCAATCTGCGCTTTCATGCCGATCTGCATGGCTTGTCGCGCCAGCAGGCAAACGCCCGCATGGCGCCGCTGCTTGCGCGCCTGGGCTTGGGCGAGCGGCGCCGCACGCGGGTGCGTGAGTTGTCGGGCGGCAACCGGCGCAAGGTGGAACTGATGCGGGCGCTGCTGCACCAGCCCGATCTGCTGCTGATGGACGAAGCCACGGTGGGGCTCGATCCTGGCTCGCGCATGCAGATCGTCACCGAGGCGCGGCGCCTGGCGACGCACAGCCAAGTGGGCATACTCTGGGCTACGCATCTGGTGCCGGAGGTCGAAGTCAGCGACCGCGTCGTGGTGCTGCACCACGGCCTGGTGCGCTTCGACGGCGCGCCGGCGCAACTGCTGCGTACCACCGGCGGCGCCAGCCTGGAAGCCGCATTCCTGTCCCTGACCGGGACTGCCAACGATCACTGAAATGACCGACATGACCGAAATCACGCCCCCCTCTGCGTTGCCGGCCCGCCTGCGGGCACTGTTGGCCGGGCTCTGCCTGGCCCCCGGGCTGGCCTTGAGCGCCGGCACCGGCCAGATCTTCGTCTCGAACGAGAAGGACGACAGCCTGACCCTGATCCGGGCGGACACGCGCCAGGTGACGGGCACCCAGGCGCAGTGCAAACGGCCGCGCCACCTGCAACTGTCGCCGGATCGGAGCCGCCTGTACGTCGCTTGCAGCGACGACCACCGCATCGACGTGATCGATGTCGCCAGCCGCAAGACGGTCGACACACTGTCGGTCGGCGAGGACCCGGAATTGTTCGACCTCAGCCCCGACGGCAAGTCCCTGTATGTATCGAACGAGGACGATGCGCTGCTGTCGGCCTTCGATGTGGCTTCCGGCAGGAAGCTGTTCGAGGTCGAAGTCGGCGAAGAGCCTGAAGGCGTCAAGGCCAGCGCCGACGGCAAGCATGTCTATGTCACCTCCGAGGTGGCGAACATGGTTCATGTCATCGATGTCGCAACGCGCAAGCTGGTCAAGAACATACAGGTCGGCAACCGGCCCCGCCGCTTCGCCCTGACGCCGGACGGCAAGGAGCTATGGGTCAGCAACGAACTCGGCGCCAGCGTGAGCGTGATCCGCACCGACCATCTGACGGTTGCGCAGACCATAGAGTTCGCGCCCAAGGGCTTGCGCATCGACAACATCACGCCGGTCGGCATCATCATGTCCGCCGACGGCAAGCGCGCCTATGTCGGCTTGGGCCGCGCCAACCATGTGGCCGTGGTGGATACCGCGAGCAAGCGCGCGACAGACTACATCCTGGTCGGCAAGCGGGCCTGGGGCCTGGGGCTGACCCGCGACAACCGCCTGCTGTATGTGGTCAATGGCCTGTCCGACGATGTGAGCGTGGTCGACACCGCAAGCAACAAGGCAATCGCCACCATCCGGGTCGGGCGGGTGCCGCATTCGGTGGTGATCGATGATTGAAACCGGCAGGCCGGGCATGCGCAAAAACGGGTTCCTGCGCAACGGCCGATGGGCATGGGCATGGCTGCTGGCCTGCCTGTGCTCCTGGGCCGCAGCCGCGCCGCCAGTGCGCATCGCCGTGGTGTCGCTGGCCGACGATCCGCGCTATGACCGCCGGCAGTTGGAAAAACGCTACCCGGGACACCCCGAAGGGCGTCCGCTCGATGGCGCCAAGGTCGCCGCCGCCGAATCGCGCTTCGCGCTCGATGCCATCGGCGTGACATTGGTGCTGGAGCCGATCGAAGTCCGTGCCGCCGCCGACATCGCCGCCACCGTGAGCGATCTGCTGCGCCAGAACGTGCAGTATTTCGTGCTCGACCTGCCCGCGCCTGCCGTGGTGCAGGCCACCCGGGCCGCTGCGGCGGCGCAGGCGCTGCTGCTCAACGTCTCTGCCGACGACGACAGCTTGCGCGGCGCCGACTGCGCGCCCCATCTGCTGCACACCCTGCCCAGTCTGCGCATGCGCAGCGACGCGCTGCTGCAATACCTGGCCGCGCGCAAATGGCGCAAGGGCCTGCTGTTGCATGGCCCGCTGCCGGCGGACCGGCAGCAGCAGGCCGCATTCCTGCAATCGGCCAAACGCTTCGGCGTGGCCTGGTCCGCGCAGCGCCCGTTCAAACTGTCCAACGACCCGCGCGAGCGCGACCTGTCCAACCTGAACCTGTTGACCACCGGGGTCGACTACGACGCCATCGTGGTCGCCGACAGCGCCGGCGAATTTGCCCGCTCGCTGCCCTATGCCAGCGCGTTGCCGCGCCCGGTGGCCGGCGCCAACGGCCTGACCGCGCAAGCCTGGCACTGGGCCTGGGAGCGCAACGGCGGGCCGCAACTGAGCCGGCGCTTTGGCAAATCGGCCGGCCGGCCGATGACCAGCTTCGACTGGGCCGCCTGGGCCGCCGTGAAAGCAGTGGTGGCAGCGGTGACGCTCTGGCCCCAAGCGGGCTTTGCCCGGCAGCGCGAGGCGCTGATCTCCGGCGAAGTGGTGCTCGACGGCTTCAAAGGGCCGCGCCTGAGCTTTCGCCCCTGGGACGGGCAATTGCGCCAGCCGCTGTTTCTGGCCCACCCCGATGGCGTGATCGCCACGGCGCCGCTGGAGGGCTTCCTGCATCCGAAAAACGACCTCGACACGCTCGGTGCGGATGCCCCGGAAACAGCGTGCCGCAAAGCCCGTTGAAGCAGGCGATGGCCCACCCCGTCACGCATCGGATGCGCGCGCTGCGGGCGGTGGCGGGCCGGGAGATAGGCAAGTTCTTCCAGCAGCCTGGCCGGATGCTCTCGTCGCTGGTGCGGCCCCTGCTGTGGTTTTTGGTGTTTGCCGCCGGTTTCCAGAACATCTTCGGGGTGGCCATCATCGCGCCTTACCAGACCTATATCGAATACAAGGTCTACATGGCGCCGGGGCTGCTCGCGATGATCGCGCTGTTCAACGGCATGCAGTCCTCGCTGGCGATGGTGTACGACCGCGAGATGGGTGTGATGCTGCTGCTGCTGACAGCCCCCCTGCCGCGCGGCTGGCTGCTGGCCTGCAAACTGCTCGGCGGCATGTTGCTGTCCTTGCTGCAAATGCTGGCCTTCCTGCTGGTGGCGTTAGGCTTTGGCGTGACGTTCGCATGGCAAGACCTGCCGGGCGCGCTGGCGGTGATGGCGCTGGCGGCGCTGATGCTGGGCGCGCTCGGCCTGCTGCTATCGGTGCATGTGCGGCAGTTGGAGAACTTTGCCGGCACGATGAATTTCGTGATCTTCCCGATGTTCTTCATCAGCTCGGCCCTCTACCCGCTGTGGAAGCTGGAGGAATCGGGCGCCACCATCGTCTACCAACTGGCGCGCGCCAACCCGTTCACGCACGCGGTCGAAGCCATCCGCTTCGCGCTGTACGGCCAGGCGCAATGGAGCAGCCTGGCGGTGGTGGCAGGCTGTGCGGCGCTGTTCTTCACACTCGCACTGCGGGGCTACGACCCGCAGCGCGGCGTGGCCCGGGCAGCGCGCGACCTGCGCGCCGGCCGTTGAAACGGCGCCGCCACCGCTCATTCAAAGACAAAAGCCTTTCTTTTATCCAGCAGATAAGGGCGGTAATATCCGCAGCCGGGACTGACCGGCAACAAATCCTCACTGACGGAAAATCCGAGCTTTTCCATCATGTAGCTTCTGCGCTGCCGCATGCGGGCATACAGCGCGGGGTGCTGCGCCGCCAGTTGCTGGCGCAGACTGCTGTCTGCCACGTAATAGCCATCTTCGATATTGGCACCGAACCAGGGTCTGGCCGGCGCCGGTATGATGTCGAGCTGCATATAGCTTCCCGACTTGATGGCGATGGTCGAGCCTTGGTAAATCGGCGAAGACACCCATTCGTCGTCTGCGATCAGGTGCCCGGGATTCAGCGGCCAGCCATGGCGTTCCCGGGGATATGCCTGCTCGATGGCCTGGTATATTTCACCGCCGGTGACGCCGGCCTTCAGGCTTTTTATCCAGGTATATGCGGCGCTCATGTACGGACGCACCACTTGCCCGACCCAGTCCCGGCAGTCCGCCGGCATGTCATCGGGGCCGCCCGCGACATACGCGGCGCGGCAACTGAGTGCGCCTCTGAGGCCCAGGGCGACCGTCAGAAAATCACCCCGGTCGATGCGTTGTGTCGAGGGACTCGGGAGTCCCAGACGCGCTTTTTCCTTGACGGAAAGCATCGGATGGCAGCAGGCCGGAAGCCCCCGCGTCTGAAAATGGCGCGCCAGGGCCAGTTCGCTCTGCCCTGGCTGCACGTTATCGAGCACCGCAAGCACCGACCCGGACACCAGACATGCGGCATATTCATATTCTGCCAATTGGGCCGGCTCCACGACACTGCGCAGGCCATGGCCGGCGTGCATGAAAAGCGCAGTGGCATTTTCCACATTGGCCTGCCCGACCAGGGAACGCAGTGTTTCAACCAGGTAGTGCGGCACTTCGAAAGCCGATTCCATGCCGTCAGCCCTGGTGAAATACTTCCAGCCGACGATGCCGATGCGGGCATCATTTCCGATCCCCATCTGCATCAGGTAATCCTTGAAGGAATTCCTGCCGATCCGTGGCTGATCGAGCAGACTCAGTGAAGGAAAATGCACCACCTCATGCTCGACCCTGGTGAAATGATTCGGTACCAGCCGGTTCTCATTGCCCAGGAAAACCACCGGCCTGGATTTCAACGGCACCACCAGGATCGCTTCCTCGAAGCGCGGCTCGAAATTCATCAGGTATCTGAAATTGGCGGCATGCTCCCGATCGGCATAAATCACCAGATACCCGATGGAATGCTCATCCATCTTCTCATGCAGCGCCTGGAAACGCCGGGCAAACAGGTCGGCCCCCAATTCGGCGTAATCTTCCACCAGTGAAACATCCGGAAAATCCGGTTCCTGCAAAACGGGCTGTCTCATGCCATCGGGTCCTTGGGTATGTTGCTTCGGGGCGGGTCGATGGCTGGCCTTGGGTCGCGGCTTCTTGCGCGGTCTGCGGGTCGGCGTCAGGCGACCATCAGTACCCTCAGGTCGGCCATCGCACCGGGCTGTCTGCCCATGTTACTTGGGTTTGCTCCGAAGGCCGCGCCGCCGGCACTTGTCTAGATGCGGCCGATCCTGGCCGCGATCTCGGCCACGCGCTGGCCAAACTGCTTGCAGGTCTGCAAATCGCCGGCAAACATCTCGGCCGCAGAGGCGTCCGACGGTGACTGCGCCATCGCACCGCTGAAGCTGCCGATCCAGTTCACATCGTTGCGCGTTGCCGCTTTGGAGTTGGCCGGCATCATGCCCGGGCCGACCCACAGGCCGCCATGCTGCATCGCCAAGTGAAACAGATAGTCGAGTGTCACCTGCTTGTCACCCTGGATGCTGGAGCTGTTGGTAAAGCCCGCGAACAGCTTGTTCTTCCAGGCCTGGCTGAACCAGGGCTTGGACGAGGCCTCGGCGAACTTCTTGAACTGCCAGCTCGGGCCTGCCATGTACGTGGGCGAGCCAAAGATGATGGCGCTGGCGCCCGCCAGGGTCTCCCAGCCCGCTGCGGGCACATCGCCTGCGGCATCGATGGCGATCAACCGGGCGCCAGCGCCCTCGGCCACGGCCTGTGCCAGGCGCTGTGTGTGACCGTAGCCAGAGTGGAAGACAACTGCAATCTCTGCCATGAAACGACTCCTGATGGTGCAAGGGAACGAAAAAACGCGCCCATGAACCGGGGCCGGATCGGCGGGACTGGCCCGGCCCGCAGGGCGCGCACTGCTGGAAAGCCGCCGCCATTTTCAGGCGCCCGGCCTTTGCCGTGCTGTAGAGTGACCATACCCAGGTTTGGCATTGCCGCCCGGCACCGAAAGGCCCTCCATGAGCATCTCCCCACCCGCCCCACGGCTGCGGCGCAACACGCCTGCCGGCAAAACCCCGCGCCATTTCGCCATCGTCGGCGCGGGCATGGCAGGCATCACCTGCGCGCGCACGCTGGCGCAGGCCGGGCACGAGGTCACGGTGTTCGAGAAATCCGCCGAGGCCGGCGGCCGCACCGCCACCATCGACACCCCGTTTGGCAGCTTTGACGCCGGTGCCCAGTATTTCACCGTGCGCGATCCGCGCTTTGCCCAGGCCGTGGACATGCTGCCCGGCCTGTGCAGACGCTGGAGCGCCAACGCCGTGCAAATGCTCGACGCCGCAGGGCGCGTGACCGCCAGCGGTCTGCCCCGGCGCGAAGCGCACTGGGTGGCCAGCCCGGGCATGCAGTCGCTGGTGGCCCGCTGGGCCGAGCCGCTGCGGCAAGCCGATCGGCTCATGACCGGCGCGCGCGTCACGCGCATCGAACCCGAGCATGACCCGTCCCGCGCGCCGGCCCACCCCCGATGGAAGCTGCGCACCGAAGGCCCCGATGGCAGCCGACAAAGCCATGCCGGCTTTCATGCCGTGCTGCTGGCCCAGCCCCCGCTGCCGGCGCAGGCATTGCTCGAGAACGCGGGGCGCAGCAGCTTCCTGAGCGACGCGCTGGAGCCTGTCACCACGGCCCCCTGCTGGACGCTGATGCTCGCCTACCCCCAGGCCGTGCGCCCGGGCCTGACCACGCTCGGCCCGCAATGGAATGCCGCGCGCAGCACGCACCACCGCATTGCCTGGCTGGCGCGCGAATCGTCCAAGCCCGGCCGCCAGGTGATCGAGCGCTGGACCGTGCAGGCCAGCCCCGTCTGGTCGGCCGAACATCTGGAAGACGACCCGGCCCGCGTGCAGGCCAAGCTGATCAAAGCCTTTGCCGAAGTCACCGGCATCCGCGCCGAACCGGCGCATGCCGACACGCGCCGCTGGCGCCACGCCCAAACCACCCGCCCCCTGGGCCGCAGCCATCTGTGGGACGCAGACCTGCGCCTGGGCGTCTGCGGCGACTGGTGCCTGGGGCACCGGCTGGAAGATGCTTTCGTCTCGGGGCTGGAACTGGCGCTCGCCGTGGCCTGACGGCCGGTGTCGCCGCAGGCACAGCGCCGCCACGCGCCGGCGCAGCCCCGGCGCCGCCGGCCGTTGCGCGCGTTGCGCGAATTGCCGCCGGACGCACCGGCCCCGCAGATATACTTTCGGATTGATGACATTCAAGCCCCCGATACTCCTGAGGACGTCATGAGCGACACCCCCCACCAAGAAGAAGCCCATATCGGCCCGATCAAGAACCCCAGGCAATTGCTGGCTGCGGTTCTTTTCTCGTTTCTGATTCCGATCTTTGGCATCATTGGCCTGGTGCTGTATGTCGCGTCGGCCGACCAGCCCGCTGCCGGCGCTGCCAATCCCGAGCGCGCCATTGCCGAGCGCCTGCAAAAGGTCGGCGCTGTCGAAATCCGCGATGCCAACCGCCCGCTCAAAAGCGGCGAAGAGGTGTTCAAGACGCAATGCATGACCTGCCACGCCGCCGGCGTAGCGGGTGCGCCGAAATTGGGCGATACCGCTGCCTGGTCCGAGCGCATCAAGACCGGCCTCGATGCGCTGCTGCACTCTGCGCTCAAGGGCAAGGGGGCCATGGCCCCGCAGGGAGGCGGCGACTTCAGTGACACCGAAATCGCCCGCGCCGTCGTTCATATGGCCAATACGGCCGGCGCCCATTTCGAGGAACCTGCGGCCCCGGCCGCCGCAGCCAGCGCACCGGCGACCGAATCCACCGCCGCTGCCGCCAAGTAGCGCGCAGCCGGGGCACCTCCCCCGGCGTCAGCGCCTGCCCGCATCCCGCAATGCGCAGGGGCTCGGGGTGTAGCGATAGCGTGCCGGCAGTTCCTCGGCCAGCACCGGCCGGGGCGTCCAATGCCCGGCAGCCACCGCCTCTGCGGCAATGCCCACATCCAGCGTGTGCACCAGGCCGACGCCGATATCCGTGGCCAGATAAACGCGGCCTTGCGCATCGAGCAGGCAATCGAGCGCCACGGCCTTGCGGCCGGTGTGGCTGAGCACGGAAAAATCATCGGCCTGCAAGCGCCACACCCAGGGCGTGAGCGCCAACTCCACATACACGCGCTGCGGCCCGTTCTGGAAGAACCACCGCCCCTGCGCATCAGGCTCGTAATTGCGCGCAATGAACGCGATCAGCTTGTCATGCTGCAACAGCGCGCCTTTGCTCTGCGCAAACGGGCCGCCCGCCTGCGCAGCGTCATCGCGCAGGTACCAGCGACCGCGCATATCCAGCCCCAGCCAGCCATAGCAGTCGGGCACCTGGGGCCATTTGGCCAATGCCTGTTTGACGATGTCATCCATGGGCCGATTGTGCTGCCTCTGCTGCCTGCTGCTGCTTTGCGTGCTGCCGGCCACCATGGCACCACCTGTCCGGATGGCCACAGGTGCCGGCCTGCGCCGCAGCACAGGCAGTTCAGTGCAGCAGCGCAGGGCGCGGCGTGTCGATCACATGCGCGGCGGGCAGCCTGCCGGGGCTGGAATGGCGCACCACCATGCGCCAGCCCTGCGGGGTTTTGTGGTACACGGTGGTGACCAGCAACACGGCCAGGCGCGGGGTGGGCTGCGTCAGCCGCAACTGCTCGACCACGCTGTACACGGCACTCGACAGGGTCAGCACGCGGTTGACCTGCATCCGCCGCAAAACCACGGGGCCTTTGGCAAACACCGCCGTGAACTCGTCACGGATGGCGCCGGCGCCCAGCAGGCGCGACCCGCTGGGCCGCACGTAGGCGATGTCGTCATCGTCCGACCAGCAGGCCATCAGTTCCTCGATGTCGCCATGCCGCAGGGCCTCGTAGAACGCAGATTCGGTCTCGTCCGGAGAACCATTGAGGGGGACGGTTTTCGATCGGGCATGGGTCATGGTGGTGCAATGGATTGAGATGCGGCGTCCTCGGCGTGGACTGCGCCCGTTTCCTGGGTCATGGAGAAAAAACTACGGTGCAGCGACCGGGCGGGCCTGCCAGCGATCGTAGCCGGTCTGGCGCAGCACACAGGCCGGGCAGGTGCCGCAGCCATGGCCCCAGGCATGCAATACGCCGCGCACGCCGTGGTAGCAGGTGTGCGAATCGCGCACGATCAGTTCCACCAGAGCCTGCCCGCCCAGGGAGCGGGCCAGTTCCCAGGTTGCGGCCTTGTCCAGCCACATCAGCGGCGTCTCGAACGTAAAGCGCTGCCCCAGCCCCAACGACACGGCCACCTGCAGGGCCTTGAGGCTGTCGTCGCGGCAGTCGGGGTAGCCGGAAAAATCGGTCTCGCACATGCCGCCCACCAGCGTGTGCAGCCCGCGCCGGTATCCCACGGCGGCGGCCAGGTTGAAGAACAGCAGATTGCGCCCCGGCACGAAGGTGTTCGGCAGGCCGGCGGCGCTCAGTTGGATGGCGCTGTCGCGCGTCAGTGCGGTGTCGCTGATGCGGCCCAGCACGGACAGATCGATCATGTGGTCTGCGCCCAGCCGCTCGCGCCATTGCGCAAAGCGCGAGCGGATCGCCGCCAGCACGGTCTGGCGCGCTTGCAGTTCGACATGGTGGCGTTGGCCGTAGTCAAAGCCTATGGTCTCCACGTGGGCAAACTGCGTCAGCGCCCAGGCCAGGCAGGTGGTGGAGTCCTGGCCGCCGGAGAAAAGAACGAGTGCGTGTCCGGCTCTCATGGGGTGCGCGGCGCTTCATCCCCGTGGCGGGAGCACAAAGCGCGAACGGAGATGCAAGAGGGCATTCACGACCAGCACCAAGCCCTGCGGGTGGGTGGATGGCGCGGACGAGATCAAGGCAGGCATCAGCCCCCCGAAGAAGGCTCGTTCAGGCCATCGTCACGGCGATGAAGGCCAGCAGGAACATCATGATGCCGCCCACCACCGGCAGCACCAGCGGGACGACCGGGACGATGCTCTCCACCGGGTCGTCCGATGGCGCTGCGGGGGCTGGCAAGTGGTGGGGGTCGGACATCTGAGCGCTCCAGGGGTTTGGGGGGCTTGGCATCTGCGCGATTGTACCGATGCCAAAGCGTCAACCTTGCTGCGCCATGCAGCGCATGCAAGGCGATCGGGCGCTGGCCTGGCAATCGCCAACGAGCGAACGGCTGCAACGCAGGCGCGGCGCCGTCATCGCCCGCCGGGTCTGCCAGCGGGTTGTCAGGCATCAGCGCAATTGGCGCCTGCGCAACCCTCAGTGCCATCAGTGCCCTCAGTACCAAAAGCCATGCGACTCGACCTGGGGCGCCTGCCCGACGATGGACAGCGGCATCTTCGCTGCGGCGCCAAGGGCGGTGATGTTGCCATCGGCCTGGCCGTCGGCATCGTACTGGCCGCCATCCTCGATCTGAAAGTCCAGCCGCGTGCGCCCGCCTTCGCTGGCCACCTTGCCGCCGTAGGGTTCGCTGGCCAGGTTCACCCAGGTGCCGGCGCTGTCCTTGACCCAGAAGCCGTTGACGCCAAGCGCCTGGTCTACGTACAGGCTGAAGCTCTCGGTGCTGTGACCTTCGGTCAGGTCGACCTTGAATTGCGTCAGTCCGATCGGCGTCTCCATGCCCTTGGGCTGATTGGCGGGGGGTTCGTTGAACGCCATTTCGCTGATGCGCGCGTTGCTGTCGGGGATCAGCTTGCCGTCCTGGCTGCCGGCCACCAGGGTCAGGTCGCGGGTCGAAGCGACGGCGGCCTGCTGGCTGTCCTGGACATCGTCGCCGTTGCCGTCGCCATCCGGGCCGGCCGAGCCATCGGGGCGCAGCAGACCGGGGGCCTGGTCCTCCTGGACGTTGGGCACACTGTCGTGGTCGGAGTCCGGCGTCGACGTATCGTCGTCAATCCTATCCGGGCTGAGGTTGGTCACCGACCTGGCCGCAAAACTGGCCGCGTCGTGGCCGCTGGTGGTGCCGGTGCCGGCTTCCTGCACCGCTTGCAGGTCGTTGCCGGTGCTGGGGTCGTTGTAGGCGACGCTCACCCGCTGGCCCCCGCGCACGGCGTTGACCAGCGTCAGCGTGATGGTCTTGGCCGCTGCATCCACGGCCACGCCGGCGACATCGTTGCGCACACCATCGACCAGCACCACAAAGGCATCGTTGGGCGCGTTATGTGCCTGGTCCGGGTCCAGCGCGGTTTCATCGCTGTAGCGCAAGACCAATTGCCTGCCGTTCACCGTAGCGTCGTTGACGGCAAAGACCTTGGTGTCGATGGCGATGGTGGAGTCGTAGAACGGCTGGATACCACTGTTGACGTTGCCGGCGCGATCTCTGAGGCCGTCCAGCTCGATGCTGATCTCGCTGCTGGTGCGCGCCAGGTCGGCCGTGGGGGTGAAGGTGGCTGTCCAGATGCGGTTGTCGGAGCCGGCGACCGGCGTCAGGTCGCTGACAGAACCGTTGGCGATCTGAATGGCAGCTTCGGTGAAGTCACTGACGCTCTCGTTGAAGGTGACGGTGACGGTGGCGGTTTCGCCAGCGGTGAGGCGCGCTTTGTCAAACGTGGCGCTGGTGGGATGGGGATCCACGGCGTCGACCTCGTAGTTGTCGGTGCTGGCGCTGGAGTTAGGCACTGCGGCGTTGCCTGCGAGGTCACGCACGCCATCGAGGTTGCGGATGCTGACGGTGTTGGTGGAATCACCCGCGACATGCGGACTGGCATGGTAGGTGATGGTCCAGGTGCGGCCACCATCTGCGCTGACCGGCGCTTTCGGGCTGAAGGTGATGTAGGGAGAGGCACTGGAGTTGTCCAAATTGATGTTGGCCAACGTGAAGCCGGTGACTGCCTCGCTGAAGGTGAAGGTAATGGTGACGTCGGTGTCCTCCAAGACGATGGAGCTGGGGCCGACCACAGAGACGATGCTGGGCGGCTTGTTGCCGAGGCTGTAGGTGGCAAGGGTTGCGCTTCCCGTGCCCGCGTTGCCCGCAGCATCGGTGATGCCGTCCATGTTGACGGTGATCTGGACATCCTCAGGGGTGTTGGCCGGCAAGGTGGCCGGCGCCCTCAGGTCTATCGTCCAATTGGTGCCGCCGTCGGTGGTGCGCAGGTCGCTCAGCGTGCCCTTGCCCGTCGGTATCGTCAGGTCATCGATGATCAAGCCGGTGACCGGCTCGGAAAAGCTGAAGGTGATGGTGGCTGTATCGCCGGCGCTCAAGTCGCAGTCGGGCGAGAGTCGGTAGGTGGAGGCGAGAGTGGGCCGCTGTGTGTCGGCGGTGTAGGTCTTGATCAGGTTGCTGGCAGGGCGGTCACCTGCGGCGGGAATGCTCATGCGGATGGTGCCGCCGGCGTTCTGCGTGTTCGGGGTGGGGGTGAGGTCGAAGTAGTAATTGGTACCCCCGGCGAGCGTTGCGCTGGTCACATATTCCACCGTGCCAGGGGCCTGCGAAAAGTCCAGGCCATCGAGCCGAAGGTGCACCCCTGTGCATCGCAATACCGGGTTGTACGTGTTGTCGATGAAGACGGTGACTCTCGCCGTTTCGCCGGCTTTGAGGGCGGAGTCATTCATGTAGATGCTGTGGGCCACGGTGTGTTCCTTTCGATGGAATGGATTGGTGGGATGAAGAGGGGGTCGATCGGGCTTCGGTCATCCGCCGTGGCCAGCACCACAGCGCAAGCGTGTCAGCGAAGTTCCTTTTCTGTCCGGAGACAGCGCGTGACATCTTTGACAACTCGAAACATTGAAAGTGTCGCGATGGTAATGCCAAAACCGGCAATTTGGAAGACCAAGACATATCAATTTGATCTCCGGCCATCCGCAATCACGGTGGCATTGGTCGCTGGACATGACCTTGGGCGAGGACACATGCCGGGTCCGCAAGGGCAACGCTGCCGCGAATCCGGCCACCCTGCGCCGCTACAGGCCCCACTGGGTCAAGCCCGGCCAGACTCCCACGCCATCTGTGCGTATCCGTGCGCGCCGAGATCGGGCACGCAGCCTGGGATGACCGCATTCCGCCGTCCATTGCTTCGCAGGCGGTGGAAGTTCTGCTGCTCTGATGCGATGGCCCTGGCAGCGCATGCCCGGCGCCTGGCCTTGCCGGCAGGCGCCGGCGGCGCGCATGCCCTCACGGGACTGCGCGACCGGTGACGGCGCATGGCCATGCGCCTCGATACGGTTGGTTTTGCCACCGGAATGGCCCAGGCCCATGCCCGGGGTCAGGCACGGCACATGCACCCCGCCGGCGACGGCCAGGGAGGTGTTTCAGACGACGGCGGCGCAGGGTTGGCCGGCTGCCGCAGGGTTGCCGGCTACCGGTCCAGGCCCGGCATCGGCGCGCATCCGGTCATTTGCGCACGGGGATGGGCTGCGCCGGGTCCACCGGCACGGCGGTGACGCTGTTCTGGGGCGAGCCGTCGACGAGTTTGTCCGAGTAGGTCAGGTAGACCAGCGTGTTGCGCCTGGCATCGACCATGCGCACGATGCGCAGGCGCTTGAACAGTATCGACATGCGTTCGCTGGACACCTCTTGCTGTTGACGCAGCGGTTCGGGAAAGCGGATCGGCCCGACCTGGCGGCAAGCGATGGATGCCTCGGCGCGGTCTTCGGCCAGCCCCAGCGTGCCCTTGATGCCGCCGGTGCGCGCACGCGAGACGTAGCAGGTCACGCCCTGCACGCCCGGGTCGTCATAGGCTTCGACGATGATGTCGTGGTCGCGGCCGATCCATTGGAACGCCGTGTCCACGGCGCCGATCTTCTCGCCCGATGCGGCCTGCCCGGTCGCTGCGGCCAAGGCCAGCAATGCGGCGGCGGTGATTTTGCGGCTGCGGGTCGATGCCGGGGCGGTCATGGTGTCGGTCGGGTCGGTCATGGTGTCGATCATGGGGTTGCGGCGGCTTCGGCGCAGCGCCGGGTCAGATGGGCCAGGGCCTGCTGCACCTGATCGACCAGCACCAGGCACAGGTCGCCCGGTTGCAGCCGCGCCAGCGCGGTGTCGATGGCGTTGAATTCGCCGTGGATTTCTTCGATGTGGCGCGCGCGCGCTGCGCCGATCAGGCCTTGGCGCAGCAGCGCCATCACTTCGCCGTCGCTGCGGCCGCGCTGGGCCGCGTCCTGGTACAGGATGACCTCATCGAACGCGGCGCCCAAAATCGCGCTCTGCTGGCGGATGTCTTCGTCGCGGCGGTCGCCGGCGGCGCTGATCACCACGCTGCGGCGCTTGCCGGATGCGGCGTCGATGGCCTCGACGGCGCTGGCGAGCGCGCGCATCGCATCGGGGTTGTGGCCGTAGTCGGCAATCAGGGTGGCGCCCCGGTAGTCCATGATGTTGAAGCGCCCGGGGGCGTTGTCGCTGTCGTTGACAAAGCCCGACAGGCCACGGCGCAGCGTCTGCCACGGCAGGCCCACGCCCCAGGCGGCGGCCACGGCGGCCATCACGTTGTCGACCTGGAAGGCGATCGTGCCGTTGCGCGTGACCGGCACGTCGCGCAGATGGATGGTCTCGCGCCACGAGCCTTCCGAGGCCACGATGCAGTCGCCATCGACATACACGGTGCGGTGGCCCTGGGCGCGGTGCGTGACCATCACCGGGTGGTGGCGCCCGCCGGCAAAGTAGATCACCTTGCCGGGGCAGGCCGGGGCCATGGCGGCGACGATGGGGTCGGCGGCGTTGAGCACCGCATAGCCGCCGGGGGCCACGTTCTGCACGATCACGCGCTTGAGCACGGCCAGGTCTTGCACCGTGGTGATGTAGTTCAGGCCCAGGTGGTCGCCGGTGCCGATGTTGGTGACCACGGCCACCTGGCAGCGGTCGAAGCCCAGTCCTTCGCGCAAGATGCCGCCGCGCGCGGTCTCGAACACCGCAGCGTCCACCTCGGGGTGCAACAGCACGTTGCGCGCGCTTTTCGGGCCGCTGCAATCGCCGCTGTCGATCTGGCGCCCGTTCACATACACGCCATCGGTGTTGGTCATGCCCACGCGCAGGCCCTGGGCCGTGAACAATTGGGCGATCAGGCGCGCCGTGGTGGTCTTGCCGTTGGTGCCGGTCACGGCCACCACCGGGATGCGCCCGTCGTCGCCATGGGCGTACAGGCGCTCGACGATGGCCTGCGCCACGTTGCGCGGCTTGCCATACGAGGGCGCCAGGTGCATGCGCAGGCCGGGGGCGGCGTTGACCTCGACGATGCCGCCGCCTTGTTCTTCCAGCGGGCGCAGCACGGTCTCGGCCACCATGTCGACGCCGCAGATATGCAGGCCCACCATCCGGGCGGCGGCCACCGCGCGGGCGGCCACTTCGGGGTGCACGTCCTCGGTCACATCGGTGGCGCTGCCGCCGGTCGACAGGTTGGCGTTGTTGCGCAAGATCACGCGCTGGCCCTTGGCGGGCACCGAGTCCGGGGTCAGCGCTTGCAGCGCCAGACGGGCCACGGCGATGTCGTCGAGCGCGATTTTGGTCAGCGCGGTGGCATGGCCCGTGCCACGGCGCGGGTCCTGGTTGACCTGCTCGACCAGTTCGCGCACGCTGTGCACGCCGTCGCCCAGCACCTGCGGCGGGTCGCGGCGCGCGGCGGCCACCAATTGCTCGCCCACCACCAGCAGGCGAAAGTCATGGCCGGGCAGAAAGCGCTCGACCATCACCGTGCCATGCCGGGCGGCATTGCGGTAGGCGTCCTCGAGCTGGGCGCGCTCGCCGATGTTCACCGTCACGCCCTTGCCCTGGTTGCCGTCCTGCGGCTTGAGCACCACTGGCAGGCCCACTTGCAGCGCAACGTCCCAGGCTTGCCCGATGCTGTGCACAGGCTGGCCCAGCGGCACCGGCACACCGGCGGCGTGCAGCAAGCGTTTGGTCAGGTTCTTGTCCTGGCCGATGGATTCGGCCACGGCGCTGGTGCTGTCGATCTCTGCGGCCTGTATGCGGCGCTGCCTGGCGCCCCAGCCAAACTGCACCAGGCTGCCCCGGGTCAGGCGCCGGTAGGGGATGCCACGGGCCAGCGCGGCTTCGACGATCGCGCCGGTGCTCGGCCCCAGCCGCTCTTCGGCATCGAGCTCGCGCAAGGCGGCCACGGCCTCGGCGGCGTCGAAGCGGCCACGGCCTGCTGCGGCTTCGATGAGTTGCTGCGCGTCGGCAAAGGCTTGGCGTCCGACGGCCTCCTGGCTGTACTCGACCACCACCTGATACCGGCCCGCCTCGGTGGTGGCCGTGGTGCGCGCAAAGCTCACCGGGCAGCCGGCCTGCGCCTGCAATGCCAACGCGGCAGCTTGCAGCACATGGGCCAGCGTGATGTCGCTGTCGCCGCCTTCGGGGTGCAGCGCGCCAATGGCCGGAAACAGCGCGCGCAGCCGCGCCTCGAAGCCGGTCATCCGGCCCACGGCCCGCTCGGCGGGCGCGCAGTCGACAAGCGCCTCGATGGCCATGTGGCGGCTCCACAGGTTCGGGCCGCGCAGCGCTCGGGTTCGGGATACTTCCATGGGCTTGCTCTCTCGGTCGGTCAGCGGGTCGGTCGGCGGGCGGTCGGCGCGCCGGGGCGCGGGTTCATGCTGCGCACGCGCCACCGGCTCCGGCAGGCAGTTCTTCTTCGGCAGGCTCGAAGGTCTTGATGCCCGCGCAGATCAGTTCCGGGGCAATGCCCAAGGCCCAGCAGACGGCGATGGCGGCCAGCAGCGCGTCGATATCGGGCAGCAGCGCATGGCGGCCAAAGCGCAGTTCCGACACCGGCCCGAGCCACTGCTCGGCGCTGCCGCTGGCCAGCACCACTTGGCCGTTTTTCACGAGCACGGCGCGGCCATTGCCGCGCTCGCGGTGCGCGCAGATCACGGGCAGGCTGGCGTCCTGCGCATACAGCAGCACTGCGCCGTCGGACAGCGCGGCAAGCTCTGCCACCTGGGCGATGGCAGCGTTCAGCACGGCGGCGCCCTCGGGCAGCACCACATCGACCTGGGTGCGCAGCACCCGGCTCATCTGCGCTCGATCGTGCACGTCGAATTCGGCCAATGGCTCCAGGCCGTCCATGTCGGTCACCAGTCCCACCTGGCAGCGGTCATAGGCCAGGCCGTCGCGCAAGATGGTGTGGGCGTTGCTCTCGATCACGGCGGCCTGCACCAGGTTGTTCATCAGCAGGCGGTGGCTGGCTTGCCAGTGCGTGCAGTCGCCGCTTTGCACGCAGCGCCGGTCCAGGAACAGGCCCTGCCGGCAGGCCAGGCCGGTGTGGCGTCCGCTCAGGTGCAGCAGCCAAGCCACCAGGCGCGCGATGGTCGCCGTGCTGCGCGTGCCGGTCACGCCCACCACCGGAATGCGCCCGGCCCGCTCGCCCGGCTCCTGCCCCTGCGCAGCAAACAGATGCTCTGCAATCGCCTGGCCCACCGGGCGCGGCGCGCCCACGGCTGGCTTGAGGTGCATCAGCAGGCCAGGGCCGGCGTTGACTTCGACGATCGCGCCGCCTTGCTCTTGCAGCGGGCGCGCGATGTCTTGCGCCACCAGGTCGATGCCCGCTATGTCCAGCCCCACGACCTTGGCGGCCAGCACCGCGCTGTAGGCGACCTCGGGGTGCACTTCGTCCGTGCAGTCAATGGCCACATTGCCGTTGCGCTGCACCACGATCTTGCGCCCGGCGGCGGGCACACCATCGCCTTCGAGCCCCTGGCGCCGCAGCTCCAGTTGCACCGACTCATGGGTGGCGATGTCGATGACTTCCAGCGGATACGCCTCTTCGTAGCCCCGGCGCGGGTCGGCGTTGATCTGGCTATCGATCAGTTCGGCCACCGTCGAGCGGCCGTTGCCGGTGATGCTGACCACCTCGCCGCGCGCTGCGGCCACCAGTTTGTCGCCGACCACCAGCAGGCGGTGCTCGGCGCCGGCGATGAAGCGCTCGACCATCACCTGGCTGCCCTCGGGCTCGGCCAGCCGGTACGCGGCCTCGATGTCTTGACGGCTGTGCAAGTCCAGCGTCACGCCTCGGCCGTGGTTGCCGTCCGAGGGCTTGAGCACCACCGGCAGGCCGATGTCCTGCGCCGCCTGCCACGCCTGCTCCGGGCTGTGCACCAGCCGGCCCTCGGGGATCGGCAGGCCGCACGACGCCAGCAAGCCCTTGGTCAGTTCTTTGTCGCTGGCAATGCCCTCGGCGATGGCGCTGGTGAAATCGGACTCGGCCGTCCAGATGCGCCGCTGTGCTGCGCCGTAGCCCAGTTGCACCAGGTTGCCATCGTTGAGCCGGATATGCGGAATGCCCCGCTCGGTCGCGGCCGCGACGATGCAGGCCGTGCTCGGGCCCAGGTACTGGTCATCGACCTCGGTGCGCACGCGGGCCACGGCAGCCGGCACGTCAAAAGCCTGGTCATTGATCGCGGCCATGATCAGACGGTGGCCCTGGGCCAGCGCCACCCGCGCCACGCTCTCGTCGCGCGCCCGGAACACCATGCGGTAGCGGCCGCGCTGCGAAGTGCTGCGCGTCTGGCCGAAACCGGTGGGCATGCCCGCCAGGTTGAGCAGTTCGATCACGATGTGCTCGAGCACATGGCCGCACCAGGTGCCTTCCTGCAAGCGCTGCAAGAACCCGCCGCGCTCGCCCACGCCGCAGTGGTGCTCGATCAGCGCCGGCAGCCAGGCCGTCAGGCGCTCATTGAAACCGGGCAGGCGGTGCGAGGGATGCTCCTCCAGCGCGCCCAGATCGAGCCAGACCTCCAGCACCGGCCGGTAGGTCCAGATATTCGGGCCGCGCAGGTATTGGATGCGCAGCAGTTGGATGTCGTCGAATGTCGCCATGAAAACAAGACAGTGCAGAGGCTGTGTTCCCAGCCCTGGTGCGGGCTTTGCGGGTGGATGCGTGGAGGGGCTTCGTGAAAGGCTTCGTGGCGGGCGTCGCAGCGCGGGCCGGTGCGCCGTCAGCCCAATGGCGGCCCGAAGCGTTGCGCCAGGGTGCCCGGCCTGCCGTATCGGGGACAATGCGCGGCTTCATGCGACCGGCGCGCGCCGGGCCAGCGATGGGACCGGCGCGACCGACGAAATCGCTCAGCGCAGACTGCCAGTGGCAGAAATACCAGCCAAAAATGCAACATCACCATTGTGTGGACGCCTCGGATGTCTTTGCTGACCCTGTGGGGGCCGGTTTGCGGGCCATGCTCATGCCCCAAGAGAACGTGCTGGCGCTGCTAAAGGTTGACCTGAGCGCCGCACTGCGCTTTGCCGCAGCCTGGGTGGTGCTCAGCACCGACCGCCTGCTGACCTGCGATGCGGGCAGCCCGCACTGGCGCAGTTGGCCGCTGAACGCCGCGCTGACGCTGCGCCTGCAAGACCATGGCGGCGTCGGCACGCTGGAGTTGCATGACCCGCAGGCGCGCCTGGCGCAGTGGCGCTTCACGCTGGCCCGGCACACGCAGGCGCTGCGGCTGGTGCAATGCTTTGAGCAGCAAAGCGCCCGGATCGCCGGCGGGGCGGACGACCGGGCGGACGGCGGCAACGCAGCGCAAGAGGAAAAGGCCGCCATCTGCGCCGCCGCCCCCGACCCCGTTGGCCCCGTTGGCCCCCCGTGCCCCCTGTGTCCCCTGTGTCCCCTGTGCCAAACCCCGCTCCCCCCCGACAGCGACGCCTGCCCGGCCTGCGCCCGCGCCCAACCCGCGCCGACCTCCACCTGGGTGCTGCTGCGCCTGTGGCGCTTTGCGCGGCCCTACCGCCGGCAACTGGCCGCCGGCTTTGCGCTGACGCTGGCCTCGACGGCGGCGACGCTGGTGCCGCCGTACCTGAGCATCCCGCTGATGGACGACATCCTGATCCCGTTCCAGAACGGCCGGCAGATCGCCCCCGGCCTGGTGCTGCTCTACCTGGGCGCGCTGCTGCTGTCGGCGCTGGCCGCCTGGGGACTGAGCTGGGCGCGCACCTACATCCTGGCGCTGGTATCCGAGCGCATCGGCGCCGACCTGCGCACCAGCACCTACGAGCACCTGCTGCGCCTGTCGCTGGACTACTTTGGCGGCAAGCGCACCGGCGACCTGATGGCGCGCATCGGCTCCGAGACCGACCGGATCAACGTCTTCCTGTCGCTGCACGCGCTCGACTTCGTCACCGACCTGCTGATGATCGCGATGACCGCGGCCATCTTGTTCTCCATCAACCACTGGCTGGCGCTGGTCACGCTGGTGCCGCTGCCATTCATCGGCTGGATGATCCACCGCGTGCGCGAGCGCCTGCGCACCGGCTTCGAGAAAATCGACCGCGTCTGGTCCGAAGTCACCAACGTGCTGGCCGACACCATACCGGGCATCCGCGTGGTCAAAGCCTTCGCCCAGGAACAGCGCGAAGCCCGGCGCTTTCGCGACGCCAACCAGCACAACCTGCAAGTCAACGACAAGCTCAACCAGACCTGGAGCCTGTTCACGCCCACCGTGACGCTGCTGACCGAAATCGGCCTGCTGGTGGTCTGGGCCTGCGGCATCTGGCTGGTCGCGCACGCGCAAATCACGGTCGGGGTGCTGACCGCATTCATCGCCTACATCGGGCGCTTTTACGGGCGGCTCGACGCGATGAGCCGCATCGTCTCGGTCACGCAAAAGGCGGCGGCGGGCGCGAAACGCATCTTTGACATCCTCGACCATGTGAGCAACGTGCCCGACCCCGCGCAGCCCGTGCCCATCGGGCGGATGCAGGGCGCCATCCGCCTGCAAGGCGTGGGCTTTCGCTATGGCAACCGCGCCGTCATCAAAGACCTGGAACTGGACATCCGCCCCGGCGAAATGCTCGGCCTGGTCGGGCACAGCGGCTCGGGCAAAAGCACGCTGGTGAACCTGATCAGCCGCTTTTATGACGTCAGTGCCGGCTCGATACAGGTCGATGGCATCGACATCCGCCGCTTTGCCGTGGCCGACTACCGCCGCCACATCGGCCTGGTGCTGCAAGAGCCATTTTTGTTCTTCGGCACGATTGCCGAGAACATCGCCTACGGCAAACCCGAGGCCCGGCGCGAGGACATCGTGGCCGCAGCCCGCGCCGCGCATGCGCATGAATTCATACTGCGCCTGCCGCAGGGCTACGACTCGCTGGTCGGCGAACGCGGCCAGGGCCTGTCGGGCGGAGAGCGCCAGCGCATCTCGATCGCCCGCGCGCTGCTGATCGACCCGCGCATCCTGATCCTGGACGAAGCCACCTCGGCCGTGGACACCGAAACCGAAACCGAAATCCAGAAAGCGCTGGACAACCTGGTGCAAGGCCGCACCACCATCGCCATCGCGCACCGCCTGTCAACGCTGCGCAAAGCCGACCGGCTGGTCGTGATGGAGCAAGGCGCAGTGGTCGAAGTCGGCCCGCATGACGCGCTGATGCAACAGCGCGGCGCCTACTGGCGGCTCCATGAAGCCCAGGCCCGCCGCACCGGACAAGACAGCCAGGGCAGCCAGGGCAGCCAAAACGACCAGGACAGCCAGACCCACCAGACCAGCGCCCGCTGCCCGCCGCACCCGGCCCAGCCGGCGGCCCACCGATGACACAGCCGCCGGCCACCATCGATGCCACCATGCCACGATGAGAATGTCGCAATGAACACCACCACCCCGCCGCCGCCACCGCCCGCCTTCACGCTGGCGCGCAACCCGCATGGCCGCCTGGTGCTGACATTCGCCGATGGCACGGCGCACGAAGGCGTGACGCCGGTGCGCGCCTTTCCGATCGCCGCGCCGACCCAGGGGCTTGCGCTGCTCGGCCAGGACGGCCACGAACTGCTGTGGATTGCCCGGCTCGATCAACTGGCCGCCCCGGTCCGCGCGCAGATCGAGCAAGCGCTGGCCCTGCGCGAGTTCGTGCCGGTCATCGAAAAAATCCTCACCGTCTCCAGCTTTGCCACCCCGAGCACCTGGGAGGTGGAAACCGACCGGGGCCTGACCCGCCTGGTGCTCAAGGCCGAAGAAGACATCCGCCGCCTGGGCGCGCGCACGCAACTGCTGATCGCCAGCGGCGACGGCCTGCAGTTTTGCATCGAGGACAGCACAGCGCTGGACCGGCATTCACGGCGGCTGCTGGAGCGCTTTCTGTGAACCGGGCGTGCCGACCGCCGACGGCCCTGCCTCGGCACGAGACGCCACCAAAGTGACCCCCGGCGCCGTGATCGACACCCCCAGCGCTGGTGATGCTTCGCCGATCGCTGCCCATCATTCATGACAGGCAGTGCAGGAGTCTGGCGCGGCAGCCTTTGTCGAAGCAGCCAAGGACCAGTACCTGTACGATCAAACCCAGGCCATCGTCAAGGCGTTCAATTCGTCATCAGGGGGCCTTGGCATATGCCGGGGCCTTCGCCATAGGGGCAAAGTCATGCAGACAGCCATCACACCGCCCGCCGTTCCGGTCGGCGAATTCAAGAGCTTTGGGCCGTTGGGCCCGAAATACGAAGTGGGTCGAGCCATTCGCCAGTTGGGCGATGGGGACTGGATGATCGAGATCACGATGATCGAAACGGGCGAGAAAGCGGAATACCGTTGGTCGCATCTGATCGATGACCCGCAGGCTCACTGATGTACGCGCTAGCTTTCGACCTGGTGGTGGCCGACACTGCCAAGCATCACCCCAAGGGCGTGACACAGGCGTATACCGAGATTGGCGCGGTGCTTGGCGAGTATGGCTTTCGCCGCGTACAGGGTAGCCTGTACGTCACCGATGACGAGAACATGGCGAACCTGTTCCTTGCCATCCAGGCGCTGAGAACCCGGATGTGGTTCCCAAAGTCCGTGCGCGATATCCGCGCTTTCCGTATCGAGCAGTGGTCTGACTTCACTGCCGTGGTGAAGTCGTAATGCCCCAAAACCATATGCGCCAGGCTGAAAAACCCCTCAACCTTCCCTTCGTTTGGCCGTAATGCAGGTACGAAGAGGCCGCAAGCCCCTTTGCGCTGCCCGTGCTGCCTGGCACTGCCCGTGCTGCCCGCGCAAGCCCTCAGAGCACCTCAACCACCCGGGCCACAGCCATGCAAATGCCACCTGTCGATCGATCGCCGAACTGGCGTCCTCCCCAGGGCGCTGATGTGCCACCCGCAGGCGCCGCGCGAGCGCCCGACGCCCCCGACCCGGCCGAGACCGGCGACCGGCGCGCCCCAGGCACCACCGCCAACACCAGCGCCATCGGCACCACCGTGCAGGCGCCAGACAAGGCCGTGGCACCCGATCTGCCCAGCCATGATTGGACCACCGTCAAAAAAAAAGACCCACCCGAGCCGCCCAAGGAGCCGATCTATATACAATTGCTGGAACTCATCCGCTCGATGTGGCGCGCCAGCGGCAGCGCGGTCGAAATGGCGCAGGCCATCAATAAAACGACACTACAAGAGCGCCTGGCCGCGCAGGCCAGAAACGACGAGCCACTGACCTACGCCGCCCCGAAAGTCAAGCGCATCGACGAGATGTAGCGAAGCGCTGGCGGCGGTTTTCAGGCCCCCCCGAAAGAGCGCCGATCGGGAAATACGCCATAAAACGAGCAACGACAACATTTGCCGGCATGAAGTTTCACATCATCACGTATGATGTGCGCCCATGCCGTGCCCCCCTGCCTTTCCCCAAGCCCTTTGCCTGCGCCGCCTGGCGCAGGCCGGGGCCTGTCCGCCAGGACTGACCGGGGATAGTGCCCGCCCGGCTTTGGCCGCCGGCTCGCACCACACATGCACATGGGCGGCGGTGCTGCCAGTGTCACATCAGCCCGCAGCCCGCAGCCCGCAGCCCGCAGCCCGCAGCCCGCAGCCCGCAGCCCGCAGCCCGCAGCCCGCAGCCCGCAGCCCGCAGCCCGCAGCCCGCAGCCCGCAGCCCGCAGCCCGCAGCCCGCAGCCCGCAGCCCGCAGCCCGCAGCCCGCAGCCCGCAGCCCGCAGCCCGCAGCCCGCAGCCCGCAGCCCGCAGCCCGCAGCCCGCAGCCCGCAGCCCGCAGCCCGCAGCCCGCAGTATACAGTCACTGCCCGCCAACCGCTGACCAACTATCTATACGGTGGCCAGGGCGCAACAGGTCCTGGTCTGCCAACGGCACCCTTTTTGGTGCCCATAGCGCCTTCAGTGCCACCAGCGCACAGGCAACCCCGCCGCACCGTGCCATCGCACCCCCGCCGGCGCTGCGGCCCGGGTGGGTCCGTGCCCACAGCCGTCAAACACCGCTCACACCGTTCACGCCTTTGCCGGGTCTGCGCAGACAGCCCGTCGCCCGGGCCGCGTTACCGCCTTCCTGGCACGGCCCGCTGAAAGGGCTTGGGGCCTGCCGCAGGCCCGCATCCACGCGCAGTCAGGCCCCTGTGAATCGTCCGGATTTTTCGCACCAGTCCCCCGCCCATGGGGCCACAGGTCCATCGGGCCATGCGCCAACGCCCCGATCAAGCATTCCATCGAGCCCCGCGCCAAGCCATGAGCCCTGCGCGCACGCCCGTATCAACCATTCAACCATCCCACCGAGAGCACCATGAGCAGCCTGACCAACATCTCCTTGAACAATGGCAACGCCACCCTCAAAACCGGCTACTCCTACACCGTCACCCTCACTTTTGACTCCAGGGTGGGTGGCGTCACTGCGGCCAATGTAGTGGTGCCCCCGGGCACCATGCTGACCACCCCGACCGCCTCCGGCCCTGACAGCAACGGCCGCAGCACGACATGGCAGTTCGAACTGACCCCGCCTGCCAACACCGAAAGGACCAACGACACCCTCGGCATGAGCCTCACCGGTGTGACCGATCAGAACGGCTCGGTCCCGACGAACAACGCCGCCTCCGTCACCTACACCGTAGACACCATAAAACCCACGCTCCAGAGCGCGAAGGTGACCGGCAACCAACTGGTGCTGACCTACAACGAAAACCTGGATACGAGCGCAGCCAACGCGCCGCTCGCAGACCGCTTTGTCGTGACCGCAGATGACAAGTCGGTGCTCGCCAATGGCACAAGAATCAACGTCACCGGCAGCCCGGTCGTGAATGGACGGACCGTCACCTTGACGCTGGCCAGCGCCGTGGCATCCGGCCAACAGGTGAAAGTCAGCTACAGAGACTCCGCCCCGGGCGACGACACGCGCGCAATACAAGACACGGCCGGCAACGACGCCGCCAGTTTCAGCAACCAGGTCGCGACCAACGAGACGCCCCCGGTGATCCGCAGCGCCACGGTCAACGGCACCCAGTTGGTGCTCAGCTACACCACCCTCTCCGGCCTGGACGCGGTCCACCCACCGCCCGCCAGCGCTTTTGCGGTGACCAGCGCTGGCACCACCACCCCCATCGGCGTCAGCAACGTCAGTGTGGATGCAGTGAACAATACCGTCACGCTGACGCTGAATCGCCCCGTGGCCAACGGCGAGACGGTGTCCGTCAACTACACCCGCCCCGCGACCGGCGACAACGTGATACAGGACGCTGCCGGCAACGACGCGGCCAACATCCAGAACCGGGCCGTGACCAATGAAACGCCCCCGGTGTGCACCAGCGCCACGGTCACCGGCAACCAACTGGTGCTCCGCTACGACACCGACAATCTGGATGAAACCGAAGCCGGCCGGCCCTCTGCCGGCGCCTTTGAGGTGCTGATCGATGGAACGACACGGGCCAGCGTCCAGGTCGTCACTGTGAATTCAGCGAACAAGACCGTCACGCTGACGCTGGACCGTACCGTGACACAGGGCCAGAAAGTGACCGTCGCCTACACGGACCCCACGAACGGCAACGACCCGCGCGCGGTGCAGGACGCCGCCGGCAACGACGCCGCCAGCTTCAGCGCCAGGCCAGTCACCAACGACACCACGGCTCCGGTGCTGGCAGAAGCCACGGTCGACCGCAATCAACTGGTGCTGCGCTATACCGAAAACGACCGCCTGGACACAGTCAATACGGCGCCCGCCACAGCCTTTACGGTGACCGCCGGTGGCCAGCCCGTCACCGTCAGCAGCGTCCTGGTGGATGCCACAGCCAAAACCGTCACGCTGACGCTGGCCAGCAACGTGGCAGCGAACCAGGCCGTGACCGTCGCCTACCACGCCCCGACGACCGGCAACAACGCGATACAGGACGCCGCCGGCAACGACGCAGCCAATTTCGAAGCGCGCGCTGTCGACAACATCACCACGCGCTTTGCGTGCACCAAGGCCGAGGTCGACCGCGACAAGCTGGTCCTCTCCTTTCCCCAAGGCACCGAGCTCGACGCTATCAAGCCGATCGCAACGGCCTTTGCCCTGAGCAGCAGTGGCGGCCTCTCCGTCATCGACACTATGGTGGATACGGCCAACAAAACCGTCATCCTGACGTTGAGCCGCGCCGTAGCCAACGGCGAAGCGGTGACCATCACCTACACCGACCCGGCCGGGGACAACACCACCGGCGTGATACAGAGCAGCAGCGGCGCCGACCTGCCCACCTTCACCCGCGATGTGATCAACCGCACGGGCCCGAGGATGGACGATGTCAGGGTCAACGGCGACAAGGTGACGATCACCTACCTGACCAACAGCCTGGATGCGTTCAGCCAGGTGGCGGCCACGGCTTTCGAGGTTCAAACGGGCGGCACAGCACCCGAAACCATCGGCATCAAAGGCATCCAGGTGGATGCAGCGGCCAAGACCATCACGCTGACGCTGGCCCGCGCCGTGGTCAAAGGCGAGCAGGTGACCGTCAGCTACACCGACCCCACGGACGGCAACGACCGCAACGCGGTACAAGACACGATCGGCAACGATGCGAAATCCGAATCGTTGCCGGCGACCAACGACACGCCCCGCGCCAGCACGCTGGACAGCATCGCCATCAGCGACCCGAACCTGAAAGCCGGCGAAACCGCCATCGTCACCCTCACGTTCAACACGGCGGTGGATGGCCTGACTGCGGCCAACCTGGTCCTGCCCGCTGGCACCGCCGTGTCCAACGTCCGCGCCGTCAACGGTGCGACCGACAGCGACGGCCGGCTCAGAAGCGCGACATGGCAGTTCGAACTGACCCCGCCTGCCAACACCGAATCGACCGACAACCGCATCAACGTCAACCTCAGCGGCGTCAAGGATGCCAATGGCAACGCGGTCACGAACAACGCCCCCGCCGCCGCCTACACCGTAGACACCCGCGCGCCTACGTTCACCAGCGCTACGGTGAACGGCGACCAACTGGAGCTTGTCTACAGCGAAGCGCTGGACGGAACCAACAAGCCGGAGATCGGGCGCTTTATCGTCAACATCGATGGCCGAGACCAAGCCGACGGCGGCGTCAGGGCCGTGGCCGTGGACGGGCGAAAAGTCATCCTGACACTGACCACCCCGGTGACATCCGGCCAACAAGTGAAGGTCACCTACACCGACCCCAGTTTCAGCGCCACCCCCTCTAACGATACCGGCGACGACGCGCTCGCGATACAGGACGCCGCCGGCAACGATGCCGCCAACGTATTGCGCCAACCCGTCACCAACACCACGCCCCCGACGTTCCGCAGCGCCACGGTCAACGGCGACAAACTGGTGCTGCGCTTTGACACCCAATCCGGCCTGGACGCGGTCAACCCGGCGCCCGCCACAGCCTTTGACGTGACCAACGCCAATGGCACAAGCATCCGCGTGCTGAGCGTCCGCGTCGATGCAACGGCCAAGACCGTCACGCTGACGCTGGAGCGCTCCGTGCCCCGCAGCGAGACGGTGTTCGTCGCCTACCGCGACCCCACGCCCGGCAACGACACCAACGCGATACAGGACGCCGCCGGCAACGACATGGCCGATATTGCGCGCCAGCAGGTCACCAGCGAAACGCCCGCGCCGACCGTGACGTACAAAAGCTCCACGGTCGACGGCAACCAGTTGGTGGTGTACTTCAGCGCCAGCTACGACCTGGACCTCACCGCCCTGACAGGCAGCGCAGGCTTTACGGTGGGCGGCGCCAACAATAGCCCCATCGCCGTCAGCAGCGTTCGGGTGAATGCGGACAAGTCCGTCACGCTGACGCTGGCCCGCGCCGTGGTCAGAGGCGAGCAGGTGACCGTCCGCTACACCGACCCCAGGCCCTCCGTCGACGACCCCGCCGGCACGGTGATCCAGGACAGGAACGGCACCGACGCGACCAGTTTCGAGGTCCAGACCGTCACCAACAACACGCCCGAGCTCCCGTCCGTGACGGTCAGGGACGCCACGGTCAACGGCAACCAGTTGGTGGTGGCCTTCAACGCCAGCAATGATCTGGACCTGACCGCCATCACGGGCAACCCGGGTTTTACGGTGGCCAGCACCACCGCCGGCAGCGCCGCCATCACCGTCAGCAGCGTCCGGGTGAATGCGGACAAGACCGTCACACTGACGCTATCGCGCGCCGTGGCCAATGGCGAGACGGTGACCGTCAGCTACACCGACGCCGCCGGCGACGGCGCCTCCGGCAGCGTGATCCAGGACTCTGCCGGCACCGACGCGAGCAGTTTCCAGAACCAGGCCGTCACCAACAACACGCCCGCGCCTGCGTCCGTGACGGTCAGGGACGCCACGGTCAACGGCAACCAGTTGGTGGTGGCCTTCAACGCCAGCAATGATCTGGACCTGACCGCCATCACGGGCAACCCGGGCTTTGCGGTGACCGGCGCCAACAATAGCCCCATCACCGTCAGCAGTGTCCGGGTGAATCCGGACAAGACCGTCACGCTGACGCTGGCCCGCGCCGTGACCAACGGCGAGACGGTGAAAGTCAGCTACACCGACGCCGCCGGCGACGGCGCCTCCGGCAGCGTGATCCAGGACTCTGTCGGCACCGACGCGAGCAGTTTCCAGAACCAGGCCGTCACCAACAACACGCCCGCGCCCGCGCCCGTGACGGTCAAGGGCGCCACGGTCAACGGCAACCAGTTGGTGGTGGCCTTCAACGCCAGCAATGATCTGGACCTGACCGCCATCACGGGCAACCCGGGTTTTACGGTGGCCAGCACCACCGCCGGCAGCGCCGCCATCACCGTCAGCAGCGTCCGGGTGAATGCGGACAAGACCGTCACGCTGACGCTATCGCGCGCCGTGGTCAATGGCGAGACGGTGACCGTCAGCTACACCGACGCCGCCGGCGACGGCGCCTCCGGCAGCGTGATCCAGGACTCTGCCGGCACCGACGCGAGCAGTTTCCAGAACCAGGCCGTCACCAACAACACGCCCGCGCCTGCGCCCGTAACGGTCAAGGGCGCCACGGTCAACGGCAACCAGTTGGTGGTGGCCTTCAACGCCAGCAATGATCTGGACCTGACCGCCATCACGGGCAACCCGGGTTTTACGGTGGCCAGCACCACCGCCGGCAGCGCCGCCATCACCGTCAGCAGCGTCCGGGTGAATGCGGACAAGACCGTCACACTGACGCTATCGCGCGCCGTGGTCAATGGCGAGACGGTGACCGTCAGCTACACCGATGCCGCCGGCGACGGCGCCTCCGGCAGCGTGATCCAGGACTCTGTCGGCACCGACGCGAGCAGTTTCCAGAACCAGGCCGTCACCAACAACACGCCCGTGATCCCACCCGTGACGGTCAGGGGCGCCACGGTCAACGGCAACCAGTTGGTGGTGGCCTTCAACGCCAGCAATGATCTGGACCTGACCGCCATCACGGGCAACCCGGGTTTTTCGGTGGCCAGCACCACCGCCGGCAGCGCCGCCATCACCGTCAGCAGCGTCCGGGTGAATCCGGACAAGACCGTCACGCTGACGCTATCGCGCGCCGTGGTCAACGGCGAGACGGTGACCGTCAGCTACACCGACGCCGCCGGCGACGGCGCCTCCGGCAGCGTGATCCAGGACTCTGCCGGCACCGACGCGAGCAGTTTCCAAAACCAGGCCGTCACCAACAACACGCCCGCGCCCGCACCCGTGACGGTCAAGGGCGCCACGGTCAACGGCAACCAGTTGGTGGTGGCCTTCAACGCCAGCAATGATCTGGACCTGACCGCCATCACGGGCAACCCGGGCTTTGCGGTGGCCAGCACCACCGCCGGCAGCGCCGCCATCACCGTCAGCAGCGTCCGGGTGAATGTGGACAAGACCGTCACGCTGACGCTATCGCGCGCCGTGGCCAACGGCGAGACGGTGACCGTCAGCTACACCGACGCCGCCGGCGACGGCGCCTCCGGCAGCGTGATCCAGGACTCTGCCGGCACCGACGCGAGCAGTTTCCAGAACCAGGCCGTCACCAACAACACGCCCGCGCCTGCGCCCGTGACGTTCAGAGGCGCCACGGTCAACGGCAACCAGTTGGTGGTGGCCTTCAGCGCCAGCAATGATCTGGACCTCACCGCCATCACGGGCAACCCGGGCTTTGCGGTGGCCAGCACCACCGCAGGCAGCGCCGCCATCACCGTCAGCAGCGTCCGGGTGAATGCGGACAAGACCGTCACGCTGACGCTATCGCGCGCCGTGAACAACGGCGAGACGGTGACCGTCAGCTACACCGACGCCGCCGGCGACGGCGCCTCCGGCAGCGTGATCCAGGACTCTGTCGGCACCGACGCGAGCAGTTTCCAGAACCAGGCCGTCACCAACAACACGCCCGCGCCCGCGCCCGTGACGGTCAAGGGCGCCACGGTCAACGGCAACCAGTTGGTGGTGGCCTTCAACGCCAGCAACGATCTGGACCTGACCGCCATCACGGGCAACCCGGGCTTTGCGGTGGCCAGCACTACCGCCGGCAGCGCCGCCATCACCGTCAGCAGCGTCCGGGTGAATGCGGACAAGACCGTCACGCTGACGCTATCGCGCGCCGTGGCCAACGGCGAGACGGTGACCGTCAGCTACACCGACGCCGCCGGCGACGGCGCCTCCGGCAGCGTGATCCAGGACTCTGTCGGCACCGACGCGAGCAGTTTCCAAAACCAGGCCGTCACCAACAACACGCCCCCGGTGTGCACCGGCGCCACGGTCAGCGGCAACCAGTTGGTGCTGCGCTTCGACCTGGCCGGCAACCTGGTCACGACCGGCGTGCCGAACAGCGCCTTTGAACTGGTCGTCGGCTCCGGTAGCCAGCCGCTGAGCGTCACGGCCATCGGCGCCTTCAATGCGACGGACAAGACCCTCACGCTGACGCTCAGCCGCGCCGTGACCCCCGGCGAGACGGTGAGCATCCGCTACACCGACCCGAACCCCGACAGCAACGAAGGCAGCGGCGCGCTGGAAGACAGCGCCAGCCGTGACGTGCCCACCTTCGTCAAGGAGGTGACCAACAACACGCCCGCGACGCCCCCGGCGTTCAGCAGGGCCGAGGTCAACGGCAACCAGTTGGTGGTGGCCTTCACCGCCAGCAACGACCTGGACCTTGCCGCCATCACGGGCAACCCGGGCTTTGCGGTGGCCAGCACCACCGCCGGCAGCGCCGCCATCACCGTCAGCAGCGTCCGGGTGAATGCGGACAAGACCGTCACGCTGACGCTATCGCGCGCCGTGAACAACGGCGAGACGGTGAAAGTCAGCTACACCGACGCCGCCGGCGACGGCGCCTCCGGCAGCGTGATCCAGGACTCTGCCGGCACCGACGCGAGCAGTTTCCAGAACCAGACCGTCACCAACAACACGCCCCCGGTGTGCACCGGCGCCACGGTCAGCGGCAACCAGTTGGTGCTGCGCTTCGACCTGGCCGGCAACCTGGTCACGACCGGCGTGTCGAACAGCGCTTTTGAACTGGTCGTCGGCTCCGGTAGCCAGCCGCTGAGCGTCACGGCCATCGGCGCCTTCAATGCGACGGACAAGACCCTCACACTGACGCTCAGCCGCGCCGTGACCCCCGGCGAGACGGTGAGCATCCGCTACACCGACCCGAACCCCGACAGCAACGAAGGCAGCGGCGCGCTGGAAGACAGCGCCAGCCGCGACGTGCCCACCTTCGTCAAGGAGGTGACCAACAACACGCCCGCGACGCCCCCGGCGTTCAGCAGGGCCGAGGTCAACGGCAACCAGTTGGTGGTGGTCTTCACCGCCAGCAACGACCTGGACCTTGCCGCCCTGACAGGCAGCGCAGGTTTTGTGGTGACCGGCGCCAACAATAGCTCCATCACCGTCAGCAGCGTCCGGGTGAATGCGGACAAGACCGTCACACTGACGCTGGCCCGCGCCGTGAACAACGGCGAGACGGTGAAAGTCAGCTACACCGACGCCGCCGGCGACGGCGCCTCCGGCAGCGTGATCCAGGACTCTGCCGGCACCGACGCGAGCAGTTTCCAGAACCAGGACGTCACCAATAACACGCCCCCGGTGTGCTCCAGCGCCACGGTCAACGGCAACCAGTTGGTGCTCCATTTCCCCAATGCCGGCAGCCTGAGCAAGGCCGGCGTGCCGATCACCGCTTTTGCGCTGTCCGTCGATGCCGGTGGCCAAGCCCTGAGCGTCACGGCCATCGGCGACTTCAATGCGACCAGCAAGACCCTCACGCTGACGCTCAACCGCACCGTGGCCAACGGCGAGACGGTGCGCATCCGCTACACCGACCCGACCCCCGGCAACGACAGCAACGTGCTGCAGGACGCCACCACCGACGGTCGCGATGTGCCCTCCTTCGACATGGCGGCGATCAACAACACGCCCGCGACGCCCCCGGCGTTCAGCAGGGCCGAGGTCAACGGCAACCAGATGGTGGTGACCTTCACCGCCACCGACGGACTGGACACTACCGCCCTGCCTCCGGGCAACGCGGGCTTTACGGTGGCCAGCGGCACCACCGGCAGCGCCGCCATCACCGTCAACAGCGTCCGGGTGAATGCGGACAAGACCGTCACGCTGACACTGAGCCGCGCCGTGGCCCACGGCGAGACGGTGACCGTCAGCTACACCGACCCGAACCCCACCGTCAACGACGACTCCGGCGTGATACAGGACACGACCCCTGCCCACACCGACGCGAGCAGTTTCCAGAACCAGGCCGTCACCAACAACACCCCGCCGGTGTGCACCGGCGCCACGGTCAGCGGCAACCAGTTGGTGCTGCGCTTCGACCTGGTCGGCAACCTGGTCACGACCGGCGTGTCGAACAGCGCTTTTGAACTGATCGTCGGCTCCGGTAGCCAGCCGCTGAGCGTCACGGCCATCGGCGCCTTCAATGCGACGGACAAGACCCTCACGCTGACGCTCAACCGCGCCGTGGCCAACGGCGAGACGGTGAGCATCCGCTACACCGACCCGAACCCCGACAGCAACGCCGGCAGCGGCGCGCTGGAAGACAGCGCCAGCCGCGACGTGCCCTCCTTCGAAAAGAACGTGGTCAACCACACGGCCGCGCCGCCCCCGGTGCTCACCAGCGCCTCGGCCAACGGCCGTGAGTTGGTGCTCCAGTACTCCGCAGAGAGAAACCTGGACGGACAAAACAAGGCCGCCGCCGCAGACTTTGCGGTGACCGTCAATGGGGTCGCCAACGCCGTCACCGAAGTCGTCGTGCATCCACAGAACAAGACCGTTACGCTGAAGCTGACCACCCCCGTGCCCGCCGGCGCGGTGGTGGAGGTCACCTACAACAAGCAAGCCACCGGCAACAACGTCATACAGGACGAGGGCGGCACCGACGCCGCCAGTTTCACGACCTCGCCGACGGTAAACACCGGACCGGACGAGACGCCACCGACCATCGACCGCGCCGAGGTCACCGGCAACAGCCGCAACCAGTTGCTGCTCAGGTACGACGAAGCGAACCTTCTGCACGCAAACAGCGGAGCAGGCAACAATGCCTTTACGGTGACCGTCAATGGGCAGACCAACGCCGTCACCGGGGTCACCGTGGACAGGGCGGCCAAAACCGTCACGCTGGCGCTGACCTCCGCCGTGGCCGCCGGGGCGCAGGTGAGCGTCCAGTACACCCAGCCCGCCACTGGCAGCAGCATCAAGGACGCCTATGGCAATCCGGCCCCCACACAGACGCTCACGGCGGTGGACAGCGGCAGCGATGACACGCCCCCGCTGCTGATCACCGATCTGACCGATGCCGCCCGCCGCCCCCAGGTCACCGGCAACGGCACCCAGGTGACGCTCACCTACACCGAAGCGAACCTCTTGGACGAGGTCAACAAGCCGCTGCCCAGCGCCTTTTCCGTCACCGTCAATGGAGACCCCAGGACGGTCACGAATGTCACCGTGAACCGGACGGCCAAAACCGTCACGCTGACGCTCAGCGGCGCCGCCGTGGCCGAGGGTGCGCGAGTGCGCCTGACCTACACCGATCCCACGGCCGGCGACGACACCGCCGCGATACAGGACGCGCGCGGCAACGATGCCGCCAGCACCACGACGCCGATCGAGGTGTACAACGGAACCGACAACACGCCCCCGCTGCTGATCACTACGGGCGCTGACCGCCCCAAGGTCAGCGGCCGCGAACTGACGCTCAGCTACAGCGACGTGAACCTTCTGGACACGGTCAACAAGCCGGCCCCCGGTGCCTTTACGGTGACCGTCAACGGACGCAACAACGTCGTCACCGCAGTCAACGTGCATGCGACGAACCGAACCGTCACGCTGACACTGACCGACCTCGTGCCCGAAGGGGCGGTCGTGCGCCTGTCCTACGCCGATCCGACGACCGGCAACGACACCGCCGCGATACAGGACGTGGTGGGCAATGACGCAGCCAGCATCACGAACCTCAGCGTGGACAGCGGACAGGACAGCACGCCCCCGATGCTGATCACCAACGGCCCTGGCGCCCCGACGGTCACCGGCACCACCCGCACCCAACTGACGCTCACGTACACCGAAGACAACCTGATGGACGGGAACGCCACCGGCCTCAAGGATGCCTATACGGTGCTGGTCAATGGAGAACGCGCCGAGATCGTCAGCCACGCGGTGAATTCGACGGACAAAACCGTCACGCTGACGCTGCGCGACCCCGTGCCCGTGGGTGCGCAAGTGCGCCTGACCTACACCGATCCCTCGACGGGCGCCAACGACACCAGTGCGATACAGGACGCGGCAGGCAATGACGCCCCCAGCACCAACTCGCCGGTCGATGTGGCCAGCGGAACGGACAGCACCGCCCCGGTGCTGATCACCAACGGCGCTGGCGCCCCCGAGGTCACCGGCGACGCCCGTACCCAACTGACGCTCACCTACACCGAAGCCAACCTGCTGGACGATGAGCACAAGCCGGTTCCGGGGGCTTTTACGGTGACCGTCAATCGCGCGAACAACCAGGTCACCGCAGTCAGCGTGAATGCAACGAACAGAACCGTCACGCTGACGCTGACCGACCCCGTGCCCAGAGGTGCGGAGATGACCGTCGCCTACACCAAGCCCGCGACCGGCGATGTCCTGCAAGACAAGGCGGGCAACCCCGCCGCCAACACCCCGGCGACCACGGTGAACAGCGGAGAAGACACCACGCCCCCGCAACTGCAACAGATCGCCTCCCCGAGCCTCAACACCACCCCCAAGGTCGTCGACGACAAACTGACGCTCACCTACACCGACACCAACCTGCTCGACGATCGCGACGGCAGCAAGCCACTCGAGACGGCCTTCAGGGTGATGGTCAGCGGCACCCAAGTGAATGTCCGCAACGTCGCCGTGAATGCAACGGCCAAAACCGTCACGCTGACGCTGGACCGCGCCGTGGCCCGCGGCGAGGTCGTGACCGTCGAGTACACCGACCCGACCACCGGCAACGACACCCGCGCCATACAGGACGCGAAAGGCAATGACGCCGCCAGCACCGGGCCGATCCCCGTCGACAGCGGAGTGGACAACACGGCCCCGGTGCTGGTCACCACGGGCACGCACCGCCCCAAGATCTCCGACAACGCCCGCAACCAGTTGGTGCTCACCTACACCGACGCGAACAATCTCCATGAATCCAACAAGGCGCCCGGGAGCGCCTTCGAGGTGATCGTCAATGGAGTCTCCAATGAAGTCACCAACGTTTCCGTGGTGGGATTGAACAAAACCGTCACGCTGACGCTGCGCGACCCGGTGCCGCTCGGTGCGCACGTGACCGTCAGATACACCAAGCCCGATGGCACCACGACCGTCATACAGGACGAGGCTGGCAACGACGCCCTCAGCACCAGCTCGCCGGTCGATGTGGCCAGCGGACAGGACCAGACCGCCCCGCAACTGATCACCACCGGCGATGACGCCCCCAGGATCGACGGCAACCGACTGACGCTCAGCTACCGCGAAGACAACCTGCTGGACAATCGCGACGGGCACAAGCCAGGCGGGACGGCCTTCACGGTGCTCGTCAATGGCGAGCGCAATGCCGTCACCGGGGTCGAGGTGAGTGCAACGAACAAAACCGTGACGCTGATACTGACCCGCGCCGTGACCGGCGGCGAGACCGTGACCGTCGCGTACACCGCCCCGACCGACAGCAACGACCCGCGCGACATACAGGACGCGGCAGGCAATGACGCGGCCAGCATCCCGCAGACCAACGTGCGCAACGCTCCCGACAGCACGGCCCCGGTGCTGATCACCGAGGGCGACAACCGCCCCATCATCACCGGCGCCGCCCGCACCCAACTGACGCTCACCTACACCGAAGCCAACACGCTGGACCCGGAGAACAAGGCGAGCCCCGGCGCCTTTGCCGTGCTCGTCAATGGAGTTCGCGCCGAAGTCACCGAAGTCACCGTGGACGCAGCGGGCAAGACCGTCATACTGACGCTGCGCACCCCCGTGCCCGAGGGCGCGCAAGTGACCGTCACCTACACCAAGCCGGCGAGCGACACCATCAACGCCATACAGGACCGGACAGGCAATGACGCCGCCAGCACGACGAGCCCGGTGGCCGTCAGAAGCGGAACGGACAGGACGGCCCCGGTGCTGATCACCGCAGGCGACAACGCCCCCCGGGTCCGCGGCCGCGAACTGACGCTCACCTTCGCCGAAGACAACCTGCTGGACGCTGCAAACAAGCCGGAAATCAACGCCTTTTCGGTGAGCAGCAATGGGGCCGACATCGGCGTGCTGGATGTGAGCGTGAACGCACAGGACAGAACCGTCACGCTGACACTGGCGCGCGCCGTAAGCTCCGGCGATAAGGTGTCCGTCCGCTACACGGATCGCACGACCGGCAACGATACCGACGCGATACAGGACGCCACCGGCAATGACGTGAGCGACTTCACGGTCACATCCGTGGTCAACCGCACGCCCGCTCCCGCGACGCCGACGACACCGACGACGCCGACCGATCGGCCGGACGGTGACCGCGACGGCATATCGAATGAGCAGGAGGACGCGGCGCACGGCCTTGCCCGCGCGGATGGCACCACCGTCGCCGGCGACGGCAACGGCGACGGCATCAAAGACAGCGAACAATCGGCAGTCAGTTCGATCAACGGCATGACCCTGGTGGCCGGCAGCCAGAACGGCAAGATCAAACCCGGCAACCAGACGCAGATATCGAACATGCTCCACACGCGCGAGGCCCCCGCCGATTTGCCCAAGGGTCTGGAGATGCCGATGGGGACACTGCACTTCGACGCGACGATACCCACCGCCGGCGGCAGCGAGAGCTTCAGCCTGTATGTGGACCCGGCGCGCGGCATCAACGGGTACTGGGTCAAAGACCAAACCGGTGTCTGGGTCAACCTGGCCAGCGCACCCTACGGCGGCCAGATGGTGATGGAGGGCGATCGATTGCGGCTGGACTTTCAGATCACCGATGGCGGGCAGTTCGATGCCGACGGCCAGGCCAATGGCGTCATCGCCATCCCCGGCGGCGCTGCAGCGCAAATGCAGTTGTCCATCGTCGGGCAGTCGCCCACGGCGGAGCAACACGGGTTTTGGTTCTGACGCTGGTGCGGGAAGGAGGAAGGAGGAAGGTTGCGCGCACATTCGCGCAGATCGGCAGGGCCAGCGCCCACCCCGAAGCAACAGGCGCAGCCAGTGCCGCGCCGCCCAAGGGGAACGAGCCGCTGGCGTGCGCCTTCACCCTTTCGCCTTCCTCCCATCGGGCATGTCACATCGGCGACGCCTGCCTGCTGATTTGCCAGCCCGATATCGATATTCTCAACTTCATGCGTGCCGGTTTGCATGCCGATCTTTTTGCTGAATGAAAAGGTGGTCGCGTTGAAATTCATCACCAGAAAAGAATTTGAACAGCCCGACCAGCAGGCTGTGCAGGATGCCGTCATCGAGGCCGTCCCGGCCGCCCCGGAACGATTCCTGCGCGCCTGTCTGGCGGATGATCGTTGCCATGGCGGCCGGTATGTCTCTGCCGATCTTTTCAAGGAAGTCTTTGCGCAGTTTGGCGCATCAAAAGACAGCCGCAATCGCTACGACACGCCCGTGCACAACCCTGCCGCCGTGCTTTCGTCCGAGCAGTTCCGGCGTGCCGTGGCGGATGGCTCGGAGCCGAAACGCGATCAGGTCGTTTTCCTGACTGGCGTGCCGGGGGCGGGCAAGACCACGTCGGTATCGAAAAACCGGAAATTCCCCAAAGACTGTCGCGCGATATTCGATGGGCAAATACCACGGCCAGCGTCCATCGTCACCAAAATGCAGCAGGCGCTCGATGCCGGCTCGACGCCTCGAATCGTTGCCATTCATGCGCGGCCCGAAAAAGCACTCGAAAGCACGCGGCAACGCTTTGACGAATATGGCCGGGGAGCGGGCATCGAGGTGATGGCAGAAATGCTGGCAGGCTTGCCCGATGACCTCCTTGCCGTGCAAAAACACTTCGGCGACAAGGTGAAACTGCACATTGCCGACCATCGGAACCGTGCCCGCCCGAAGGTATTGACGGGATGGGAAAACCTGGATTTACTCCGATCGGAAGGAAACCATGAACGAGTCAGACAGCGCCTTGACGATGCCCTTGAAAAGCACCGTCCACACCTCAGCGAACCGGCATACCGGCAAGCAAAAGGACTCCAACCACTCGACCGGCAGCACGACCGCCCAATGGATACAGGGCCTGGCGGATACCTGCAAGCGCCTGAACAGCGACGAAGCCTATCGCAAGGAAGCGGCCAAGCGCCAGTTTTAGCGCCGACCCGGTCCCCTCAAGAAAGAGAGTCCCAGACATGACCACATCCAACGACAGCGCATCCATGAACCGAATCCCATGCAGTCCCGCCAACAGCATTTTGGAGGGTGATCTGGAAATAGCCGTGCAGCAGCAGGCCCTGGATAAAATCACCGTCGCTGAAACGACGGACGGGTTCTACGTCATCGTCCAATTCAAATGGGCGAAAAATAAACAGTGGTACCTGACCACCCGCCGTGAACGAATGAAGCCGAGGCTGTTCAAGGATTTGATACGCATGAACCGGCACTTGAAAGAAATCTGCCCGACACAGAGCATCGAGATTTTGAGGAATCAGCAAATGCCCGGACAGGGCGAACCACTCCGCCCCACGAAAAGGATGAAGAATGACGAAGATGATTGAAATGGAAGAAACCACCGGCAGCGTTTACACCGCTTTGGGCATGGCAGACGCGCAAGAAATGCTTGTCAAAGCGTAGCTTGTAGTCAGAAATCATCGAGAGCCATCCATGGAGCCAGCAGCAGGCCGCTGACGCTCCCGGCATCCCGCAAGCGAAACTATCCAGGATGCTGCGCGGCCAGTTTCGCAGAATCAGCACAGCGAAGATACCCGATGGCCTCACCCCGCCTGGCCAGGACGCGCAAATCGTCGCCGGGCCGGCTCGCCGTGCGGCGCCAGTCGAACGTGTCGCTGTCATGTTTGCTTGAGCGGCACGGGGCCGGAGAAAGAAAAGCCGGCAGATGGGCAAAATCTGCCGGCTCGCCACCGCACCACGACAGGGATGGGTTCGATGACTCCCGGAGAAACTGTCACATTCGACGAAGCAACTTACGGGACAGAACTCGAACAGGTTGGCGCTATTCAACAGTCGCCTGGCTTCTGATGGGATTGTTCACTGCTCTCACTCGTCAAACAAGTCTGAATGCCGCCCGGTGCGCTCAAACCTCACAATATCCCCGGCAATCTTGTAGATCAGCAGCCAATCAGGCTCAATGTGTGCATCTCGGAAACCACGCCAGTCGCCTTTCAGTGGGTGGTCGAGATAGGATGCTGATAGCGGCTTGCCCTCGATGAGCAAGCTCAACAGGGTCTTGAGCTTGCCCATGTCCTTGCCGCGTTTTTGCGCCCGCTTTACATCGCGCTTGAACTGGTCGGAATAGCCGGGCTGGCGCATCAGATGCCAAGTTGCCCAAACAGGTCATTCGCATCTTTGGCATGGTGCACATCCTCACCCCGCTCACTCTTGGCCAGTGTCTGCGCTGTCTGCCTGTTAGGAACACGCATCTCGAATGGAAGCGTCTTTTCCTTCGCAATCCTGGTCAGTGCGATACGCACCACGTCGGACACGGTAAGGCCCATGCCGGCCAGTACGGCGGCGGCTTCGTTTTTTAGCGCTTCATCAATCCGCGCCCGGACAAATGTCGTTGCAGCCATGGTGGGCCTCCTGTCGATGAAGCCCTGATTGTGGCCCAAAGGAGCAACAAAATCCGGTAGATCATGCCGGATGAGTTGTCGCGCTTTGAATTGGCGCTACGACTGCAAAGCAACCTGTCCCGCCACCGTGCTGCGCATCGAGCCTGCGTAGCTGTCTCGACCCATTCGGGTTTCAGCCGGGGCGAGGCTCCAGGGGGAAGTGCGAGCACACCCCTCTGACCGCACAGCCCCATGAATGCAGTTCAGGCTTCGCGTGCATTTCGTCGATGGCACGCAAGGAATCATGGACCTTTTGCATTGGGTCCATGCTCCGAATGCCGCCGTGTTTTCGGCGCTGGCCGACCCGGCGCCGTTCGAGCAAGTCTTTGTCGAACATGGCGCGGTCATCTGGCCGGGCGGGATTGATGTGGCGCCGGATGCGGTGTGCGCGCAAACCAAGGCCCACCCGTCAGGTCCATAAAACCGTCAGGTCCACAAAACCGTCAGACCCATGAGGAAGGCCGGCGCAGCAGCAGCAGTCGCAGCCTGCGTTGCATATGCTCACTGCCCGGACAAGGCGCGCAGCAGGTTTTCTGCAGTGGCCGGCGCGTTCAGGGCCACGGGCGCTTGGGCATCTGTGCCACGCCCGGCGGCCACGGCGTTGCGCAGCGCCTCGAACACGCTGATGGCCAGCATCAGCGGCGGCTCGCCGACGGCTTTGCTGGCGCCTACGGTGTCTGCGCGGTTGGCCTCGGGCCATAGTTCGACCCGGAAATGCGCGGGGATGTCGCCGGTGGTCGGGATTTTGTAGGTGCTCGGCGCATGGGTGGTCAGCCGGCCTTGTCCGTCCCACTGCAATTGCTCGGTGGTCAGCCAGCCCATGCCTTGCACGAAGCCGCCCTCGATCTGGCCGATGTCGATGGCCGGGTTGATGCTGCGGCCCACGTCGTGCAGGATATCTACCTTCAGCACCCGGTTCTCGCCGGTCAGCGTGTCGAGCACCACTTCGCTGCAAGCGGCGCCATAGGCAAAGTAAAAAAACGGCTGGCCGGTCAGCGTGGCTTTGTCGTAGTGGATGCCGGGCGTGCGGTAAAAGCCGTCGCTCCACAGTTGGATGCGCTGGGCATAGGCGGCTTGCACCACGGCGTCGAAGCGGCGCTGCTGCCGGGGCGTGCGCACCTGCCCGTCCTCGAAGCGGATGTCGTGCGCGGCGCAGCCGTCGAGCGCGCTCAGGTAGGCGGCGAGGTTGTCGCGCACCTGGCGCGCTGCGATTTGCGCGGCGCGGCCGTTCAGGTCGGTGCCGCTGGATGCGGCGGTGGCGCTGGCGTTGGGGATTTTGCTGGTGTCGCTGGCCGTGACTTGCACCCGGTGCAGCGGCAGGCCGAGTTCGTCGGCCACGATCTGCGCCACCTTGGTGTGCAGGCCCTGGCCCATTTCGGTGCCGCCATGGTTTACCTGCACGCTGCCGTCGGTGTACACATGCACCAGCGCGCCGGCCTGGTTGAACAGCGTGGCCGTGAAACTGATGCCGAACTTGACCGGGGTGAGCGCGATGCCGCGCTTGAGCACCGGGCTGCGCGCGTTCCAGTGCGCTATCTCTTGCCGGCGCTGGCGGTAGCGGGCCTGGCGCTCCAGTTGCGGCAGCAGCGCGGGCAGGATGTTGTCTTGCACCGGCATCTGGTAGTGCGTGACGCTGCGGCCTTCTCCGTACAGGTTGCGCAGGCGCACGTCCTGCGCGTCCTGCCCGAGCGCGCGCGCGATGTCGCCCAGGATGGTTTCGATCACGATCACGCCCTGCGGCCCGCCAAAGCCGCGAAAGGCGGTGTGGCTCTGGGTGTGGGTCTTGCAGCGGTAGGAGGTCAGTTCCACGTCGCTCAGGTAGTAGGCGTTGTCGCAGTGGAACAGGGCGCGGTCGGCCACCGGGCCGGACAGGTCGGCAGAAAAGCCGCAGTTGGCGGCCATTTGCAGCCGCAGGCCGGTGATGCGCCCGGTGTCGTCGAAGCCCACGTCGTATTGGTAGCAGAACGGGTGGCGCTTGCCGGTGATGATGAAGTCTTCGTCGCGGGCCAGCCGCAGCTTGACCGGGCAGCCGAGCCGGTGCGCGGCCACTGCGGCCCATACGGCCAGATGCCCGGCCTGTGTCTCCTTGCCGCCAAAGCCTCCGCCCAACCGGCGGCACTGCACATGCACGGCGTGCCGCTCCAGCCCCAAGGCCTGGGCCACCCAGTGCTGCACCTGGCCGGGGTGCTGGGTGCTCGAATGGATGCACCACTGCCCCTGCTCCAGCGGCAGGGCGTAGGCGATCTGGCCTTCGAGGTAGAAATGCTCTTGCCCGCCGACCTCCAGGCGGCCGCTCAGGCGGTGCTGCGCTTGCGCCAGGCCCCGGGCGGCGTCGCCCCGGCGCAGGGATACCGGGGGCAGCACATGGCTGTCGGCCGCCAGCGCATCGGGCACCGACAAGATGGCCGGCAGCGCCGTGATGTCGAGTTTGACGGCGCGCGCGGCGCGGCGCGCTTGCTGCACCGAGCCGGCGACCACCAGGCCGATCACCTGGCCGACGAACTGCACGCTGTCGATGGCGAACACCGGCTCGTCGCGCTCGGGCGCGGCCAGCATTTTGTCGCCCGGCACATCGGCGGCCAGCACCACGGCGCGCACGCCGGGCAGCGCCATCGCGGCGCTGGCGTCAACGCCATCGAGCCGGCCATGGGCCACGGTGGAGACGATGGGCGCGGCGTACAGCGTGCCTTTGAGTTCGGGCAGGTCGTCGATGTAATGGGCCGCGCCGGCGACCTGGGCGCGGGCGCTTTCATGGGGATGCGACTGGCCCATCGCGGCCCGGGTCGGCACGCCGGGGTTCGCTGGAATGCCTGCGCCTTCGCCTTCGGCTACGGTATGAGCGCCTTCGGGCGGCCGGGCGGCGAAGGATGGAGCACCTTCGCCTCCGGCTGCGGTATGAGCGCCTTCGGGCGGCCGGGCGGCAAAGGATGGAGCACCTTCGCCTCCGGCTGCGGTATGAGCGCCTTCGGGCGGCCGGGCGGCACTCATGCCACCGTCTCCAGATGGTGCGGGCGCAAGTCCTCCAGGCTCAGCGGCAGGGGCGGCTGTCCGGCCAGGTGCGGGCGCTCCTGGCTGTCGAGCCAAAAGCGTTGCAGCAAGCCGGCCAGCACTGCGCTGCGGTAGGCGCTGCTGGCGCGCATGTCGGAGATCGGGCGGAATTCGGCCTGCAATGCGGCGGCGGCTCGGCTAACGGTGGCCGGGTTCCATGGCTGGCCGATGAGCGCGGCCTCGGTCTGCCGCGCGCGCGCCGGGGTGGCGGCGACGCCGCCCGCGCCGATGCAGGCGCGCTGCACGGCGCCGTCGGCAATGTCCAGGTTCAGCACCAGGCAGACGGTCGAGATGTCATCGTCGAAGCGTTTGGAAACCTTGTAGGCCCGCAGTTGCCTGGTGCCGATGCCCGCAGGCGCAGCGCGTGGCACCAGGATGCGCAGCAGCAGTTCGTCGGGGGCCAGCACGGTCTGGCGGTAGCCGGTGTAGAAGTCTTGCAGCGCCAGCCGGCGCTCGCCGCGTGTGCTGGCCAGCACCACCTGGGCGCGCAGCGCGATCAGCAGCGGCATGGAGTCGCCAATCGGCGAGCCGTTGGCCACGTTGCCGCCCAGCGTGCCCGAATTGCGCACCGGCAGCGCCGCAAACCGCGTGGCAAAGCGGTGCAGTTGGGGCCATTGCGCAGTCAGCGCGGCGAACGCATCGGTCAGCGTGACGGCGGCGCCGATCGCGATGTGCTCCGGGTGCTGCACGATTTGCTGCAATGGCGCGGCGCGGGTGACATCGATCAACTGCGCGTATTGCCGATGCTGCCGGGTGATCCACAGCCCCACATCGGTGGCGCCGGCGACGATTTGCGCGCCGGCAAACGCGGCCCGCGCGGCCAGCAAGTCCGGCACGGTGGTGGGGGCGAGGTAAAAGCATTCGCCGCCCGCTGGCGCAGGCTCGGGATGCGCGATGTGTTCCAGCCTGCGCAGCAACGCCGGCTCATCGAGCGCCTGCGCAGGCAGGCGGGCCATCTGCTCGGCGGCGTCGAGGATCGGGCGGTAGCCGGTGCAGCGGCACAGGTTGCCCGAGAGTTCCTGCCGGGCCAGTTCGCGCGTGACGGGCCGGCCTTGGCACAGGTGGTTCTGGTACAGCGCGAACAAGCTCATCACGAAGCCGGGCGTGCAAAAGCCGCATTGCGAGCCATGGCACTGCACCATGGCCTCTTGCACGGGGTGCAGGCGGGCCGCCGGGTTGCCGTCGGGCCAGATGAGCGGGTCTTGGGCCAGGTCTTGCACCGTCCACAGCGCCTGGCCGGCGATCGAGTGCGCCAGGCGGATGCAACTGTTCACGGCGCTGTAGTGCAGCCGGCCGCCCCGCGCTGCGCCCAGCACCACGGTGCAGGCACCGCAGTCGCCTTCGCCGCAGCCTTCTTTGGTGCCGGTGCAGCCCAGGTCTTCGCGCAGCAGGTCCAGCAGCGTGCGATCGGGTGGTACATTGCGCAACGCCACCGGCTGGCCGCGTCGGATGAATTGCAAGGGGGGTGCTGGCATGACAAATGCGAAGGCGGTTGGCAAGGGTTTTCCAGTGTCTCACGCCGCTGCATATCATGTGCAACGGCGCCCCGATGCTGCGGGCGCCGCCCGGCCCCAGTACAGCGCTGTGCGGCATGGGTGCGGCGCGCCAGGCGGCTGCAAAAACGATAGCTGACATGGGCTGACGATAGTTTCTACGCGGATATGCAACGAGCGCATCGAGAGGTCTTGGACATGCCCTGCCCGCCCCCTTGCGGGCCGGCGCGCGCAGCGCCGGCCCGGTTGCAACTGGCCGGCATCACCAAGCGCTACCCGGCCGTGCTCGCCTGTAGCGGCGTGTCGCTGACGGTGCAGCCGGGCCAGATTCATGCGGTGCTGGGCGAAAACGGCGCGGGCAAGTCCACGCTGATGAAGATCATCTACGGCGCGCTGGCGCCGGACGCGGGCAGCATGCACTGGAACGGCCAGGCCGTGCGGCTGCGCCACCCGCAGCAGGCTCGGGCGCTGGGCATTGCGATGGTGTTCCAGCATTTCAGCCTGTTCGATAGCCTGACGGTGGCCGAGAACGTCTGGCTCGGGCTGGACCAGCGCCTGTCGCTGGCCGAAGTGACCGGGCGCATCCGCGCCAAGGCGTCCGAGTACGGCCTGGACACCGACCCGCTGCGCCCGGTGCACACGCTCAGCGTCGGCCAGATGCAGCGGGTGGAAATCATCCGCGCACTGCTGGCCGACCCGGCGCTGCTGATTCTGGACGAGCCGACCTCGGTGCTCACGCCGCAGGCGGCAGACAGGCTGTTCGTCGTGCTGCGCCAGTTGGCCGCCCGGGGTTGCAGCATCTTGTACATCAGCCACAAGCTGCACGAGATCCGGGCGCTGTGCACGGCCTGCACCGTGCTGCGCGGCGGCCGGGTGACGGGGCAGTGCAACCCGGCGCACGAATCGGTGGCCTCGCTCTCGCGGCTGATGATAGGCGCCGAGCCTGCCGCGCTGCCAGCGCGCGCGCGGCCCGCCGGCGCCACGGTGCTGCGCGTGCAGGGCTTGTCGCTGCCCCGCGCCGAGCCGTTCGGCGTGGATCTGATCGACTTGCAATTGGACTTGCAGGCCGGCCAGGTGCTGGGCATTGCCGGGGTTTCGGGCAACGGGCAAAAAGAGTTGCTGTATGCGCTGTCGGGCGAGGACACGCGCGCCGACGCGGCCAGCATCCAACTGTGCGGCCACGACGCCGGCCGCCTGGGCCCGCGCGAGCGCCGCGCGCTGGGCCTGCACTTCGTGCCCGAAGAGCGGCTGGGCCGTGGCGCCGTGCCGAGCCTGGGGCTGGCGCACAACCTGCTGCTCACGCGCAGCGAGGCGCTCGCCGGCGGCGGCTGGATTCGGCTGGGCGCGCTGCGCCGGCAGGCCCAGGCCCTGATGGCGCGCTTTGACGTGCAGGCCGGCGGGCCGGACGCGGCGGCCAGGTCGCTGTCGGGCGGCAACCTGCAAAAGTTCATCGTCGGGCGCGAGATCGACGCCCGGCCCCGGCTGCTGATCGTCGCGCAGCCGACCTGGGGCGTGGACGTGGGGGCCGCCGCGCAGATCCGTGGCGCCATCCTGGCGCTGCGCGAGGCCGGCTGCGCGGTGCTGGTGGTCAGCGAAGACCTGGACGAATTGCTCGACCTCTGCGACCGGCTGCAAGTGCTGGCCAAGGGGCAGTTGTCGCCCCCGGTGCCGCGCGGGCAGGCCACGGTCGAGCGCATCGGCGCATGGATGAGCGGGCTGTGGCAGGCCGATATGCAAACCCCTCCGGCGCCGGCGCCGGCACGGCAGGTGCCGCATGTTTAGGCTGGAGCCGCGCCCCGAAGCCTCCCGGCTCTGGAGCTATGGCTCGCCGCTGCTGGCGCTGGCGCTGACGGTGCTGATCGGCACGGCCTTGTTCATCGCGCTGGGCAAGGACCCGGTGCGCGGGCTGCAATTGTTCTTCTGGGAGCCGCTCAAGTCGCGCTATGCGCTCGGCGAGTTGATGGTCAAGGCCACGCCGCTGCTGCTGATCGCGCTCGGGCTGGCCCTGTGCTTTCGCGCCAACGTCTGGAACATCGGCGCCGAGGGGCAGTACGTGATCGGCGCCGTCGCCGCCGGCGGCGTGGCGCTGCTGGCCAACCAGCGCACGGGCGCCTGGATCTGGCCGGCCATCTTGCTCGCCGGCGTGCTGGGCGGCATGGCCTGGGCGGCGCTGGTGGCCCTGTTGCGCGACCGGTTCCATGCGAACGAAATCCTGGTCAGCCTGATGCTGGTCTACGTGGCCGCGCTGGTGCTGGGCTATCTGGTCTATGGCCCCTGGAAAGACCCGCTGGGCTACAACTTTCCGCAGACCCGGATGTTTGACAAAGGCACGCAGATACCGCGGCTGATGCCAGGCTCGCGCATGACGATCGGCCTGCTGCTGGCGCTGGCCGGGGCGGCGGCGCTGTGGGTGTATTTGTTTCGCACCCGTGCCGGCTTTGCGCTGCAAGTGGGCGGGCTGGCGCCGGCAGCGGCCCGCTACGCCGGCTTTTGCCCGCGCCGGGCGCTGTGGACGGCGCTGCTGATCTCCGGCGGCGCGGCCGGCCTGGCGGGCGCGCTGGAGGTGGCCGGCCCGATTGGCCAGCTCACGCCGCATGTGCCGGCGGGCTACGGCTTTGCCGCGATCATCGTGGCCTTCGTCGGGCGCCTGCACCCGGCGGGCATGATGGTCTCGGCGCTGCTGATGAGCATGTTCTACATCGGCGGCGAGCTGGCGCAATCGCGCCTGGGGCTGCCCAAATCGCTCACCGGCGTGTTCCAGGGGCTGCTGCTGTTCACGCTGCTGGCCTGCGACACGCTGATCGCATACCGCGTGCGCCGGGGCGCAGGCGCCAAAGGCGGTGCCTGAAATGGCGCGCCCGCCCCGCGCCTGCGGCCCGGCGACGCCGGCTGCGCTGCCTGCCTGGCCCGGGCTGCGCCGGTTGCCCATTGCATGCGTTTCATGCGTTCCGGAGCACTGAAGATGCAATCCTACGCCCTGCTGATTGGCGCCACGCTGAGCGCCGGCACCGTGCTGGCGCTGGCCGCCCTGGGGCTGTTGATCAACGAAAAGGCCGGCATCGTCAACCTGGGGGCCGAGGGCATGATGCTGTGCGCCGCGCTGGCCGGCTTTGCCACCGTGGTGCACACGGCCAACCCCTGGCTGGGCTTTGCCGCCGGCATGGCCGCAGGCGCCTTGCTGGCCGCCCTGTTTGGCCTGCTGGTGATCTGGCTCAACACCAACCAATACGCCACGGGGCTGGCGCTGAGCCTGTTCGGCGCCGGCTTTTCGGCGTTTGCCGGCATCGCCTACGTGCAGGCCAGGCTGCCCGAGTTGCCCCGCTACGGCATCGCCTGGCTCGCCGACATCGCACTGCTCGGGCCGGCGCTGTCTGGCCAGCACCCGCTGGTGTACCTGAGCATGTTGCTGGCGGCGGGGCTGGTCTGGTTCTTGTACCGCACGCGCGCCGGGCTGGTGCTGCGCGCGGTCGGGCAAGCGCCCGAGTCCGCCCATGCCCTGGGCTACCCGGTGCGCCGCATCCGGCTGGCCGCCGTGCTGGCAGGCGGCGCGCTGTGCGGGCTGGCCGGGGCCTATGCGGCCATCGTCTACACCCCGCTATGGGTCGAAGGCATGGTCGCCGGCCGGGGCTGGATCGCGCTGGCACTGACCACCTTCGCCACCTGGCGCCCGGCCAGGGTGCTGCTCGGCGCCTACCTGTTCGGGGGCGTGACCATGCTGCAATTTCATCTGCAAGCCAGCGGCGTGCAACTGCCGAGCCAGTGGCTGAGCATGTTGCCGTACCTGGCCACCATCGTGGTGCTGGCGCTGATCTCGCGCAACCCGGCCTGGATCCGCGCCAACATGCCGGCGGCCCTCGGCAAGCCGTTCCATCCCGGCTGATAATCCCCCCCCCCCCCGCTTTTGCCGGTGTTTCAACCCCTGATGTTCTGAAGAAGGATCCGATATGACTGATCTGCGCAAACGCTGCGAACTGGCGGCGCTCTTTGCCGCCGCTGCGGCCGCCCTGACGGGCTGTGGCAAGAAGGAAGAACCGGCCCCGGCACCGGCCCCTGTGGCACAGGCGCCGGCGCCCAAGCCCGAGCCATTGAAGATCGCCTTTGCCTATGTCGGCCCGGTGGGGGACGGGGGCTGGTCGTTTGCGCACGACAACGGCCGCAAGGCCATCGAAAAGGAGTTCGGCGACAAGGTGGCCACCAGTTTCGTCGACAGCGTGCCCGAGTCGGCCGACGCCGACCGCGTGCTGCGCGATCTGGTCGGCCAGGGCAACCAGCTGATATTCGGCACCACCTTCGGCTACATGGAGCCGATGCTCAAGGTGGCGCAAGACAACCCGGGCGTCCGGTTCGAGCATGCCACGGGCTACAAGACCGCCGAGAACATGCGCACCTATGACAGCCGCACTTACGAAGGCGCGTACATGGCGGGCATCATCGCCGGCGCGATGACCCGCACGAACCAGCTCGGCGTGGTCGGCTCGGTGCCCATTCCCGAAGTGCTGCGCAACATCAACAGCTTCACGCTCGGGGCGCAATCGGTCAACCCCAAGATCAAGACCCGTGTCGTGTGGGTCAACGAATGGTTCAGCCCCCCGAAGGAAACCGAGGCCGCCACCACGCTGATCAACGGCGGTGCCGATGTGCTGTTCCAGAACACCGACTCGGCCGCCGTGCTCAAGACCGCGCAGGACAAGGGCAAGCGCGCCTTTGGCTGGGACTCCGACATGACCGCCTACGGCCCCAAGGCCCACCTGGCATCGGCCGTGATCAACTGGGGCCCCTACTATGTCAAGGCCACCCGGGATGCGCTCGAAGGCACCTGGGCCACGGGCCAAAGCTGGTGGGGCGTCAAGGAAGGCGCGATCGACATCGTCTCGATCGCCGATGACGTGCCCGCCGAAACCCGGGCCAAGGTCGACGCCGTGAAAAAGGGCCTGGCCGACGGCAGCTACCAGATCTGGAAAGGCCCGATCCTGGGCCAGGACGGCAAGCCCGTGCTGGCAACGGACGCCGTGGCCGACGACAAATTCCTGGGCGGCATCAACTTTTACGTCAAGGGCGTGGAAGGCAAGATCCCGGGCGGCGACAAGCCGTAGTGTCGCGTCACCGGTCATCTGTCGGTCTGCGCTGGCCATCGAAGCGCATCGCGGCGTTGCATCGCTTGCCAATACAGCTCGGTATGGGCAAGCGATGCGCCTTGCGCTGCGCTCCGATGGCTGCGCGCAGCCTACGACATCTGATCGGTGACGCGACACTAGCCGTTCGTAGCCCCCCCGCAGAACCCGGCGGGGGCCGGCGGCATCGGTCCAGGGCAAGGCCACGGCAGCGGTGCGCTGGCAGGCGGCCCTTTCCCACCGGCGCCAAAACCGGCGCCCGATCGTCCGGACGAAACACGCAAACCAAGGTCTCATCGTTCGTTGTCTCCAACGCGACAGGCTCGGCAGCGGTGCGACGGCAATCCTCCGCCCGGGGTCACCGGGCCGCCGTATGGTACGGTTTGACCTTTGCCGAAAGCGCCCGGCCGGGTGCCAAGCCCGGTCTGGTTCCATTCCTGAAGCATCCGTGCACTGTGTCGGCGTCGCTTGCCGTACATCTGTACTGTCTGCGCTGCGCCTTCGCGTTCACGAACGATTCAGGAATGGAATGAACCCCGAACCATCTGCCCCCCATGCAACGCGAACCCCAACCCTGTCCCGACCTCGGCTTGCAGCCCATCAGCCAGGATGTGCTGTGCGAGAAATACCTCAAGCCCGGTGAAACCACGGCGCAAATGCTCTACCAGCGCGTGGCGCGGGCCTTGGCGTCGGTGGAAGCCCCGGAACTGCGCAGCCGATACGAGGCCCTGTTCCTGGCCAACCTGCAAGCCGGAGCGATTGGCGCGGGCCGCATCATGAGCGCCGCCGGCACCGACATCCAGGCCACGTTGATCAACTGCTTCGTGCAGCCGGTGGGCGACTGCATACAGGGCCAGGACGAGGACGGCTTTCCCGGCATCTACGAGGCGCTGCGCGAGGCGGCCGAGACCATGCGGCGCGGCGGCGGCGTGGGCTACGACTTCTCGCGCATCCGGCCCAAGGGCGCGCGGGTCATGGCCACGGCGTCGATGGCCTCGGGGCCTTGCAGCTACATGAACGTGTTCGACCAGTCCTGCGCCACCGTGGAGAGCGCCGGCGCGCGCCGGGGCGCGCAAATGGGCGTGCTGCGCATAGACCACCCCGATGTGCACGAATTCATCAGCGCCAAGCGCCAGCCGGGCCGGTGGAACAACTTCAATGTGTCGGTGAGCGTGCCCGATGCGTTCATTCAGGCGCTGCAAGACGACGCTGCCTGGGATCTGGTGCACAAGGCCCGCCCCGGCGCCGCCTTGCTGGCCCAGGGCGCGCACCAGCGCGCCGACGGCCAGTGGGTCTATGCCAGCGTGCCGGCGCGCGCGCTGTGGGAGCGCATCATGCGTTCGGCCTACGACTATGCCGAGCCGGGCATCCTGTTCCTGGGCCGCATCAACGAGGACAACAACCTACATTACTGCGAGACCATCACGGCCACCAACCCCTGCGGCGAGCAGCCCCTGCCCGCCTATGGCTGCTGCGACCTGGGCCCCGTCATCCTGCCCCGCTTCGTGCGCCACCCTTTTGGCTTTGGCGGTGCCGCGGCTTTCGACTTCGAGGCTTTCGCGCAGGCCGTGGCGTTGCAGGTGCGGGCGCTGGACAATGTGCTCGACCTGACCTATTGGCCGCTGCCGCAGCAGCGCGAGGAGGCCATGGCCAAGCGCCGCATCGGGGTGGGCTTTACCGGCCTGGGCAACACGCTGGCCATGCTGTGCCTGCGCTACGACCGGCCCGAGGGCCGCGCCATGGCGGTGCGCATTGCCCGGTGCATGCGCGATGCCGCTTATCGCGCGTCGGTCGACCTGGCACGCGAGAAAGGGGCCTTCCCCCACTTTTCTGCCGGGCCGTACCTGGCCGAGGGCCGTTTTGCCAGCCGCCTGCCCGAGGCGCTCAAGGCCGCGATCCGCCAGCATGGCATCCGCAACAGCCATCTGCTGTCGATCGCCCCCACCGGCACCGTCAGCCTGGCTTTTGCCGACAACGCCTCCAACGGCATCGAGCCTTCGTTCGCGTGGACCTACAAGCGCAAAAAACGCGCGGCCGACGGCGGCAGCACCGAGTACGCGGTGCAAGACCATGCCTGGCGCCTGTACCGCGAACTCGGCGGCGATGCGCAGGCCCTGCCGGACTATTTCGTCTCGGCCCTGGACATGCCCGTCCAGGCGCATATTGCGATGATGGAGGCGGTGCAGCCCTGGGTCGATACGGCCATCTCCAAGACGGTCAACATTCCTGTCGACTACCCCTACGAAGACTTCAAAGACCTGTACCTGCAAGCCTGGCGCGCGCGGCTCAAGGGCCTGGCGACCTACCGGCCCAATGCCATCCTGGGCGCGGTGCTGGAGACCGATGCGGCCCCGGCTACGGTCCCGGCTGCGTCACCTGCTGCACCAGCGGCAGCGCCTGCGGTGCCCCCGGTCGATCCGATGCGCGCCGTGATCGAAAGCCGGCCGCAGGGCGGTCTGCCGGCAGTGGCCGAGAAACTGGAGTATTGGACGCAGGAAGGCCACAAGACGCTGTACCTGATCGTCTCGTTCCTGCCCGTTGCCACGGGCCAGGGCAGCGTCGACCGGGCCATCGAGTTTTTCATGCCGGTGGGCCAAAGCGGCGAATCCCAGCAGTGGATCACGTCGAGCATGCGCATGCTGTCGCTGGCAGCGCGCGGCGGCTTTCTGGAGCGCGCGCTCGGCGACATGCGCAAGGTGGCCTGGGACCGGGGCCCGGTGCGCCTGGGCAGCCACCGCAAGGACGACGGCACGCTGGTGCCGATGTGGCACGACTCCGAAGTGGCGGCCATGGCCTATGCGATCCAGAACATCCTGGCGCGCCGCGTGCGCGACCCGGTGCAGCAACGGCTGCCGCTGGACGAACCGGCGCCCCCCCTGCCCGTGCCGCAGGCCATGATCGGCAAGAAATGCAACGAATGCGGCGCCCATGCCGTGATCCGCAAGGACGGCTGCGACTACTGCACCCAATGCGGCCAACTCGGCGCCTGCGGGTGAGCGCGGGCCGCGCGCGGCCTCACAGCGGATGCTCGGTGTAGAACTTGCCCCCGTGGTACAGCAGCGGCGGTACGCCTTGGCGGTGCGCGCAGCGCTCGACCTCGCCGACAAAGATGATGTGGTCGCCCTCTTGGTGCCGGCTGCGGTTGAAGCACTCGAACGTGGCCGCCGCACCGGCCAGCAGCGGGGCGCCGTGGATGCCGGGGCGGTGTTCCAGACCGGCCCAGCGGTCGATGCCGCGGGTGGCAAAGCGCTGGGCCAGGGCCTTCTGGTCTGCCGCCAGCACATGGATGGCGTAGTGCGAGCCGTTGGCAAAGACCGGCATGGTGCTGGCGCCATGCGCCAGGCTCCACAGCACCAGCGGCGGCTCCAGCGACACCGAATTGAAGGAACTGGCCGTCAACCCAACCAACTTGCCCGCCGCATTGCGGGCAGTCACGATGGTCACGCCCGTGGCAAACATACCCAGGGCGTCTCGGAACTCGCGGGGGGAAAAACTCGGCGGCTGAGCCAGAGCAGGGTGGGAGCAGGAGCGGTTCACGAAAACGGCGGCGACGGTGGTGCGCTGGCGGGCAGCCAAGCAGGTAGGCGGGCAGGCAGGAATGCCGCCATTATCAGCGCCGGCCCGCCCAAGTGCCGTGGCGGGGCTGCCGCGCCACCGCCCCGGCGACGGGTGCGGGGCCTCGCCGTGCGCGATCGACGCGGCGGCGCAATCCGTCGGTCGGTCGGGCGGGCGGGCAGTGCCGCACGACGGCCGCGTTTTACGCCAGCGCAGGCCGCTGCGCGACCGGCTTCGTCAGGTCGTCGCCCCCGAGGCGTCGAAGGGGGCGCGGGGGGATTGCGCCCGACCGAGGAAGCCGAAGTTCAGCGCCGGCTGCTCGCCGCTGATGAGTTCGGCCAGCGCCTTGCCGGAGCCGGCGCCATGGGTCCAGCCCAGCGTGCCGTGGCCGGCATTCACCCACAGCTTGCGCAGGCGCGTCTGGCCGATGAACGGGATGTTGCTCGGCGTGGCCGGGCGCAGGCCGCACCAGTACTGCGGGTTGCCGCCCTGCCCGGGATTGCGGGTGTCGCACACGCCGGGCAGGATTTCTTCGATGCGGCGCGACAGCATGTGGCAGCGCGCCTTGGCCACGGCGCTGTCGAGCGTCAGGTCGAAGCCGCCCAGCTCGATGGTGCCGGCCACGCGCAGCCTGTCGCCCAGGCGGGTCAGCGCGATCTTGCGCCCGTCGTCGATGGTCGACACCCAAGGCGCAGCCTCAGGCCGCAGCAACGGGAACGTGGCGCTGTAGCCCTTGCCGGGGTAGATCGGCAAATCCACACCCACGCTGCGCAGCAGCGGCGCGCTGTACGAGCCACATGCGACGACGATGGCGTCGGCTTGCACGATGAACGCTTTGCCGGCGCCGGCGCCGGAGGGTTGCGGCATGACGGTGACGGAATCGATCGCATCCCCGGTCTTGTGCAACTGCCGCACCTCATGGCCGTACAGGAACTGCGCGCCGCGCGCGGCGCAACGCCGGGCCAGCGCTTGCGTGAAGACATGGGCGTCGCCGCTTTCATCGCTGCTGGTGTAAGTGCCGCCGGCGATGTGCGCGCCATAGGCTTTGAACGCAGGCTCGATCTGCAGCAGTTCATCGCGGCTGACCAGGCGGCGCTGCACGCCATGCCTGCGCATCAGTTGCACCGCCTGGCCGGCGGCATCGAGCGACTTCTGGTCGGTGTAGAAATGGGCGATGCCGCGTTCGAGCCGGTGGTACTCGATGCCCGTGGCCTGCACCACTTCTTTGAGCGCGGCATGGCTGTAGGCGCCGAGCGCGACGATCTGCGCCACATTGCGCTCGAACGCCGCGTCGTTGCACTGGGCCAGAAATTGCAGGCCCCAGCGCCATTGCTGCCAGTCGAGCTGCGGGCGCAGCAGCAGCGGGGCCTCTTTGTCGAACATCCACTTGAGCGCCTTGAGCGGCGCAGAGCGGTTGGCCCAAGGCTCGCAGTAGCTCACCGAGATCTGTCCGGCATTGGCAAAACTGGTCTCCAGCGCAGCGTCGGGCTGGCGCTCGACCACGGTGACTTCGTGGCCGCGCTCGAGCAACTGCCAGGCGGTGCTGATGCCGATGATGCCGGCGCCCAGAACGATGGTTTTCATCGCGCGCAGTGTGCGCCCGATCGCGCGCCAGCAACAGCGGGATTAAACTTCTTCAAAAATCATCAGCACATCTAATACAAACCTAATACAAGCACGCACGCGGCAAGGCTTGCCGAGCACGTTCAAGGACCATGAGCAGCTACGATCCCGCCGCGCTGGAATGCCTGGCCGCCATCGTCGAAGAGGGCGGTTTCGAGCGTGCCGCGCAGCGCCTGAATGTCACGCAGTCGGCGGTGTCGCAGCGCTTGCGTGTGCTGGAGGCCCAGGTAGGCTCGGTGCTGATCGTGCGCAGCCGGCCGCTGCGGCCCACCCCGGCCGGGCAGTTGCTGCTCAAGCACACCAAGCAGTTGCGGCTGCTGCGCGCCGGCCTGGAGCGCGACTTGCAAGAGTTGGCCCCGAGCGCCCCCGCTGGCACGCGCGAGGACGAGCGCATCGCGATCGCCATCAACGCCGACAGCATTGCCACCTGGGCCATGGGCGCGTTGCACGCTCTGGTGCAGCAGCGTCTGCCGCTGGAGATCATCGTCGATGACCAGGACTTCACCCAGGAATGGCTGCGCAGCGGCCAGGTGCTCGGCTGCGTGACCACGCTGCGCCAGGCTTTGCGCGGTTGCAAGATGGTGCCGCTGGGGGCCATGCGTTACGTGGCCGTGGCGGCGACGGGCTACGCGCAGCAGCACCTGCCGCAGGGGCTGAGCGCCCATAACTTCCGGGCGGTGTCGTTTCTGTCGTTCAACCGCAAGGACGACATGGCCGCCGAGTTCGTGGCGCGCGCGTTCGGGCTCAGGCGCGTGGCGCTCAATCAATTGTTCGTGCCGGGGTCGGAGGCACAGATGCGCGCCGTGGCCGCAGGCTGGGCCGTGGGCGTGGTGCCCGAACTACTGGCCCGTGGCCCGGTGGCCGACGGCAGCATGGTCGACCTGGCGCCCGGCAGGTCGTTGCCGATTGCGCTGTATTGGCATTGCTGGAACCTGGAATCGGCCTTGCTCGATGCGCTGTCTGCGGCGCTGACGGGGGCTGCCGCCCAGGCGCTGGTCGCAGCAGCCTGACCCCTATTTGCCGATGCAAAAGCGCGCGAAGATGGCCCCGAGCAGGTCGTCGCTGGTGAACGCGCCGGTGATGCTGTCGAGCGCGTTTTGCGCCAGCCGCAGTTCTTCGGCCAGCAGTTCCAGCGCCGCACCCCGGGCCTGCAACTGGTCTGCGGCTTGCTCCAAATGGGCCGCCGCCATTTGCAGCGCCTGGACATGCCGGGCGCGGGCGATGCAAATGCCCTCGGGGACCGATTGCCAGCCCGCCACCTCCAGCAGGATGCGCCGCAAGCCATCGAGCCCCTGACCGGTGCGGGCCGACAGTTGCACCGCCGGGCGCGGGGCAGGTGCAGGGCGGGCGGATGCGGGGGGTACGGCGGCCGATTCGGTCGGTGCGGTCGGTGCGGCCAATTCGGCCGGAGCGGCAACGCAGTCGAGCTTGTTCCAGACATCGATCACGGCAACGCCTGGAGGCAGCTTCCGGGCCAGCGCGCGTTCTATTTCGGCGTCGTCAGCGATGTATTTTGGCGTCTGCGCGCGCGCCAGGTCGTGCAGGAACAGCACGGCATCGGCAGCGGCCATCGCCTCCCAACTGCGCGCGATGCCGATGCGTTCGACCTCATCGTCGCTGGCGCGCAAGCCGGCCGTGTCGATGATGCGCAGCGGCACGCCCTCGATCTGTATGGTCTGCTGCACCTTGTCGCGGGTGGTGCCCGCCACCGGCGTGACGATGGCCAACTCGGCCCCGGCCAGCGCGTTGAGCAGCGAGCTCTTGCCCGCATTCGGTTGGCCGGCAATGACCACCTCGATGCCATCGCGCAGCAATGCGCCCTGGCGCGCCTGTTGCAGCACCGCGCCCAGCGCTTGCCGCAGTCTCGACAGTTGTCCGCGCGCGTCGGCCTGGTGCAGGAAATCGGTCTCCTCTTCCGGAAAGTCGAGGCTGGCCTCGACCAACGTGCGCAGCGCTATCAGCGCATCGCACAGGCCATGAATTCCGGCGGAAAAGGCCCCGCTGAGCGACCGGCTGGCACTGCGCGCCGCCGCCTCGGTGCTGGCGTCGATCAGGTCGGCAATGGCCTCGGCCTGGGCCAGGTCGATCTTGTCGTTGAGGAAGGCGCGCTCGGTGAACTCTCCCGGCTGCGCCAGCCGCAGCCCGGGCAGGCAGGGCCGCCCGGTGGCCGGATCAGCGCCGGCGCCGGCCTCCAGGCAGCGCGCCAGCAGCAGTTGCAGCACCACCGGCCCGCCATGGGCTTGCAACTCCAGCACATCTTCGCCGGTGTAGCTGTGCGGGCCTGGAAAGTACAGCGCCAGCCCCTGGTCGATGGGCTGCCCCCGGGCGTCGCGAAAAGCCAGGTAGGTCGCCATGCGCGGCTGGAGCGCGCGCCCGCACAGGGCCTGCGCCAGCGCGCCGAGCGCGTTGCCCGAGACCCGCACGATGCCGATCGCCCCGCGTCCGGCAGCGCTGGCGATGGCCACGATGGGGTCATGCCGCCTCACCGGAACTTGGGCAGATTGAACTGCGGCGGCACGCCCATGCGGGTGTTGATGATCCACTGCTGCGCAATCGACAGGATGTTGTTGGTCAGCCAGTACAGCACCAGGCCGGCCGGGAAGAAGAAAAACATCACGCTGAAGATCAGCGGCATGAACCACATCATCTTGGCCTGCATCGGATCGGGCGGCGCCGGGTTCAGCGCCGTCTGCAACAGTGAACTGGCCGTCATCAACAGCGGCAGGATGAAGAGCGGGTCGGGTGTGGACAGATCATGGATCCAGCCGATCCACGGCGCGTTGCGCATCTCCACGCTGGACAGCAGCACCCAGTACAGCGCGATGAACACCGGAATCTGGATCACGATCGGAAAGCAGCCCCCCATCGGGTTGACCTTTTCCTCGCGGTAGATGCGCATCATCTCCTGCTGCATCTGTTGCGGCTTGTCCTTCAGGCGCTCGCGCATCTCCATGATCTTGGGATTGATGGCCTTCATCTTGGCCATGCTGGCGTAGGCTTTGGCATTGAGCCAATAGAACGCGATCTTGAGCAGCAACACCAGACCGACGATGGACCAGCCCCAGTTGCGCAGCAGCTTGTGCAACTGTTCGAGCAGCCAGTACAGCGGCTTGGCCAGGATGGTCAGCCAGCCGTAGTCCTTGACCAGTTCCAGCCCGGGGGACAGGGTCTCCAGCATGGTTTCGACCTGCGGGCCGGCGAACAGGCGGGCGTCGAGCGTCCGGCTGGCACCGGGCGCGATGCTGCCCAGCGGCGTGAGCATGCCCACCGAGTACAGGTTGGTGTCGACCTTGCGGGTGAACGGTTGGCGCTGCACCCCATCGGCCAGCAGCCAGGCCGTGGCAAAGTAATGCTGCACCATCGCGACATAGCCGTCGGGCGCCTCCTTGGGGATATCGACCTTGTCGTTTTCTATGTCCTTGAACTCGATCTTCTGGTACTTCTTGGCGTCGGTGTAGACCGCAGGGCCGGTGAAGGTGGAATAAAACGAGGACTCTCCGGGCGGCTTGTTGCCGTCGCGCACCAGTTGCAGATACAACTGTGGCGACACGGTAGCGCTGCCGGTGTTGACCACCTCATGCCGGACGGCAATCGCATAGCTGCCGCGCCGGAGGGTCCAGGTCTTGACCAGCTTCAGGCCGCCCTGGCTCGGCGACTCGAAGCGGATGGCCAGCTCGTTCGCGCCCTCGGCCAGTTCGCGCGGGCCGGGCAGCGCCGTCATCGGCGTCTTGTGCGTGGGAAAGCTGCCGCCGATCAGCCCCGTCTGCGCCACATAGACGCGCTGCGCGCTTTCGTCGAGCAGCAGGAAGCGCCGGGTCTTGTCGGCCATGTCGGCATGTTCGAGCAGTTCGGCATGGGTCAGCGAGCCGCCTTGGCTGTCAAAAGTCAGGCGGTACAGGTCGGTCTGGACCTGCACCCGTTCGCGCGCGACAGGGACTGCGGCGGGCTGCCCGGACACTGCGGGTTGACCAGGCACGGCGTCCGGGGATGCGCCGGCGGCAGGCGCCGGGACATGGGCCGCATCTGCGCTGGCCGGCCTGGCGCCTGCGCTGGCGGCAGGCGCAGTCGGCGCAGGGGCGGGGAAAAACAGGGCCCTGTTGCCGTTATGCACTTGCCACTTGTCCCACAACAAAATCATGGAAAAGCCAAAAATCACCCACAAGACGGAGCGGCGAATGTCGTTCATGAAGACTTCTTTGCTGAAGATGGTTGGGCGCGTGCGGACGCAAGCGGCAGGCCGAGCCGAGAGAACAGCCGCAGGCTGCGCGGCAATGCCTGCGGAAGCGGATCATGGCCCCCGTCACACCAGGGGTGGCAGCGTAGCAGCCTGTGCAACGTCAGAACGCTACCGGCCGCAGCGCCATGCTGCGCCAGCGCCTGTAGCGCGTAGCGCGAGCAGCTCGGCTCGAACCGGCAGGCCGAGCCGAGCCAGGGACTGAGCCAGAACCGATAGCCCCGAACCACGGCGATGAGCAGGCGCTGCATCATCGCGCGGCCTGGCCAAAAAGCTGCACCAGTTCGGCACGGACGGCCTGCCGCAGCGGCTCGGATCGGGCGCTGACGAACTGCTGGCGGTCAAAGGCGCTGCGCAAGCGCACCACATGGGCGGCCTGCGCCAGCCGCGTCTCGAACAGAGCGCCCACGGTATAGATCTGTCGCTTGATGGCGTTGCGTGTCACGGCGCGGCGCGCCCAGCGCTTGGGCAGCACGACCCCGAGCCAGACGCCGGGCACGGCGAACAGGGCCGGCCGGGCTGGCGGCGTCGGCATATCCAGCGCCAGCCGGTGCAGCGCAAAATGCGCGGTGCGCGCGACCGTGCCCCCTGTCATCGCCGCCTGGAACTGCGCACGGGTTTTCAGCCGTTGCATGCTGCGCCGATCGAGACCGGAACCTGACGGGCAGACCGGGGGCCAGGCGTAGACCGACAGCGGCGACCTCAGACGGCCAAGCGCTTGCGGCCCTTGGCGCGGCGCGCGTTGATCACGGCCCGCCCGCCCCGGGTCTTCATGCGCACGAGAAAGCCATGGGTGCGCGCGCGGCGCGTCTTGGAGGGCTGATAGGTGCGTTTCATGCTGTGGTTTCCTTAAA